>QCVS01000001.1 GCA_003210285.1 Prochlorococcus sp. AG-686-J21
ATTGAAAGATAGTAAATTCAACCTAAAAATTCCTTGCAAATTTGGTTTGGAAGATTTAATACTTCTTTTTTTGTATAACTCATTGCTATATTTTTTTCCTTATATGCAACCTCACCAATAAAAACGGGCCAAATAATATCTTCTCCAGTATAAGTTTTAGTTTTACCTAGCACATCCATAAATAAAGGATCTCCCATTTTTATAGGCTTCCAATCTTGATTCATTCTTTTAGGATGGATTAGAGCATTAATATGCCCATTTGTTTCTCTTGGATAGTCAATACTGCCTTGATGTATATGAACTATTAAACCTTTTGGGAGTTTTATTTGATTATTTTTCAACTTGTTTATCTCATCTCTTAGAGAACTAATTATTATTAAAAATTTATTAATAATTTTTGGATCATAATAATTTTGAGCAACAGATCCTATTTCAATTACTATGCCACAAGGCCAAGCTTCTACAAGAAATCCAGTTTGTTTTTCATCTTTTTCATGTAAATAAATAGGCAATCCAAATTTATGCTGAAGTAATGCGGCTAAACAGAAATCTTGTCTTCTCCTTCCATACATAACAATAGATGTCCCCATATTTGATGTAGTGGTATGCAGGTCAATAACAATTTCACAAGGTTCTGAACCATTAACACCAAACTTATTAACTAAAAAGTTTGCCCTATTAATTTCATAAACACTATTATCAAAATTCTTTTTAATTGAATTGAAAGATCTATTTAAATCATTGTCTATGTATCTACAACCTCTTTCATAAGCAAGAGGATTTCCTATGATGAATTTATATTCAATATTTTTATCAATAGTTTTAAACTGATTATTAAATTGATTGATTGCCCAAACTGGATTAATTTCATTTCCATGAGTACCAGAAACAATGAGTATTTTTTTCAAGGTCATTTTAAAAAATTAAAATTTAAATTTTATGCAAAATAAATACCTCATTAACTTCTCAAAAAAGTTCTGGTTTTGGTTTTGGACAAAATTAATGGATGGTTTCGCACCTTCCGATTCACAAGGAAATTATAGAAGGCCGAAAGGAATACTAATAGATAAAAATTATGAATTTAAATTCAAGAAAGAAAACATATATTTATTAGTAGGAAATTCTTGTCCGTGGTGCCATAGGACTTTACTCGTTTACAAACTGAAAAACTTATCAAAGAAAGTCAAAGTTATTTTTTTAGAAGCAGATATTAACAGTGGTCAATGGATTTTCAATGAAAAGTTTGAGGGATGCGAGACTCTTCATCAATTTTATAAAAAAGCAAAAATGAATAATCTTTTCAGATCGACATTACCGTTATTATTCAATTTTAACAATAATCAGATTAATATTATCTCTAACGAAAGTTTTGAAATAGTAAGGTTACTGAACTCAAAAGAAGAAGAGTCCTCACAAAAAACACTCCAAATATGTAATTGCGATCAAGATTTACTAGAAATAATTCATTCCGACATTAATAATGGGGTCTATAAATGCGGATTTGCCAGAAATCAGAGATCTTATGAAAAAGCAAGTAAGAACCTTTTTGAAGCTCTAACTAAAATAGAAAAAAAGTTTGATGAAAATTTAGGTAACTGGATTTGTGGAGAAGACTTAACTTATGCAGATATTTATTTATTTCCAACAATTATTCGTTGGGAATTAATTTATAGGCAACTTTTTAAATGTACTGAAAAAGAAATTTCAGATTTTAAAAATATTGTTAAATGGAGATCAAGTTTTTTTGAATTAACTAGGGTTTCTGAAACATGTTTTGACTCTGAATGGAAAAAAGACTATTACAAAGCATTATTCCCTTTAAATCCTAATCAACTCATCCCAGTTCTTCCTTCTTTAAAAGAAATAATGCAATCGCTTCCAAAGTGAATTTATTATTAAATAATTATTGATTAACAAATTGCATGTTGTAATGCACACGAATTTTATAAATACATGATGCAAAATGAATTCAAATTAACTATGTTATAAGTATCTTCTTTAGTATCACAACTGCAAATGAAATCCATTGACGAACACATTCAAAAAGATCAATCGGAAATCGCCTCTGCAAAAGAACAGGGTAATCTTCCAAAGGTCAGACATTTAACCGAAGAGTTAAAAGATCTCGAAGGATATAAGGATCATCATCCAGAAGATAAACATGATCCGAATGCATTAGAGTTATTCTGCGATGCCAATCCAGACGAACCTGAATGTTTAGTTTATGATGACTAATTTTTAATTACGAAAAAACAAAGGGGCTTTAAAAGCCCCTTTGTTTTTTATTGTTTTATTGTTTTATTAATAATCCATATTGAAATCAGATGGGCTTCCAGTTAATGAACAAACCACAGATTCTTCATTCTTCATTTCTTTAACTTTTACTATCGGTCTTCCCATTTTCTTTAAAACTTCAATATCTTGGACAGTCTGACATCTGGCAATAATTTGTCCTTGTTGATCAAAGCAACTATAGAAATTCATAAGGTTATAAAAGGCAATATCTAATTTATGGCTAATTTACTCAATTAAATCAAGTAATTTAATCAAAAAATAATATCTCCAAGAAATTAAATATAATTCCAAACCTCAGAAAGCAATGAAGTCAGTCCTTCTCGTAAAGATGAAGAAATAACTAAAACTTTTTTATTGGATAATTTTTCTAACTTTTTAATAATTGATCGTAAATAATTTTCATCCACAAGCTCCATTTTATTAAGCACAACTATTCTTTTTTTATCTAAAAGCCCATTACCATATTGTTTTAATTCTTTTTCAATAATCTCAAAGTCATTAATAGGATTTTCTGCAATTGAATCAATCAAATGAATGAGTATCTTAGTTCTTTGAATATGTCTTAAAAAATCATGCCCTAAGCCTACTCCTTCAGCTGCTCCAGATATTAAACCAGGAATATCGGCAAAAAGGCATCCATTTCCGTCAGCTTTTCTTACTACTCCTAAATTAGGTATTAAAGTTGTAAAAGGGTAGTTTGCGATTTTAGGACGTGCTGATGATAAAACAGAAATTAAAGTACTTTTCCCTGCATTAGGAAGACCTATGATTCCTACTTCAGCGAGAAGTTTTAATTCAAATTGAACCTCCCATGTCTCTCCTTCTTTCCCTTCCGTAAAAGATTCAGGAGCCCTATTTTGATTACTTAAATAGTAAGCATTGCCATGGCCACCTCTTCCGCCATAGGCAATTGTTAAGCTCTGCTTATCTTCAGTTAAATCTCCCAAAATAATGCCAGAATTAACATCTTTAATTTCAGTACCGCAAGGAACTTTTAGGATTGTATTTTCCCCTGTCGCTCCAGATCTTTTGTTTGGACCACCTTTGAAACCATCTTTAGCAAATATTTCTCTATTAAATTTAAAATCCAAAAGAGTTTGAAGATTAGTATCAGCAATAAGGATTATTGAACCACCCTTCCCTCCATTTCCTCCTGACGGTCCACCTGCCGGAACAAATTTTTCTCTTCTAAATGAAACGATTCCATTGCCGCCTTTACCAGCTTTGAGAATGATTTTTGCTTGATCAATAAATTGCACTTAAAAACTTATGAATAATTTTTTCTAGATACTTATAGATTTTATTTTATCCACGCAATACTGCAACCAGCTCCACCTTCATTATTTGCAGCATCTTCAACTTTATCGACATAATTCAAACCAGATAACCAAATACGTAGTCCTTTTTTTAATTTTCCAGTTCCAATTCCATGAACTATCCAAAGCGGGCCATGAAACTTTCTAATTTTTTCCTCAATTATTATTTCTGCTTCATGAACTCTCATGCCCCTAACATCAATGGTGTTTCTATTTGTTCTAATTTTAGAAAAAGAAAAATCTTCTCTTACAGAATTTATTTGAATTTTAGAGTTTTTGAAATTAGGTTTTTCCCCATTAAGGCCTTCAAATTCATTAATTAATAATGTACTTCTAAATGATCCACATTTAACATCGAAAGACCTAGCTTTTTGATCAATATCCATTATTTGACCAGTACTATTTAAACTTTTAATTTTTATGAAATCTCCTATCTTAGGACTCCAAGAAATTTTTTTATTGATATTTGTTTGAGTTAAATGTTCTGTCTCAATCTCTTTAAGCCTAATTCCAATTAATCTAGAATCTTCTCCATTTGCATTTTGGTCTTTTAATTTCTTTATCAAATTCATAACTTCTTTTTTAGCTGCTTTGATATGTTTTGATAATTTTTGTCTTTCACTTTCCTGTATTTTTTCAGCATTAATTTTTTGGAATTCATAATTATTCTTAATTTCATCATGTAATATTTCTGTTCTAGCTATAAGTTCAGCAGCTTCTTCTGCCGAATTTTGTTGCTTTTTCCTCTCATCTTCTAGACCTTTAATAATATTATTTATATTTTCAACTTCTTTCGGTTTTAAGTAATTAGCAGCTTCATTAAGTATCCTTTCATCAATCCCAATTCTCTTTGAAATTGATAAAGCATTGCTTCTGCCAGGTATTCCCCAATTCAGGGTGTACCTTGGCTTTAGAGATTCTTCATCAAAAGCAACTGAAACGTTTTCAAATCTATTATCACTATATTTTAAAGCTTTAATATCACCATAATGAGTTGTAGCTAGAGTGATATCAGATAGGGTTGCGAATTCTTTCAGTAACGCGATTGCAAGAGCAGTGCCTTCAGAAGGATCTGTCCCAGATCCTATTTCATCTAATAAAACAACTGATAAGCCATTTTTATTATTAAGAGATTCCAGAATATTCCTAATACGCAAAATATGCCCACTAAAAGTAGATAAATTCCCTTCTAAGGATTGATCATCACCAATATCCACAAATATATTAGGACAAAAAGGGATTATTGGATTTTTTATTGATGGAATGAATAATCCTGATCTAGCCATCAATAATGCTATTCCAAGACCTTTTAAAGCAACTGTTTTACCTCCAGTATTCGGACCAGTTATAGCTACTACTTTAGTGTTTCTATTTATATGAAAATCTATAGATACTGGTTTGGGCGCTTCTTTTTTTTTATTTTCCCAAATCAAAAGAGGATGCGAAAAACCTATTAAACTAACTATTGGATTATTTTCAACAATTGGAGCATTACCTCCAATCCAATTTGAATATCTTGAACGTGTTAGAGCATTCTCAGTTCTCAATAGAATCTCTGACATATTAATAAGGCTTTTGTCATTATCACGAATAATTTGTGACCATTCTTTTAACAATTTAAATTCTTCTCCTGCTACTCTAGCTTCCATAGAAGCAATTTTATTACCCTTAAATACTATAGATTCTGGCTCCAAATATATGGTATTTCCAGATGCAGAGGAATCATGAATTATACCTTTGAATTTCTCAGCAAATTGTACTTTAATAGCTAAAACAGGTCTCCCATATCTATCACCAATAATAGTATCTTGAATAGAATTAATATTTTTTTGAATAAATTTATCTACTAATAACCTTCTTTCTGATTTCTTAGATAATAATTCTTGCCTAAGGTCTGCTAATTTCTGACTAGCACGATCAGAAATTCTCCCATTTGATTCAATCCCAATTTTTAAAATTTTTTCAATCTGATTATGATCAATCAAACGATTTAAAAAAGAGGAAATAAAAGGTCTTTGCTCAAAATCTAAAAGTATTTTTTTTAAATCTTTTGCAGCAGATATTGTTTCTGCTATTTCTAATAATTCAGAAGAATTAATAACTCCTCCTTTTGAACAAATCTCAATATTTTTACTTATATCAAATACACCTGAAAAACTAATCAATTTATCTAAGTTATTTTCTAACTCATTTATTTCGATCGTTTCTTGCAATAATCTTGTGGAAATTTCATATTGAGTAGGAATTTCAAAATTTAATATTGCATTTTTTCCCATTTTTGTAGAGGCAAAAGAGGAGATCTGCATTTTTAAATTGTCCCACTCTAAAAGACTTATAGATTCTTCTGAAAGTGATCTATGAGCGGATGAATTTTTATAATAACTTTTCTCTATCATTCAATTGAAATAATCAAATATTTGATTTAATCCCACCGGCAGGAACATAAAGCATTTCAAGCCAGTTACCTTCGGGGTCTTGCATATAAAAAGAAGCTGTTCCATCTCGATGTTGATGAATAGGGGCTACTTTAACTCCAGATTTTTTTAAATCTGAATAAATATTTTCCACTTCCTTTTTCTCTTCAAAATGAAAAGCAAAATGTGGGCCCGCAGCTTTATAACTAGGACCTAATAAAGCAAGTCCATCTTTTCCTTTACCAGCCTCTAGATAGCACCAATCTTTATCATCCCAAATTAATTGCATACCTAAGTTCAAATAAAAAGACTTAGCTCTCTCGAGATTTTCTACCCTAAGTGCAATATGTCCGATTCTTTGGACACCTTTTGAAGCTTTTAAAAGCAAAATAATGAATAATATTTAGTTAAGAATAAACAAAATTTTTAATTTTAATGAGTTTTTACGTCTCATTCAACCATTTTGATGCATCACAAGCATGATAGGTGAGTATTAATTTTGCCCCTGCTCTTTTGAAACTAAGCAATGTTTCTAAAACAATATCCTTTTCATTAATCCAATTTTTCATAGCAGCAGCCTTTACCATTGAATATTCTCCACTCACGTTATAAGCAGCTATTGGTTTATTTGAAAAAGTACTCAGCCGATAAACTATATCTAGATAAGAGACACCAGGTTTAACCATCAAAATATCTGCTCCCTCATATTGATCTAATGCCGATTCGATTAAAGCCTCTTTCGAATTAGCAGGATCCATTTGATATGTTGATTTATTATCTGGAATTATTTTTCGATTATTCTCTTTCGGGGCAGAATCTAAAGCTGTTCTAAAAGGTCCATAATAAGCAGAAGAAAATTTTGCGGTATAGCTAATAATTCCCACATCGCTAAATCCCTCAATATCCAAAGCATTCCTTATAGCTCCAACTCTCCCATCCATCATGTCACTTGGACCAATAAAATCTGCACCCGCTCTAGCTTGATTAATAGCCTGTTTTTTAAGAATCTCAATGGTTTCATCATTCAATATTATTCCATTTTCATCAACCAAACCATCATGTCCATCACATGAATAGGGATCTAAGGCAACATCAGTCATAATTGCCATCTCAGGTATCTCTTTTTTTAACATACGAATAGCCTTAGGTATTAAACCAGCTTCATTGAAACATTCTGATCCATCTTCTGTTTTTAAACTGTCATCAATTTTTGGAAAAAGTACAATACATCTAATACCTAATTCCCAGGCTCTAAAAACTTCCTTTATTAATCCATTAATATCCCATCTATAAATACCAGGCATTGCAGATATTTCTTCTTGAAAATCCTTTTCGTGAATAAATAATGGATATATAAAATCTTCAGGATGCAGATGGTTTTCTCTTACCATCTCTCTTATTGCTTCCGTCCTTCTCAATCTTCTTGGGCGAATGATCAAATTCATTGGAATATTTTAAAAATTATAAAATAATTATTTCACTAATACGATAGTCTCTTAACTTCCAAAAAAATTAAACAAAATCCACTTTTGTTCAGGAAAATTAACCTAATATGATTAAAAGTATGTTTTTAAAGTTGTTGATATTTTTTGCACAAATTTAATTTTTTAACAAATTTTGGACATAAAGAGATAATATCTTTTAGTTAATGTATTTATTTAAGGAGTTTTTCTTTGGAAATAATTAATGGATTTAATCTTAAGAATATAAGGGGTGATATTTTAGGAGGAATAACTGCTGCAGTAGTAGCTTTACCTCTTGCACTTGCTTTTGGAAACGCAGCCTTAGGACCTGGGGGTGCAATTTATGGTTTATATGGGGCAGTTGTTGTTGGTTTTTTAGCAGCTTTATTTGGGGGCACCCCCGCTCAAGTTAGTGGTCCAACTGGTCCAATGAGCGTTACAGTGGCAGGTGTTGTAGCAGGTTTAGCCGCTGTTGGTGTGCCTAGAGATCTTTCAGCAGGCCAAATTTTACCTTTAGTCATGGCTGCAGTAGTAATTGGCGGATTATTACAAATATTGTTTGGAATTTTAAAGCTTGGTAAATACATAACGCTTGTTCCATATTCTGTAGTCTCCGGATTTATGTCTGGCATAGGCGTGATAATCATTGCTCTCCAGATAGGTCCTCTATTAGGAATAAGTACCCGAGGAGGCGTCATCGAGTCTTTATCAACTGTTTTTTCTAATTTCCAGCCGAATGGAGCTGCTATTGGTGTAGCAATAATGACACTAGGAATAGTATTTCTAACACCTAGAAAAATCAGCCAATGGGTACCCTCCCCTCTTTTAGCCTTATTAATAGTTACTCCACTATCAATTTTAATTTTTGGCGATGGTGCATTAGACAGAATTGGTGAAATTCCTAGAGGAGTACCATCTCTTAGTTTTCCAAGTTTTAATCAATACTTTCCTATCATTTTCAAAGCTGGCTTGGTTCTGGCAGTTCTTGGAGCTATTGACTCTTTACTGACCTCTCTAGTTGCAGATAATATTTCTCAAACAAGACATAATTCGGATAGAGAATTAATTGGCCAGGGGATAGGAAATGCTATAGCTGGACTATTCTCAGGTTTACCTGGAGCTGGGGCGACAATGAGAACTGTTATAAATGTCAAATCTGGAGGCTCTACTCCTATTTCAGGAATGGTTCATTCAGTAGTTCTATTAATAGTTTTAGTAGGTGCAGGACCATTAGCAGAACAAATACCTACAGCTCTTTTAGCAGGTATTCTTATCAAAGTAGGTTTGGATATTATTGACTGGGGATTCTTGAGAAGAGCTCACAAATTATCTCTTAAAACAGCAGTTGTTATGTATGGTGTTTTATTGATGACAGTTTTTTGGGATTTAATATGGGCAGTATTAGTTGGGGTATTTATTGCAAATATGCTAACTATTGATTCAATTACTGAAACGCAATTAGAAGGAATGGATCAGGATAATCCTTTATCAAAGGATGATGAACAAAGTAAAAATCTTTTACCCTCCGATGAAAAAGCTCTTCTTGATAGATGTTCTGGAGAAGTAATGTTATTTAGACTAAAAGGACCACTAAGTTTTGGTGCAGCAAAAGGGATTACTGAGAGAATGATGTTAGTAAGAAACTATAAAATTTTAATTTTAGATATTACTGATGTCCCTAGACTTGGAGTTACAGCAACACTTGCAATTGAAGATATGATGCAGGAGGCTAAAAATAATTCTAGAAAAGCCTTTGTAGCTGGAGCTAATGAAAAAGTTAAAGAAAGATTATCAAAATTTGGTGTTGATGGCATCATTGAGACAAGGAAAGAAGCATTAGAGGCTGCTTTAAATGAATTAGGCTAGTAATATCTATGGAAATAAATCCAATACTGCAAAATGTATTAGCTCCACCAGTACTTTTCTTTCTAATTGGAGCAATTTCTGTACTTTTTAAATCTGATTTAGAAATACCTGCCCCTTTACCTAAACTTTTTTCCTTATATTTACTTTTAGCAATTGGTTTTAAAGGAGGCATTGAAATTCAGAAAAGTGGTTTTACTGATCAGGTTTTACCAACATTAGGTGCTGCAATACTGATGTCATTAATAATTCCACTGATTGGATTCTTTATCTTGAGATCCAAATTTGATGTTTTCAACTCGGCAGCCATTGCTGCAGCGTATGGTTCTATTAGCGCCGTAACGTTTATCTCGGCAGAGAGTTTCTTAGAGAGTCAAAGTATAGATTTCGATGGCTTCATGGTTGGTGCATTAGCTTTAATGGAATCTCCTGCCATAATCGTAGGCTTATTACTGGTAAAATTTGCAGCGCCTAAAAATAGACCTAATTCAAGAAAAATGCATATTACTTCAATATTGCATGAGTCTGTTTTAAACGGATCAGTATATTTATTACTATCTAGTTTAATTGTAGGTTTTCTTACTGCTTTCAGTAATCCTTCTGGGATTCTAAAAATGGAACCTTTTACTGGGCAATTATTTTATGGAGCAGAATGCTTTTTCCTTTTAGACATGGGAATAGTTGCAGCTCAAAGATTACCTAGACTAAAAACTGCTGGTTCATTTTTAATTGGATTTGCAATCTTCATGCCATTGTTTAATGCTCTAATAGGTGTTTTCGTTGCAAGATTTTTATCTCTTGGACCTGGAAACGCACTTTTATTTGTGGTTTTATGTGCAAGTGCCTCGTATTTAGCAGTGCCGGCAGCGATGAGGATGACAGTACCAGAAGCAAGATCAAGTTACTATATATCTACAACTTTAGGTTTAACATTTCCGTTCAATATAATTATAGGTATTCCAATTTATATGAGTTTAGTAAATAAAATTATTCCACTTACACCGTTTTAAAAAATGAAAAGATTAGATTTAATTTTTAGTGAAAGAGAGCTAGATGCAATTATCAATACATTAGAAAAATGTAATGTACCTGGTTATACCATAATGAAACATGCAACAGGTAGAGGTCCAGAAAGAGTTGTTACAGAAGATATGGAGTTTACCGGATTTGGTTCTAATGCTCACGTTATAGTTTTTTGTGAACAAGATTTAATTGATAAAATGCGAGAGAATATTAAATCTGATCTAAGTTATTACGGTGGAGTAGCTTATATTTCTGAAGCAACACCTTTATAAAATTTTATACTTTATAAACTCTTCAAGAGTGTATCCAATCTACTCTTATATTTTTTCTGCTATTTAGATAACGGTCAATAGACATGGCTGCTATACATCCATCTGACGCTGCGACAACAGCCTGTTTGAAAGGTGTATTTCTTATATCACCAATAGCCCATACACCATCAGAATTTGTAGACATAAAATCATCAACAATTACTCCCCCATCTTCCTTCAAAGCAATTTGATCTCCTAAAAAATCAGTAATTGGCTTGGAACCACTCATATAGACAAAGACTCCATCTAAATCTAGATTAATAGGTCCTTCTTCCTGTTTATTCTTCACAACTACACGATTTACACCCATATCATTTCCTAATATTTCTAATAGTCTCGTTCTACTCCAATGTTTAATATTTGCACTATCCATCAATTCCATAGCTTCCTCATTATCTGGTTTTGGATCACTTGATGTAATCCAATGTACAGTTGAAGCAAATTTAGTAAGAACAGTAGCTTCCTCAATTGCCTCCTTATTTGCCCCAACAACTGCAACTTCTCTGTTTTTATAAAAAGCACCATCACAAGTAGCGCAGTAACTTACACCCTTGCCTAAAAAATCTGCCTCACCTTTAAAAGAAGCAGGTCTACCCATAGCTCCGCTTGCTAGGACAAGAGCTTTAGCTTTAAAAGTTCCTTCAGGCGTAAAAACTGTCTTCCAATTCTCACCCACATCAATACCAAAAACTTGAGCTCTTATATAATCTGTACCATATTGAACAGCTTGTTCTCGCATCAAGGTAAGCAATTTTTCACCGCTAATATCGACAGATACTCCTGGATAATTTGCAATCTGATGGGTTATTGCTAAAGCACCCACAGATGGATTTTTATCTATTATGACAGTCTTTAGATTAGAACGAGATGTGTACAACGCACAAGTACAGCCGGCTGGTCCACCGCCAATAATAGCAACATCTGTCTCAGTAATTTCCAATTTAATAAAACTCCTTTTAATCAATCATTATATGAGTTTTTGGATAGAAAAATTTACTATTGAAATTTCTAACCTTATAACATAAATATAAGTTAGAAGAAAAAAAAGAAAAAAGCAGAATATAGATACAAACTTACATAGGGAAAACAAGAATAGATCAATCTTTAAGGAAATTAATCACCTGATTTGTTCTTATTTGATCTATTATTAGATCAATGAAAGTTAAGAATTACTAAAAGGCTTTAAATATTATTTATGACCAATTCTGATTTCCTTTTAAAGGCAGCTATTAAAAAGGTAACGGAAAAATTAAACGAAATTGTTGTAGAAAAAATTGAAGAAGCTACAAATATTGCTCAAGATGCCCCAGAAAAAATAAAAAAAGAATTTGACATACTAAAAGATTCAATTATTGAAGAAGCTGCAAGAATGGAAACTGAAGTAAGGAAGGGTAAAAATGATGATACTTCAGAATCTAATCAAGATCCATACTTAAGTGAAGTTCTAAATGAAATAAAAGATATTAAAGGAAAAATTGATCACTTTAATAAAAGAATGGATATAACAATTTAATGAGCAACCATAAATTAAAAAATCGAATAAAGAAAATCAAAAGAGGATTTCTTATTTGGAAAATACTTATTTTACTTTTGTTTAATTTATGGCTAGACAATTTAATATTTAAAATTTTCCGAACTAATACAGATCAAAAAAATAAAGTTCAAATAAAAAGAGCTAGGTGGTTTACTAATCAATTAATTGAACTTGGTTCCGCTTTTATCAAAATTGGTCAGCTATTATCTGCGAGGCCTGATTTAATACCGAATACTTGGATACAAGAATTATCAAAGTTACAAGATCAAGTTCCTCAATTCTCATATACGAAAGTTGAAGAAATTATCCAAAGAGATTTAGGTCATAAGTTCTCAGAAATCAACCAAATTACTTCTAATCCAATTGGATCAGCTTCGTTAGCTCAGGTTCATAAAGCAACTTTAAAAAATGGGAAAGAAGTTGTATTTAAAGTTCAAAGACCTAATCTGAAGAATTTATTCACCATCGATTTGAATATAATGCAACAAATTGCTTTCATAATTCAAAAGAATAAGAACTGGAGTCGAGGAAGAAATTGGGTTGCAATAGCAAAAGAGTGTAGGAAAGTTCTTATGAAAGAACTAGATTTTAAATGTGAAGCTCAATATGCCGCAAGATTTAGGCAGCAATTTATTGATGATGAAAATGTAGAAGTTCCTGAGGTGATTTGGAACTTGAGCACTGAAAAAGTTCTTTGTTTAAGTTATTTAGAAGGTACAAAAATAAGTGATATTGAAAAATTAAAATCTAAGAATATAGACTTATCAAAGATTGCAGAAATAGGTGCAATTAGCTATTTAAAACAACTCGTAAATTATGGTTTTTTTCATGCTGATCCTCATCCAGGTAATTTAGCCGTTTCAAATTCAGGCAAATTAATTTTTTATGATTTTGGGATGATGGGTAATATTTCAAATAATCTACAAGCAAGCTTAGGATCTATGGTTCAATCTGCAGCGTTAAGAGATGCCTCATCTTTAGTAACTCAACTGCAGCAAGCGGGCTTGATTTCTAAAGATATAGATGTAGGTCCAGTCAGAAGATTAGTTAGATTAATGCTTAAAGAAGCTTTAACTCCACCATTCAGTCCTAATATCATTGAAAAACTTTCTGGGGACTTATACGAACTTGTTTATGAAACTCCTTTTCAACTACCAGTTGATTTAATATTTGTAATGAGAGCACTATCAACTTTTGAAGGGGTTGGTAGGATGTTAGATCCAGGGTTTAACCTTGTATCAATTACCAAACCTTATCTAATTGATTTAATGACTTCTAATAACCAAACACCTAACGATTTAATTAATCAATTTGGTAGACAAGTTGGGGAATTAGGTTCAAAGGCGGTAGGTATCCCAAAAAGAATTGATGAGAGCTTAGAGCGATTAGAGCAGGGTGACTTACAACTTCAAATAAGGATGGGCGAATCTGATAGACAATTTAAGAAAATGTTTACTGCTCAAAAATCATTAGGTCATTCAATTCTTATAGGAAGTTTGACAATAGCCTCGGCTTTATTAGTAACTAACAACCAAAATAATTTTGCGATCTTACCTTTAATTTTTGCAACCCCAATAAGTATCGAGTGGATTAAGTGTCAACTAAGTATGAGGAAAGGTTCACGAATAGAAAAGCTAAAGCAATAAAAACTATATATTCTTTGGACCTAATCCTAAATCACCAGCAAATTTGGCTTGAGTTCCCAACTCTTCTTCAATCCGTAACAGCCTATTGTACTTTGCAATTCTTTCACTTCTGCTCAAAGATCCGGTCTTAATTTGACCAGATCTCGTTGCTACTGATAAATCAGCAATTGTTGTATCCTCAGTCTCACCGCTTCTATGACTAATAACACTTGTAAAACCTGCGCGTTTAGCTAGATCCATAGCTTCTAAAGTTTCAGTTAATGTTCCAATTTGATTTACCTTGATTAAAATTGAATTTGCGGATTTTTCTAATATTCCCTTTCTTAATCTTTCAGTATTTGTAACGAATAAATCATCTCCGACCAACTGCACTTTATTTCCAATTTCTTTATTTAAAGCTGACCAACCCTCCCAATCATCTTCTGCTAATCCATCCTCAATAGAAACTATTGGATAATTTGAAACTAAACTTGAAAGATAAGAAATCATTTGAGAACTAGTTAAATTTTTTCCTTCATATTTATAGAATCCATCCCTATAAAATTCAGTGCTAGCAACATCCAACGCTAACGATACTTGTTCACCTGGAATAAATCCTGCTTTCTGAATAGCGTCTAAAAGCAAATCTCCCGCTGCTTCACTAGATGACAATTCTGGAGCAAAACCACCTTCGTCCCCAACAGCAGTAGATAAGCCTTTTTTATCAAGCAAAGATTTCAGTGAATGAAATATTTCAGTACCCATTCTTAATGACTCACTAAAAGTTTTTACCCCATGAGGTACAAGCATGAATTCTTGGCAATCAAGACCATTAGGTGCATGAGCCCCACCATTAATTACGTTCATCAGTGGTACTGGTAGAAGATTAGATAGTGGATCTCCAAGATATCTATATAACGGCATATCCAAAGCGTTTGAAGCGGCTCTAGCATTAGCGAGACTCACTGCAAGTATTGAGTTAGCCCCTAAACTAGATTTATTGGGAGTCCCATCAATTTCAATCATTAAGTTATCAATGCTTGTTTGATCTAAAGCAGATAATCCACATAGGGCAGGAGAAATTGTCTCATGAATTTTATTAACAGCATTTAGGACCCCTTTCCCCATATATTTTGTCCCGCCATCTCTTAATTCATGTGCTTCATGAGCACCAGTGCTTGCACCGCTAGGAACTATTGCTCTGCCAACCGCACCACATTCTAAAAATACTTCAGCTTCTACAGTAGGGTTTCCTCTTGAATCAAGCACTTGCCTGGCTTCAATAGTGTCAATAAGGAAATCAATAGTTTCTTTCACAATTTAATTAATACTATTTAAATCCTATAAATAGCTGAAGTATTTGGCTAATATCTGAAATATAAAGAAGATAATTAAATAATTTTTTTTGATTTCAAAACAAGTCCTTAAACCTTATACCAATTATCTATTAAATTATGAAAATTTCCTAACAAAACTCAAAACTCATTTTATTATAAAATTTTTTTTAATTTCATCTTAATAATTTAAAAAAATTCTAAATTATCATTAAGTTATTCTTAGTAAAGATAAACATAAATTATCAAGCATAAATTCTGTATAGTTCATGAGAGAAACTCTTACCTCAAATCCAGAACTTTTTAGTGATATAAGTTGGAATCTTCTTCTATTAGGAGAAGAAACTGCAAAAAAGTGGGATCATAGTGAATTTAATATTGAACACATTATTCATACTTTGTTCACCTCAAATGAATTTTTTTCATTTATAGAAAAGTTATCAATAGATCAAAATACAGTTCTAGACATAACTGAAGATTTTTTAGAAGAAACCCCAATAAATGATTCAGATATTTTTACTATTGGTGAAGAGCTAGAAATTTTACTAGATAATGCAAATCAAATAAAAACACAGTGGGGATCAAACTTAATAGAGATTCCTCATTTGTTAATTGCTTTAGGTAGTGATTTAAGAATAGGTAATTATGTTTTTCAAGAGGGGGATCTTTCAGTAGAACAATTAGAAGAAGAATTAAAATTATCCCCTAATATTATTCAAAGAAAAAATTACATAGAAAATAAAAAAAATATAACTGACGAAGAAAATATATTAATCAATAAATCTATCAATGAAAGTGATAAGGAGGAGCTAATAAAGGAATCAAAAGCCATCATTCCTTCACCGAAAAGTAATCTTAAAATTAAAACCAAGCAAAAAATTGAAGATAATGCACTGTCTCTTTATGGAAAAGATTTAACAGAATCTGCTGAAAAAGGTTTACTAGACCCAGTTATAGGGAGAGAAGATGAGATTAATAACTTAATGAGAGTTTTATCTCGAAGAAGCAAAAATAATCCTATCCTCATTGGTAATCCAGGCGTTGGTAAAACTTCTATTGCCAAATTACTTGCTCAATTGATAGTAGAAAAAAATGTTCCTGATTCATTAAAAAACTTAAAAATTATTTCTCTTGACTTAGGAGCATTAGTTTCTGGAACAAAATTTAGAGGTCAATTGGAGGAAAGACTAAGCTTAATACTTAATGAAATAAAAGACTCCAATCAGGGCATTATCTTATTTATTGATGAAATCCATACAATAATAAGTTCTAATAGATCGACAACAGACATAAGCAATATTTTAAAACCCTTACTTACTGAAGGTGACCTGAGATGCATAGGTACAACAACTCCTGAAAAGTTTCGAGAAAGTATTGAAAAAGATCAGGCTTTAAATAATTGTTTTCAAAAGATATTAGTTAATGAACCATCAGTTGAGTTAAGTGCCCAAATCTTACAAGGTATCAAAAAGAAATATGAAATACACCATGGCATCAGAATTACCGAAGAAGCAATTAATTGTTCTACGAGACTTGCAGATAGATATATAAGCGATAAGTGCCTTCCAGATAAAGCGATAGATTTAATTGATGAAGCAGCAGCCCAATTAAAAATAGAATCTAATATAAAACCTCAAATCATTATCGATGAAGAGAGAAACATTGACTCTATTGAAATTAAGTTGCAAAATCTTTTCCCCGAAAATATCGTAGATAGAGAAAAACTATTAGAAAGCAAAGAATTATCTATAAAGAAATTAAATGACATCACTAATGATTGGAATAATGCACGAGAAAAAATGGAACAATTGACTTTTTTGTTAAGAGAAGAGTACAGGCTTATTCTGAAAATCGAAGAATTAAGCATTCATAGAGAAACGGATAACTTTGATAATTTAAATAATCTTGAAGAAGAACTAAATAAAGTTGAATGTGAAATAGAAAATATTGAAATCAGTTTCCAGAAAACTCAAAGATATAGAAAATTTATTTTTAAATATCAAGTTGAACCTGATGATATTGCTGATGTTATTTCAAAAATAACTGGAATTCCTATTGCCAAAGTAGTTTCTAATGAACGAAAAAAATTAGTTAATTTAGAGTTAGAAATAAGCGAAAAAGTTATTGGACAGGGAAAGGCTATAGAAGCTGTTTCTTCTGCAATAAGAAGAGCGAGAGTTGGAATGAAGAATCCTAAAAGACCAATTGGATCATTCTTATTTATGGGCCCAACAGGAGTGGGAAAGACCGAATTAGCAAAATCTCTTGCATCATCATTATTTGATGAAGAAGAAGCTTTACTAAGGTTGGATATGAGTGAATATATGGAAAAAAATGCTGTCGCAAGACTTTTAGGAGCTCCTCCAGGTTATGTTGGCTATGAAGAGGGAGGACAATTAACTGAAGCAGTAAGAAGAAAACCTTATTCTGTAATTCTCCTTGATGAGATCGAAAAAGCGCATTCAGAAGTATTCAATGTCCTACTACAAGTTTTAGATGAAGGAAGATTAACGGACTCTCAAGGAAGAACAGTTGACTTCAAAAATACAGTCATAATAATGACTAGTAATTTAGCTGGAAAAATAATATTAGAAGATTCAAAAAACATTTCTAGTAATAAAGAAAACTTGGAATTAAGAAAAAAAAATTTACAAGAATCTATTAACAAATCATTATCCTCTATTTTTAGACCCGAATTTTTAAACAGAATCGATGAAATCGTAAAGTTTGATCCACTGTCAATTGATCAACTACAAAAAATAATTCTTTTACAAATAGAAGATTTAAAGAAATTATTACTTGAACAGGGGATAAAAATATTTATTGAAAAAAAAGTCATACAAAAGATTGCTAATGATTCCTACGAGCCAGAATATGGGGCTAGGCCCTTAGGAAGAGAACTTAGAAGACAAATAGAAAATCCCTTAGCATCAAAACTGTTAGAAGATAATTTTAAAAATAAAAAAAATATATCTGTAAAAATTAGTCCTTCAAAAAAAGATGAGATTTTATTTAAACCTAGCTGATGAGTAAATCGATGAGCTAAAATAAATTTAAGTTTTCTAAGCTTAAACTAAATTAAAATTTCGTGACAACTCCTACTAATCAAGAACCTCTTAAAAAAGAGCCTTCTGAAATAAAAGAGCCGAAGAAAAAGAAGAATTTTTTAACTTCTACATTCGATGAACTCAAACTAGTTGTGTGGCCTAACAAACAACAGTTATTTAGCGAATCTGTTGCTGTTATTATTATGGTATCCTTTTCCGCAGCGGCAATCGCATCTGTAAGCAGGTTTTATGGATGGGCAGCATCACAAATTTTCCGTTAAACGTAAAATTTTTAAATATAGATTCAATCCTATAATTTTAAAAAGATTATTTATCCAGTTTCCAGAGAAAGAAAAATGAGTAATGAATTGACAACAAACCTTAGTTCTCAAGGGGCTAATACCAATATTGCTAGATGGTATGCAATTCAAGTTGCATCAAGCTGTGAAAAAAAAGTAAAAGCTACTCTCGAACAAAGGTCAGTAACTTTAGGTGTTAATAACAGAATTATAGAGATTGAAATTCCTCAAACTCCCGGCATAAAACTTAAGAAAGATGGTTCAAGACAAACAACAGAGGAGAAGGTTTTTCCTGGTTACGTCTTAGTTCGGATGATTCTAGATGAAGATACGATGATGGCTGTAAAAAGTACTCCCAATGTCATTAATTTTGTGGGAGCAGAAGATAGAAGCAGCGGTAGATCACGAGGACATATCAAACCACGTCCCTTATCCAGGCAAGAGGTAAATAGAATATTTAAGCGTGCTTCAGAGAAGAAAGCTGTAATAAAATTAGATCTTGAGGAAAAAGATAGAATTATTGTTACTAGTGGACCTTTTAAAGATTTCCAGGGTGAAGTTATAGAAGTTTCGGGTGAAAGAAATAAATTAAAAGCATTACTTTCAATATTTGGGCGCGAAACTCCTGTAGAATTAGAATTCTCCCAAATCAATAAACAAAATTAATTATTATTTCTGTTTATCGAGTAAAATAATTATTTTAACCCCCGTTTAAATTCACGAATCTAATGGCAAAAAAAATTGTTGCGGTTATTAAACTAGCACTTCAAGCTGGCAAAGCAAACCCAGCCCCACCAGTGGGTCCAGCTTTAGGTCAACATGGTGTAAATATCATGGCATTTTGCAAAGAATATAATGCAAGAACACAAGATAAAGCCGGGTTTGTTATACCTGTTGAAATTTCAGTTTTTGAAGATAGAAGCTTTACCTTTATAACCAAAACTCCACCTGCTTCAGTCTTAATAACTAAAGCAGCTGGAATAGAAAAAGGAGCTGGTGAGTCTTCCAAAGGATCTGTTGGAAATATAAGTAAATCTCAATTAGAGGAGATAGCCAAAACAAAGCTTCCTGATTTAAACTGTTCAAGTATTGAATCAGCTATGAAGGTGATTGAAGGAACTGCCCGAAATATGGGTGTTTCAATTACTGAATAGATTTAATCCCAAACATTCACTTTTTAGGGGAGGTTAATTAATTAACCGTTTGAACCCAAATATATTATGAAAAAACTATCCAAAAGAATGACGGCTCTATCAACAAAGATAGAAGATCGTATATATGCGCCCCTTGAAGCCTTAGGTATTATCAAGGAAAATGCAAACGCTAAATTTGATGAGACTATTGAAGCTCATATTCGTTTAGGAATTGATCCAAAATATACAGATCAACAGCTAAGAACAACCGTAGCTTTACCTAATGGCACTGGTCAAAGTATTAAAATTGCTGTTATAACAAGTGGTGAAAATGTGGCAAAAGCCAAATCTGCAGGTGCAGATCTTTTTGGAGAAGAGGATCTTGTAGAAAGCATTAATAAAGGAAATATGGATTTTGATTTACTTATTGCGACTCCAGATATGATGCCAAAAGTAGCAAAACTTGGAAGAGTTTTAGGTCCAAGGGGGTTAATGCCAAATCCTAAAGCGGGTACTGTAACTGCTGATATAGCTAGTGCAATAAAAGAATTTAAAGCGGGCAAACTAGAATTTAGAGCAGATAAAGCTGGTATTGTGCATGTTCGCTTTGGGAAAGCTAGTTTTACCGAAAATGCATTATTTGAAAACTTAAAGACACTACAAGAGTCGATTGATAAAAATAAGCCTAGTGGTGCGAAGGGTAAGTATTGGAGAAGTTTTTATGTAACTTCAACTATGGGACCTTCTGTTCAAGTTGATATAAATGCCTTACAAGATTATCAGCCTGAAAGTTAACGCTCTGTAGTATAATTTTGAAGCAATAATACGGCCAAAGAAAGTAGGTTTATTTAGTTCAAACTAGATTTTTAAATCCTGCCGAGGTTTCGTCTTAATTATTTTCTTCTTGGATCTAATAAGTGCGGCCTCTTTCATAAATGGACTTTGCCGCATTTCCTGCTCTTCCTAAATTACGATCCAACAAAAACAATGGGCCGAACAATAGAGAATAAGCAAAAAATCGTAACAGAAATAAAATCTCTGTTAGATAATTCGGAAATGGCTGTAGTTCTTGACTATAAAGGTTTAACTATCAAGGAGATGTCTGATTTGCGATCAAGATTGCGAACAAATAATGGCATTTGCAAAGTTACTAAAAACTCATTAATGCGTAAAGCGATTGATGGTAATAGTAATTGGACTGATCTTGAATCTTTACTCACTGGGACTAATGCTTTTGTATTAATCAAAGAAGATGTTGGAGGAGCTGTAAAGGCAATCCAATCTTTTCAAAAAGATACAAAAAAATCCGAAACCAAAGGAGCTTTATTCGAGGGTAGACTTCTCAGCGAGTCTGAAATTAAAGAGATCGCAAGTCTACCTTCAAGAGAGGTATTAATGGCACAAATTGCCGGCGCATTAAATGGTGTTGCTACAAAAATTGCTATTTCTATCAATGAAGTGCCTTCTGGACTTGCTAGATCACTTAAACAACATTCTGAAAAATCAGAATCTTAAAATTCACAATTAACTATCTATTAAGACAATGACTGCAAAAACTGAAGAAATTCTTGAATCATTAAAAACCCTCTCACTTTTAGAAGCATCTGAGCTTGTTAAACAAATTGAAGAGGCATTTGGTGTTTCCGCAGCGGCATCAGCTGGTGTAGTAATGGCAGCTCCAGGAGCTGGTGGTAGCGATGGCGACGGAGGAGCTGCTGAAGAAAAAACTGAATTCGATGTAGTTCTAGAAAGCTTCGATGCAGCTGCTAAAATCAAAGTCCTCAAAGTTGTAAGAAATGCAACTGGGCTTGGGCTTGGTGATGCAAAAGCACTTGTTGAATCAGCACCAAAAACAGTTAAAGAAGGAATTGCAAAAGCAGATGCTGAAACTTTAAAGAAAGAGATTGAAGAAGCTGGCGGTAAAGTTACCCTAAAATAGAATAAGAATTCTTCTAGCCGATATATGAGATATCGGCTTTACTTACTATTATGAATAGTAAAAAAAACATTGCAATTGAAGCTGCAACTGATGGGGCATGCAGTGGAAATCCCGGTCCAGGAGGGTGGGGAGGTTTAATAATTTTTAATGATAATAGTGAAATAGAAATAGGTGGTTCAGAGGAAAATACCACCAACAATAGGATGGAACTTACTGCAGCTATAAAAACTCTCGAAAAGTTAAAAAATTTTCAATTAAAAGAAAACTTTAAATTAAGAACTGATAGTAAATATGTTATTGAGGGCTATACAAAATGGATCATCAATTGGAAGAGAAATGGATGGAAAACAAGCGCGGGTAAATCTGTTCAAAATTTGGATTTATGGCAAAAAATAGATGATTTAAGGATAAAAGGCCTAGTTATGGAATTCGTTAAAGGTCATAGTGGGGATAAGCAGAATGAGAGAGTTGATTTAATTGCTACAAGCTATAGCAAAGGAATACCCATAGTTGGTGAAGTCAAAAAATCATTTGAAGCAAGGGACTTTTCAAAAGAAACAGAACCTAATGAAATTCAAAAGTTATTTTCCAAAAATGAATTAATTGAACAATTTGCTGAAAAAAAATATTTTTTAAATTCTAGTGAATTGAATGAATTACTTGGAGAAGAAAGTTATACACTCGTTCAAAAATATGAACTGTTTGAATGGCGTAATTGGAGATTAATTCCTAAAAATCAAAAATATTGGATAATAGAAAATATTAATACTTAATCTTTAATATTTTATGATTAATCAGAAAGGAATATTTAATAATATTTATGAGAACTTGGTAACTCCTATCCTTAAAAAAGATGACGGAATAGATGCAGAGTACCTTACAAATTTATCCTTAAGTCTTCTCACTTTTAGTTCAAACAATAGAAATTGGCCCTTAATTTCAAGAATAATAAAAAGTTTAAATCAAGAATTTTGTGTTGTTGATAAAAGATTACATCAAAAAATATGTGGGATAGATTTTTGTAATCCAGTAGGTTTAGCTGCAGGTTTTGATAAAAATGGTAATGCCGCAAATATTTGGAAGGATTTTGGATTTGGTTTTGCTGAACTTGGTACAGTTACTAAATTTGCTCAATCTGGGAATCCTAAACCGAGATTATTTAGATTAGCTAAGGAGCAGGCAGCATTAAATAGAATGGGATTCAATAATAATGGTGCCGAAAATCTTGTTAAAAACTTTTTAAAGCAAAATGTTGATTTAAAAAAACATAGGAAAAATAATTGTTTGGGCATAAATTTTGGGAAATCTAAAATTACAAGCCTATCTAAAGCTACTGAAGATTATTTAACTTCTTTAAAACTTTTGATTCCTTATTGTGATTACGCAGTTATAAATGTAAGTTCCCCTAATACTGAAGGACTTAGAAAGTTACAAGATCCTATTCTTCTTAAAGAACTACTTAGAGAAGTTAAAAATTTAGATAATTGTCCACCTTTATTTGTGAAAATTGCACCAGATTTAAGTTATAAAGATATTGAAGATATATGCCAACTAATACTTGATGAGAATATTGATGGAATAATTGCTACCAATACTAGTCTAGATAGATTAGGTTTTGAACAACGAAAGATAAAGCAAACAGGGCTATTACTTTCTGAGGAAAATGGAGGATTAAGTGGTAAACCACTTCAACGAAAAGCAAATCAAATAATTAGTCATATTCACAATATTGACAATAATATTAACTTAATTGGAGTAGGTGGAATAGATAGTCCAGAATCTGCTTGGGAACGAATATGTTCTGGAGCATCTTTAGTTCAAATATACACTGGATGGATATATAAGGGTCCTCAATTAGTCCCAGATATTCTTAATGGGATCATAAAACAAATTAATATTCACCAATTATCAAATATAAGAGAAGCTATTGGATCAAAATTAGAATGGATTGAATAAAATTTAAGATAATTTATGGATAAATTAAATACCAAAAATTTGAATAATATAAACTTCAAGCATGGAGGCAATATATTAACTAAGGCAAGAAAATTAAATTTATTACCATCTAAAATTATTGATTCAAGTGCCTCACTAGTTCCGTTTGATCCCCCAAAGCAATTATTAGATGTTTTATATTCAGAAATTAAAACTCTAGGATTTCGATATTATCCTGAAAGGAATCTAAATAATTTGAGAGAAATAATTGGAGAATTTCATCAAATACATCCTGATAATATATTGCCAGGTAATGGAGCTTCTGAATTAATAACTTGGGTAGGTTATGAAGCTTCCAAATTTGGAGCAAGTTGTATACCAAGTCCAGGCTTCGTAGATTATGAAAGATCATTAAATTGCTGGAACGCCAACTTCGATTATTCAGAATTACCAAAAAATTGGAGTAATAGTTTTCCCCAAAACTTTCCACTTAATCCAATTTGTGATGTTCTTTGGATAACCAACCCACATAACCCCACGGGTCAATTATGGGATAAAAAATCTTTAGAAATAATTCTAAAAAAATATAAACTAGTTATTTGTGATGAAGCTTTCTTAGCTATCACACCTAATGGCGAGAAAGAATCTTTAATTCCTCTCACTAAAATATATGATAATTTATTAGTTATTAGGAGTTTGACCAAACTCTTTAATATTGCAGGTTTAAGATTAGGTTATATTATTGGCTCATCTGAAAAACTTAAAGAATGGAATATAAAAAGAGACCCATGGCCATTAAATTCATTTGCTATAAAAGCTGGAATAGAACTATTAAGTAATAAGATTTTTTATGAGGAATGGACAACAAAGATTCATAACTGGGTAAATACTGAGAAAAATTGGGTGTATAAAGAATTATCGAAAATTAAAAATCTTAAAGTACATAACTCTTCAACTAACTTTTTTTTAATAGAAAGTAAATTCTCCTTATCTTCAAATATTCACTATTTAGAAAACAAAGGGATATTGATTAGAGAATGTGCCTCATTTAGATTTCTTAATGAAAATTGGGCAAGGATAAGTTTGCAGACTAGAAAAAATAATAAAATTTTATGTAGAGAAATTCAAAATTCCTTTAAAAAATAGTTTATTAATTTTTTAATCTCATTTGTAGATTTTAAGGAATCAAAATTTTTGATATTTTCTTTCATTAAATCTAAAATTTCATATTTAGGTTTTCCTTTTTTTAATTTAAATTTTAAAATTCTTTTCAAAGTCTCTTCAAAAAATAATCTTGATATTTGATTTTGATTCATTAAAATTGCAGCCCCAATTGAAGAGAGAATCATTGCATTTTTTTCTTGGTGATTATTTTTTGAATTAGGGTAGGGAATTAAAATTGATGGTTTTCCAGTTTGTATAAGTTCATTTATTGTTCCTGCTCCAGATCTTGATATTACAAGGTCACAGTTTTGCATCAAAGATGCAATTTGATTAGTAAATTTCTTTTGAACATAATTATTAGATTTTATTTTTACGGAACTATCTAAGTTAATTTCTCCAATAATATGAACTATTCGAAAATTTTGTTTTATTAAAAATTCAAGAGATTCATAAAAAATTTCATTAATCCTCTTTGCTCCTTGACTTCCTCCCATAACAATTAGAAGAGGACCTTTTCCTCTTGGAACCCATTTTGGTAAGGGATTAATTTCATAAAACTCATCCCTAAGGGGAGTTCCAGTGAAAATAGTTTTGCAATTTCTTAAATAAAACTTTGTATCTTTAAACCCCAGAAGAACAAATTCACATAGAAAACCAAAATATTTTGTAACCGTGCCTGGTACTACATTTGATTCGTGTATTATTACTGGTATTTTAAGCAACTTTGCTGCAAGAATTGTTGGTGCTGAAATATATCCACCAGTTGTAAATACTAAATTAATTTTTTTTTCTTTTAGGATTTTAATGATATTAAAAATTGAAAATAAAATTTTTAGATATTGAAATAGTATAAAAATATTTTTTTTAGGTGTCTCCAAATTTAATGTCAAAAGATTATATTTTTTAGGTACAAATCCAGAATCGAGTCTTTTTTTAACGCCTAACCAATAAATATCCCAATCTTTTTCAACCATTTTAGAGACTGCTAAAGCAGGGAAAATATGACCTCCAGTTCCACTTGCCGCAATTAATAAATTATTTCTTTTTTTAGACATTAAAAATTAAATAAGTAAAATAGAATTATAAAGTTATGAAAATGTTTAATTTAAATTTGCTTGTAAAATTAGGATTATTTATCTATACATTTATTTATCTCATTTACCCGAAATTAGCAATCACCCAAAATACAAACGTTGATATAAGAGCAAATCTTGAGAATGCATTAAATAGTCGAAACTTAAAATTGATAAAAAACATTTTTAAAGAAGATGAAAACTCTAAAATTCAAGAAAAATTTAAGGAAATAATCAAAGATTTTCCTAATTCAAAATGGCAAATTAAAAGATTAAGCGGAGGAAACTCTGAAGAAAAAATATTTAATATTAAAGTTAATGGAAAGAAAATAGTTAATGGGGAAATATACTTTCTTGAATCTAATTTTAAGTATTTATTTTCCACTCAAAACGACAAAATAAATAATGGAAATATAAAAAATTTATTAACTACAATTAGAAATGACCAAAACAAAATAGATATTATTTTTAGAATTCCTGAGACAGTTCTAACTGGTACCAAATATGATATCGATATTATTCTAAGTGAACCACTTGGTGATGTAATTATAGCTGGAGGAATAATATCGCATCAGGATCAATCTTATTTAAAACAAGAAATCAATATTGAGCCTTTAGCCTCTGGAGGTATTTTCAAAACCACGAGAGCATCATCCAAACCAGCTAGACAATTATGGTCAGGTATTATTGCTCATCCGAAAGGAACTATCTCTTTCACTAAAAGCGTTGAAATAATTGAAAAAATATAATTTAAGCGTCTTTTAAAGCAGCTACTCCAGGTAAAGTTTTACCTTCTAAAAGTTCTAAACTAGCCCCTCCACCAGTTGATATATGTGACATTTTTTCAGCCAAACCAGCTTTCTCCACTGCAGCTACAGAGTCTCCTCCACCAATAATTGTACAAACCTCAGAGAAAGAACTTAAATCTGCCAAGGTTGTTGCTATTGCATTTGTACCTTCAGCAAATTTATCAAATTCAAAAACACCCATTGGGCCATTCCAAATAATTGTTTTGCATTCGGCAAGAGCATTTTGGAAAACCTTAATTGATTGTGGCCCAATGTCTAGGCCCATCCAATCACCACTTATTGAATCTATTTGAGAGACTTTACTTTCTGCATCAGGAGAAAACTCATTTGCAAGCAATACATCAGATGGTAATAGAAGCTCTACGCCTTTAGTTTTTGCTTTTGCCTCTAAATTTCTTGCTAGTTCAAGTTTATCTTCCTCAACAAGACTCTTCCCAACATCTAATCCTCTTGCCTTGTAAAAAGTAAAAATCATACCTCCCCCAATAATAATTTTGTCACACTTATCTAAAAGAGAATCCAAAACTCCAATTTTGCTACTTACTTTAGAACCTCCTACTATTGCTGCAAGAGGACGTTTTGGAGCATCAATTGCGCCCTGTAAATATTTCAACTCTTTTTCTAACAAAAATCCGGCAACAGCAGGCTCTAAAAATTTTGTAACTCCTTGAGTTGAAGCATGAGCTCTATGCGCAGCTCCAAAAGCATCATTAACATACATATCTGCATGAGAAGCTAAATTTTTAGCGAAATCTAAATCATTTTTTTCTTCTTCTTCATAAAAACGAACATTTTCTAATAATAAAACATCCCCATTATTTAAACTATTTGATTTAGCTAGAGCCTCTTCACCAATACAGCTTTCAGTCAGATTAACTTTTTGTTCCAATATATCGCTTAATCTTGCAGCAACTGGGGTTAATCTCATTTTCTCATTAACTTTCCCTTTAGGTCTTCCAAAATGAGCAGCTAATATAACTTTTGCCGAATTATTTATAAGATATTTTATCGTAGGAATTGCTGCTCTTATTCTAGTATCATCAGTAATCTGACCATTTTCATTTAATGGGACATTAAAATCAACCCTTACAAGAACTTTTTTTCCTTCTAATATAGATTTATCAAGACTGGAAAGAGACAACTTCGACATTAAAACATCCTATTTTTACCATGAAACCCTAACGTTAATTTGAGCTTATTGGGTTAAAAAGTACTAAGTGTTACTTATGCCTTAATAAATTTTAAAAATTAGGTAGAAATATAAAATTTATAAAAATAAAAAAAAATTAATATTTACATTAATATTAAATGTAATTACTTTTGAAATTGATAAGAATCAAAAGGTATACACGTACAACTTGTTGGATTTAATCAATTGGAAATTCCTAAAATTCAATGGTACCCAGGCCATATTGCTAAAGCCGAAAAAAAACTATCTGAAGTTATAAATAGAGTAGATTTAGTTATTGAAGTTAGAGATGCAAGAATTCCTTTATCAACAGGTCATCCCCATCTAAATCAATGGATTAGAAACAAAAAACATATCCTTGTGATAAATCGCGCAGATATGATCACTACAGAAACTATAACTAATTGGAACAAGTGGTTTAAAAAAGATAAGATATATCCTCTTTGGTGTGATGCAAAAAATGGTAAAGGAATAAAAGAAATTTGCAAATCTGCTAAGGAATCCCGATTATCAATTGATAAAAGAAGGTTATCCAGAGGAATGAAGGTTAGGCCGATCAGAGCACTTACTCTCGGTTTTCCTAATGTAGGAAAATCCGCATTAATAAATAGAATCGCCAAGAAAAAAGTTGTAGAAAGCGCTAGAAAAGCAGGAGTAACACGTAATCTTAGATGGATCAGATTAGAAAGCGGAATAGATTTGCTTGATGCCCCCGGTGTTATACCCCCTAATTTAGAGAATCAAAAATCGGCTCTAAATCTTGCACTTTGTGATGATATTGGAGAGGCTGCTTATGAAATAGAAAGTGTTGCGATTGAATTTATAAAAATAATTTTCAAATTAAAAGAAGACAAAAATGCGAATATTTCACTTTCAAAGATATCTAATAGATATGGAGTTGATATTTTAGAGAACTTTGATAGCCCTCATGAATGGATTGATCTTGTGGCCTTGAAACATACATCAGGTGACAGAAGAAGAATGGCTCACAAATTATTAGAAGATTATCGTAATCAAATGCTAGGAAAGATTGCTTTGGAAGTGCCAAAATGAGCTCAAGTAATGAAAACTCTTTTGGAATAGGAGAAGGTGAATTAATAGAAATTACTTATGAACTATCGCTTCCTATGCGACTAGATAGGTGGCTAGTAAGCAAAAGGCCTGAACAGAGTAGAGCAAGAATACAACATTTTATAAACGCAGGATTAGTTCTTGTAAACTACAAAACTGCAAAAGCTAAAACCCCACTAAAAACAGGAGATAATATACAAATTTGGATGCCTCCCCCAGAACCTCTCATATACTTAAAGCCAGAAAAGATGAATTTAAATATTCTTTTTGAAGATGAACATATCATTGTAATTAACAAACAATCAGGACTAGTAGTCCATCCGGCCCCAGGGCATAAATCAGGTACATTAGTAAATGGACTACTCTTTCACTGTAAAGATCTTCCTGGAATAAACGGCAAATTAAGACCTGGGATAGTCCATAGATTAGATAAGGACACCTCTGGCTGTATGGTTGTAGCAAAAAGCCAAGAATCACTTGTCAATCTTCAAATACAGATAAAAGAAAAAATCGCTTCAAGAAACTATATTGCGGTAATTCATGGAGTCCCAAATACTTCGGAAGGTGAAATTGTGGGACATATAGGTAGAGATAAACTAAATCGATTGAAGTATGCGGTAGTTGATGAAAATTCCGGAAGATATGCACGTACTTATTGGAAATTATTAGAAAGATTAGGTAATTATTCATTAATGAGCTTCAAATTAGATACTGGAAGAACTCATCAAATAAGAGTTCATTGTGCACATATCAATCACCCCATTCTTGGTGATCCTTTATATGGGAGGTGTAAAAAGCTTCCTTGCAAATTGGATGGTCAAGCTTTACATGCTGTAGAGCTAGGACTTTTGCATCCTATAAATGGAGAAGAAATGAAATTTGAAGCAGAATTACCGCAAGAATTTCAGAAATTATTGAGAGTCTTAAAAAAATCAATTAAGGTTTAAAGAGCTATTTACTAAAGCTTTTGTAACATTATTCTTAGGATTAGAGAAAATAGTGGCTGAATCGCCTTCTTCAATAATCTGTCCATAATTCATAACTAATAATCTATTACAAAATTTCTTTGCAATTCCTAAATCATGAGTAATAAAAATTATAGTTAAATCCATTTTTTCTTGTATCTTTCTTAGTAAATCAAGTATCTCAACTTTTACATATGCATCTAACATATTTACACTTTCATCGCAGATAAGGATTTTTGGTTTCAGTAATAATGATCTTGCAATTGAAATTCTTTGTAATTGACCGCCAGACAATTGATTGGGATAGGAGTTTAAGAATTCAGAATCTGAAGGTAGATTTAAATTCTTTAAAATTAGTTTAATCTCATTTTTAATTTGATAATGATTAGATATTTTTTGAATTAAAAATATATCCTTCAAAATATTTTTAATTTTCATTTTTGGATTCAAACTTGAAAAGGGATCTTGGAAAATTATTTGTATATTTTCAAGATTATTAGACTTTTTTTTATATAATTCTAAATTTCTTTCATAAACTTTTATTTCACCGCCTCTCACCTTTAAGAGTCCTATTAAAGCTCTACATAAAGTACTTTTTCCACTCCCAGAAGATCCAACAATCCCAAGAACTTCATTTCTATACAATTTAAAACTAACTTCTTTTAAAGCCTTATTCCATTTGGGTCGGAAAATTGAAGAATTTAATTTATACCAATGTCTTAAATTATTAACCTCTAAAACAACATCATTTGTAGAGATACATTTTTTTCTTGACTTCAATGATATATTTGCTGCATTTACCAATTTTGATCCAATTTTTGATTTAGGCGCTTTAAAAATTTCTTGTATATTTCCTTGCTCTTCTACAGATCCTTGATCCATTATCACGACTTTTTTACACCACTTTGCTGCAAGATTAATATCATGACTAATCAAAACCAAAGTAGTTCCAGATTTCTCACATAAACAAAGGATTTGATTCATTACTTCAAAACTAGTCTTAGTATCCAGACTTGTTGATGGTTCATCTGCTATTAATATTTTGGGTTTCAAAGCTAAAGCCATTGCAATTGAAACTCTTTGTCTCATTCCCCCACTAAATTGATGAGGGTATGAATCTAATCTGTCAACGTCTATTCCTACTTTTCTAAAATTTTCTTCTACTAAATCTTTAATGATTAAAGAGGGCTTGTTTTGAAAGTGAGTTTTGAATAATTCTTTTAGATGATCTCCAACTGTCATTAAAGGATTAAGTTTTTTTATGGAATCTTGATAAATAAATCCAAAATTATTTCTCCTAAATAATTGAATTTCTTTTTTATCAATTTTTGTGAGATCTTCTCCAGATATTTTGATAAAGCCCTTAGTAATTGAACCTTCAGGAAGCATATTTACAATTGTTTTTGCAATTGTAGTTTTACCGCATCCAGAAGGACCTATTATTGCTAAGTGATCTCCTTTAAACAGATCTAATTTAAAATTTTTTATGGTAGATTTCTGATTAGGACCATATTTAACATTTAGATTCCTGATTTCAAGAATTTTGCTTTTATTTATTTTCATAATTTTGTAGCAAATTTCTCTAGTCCTAAATAAAATATATCTAAAGGAATATTGTATGGCTGAGGCAACTGCGAATTCAAAAGAAAAAAATGAAATTAAAGTTTCATCAATTATTTTGCCTGAAAATAAAAATTATGAAAGTGAATCTTTGAAGTATGAGATAAAAATTCCTAATTGGCTTCTTGAGAGTATTCAAAACTATGAAGTATCAAATAAAAAAAATGATTCAAATAAAGATCTTATAGTAAAAGCTTTTAAACTTGCTTATGAAGCTCATAATGGACAATTTCGGGCAAGTGGAGAGCCATACATAATTCATCCCATTGCAGTTGCAGATCTGCTCAAAGAAATAGGTGCAAGTTCATCAGTTGTGGCTGCGGGCCTATTACATGATGTTGTTGAAGACACAGGAATTCCCCTTTCAGAGATAGAAGTTAATTTTGGCTTAGAAGTAAAAGTACTTGTAGAGGGTGTAACTAAATTAGGAGGTATTCACTTTAATAATAGAACTGAAGCACAGGCTGAAAATCTTAGAAAAATGTTCTTAGCTATGGCAAGCGACATAAGAGTTGTTTTAGTTAAACTTGCAGATCGACTTCATAATATGAGAACAATTCAATGGCTTAATGAAGAGAGAAAAGAGAGAATTGCAAGAGAAACTAGAGAAATATATGCCCCTTTAGCAAATAGGTTAGGAATAAATAGATTTAAATGGGAATTAGAAGATCTAGCATTTAAATTTCTTGAACCAGAGGAATATAAAAATTTAAAAGATCAAATTGCCGTTAAAAGAAGTGATAGAGAAAAAAGATTAGACGTTACTTTAAATTTGATGAAGGAAAACTTAGTCTCTTCAGGTTTAGGAAATTTTGAAATCACGGGAAGACCAAAACATCTCTATGGGATTTGGAGCAAAATGGAAAGACAACAAAAACAATTTAGCGAGATTTATGACGTTGCTGCTTTAAGAATTATTGTTAGCAATTCAGATAGCTGTTATAAAGCTTTAGCAGTCGTTCATGATACTTTTAGACCAATTCCAGGAAGATTTAAAGACTATATAGGTTTACCAAAACCAAATGGTTACCAGTCCTTGCATACTTCTGTGATCGGCAGACATAGACCTATTGAAGTTCAAATAAGAACGAGTTCAATGCATCAAATTGCAGAATTCGGAATAGCTGCACATTGGCAATATAAAGAAGGTGGTTCACCAGCATCTAGTAATGCAGAAAGATTTAATTGGCTTAGACAATTAGTAGAGTGGCAACAAGAAGGTAATGAGAAAGACCATAATGACTATCTAGCATCTATAAAAGAAGATTTATTCGATGAAGAAGTATTTGTGATCACACCAAAAGGAGATGTTGTTGGTCTAAGAAAAGGATCTACTGCAATCGATTTTGCATACAGAATTCATTCAGAAATAGGCAATCATTGTAATGGGATAAGAATAAATGAAAAGCTATCTCCTCTATCTACATCATTGCAAAATGGGGACTTTATAGAAATCTTGACTAATAATAATTCAACTCCAAGCTTAGATTGGTTGAATTTTGTAGTTACTCCAACCGCAAAAAATAGAATTAGGCAGTGGTATAAAAAAAGTCATAGAGATGAAACTATTAAGAGAGGAAAAGATCTGCTTGAAAAAGAAATAGGTCGGAATGGATTTGAATCATTAATCTCAAGTGATGCCATGAAAAAAGTTGCATACCGATGCAATTTAAAGACTACGGAAGATCTACTAGCTTCATTAGGATTTGGGGGTTTAACTTTACATCAAGTACTGAATAGATTAAGAGAAGAGATTAAAATACAAACAGAAGAAATTAAAAATGAATCCAATGCTGAATTAGCAAAATCTCTTATAAATAAAAATAATTCAATAACAACCAAATCTTATGCAACTAATAAATCACCAATTGCTGGGGTCGAAGGCCTAGATTATAGAATCGGAAAATGCTGTAGTCCACTTCCTGGTGAGGAAATAATTGGAACTGTCTCTCTAGGTAATCACGGAATCACTATTCATAGAAGAGATTGTGAGAACGTTATCCCAATACCAATAGAGAGAAGATTACCTGTTGCATGGAACCAAGAGAATAAAGTTCTTGATAATAAGTTCCCAATTCAACTAAGAATAGAAGTTATAGATAGAGTAGGGGTCCTAAAAGATATTCTTATGAGATTATCTGATAAAGGAATAAATGTTAGTGATGCAAATGTAAAAACCTCTTTTGGTAAACCTGCAATAATTAATTTATGCGTTGGTCTAGAAAGTTATAGCCAACTTCACAAAACTATTGATCAAATTAAATCAATGGCCGATGTATTAGATATTGCAAGGGTAGGAATAAGTTAATTAAAACTTAAAAGAATTTTAAAATGCTCTTTTTTTTCTTTTATAAAGCAAAAAAACAATGATGCCAGAAATAGAAGCTAATAAAAATCCAACTAATGCTGAACCCAAAATTAATCTTAATGAAAAAACACTCCCTTGTTCCCATAATTCTTCAATCATTAAATTTTTATCAAAAACAATATCTTTAGAATTTTTTAGCAAGAATGAACCAACTTTATAATTGAAAAAATATAGAGGTACATAAGTAAACGGATTACTTATCCAAGTACCAATTGCAGCAAGAAAAAGATTTCCTTTTGCAACTCTTGCTAAAAATAATCCTAATAAAGTTTGAAAACCAAAGAAAGGAAAGCATCCACAAAAGACTCCAACGGCTACTCCCTTTGCATTAAAAAGGGGAGAACCATCTTGTTTCAAAAATAATGATAGAATTTTTTTATATTGAAGATTCTTTATCAACTTCATTCTGAAATCACAATCAAAAAAGTTTTCTTTGATAAGCCTACTTAATTATCCACAGCATAGTGAGAGATGGAATCAATTATCGATACTGAGGATACAATAGCAGCTATAGCTTCGGCTATAAGTCTAGGTAAAGGAGGAATTGCAGTTATAAGAGTATCAGGGGAAGAAGCAATAAATTCCTGTAAAAATATTGTAGAAACAAAATCTAAATATGCTTGGGAGTCTCACAGAGTTTTTCATGGCTTTATAAAAGATAATTTAGAAAATAAATTAATAGATGAAATTTTAATTACAGTTATGCATTCTCCTAATAGTTTCACTGGAGAAGATATTGTTGAATTGCACTGTCATGGAGGAGTAATTGTTGTAAATAAAGTGATGAAGACATTGTTATCAAATAATACTGGAGTAAGGATTGCAAATCCAGGAGAATTTAGTCAAAGAGCATTTCTTAATGGCAAAATAGATTTAACTCAAGCAGAATCAATTAATCAATTGATTAATGCAAAAAATCTTAAATCAGCCGAAATAGCTTTTAATGGAGTAAAGGGAGAAATAAAGAAAAAGATTGATATTATTAAAAATGATTTAATCGAGCAATTATCAGAAATAGAGGCAAGAGTAGACTTTGAAGAGGATTTTTCAGAATTTAATTATAATGATTTTTCTAGAAATATTAAAATTATAAAAGAAAAAATAGAAATCCTTATAGAAAATTCAAAAAGGGGGGCGCATATTCATAATGGAATATCAATTGCTCTTATTGGCAAAACTAATGTTGGGAAAAGTTCTCTTTTAAATCTTCTCTCAAAAAAAGAAAAAGCAATAGTTACTAGTATTCCAGGAACAACTAGAGATATAATTGAAGTGAATTTGACTATAAAAGATATACCAATAAAAATAATAGATACCGCTGGCATTAGAGAAACCGATGAATATATAGAAAATATTGGAATTGAAAAAAGCTTTGAAATGATTAAAAACTCAGACTATATAATCTATTTATATAGTCTTGAAGAAGGATTAAACAAGGATGATGAGAAAATTATAAGCAAAATTCCACAAGAAAAATTAATTACAATCTTGGGGAATAAAAAAGATTTAATTGATTCAAAAAAAGTAAATAAAAAAAATTTATCGAACTCTGTTTTAATGAGTATTAAAAATGATGAAGGCGAAAAAGAACTAGTCGAAAAGATAGTTAAAAAATGTGGATCAAAAGAATTTGAAAATATAGATATTTTTTTAAATGAAAGACAAATATCAAACCTAACTGAATGCCTAAAAAATTTAAATGATACTGATCCAATAATTGCTAATCAATTACCCTTCGATTTATTATCAATTGAAGTTAGAGATGGAATAAAAAACTTATCGAGAATTACAGGTCAAGAATTAACTGAAGATCTACTAAATAATATTTTTTCCAAATTTTGTATAGGTAAATAAATTTTTATTAAAATACATAAATGTATAAAGTAAACTTTAAAAGTTAGAATAAAATTTTTATCTTATTCAAATTTAGTGGATTTATACTCTCCAAATATTTCTAGAATTATTGATGGTTGGATTGAAGAAGATATCGGCAAAGGTGATCTAACATCTTCTGCTATTACCAAAAAAATAGGAAAAGCCCATTGGATAGCAAAAGAGGAAGGAATATTTTGTGGTGTTGGAATAATAAAAGAAATTTTAAAAAAAATTGACGAAAAGATAGAGTGCAATTTTTTTATTAATGATGGTGAAAAATTTTTGAAGGATCAAAAGCTTCTTGAACTAAATGGCCCTTCTAGAAGTCTTTTAGCAAGTGAAAGAATAAGTCTCAATATCTCAATGCATTTATCGGGAATCTCAACTTATACAAAAAATATTGTAGATGTTCTGAAAGGTACAAATATAAATTTAGCAGATACAAGAAAAACTACTCCTGGTTTAAGAATATTTGAAAAGTATGCTTTTAAATGTGGTGGTGGTATTAATCATAGAATGGGATTATATGATGCTGCAATGATTAAAGAAAACCATATTGCATGGACTGATAACTTGAAAAATGCAGTTGAAAAAATTAGATTAAATACTCCCTTTACAACTCATATTATTATTGAAGCAGAAGATATGAAGCAAGCAAAAGATGCAGTTTTAGCAGGTGCAGATAGTATTTTGTTAGATGAATTTAATCCTGAATTACTTAAAAAAGGCATTAAAGAATTAAGAGAGTTATCAACAACTAACTCTTATAGAACAATTAGGAATGATTTAATCATAGAGGTATCTGGAATTAATCCAATAAACATTAGTAACTATTTAATTGATGGAATTGATTTAATTTCAACAAGTTCTTCAATTACTAAAAGTAATTGGATTGATTTTAGTATGCGTTATATTAATTAAATGACTCGAATAGCATTTTAATAATTCATGCAGACAATTTTTAAAGAATTAACTAAAAGCTTTGAAGAAACCCTTCTAGAAAGTCTTATAAAAAATGAAAAGAAAGAAGAATTTGAAAAAATACGTAAAAATCTTATTAATCAGGCATCTAAAGAGGAGTTTGGTGATTATCAATGTAATATATGTCTGGTTTTATCTAAGATTTATAAAAGTAACCCTAGAGAAATTGCTAATACATTTATTGAAACCCTTAAAGAAAATAAAAAGATATCTAATTTGTGTGAAAATTTAGAAATTGCGGGACCAGGTTTTATAAATATAAAATTAAAAAATAGAGTTTTGATTGAAGCAATAAAATCTAATATTAAATGCCCTAGAGCTGGTGTTCCTTTATCCCATAAAAATAATAGTCATTCTCAAAAAAAAGTTATCGTAGATTTTTCAAGTCCTAATATTGCTAAAGAAATGCATGTGGGTCATCTAAGATCAACTATTATAGGAGATTCGATCTCAAAAATTTTCGAATTTAGAGGATATATCGTTTTAAGACTAAATCATATTGGAGATTGGGGTACACAATTTGGAATGCTTATTACTCAGCTTAAAGATTTATATTCAAGTGATCTTAAAGAAATAGATAGGATCAAAATTAGTGATTTAGTTGAATTCTATAAAGCTTCAAAAAAAAGATTTGATAATGAAACAGAATTTCAAAAGAGATCAAGAGAAGAGGTTGTTCAATTACAAAGTGGAGATAAAAAATCAATTGAAGCATGGAAATTATTGTGTAATCAATCAAGAAAAGAGTTTGATCAAATCTATAAAACATTGAACATAAAAATTAAGGAAAGAGGAGAATCCTTTTATAATCCGTTTTTAAAATCAATAATTGAGGATTTAAATTACAAGAGAATTTTGGTAGAAGATCAAGGCGCAAAATGTGTTTTTCTTGATGGCATGACTAATAAAGAAGGTAATCCATTACCACTTATTATTCAAAAAAAAGACGGTGGGTTCAATTATGCAACTACTGATCTTGCTGCTCTAAGATATCGATTTAATAAGGAACCTTATGGCGATAATGCAGCTAGAATTATTTATGTAACAGATCATGGTCAATCCAATCATTTTGCAGGAGTTTTTCAAGTTGCAAAAAGAGCAAATTGGATCCCTAAAGATTGTGAAGTAAATCACGTCCCATTCGGTCTAGTACAAGGTATTGATGGTAAAAAACTTAAAACAAGAGAGGGAGATACCATAAAACTAAAAGATTTATTATCAGAGTCAGTAAAAAGAGCAAAAGAAGATCTATTAAAAAGATTAGAGAACGAAAGTCGTTTTGAAAATGATGATTTTATTTTAAATACTTCAAAAGTTATTGGAATCGGAGCAGTAAAATATGCTGATTTAAGCCAAAATAGAATCACAAATTATCAATTTAGTTTTGAAAAGATGCTTTCTCTTAATGGAAATACGGCGCCTTATCTTTTGTATACACTTGTAAGAATTTCAGGAATTAATAGAAAAAATAATAGGACTGATGAGGCTATAAATTTGGAATCTATTTCATATAGCCATGATTTAGAGTGGAAGCTTATAAGGAAATTACTTAAATTTGATGAAGTTATTATTTCGATAGAAAAAGACTTAATGCCAAATAGACTTTGTAATTATCTGTTTGAATTATGTAAGACTTTTAATAGATTTTATGATCAAGTTCCTATTCTTAAGGGAGAAATAGATACAAAGATTTCAAGACTTACATTATGTGCTTTAACTGAAAAGACTTTAAAATTAAGTTTAGAGCTTCTTGGAATTGAAACCTTAGAGAGAATGTAATGAGTGAATTTGATCAAATAAATAATCTTTCACCTCTCCCAAGAAAGGAAATAATAAATATGCAATCTTATTCTGCACCTTTAGAAAACAGAAGAAATTTATTGCGTTTAGATTTTAATGAAAATACTTTAGGTCCCAGTCAAAAAGTATATGCAGCTATCAAAGATATTAATTTAAATCAAATTTCAATCTATCCAGAATATAACTTATTAAAAAAATTTGTATCGAATCACTATTATGAATCAAGGCAATTTGACTCTGAAGAGATAGGTTTGTTTAATGGAGCTGATGCTGCAATAAATGCGATATTTAATTCTTTTGGCGACAGGGATGAATTATTTCTGACCACAAACCCGACTTTTGGTTATTATTCTCCTTGTTCTGAAATACAAGGTATGAGGAAAATAACTTGTGCCTACGAAGGAGAAAACTTTCGATTCCCAATAAAGCGATTTAAAGAAAAAATTATTAAATATAAACCTAAATTAATATTTATTTGTAATCCAAATAATCCTACTGGTACTGTTGTAAGTGCTCAAGAAATAATTAAATTAGCAAATTTGAATAAAAATTCATTAATTGTCGTTGATGAACTTTATGAGAAATTTAACGGAGATAGTCTTCTTCCAGTAATAGACTTTAAAAAAATTAAAAATATAGTTGTTATTCAATCCCTTTCAAAGACTGCTGGTTTAGCTGGATTAAGAATTGGCTTTGCGTTCGGACATAAAAGCATAATGCAATATATCAATAAAGTGACAGGGCCTTACGATGTGAACAGTTTTGCTGTTACTGCTGCATTAGCTGCTCTAAATGATAAATCTTATATAGATAATTATGTTTCTGAAGTAAAAAAAGCGAGAGTATTAATTGAGAAGAAATTTGAGTCCATAGCAATTAGGAAACATTTTGGTGGAGGAAATTATTTTTTAATTTGGCCAAAAAAAAATCCTGAAATTTTGACAAGACAAATGAGAGAAAAGGGTATCTTAATAAGAGAGATGAAAAACAAAAAGGATATTGAGAATTCTATAAGGGTTAGTATAGGAACTCAAGAACAAATGAGTCATTTCTGGAATACTTATAAAAAATTAGATCTTAATAATTAATCTTTAAAAATATAAATAGTATTTTTATCAATTCTTTTTGAATTTATTTCAAAGCTTTTACCAAGATATTTGACTTTAAAATCTTGCATATTTTCAAGAAAAAAGTCAGCATTAGAAAAATCACAATTATCACTAATATTTTTACCTCTCATAAAATGGACAGGAACAACAATTGAGGGTTTTAATGTTTTTACTATATTTGAGGCCTCACTTCCGTTATAAGATTTGAATCCTCCTCCTATTGAAATAAATAAAATATCTGGACGGGACAAAATAATTTGACTATTTATATCCATTTCACCTGCAGCTCCACCCATATGGACTATTTTTAAATTATTCTGCTCCCAACTCCAGACCGTAGCCATCCCCAACCTTCTTCCCCCAACTCTGTCATGAGGAACCTCAATTCCATTTAATAATATATCTTCGAATTTATAAACTCCAGGTTCTACAAACATCAATTGATCATTTGGATTATATCCTTCATCGGCAAGTTTTGAACTAGCTAAAATAAAATCAGCATTGATGCCTTTTGGCTCATTTAAATCACTTGCACAACCAATAGCCTTAAAAGGATTTATAAGAACTGATTTTTCTCTTCCTTTAATTAAGAAACTACCATGACCTAAACTTTTTAATAACAAATCACCTGCCATAGCGGATGAGGGTATTAAAAATAAAAATAATATAAAAAGGAAAAATTTTTTAATTTTAATAATACTCATAGAAAATTTTATAATTATACTTTACTTCTGTTCAGCCATATTTAGAAAATTACTGATTAATTTATGTCCAAATTGTGTTAGAACACTTTCTGGATGAAACTGAACACCATGTAAATTTTTATATTCTTTATGAGAAATTGCCATAATTGTTGAATCCTCTAGAGTTGCAGTTATTTCAAAACAAGAGGGGAGAGATTCTGAATCTACTATAAGACTATGATATCTAGTAGCAACAAATGGGCTATCAATATCTTTGAATAATCCTTTTTTATTGTGAATAATTTTTGAGGTCTTTCCATGCATTAATTCTTTACCCACTATTACTTTACCGCCATAGGCTTGAGCCAAGGCTTGATGACCTAAACAGACTCCTAATATTGGAATTTCCTTTGATAAGTTTTGGAGAATAGGCAGACAAATACCTGACTGATCTGGATTCCCTGGACCAGGAGACAATAAAATACCCTCGGGATTAATATGACTTATTTCTTCTAAAGTAATTTCATCATTTCTTTTTACTAATAATTCTTTTGTTATATGATGTTTTACTGAAAGCTCACCCAAGTATTGAACTAGGTTATAAGTAAAACTATCATAATTATCGATAACTAGAAACATATCTTTTTCAATTTAAAAATAATAACTTTATTTTAGGAATAAATAAGTATAGACCAATAATAACAGAATTAATTGAAGCTAATAATACAGCACCTGCTGAACAGTCCTTTGCAATTTTAGCAAGATTACTAAACTTTTTTTTAATCACTAGATCAACTAAAGATTCGATTGATGTATTTATTATTTCTAAAGTCAATACAGAAAAAATAGTCCCCAGCATAATCAAATAATCGATTTTATCAAGTTTAAGAATAGAACCTATGAATAGACTAAAAAGAGCAAAAAGAACTTGAATTTTAAAATTTCTTGAATTTTTAAATGTATATTTAAGCCCATTAAAAGCGTATCTAAAACTTTTTAAAACATTTTTAGATGTCCTATATGACCTTCTTCTACTTTTTAAAAGTTTTGCTTTACTTTTCATTTATAGTTGATTAATAAAATCTTTCAATCTAATTTTGAAATTAAATATTCTTGAAAATTTAACATATTATCTAATTCATAATCATCATTATGTTCCCATCCCAAAAGATGTAATAATCCATGACTTGCTAACCAGAGCATTTCTTTTTTAATAGAATGATTAAATTCTAAGGATTGTTTAAAAGCCGTTTCTAAGGATATAAATAAATCTCCTAATTCAATAAAATTTAAATCTTTAGTAGTATCTTCATCAGTAATAATTGGGAAAGATAAAACATCAGTTGACCCAGATTTATTCATCCACTTTTGATTAATGGAAGAAATTTCATTATCATTAATAATCTGCAAACTTAACGAAAAACTTTTTTTGTCTAAAATAAAATTTGGAAAAGAAGTATCTTTTTCATCTAGAATTATTTTAATCCAACATAATAATACTTCTTCCCAAAAACCAGATTCAAAAATAAGATTATCTGGCTTATTTATAAAATGATTTGATAAATTAGAAAAATCATTACATTTAAAAACTAAATCTATTTGTAAGTCATATAAATCTTTTTGATACATACTTTCATTAAACAGGCATATTAGGCTTTCCTAAAGTAGCTATTAAAATTAAAAGTCCGATCAGAATTAAAAAAGTAATTGAAAAATGAGAAATACTTTTAGAACCCTTCCTAACCATATTTCTCATAGCTAGTTTTATAAAGCTAGGAGGAGAAACTTTTTTTTCTGAATTTTCGTTTTTATTTGCCATAAATTTATTGAATAGACTCTTTAGAAGAAATATTCATACGTAATAATTCATGAATAAATTGATCTAATCCACCATTAAGAACTGCATCTAAATCATTAGTCTCTTTCATTGTTCTTAAATCTTTGACCATTTGATAGGGATGAAAAACATAATTTCTAATTTGATTACCCCATGCAGCTTCAACAATATCACCTTTAATATCCGATATTTCAGAAGCTCTTTGTTCTTTAGCTATTACTAATAATTTAGCTTTAAGCAATAACATTGCTTTCTCCTTATTTTGTAACTGAGATCTCTCTTGAGTACATCTTACAGCTATTCCTGAAGGCAAATGTACAATCCTTACTGCTGTTTCTACTTTATTAACGTTTTGTCCTCCAGCTCCGCCTGATCTACTAGTTGTAATTTCTAAATCTTTATCAGGAATATCTAATGAAATACTTTGATCTAATTTAGGCATGACCTCAACTCCAGCGAAACTAGTTTGTCTTTTACCATTTGCATTAAATGGTGAGATTCTTACTAATCTATGAGTACCTTTTTCATTTTGAAGATAACCATAAGCATATTTACCATTAACTTCAAAAGTAACGCTTTTAATACCTGCTTCTTCTCCATCAGATAAATCAGTAATTTCTAAGCTCATTCCATTATTATCTGCCCATCTTGAATACATTCTTAATAGAATTTCCACCCAATCTTGTGCATCAGTGCCACCCGCACCAGCATTAATAGAGACGATAGCAGCTTCTTTATCATATTCACCACATAATAATCTTTGGAATTCCCACTTATCTAAATTCTCTCTTAAAGTGACTAACCCTTGATGTGACTCTATAATCATTGCTTCTTCAGGCTCTAAGGAATAAAGCTCAAGAGAAGCTTCAGCATCAGAAATGAACATTTTCCATTTATCTAACAATTGAAGTTGATCTCTAACATCATCAAGGTTGAGCATATGTTTTTTTGCATCTGCCTGATTAACCCAGAATTCTGGTTGAGCAGCAATTTGCTCTAACTCTTTTTTCTTAGCTACTAAATTGGGGACGTCAAAGACAATCCTGAGCATTACCCAGGCGCTTGGTTAACTCTGAAAGATCTTTTTTAAATTCTGTTATATCTATCAAAATAGAATTTAATTGTTATTTATAATCTAACAAGCACTTTTATTTAATAGTATAAAGTAAATAATATTTTAAAAAAATGTCTAAAGTTGAAATTTATACTTGGCGATTTTGCCCATTCTGCATACGTGCGAAATCTTTACTTGAAAAAAAAAATATAACTTTTACTGAACATAAAATAGATGGCGATGATAATGCAAGGGAAATCATGATGGAGAGAGCTAATGGTAAAAGAACAGTTCCTCAAATTTTCATTGATGACAAAAGTATTGGTGGTTGTGACGAACTTTATGAATTAGAAAAAGAGGACAAACTGGACTTATTACTAGATTAGATAATATGAAATTTCTATTTGTAGTAGACCCAATAAAAAATATAAATCCATTAAAAGATTCATCTGCAGCATTAATGCAAGCTTCTTCTAAGAAAAAGATAGAAGTATGGACTTGTACTCCTCAAGATCTAGAGGCAAGAGGAGATGAAGTATGGGCTTCTTCTTGGAGAGCTGAAGTTTGTCCATGGGTTTCGTTTAAAGAAAATAAATGTATCCCTCTTGCTGAATTTAATTGTATTTGGATGAGAAAAGATCCCCCAGTAAATGAGGGATATTTATATGCAACTCATCTTTTGGAAGTGGCCGAAAGAAAAGGAGTAAAAGTTATAAATAAGCCTTCCTCATTACGTGCTTGGAACGAAAAATTAGGCGCGTTGAGGTACAGCCATTTGATGGCTCCAACAATAGTTGCAAGTAAAGTAAAAGATCTTATTAATTTTGCACAAATTAATCATGATGTTGTTGTTAAACCACTTGGCGGAAAAGGAGGACAAGGCGTTATTCGTCTAACTAAGGATTCTCCAGGTATTAAAGCAATGATTGAATTAATAACATCGCAAGAACAATTACCAGTAATGATGCAAAAATTCATTCCCGAAGTAAAAGAAGGGGATAAAAGAATAATTATTGTTAACGGTGAGCCAATTGGATCAATAAATAGAATTCCTCAAGGGGGAGACTTTAGGAGTAATTTAGCTATGGGAGGTAAAGCAGAAAAAACAACCCTTACAGCTAAAGAAAAAAAGATTTGTAGTGAGTTATCTCAACATTTCAAAGATGAAGGTTTATTTTTTGTTGGTATAGATGTAATAAATGAAATGCTTAGTGAAATTAATGTAACAAGTCCAACAGGATTAAGAGAGATAGAAACTTTATCTAACAAAAGTGTTTCGGATCAAGTAATTGAAAAATTATTAGAAATTATTTAGTAGTTTTGGCAAGAAATATTTGCTTCACTAAAGATTTAAATTTAAGTTGAATCTCCTCAATTTCTTTTTTAGAGATAGAACCTTTTACTAACCCTGAACCAGCGGTGAATTCTAGATTTTGATCAATATAACGTGCTCCTCTTATAGCTACTCTGAATTCTGAATTCCCTTCAGAATCTACCCACCCTATTGGCGAAGCATAATTTCCTCTAGAAAATGATTCAAGTGTGTTTATCCAATTAATTGCTTCTATTTTAGGAGATCCACAGACTGCTGGAGATGGATGCAAAACTCTAAGCAAATCAAAAGGGCATATGTTATGAATCTTGGAATATACCAAAGTTTGTAAATGAGAAATATCTCCAAAAGAAGTTACCTTTAACGAACTTTTTGTATAGTTATTAATCTTTAAAACATCCAAAGATTTAATTAAATACTCAAGTACATAATTATGCTCTTTTATATCCTTAGAGCTTTCCATAAGAGAATCCGGATCGAAATCACTTGATACTGTTCCAGCAATGGCTTCTAAAACCAGATCTGGCTTACTAAAAGAAAATAATTTTTCAGGCGATGCTCCAAATATAATATCTTCACTATTTCTCCTCCAAACATATCTGCAAGTATTTGGTTGGTTAGTTTTTAATTTTTTTAAAATATTTATTAGATTTAATTTATTTTTAAATTCTATTTTGACTCTTGAAGCTAAAACTATCTTGTCAAGGCAACCTTCCTCTACTAATCTAATTCCCTTTTTTATTAATTGCTTCAGATTATTATTTGATAATTCTAAAGAATTCAAAAAATAATTGATCGAAGGATAATTAAAACTATTTTTACTTTTTTGATTTTTTGAATTTAAGACCTGATCCCTTATTGACCATAGTTCTTCAATTAACGTCCTCAAAGAAGATTTACCCTCTACATGTGCATTAATTCTTAACCAACAATTCTTTTTATTTTTAATAATCAATATTTTAGGTAAAATGGCTTCTAAACCAGGAACGTCATACAAGCAATATTTTTTCTTTAGATTCTCTGAAAAAGAAAAAAAATAAATTATTTTTGAAAGCGCAGAGGTATTCGATTCATCAGTCAAATTTATTAGATTATTAAAGTTCTCATCGCTAAATTCTTTGGCTACTTTAAATTTTTTAGGCCCTTCTAAAGTTAGATATTTACATTTCTCAAGAGCTATATATGACATTTTATTATCCTCTTCCCAAAAAGAAGAAAAAGAATATTTATCAATAAAAAATTCATATACATCAAATAAATCAACACAAGGTATCTCAATACAAATACTTACTAATCCGGAATTTACCCCTTTCTTATCGAAATTGGAAAAAACGCCTTTTAAAAAATCTGAAAAGTTTAAATTATTTTTCATCACTTATTGAAAATAACTAAAAATCATGCATTAAAGTAAAAAATGTAACTCAATTTATAAACTATATTTAATAATTATAGTTTTTCTTAACTGCATTAATAATGAATGAAAGAAATAAAAGTTTATGGAAACAAGCAATAAAATGGCCTCTTTATTCAGTAGCAATTTTACCAGTTTTTATTTCAGGAGCTTATACCCTCAACTCTTTCAAAAATGTCAAAATATATAATTTAATTGCATTCACAATCGCTGCAATATTAATACTAATTTGGGAAAATCTAACTAATGATTTATTTGATTCAGAAACAGGAATTGATGAATTTAAATTTCATTCCATTGTAAATCTTGTGCGAAGTAAAACAATAGTTTCAATTACCGCTTATACATCTCTATTAATTGGATTATTAGTAATTGCCATTATTTCAATTTCGACGAGCATAAATGTAATGCTATTAGTCGGCACTTGCTGCTTCTTAGGATATTTATATCAAGGACCGCCTTTCCGTTTGGGTTACCAGGGTTTAGGAGAACCATTATGTTGGTTAGCTTTTGGCCCCTTTGCTTACGCCGCTGCATTAATTGCATTAAATCCATCAGATATATACATGATTTCTATTCCTTGGAAAGAGTCATTATTACTTGGTTCAGGATCCTCATTGGCAACCACACTAGTACTATTTTGCTCTCATTTTCATCAGATAAAAGAAGATAAAGAACATGGTAAAAATTCACCTTTAGTTCGTTTAGGAGCGAAAAAAGGAGCTAAAATTATTCCTTGGATAGTTGTTATAATTTATTTTTTCCAACTTTTTTTAATAATTAATGGATTTATTCCGATACTTTGTGTTCTGTTTCTTATAAGTTTTCCTCAATCATTAAAGCTTATAACTTTGTTGAAATATTCATATAACAAACCTGAAGCAATAAAAAATTGTAAATTTATTGCTATCAAATTCCAAACGCTAAATGGAATTGGATTAATAGCAGGATTTATCATAGATTACTTGATTTATAAATGAACTTAACTTTTAAAAAAAAATCTTTTTTCTTTAAATTATCTTCGAAAGTGGATAATTCAAATACAACATATAACTATAAATCTGGGTGGATAATTAAATTAAAAAATATGGAAAAGGGAGTTGGTTTTGGAGAAGTAAATCCACTAAGAAAACAAGATTTAGATGTATGTAAAATACAATTAAATCAGATTCCCAAATACGTAAATTCAAAAAATATATCTGAGTTAATAAAAAATTTTCACCCGTGCATTCAATCAGCAATAAACTCTGCATTAGCTGAAATTGAAAGAAAAATAAATTTTCAGGAAAATTATTACTTTAATGAAATTGATCAAACAGCTATCCTTTTAGATCCTCATAACGCTATTAAAGAATTAATAATCTTAAAAGGTAATAAACTTTTGAATGAGAAATCACTCACCATTAAATGGAAAGTAGGCATACAAGATAATTTCTCCGAAGAAAAAACTCTAATAGAGATACTAAATCATTTAAAAAGTAATATAAAATTAAGAATAGATGCGAATGGTTCTTGGGAAAGAGAAATAGCTAATAGATGGGTTGATATTTTGAAAGATATTGAAAATATAGATTGGCTAGAACAGCCTCTTTCTAAAGATGATATAGAGGGTTTAAAAGAACTTAATAAAAAGATGCCAATTGCTTTAGATGAATCACTATTAAAATATCCATATTTGATTAATGAATGGGAAGGTTGGCAAATTCGCAGACCTTCTCAAGAAAGAAATCCTATGCATCTTTTAAAAGAGTTAAAAGAAAAAAAAGGTTTTAGATCCTTAAGCACTTCTTTCGAGACAGGAATAGGCAGAAGATGGCTTTTTCATTTATCCTCTATACAGCTATTGGGACTAACTCCAAAAGTTCCTGGATTGGCTTTAAAAAAAAATCCTAATTCTTTTCTTTTCCTAAATGATGCTCAAAAGATATGGGATCAATTATGAAAAATAAAATTCATATTATTGAAGTTGAAAATAATGAAAAAGAATCTATAAAAAAAATTCTTGAAAATATAAACGATAAAAAAATAACCTATATAAAAAATAAATCTTATAAAACTGAAGAAATATTAGAGACTATAGATATAACTGGACCTGCAATTATCTTAAATAGTAGTGGCAGTAGTGGAAAGCCTAGAAAATGCATACATAGTTTAGAAAATCTTAATTCGTCTGCTAAGGCATCTGGAATTTGGCTTGAAAAGCAAGGATTTAAATTACAAAACTGTTTGATTTTTAATACTTTACCTTTGAATCATATCAGTGGATTAATGCCACTATTTAGAAGCAAAATATGGAGTTGTGAGCATATCAATATTTCTCCTAAATTAATTAAAAAAACCAAGGAATTATTAGTCTTTACTAATGAGATAAAAAAAGAAAATCAACACCTGATAACATCATTAGTTCCAACACAATTAAAAAGACTTTTATCTGAAAAAGATGGGATTAATTGGTTAAAGATTTTTGATTTAATTTGGATTGGTGGTGCATCTATATCTAGTGAAACTTCTCGCAAGTGCAGACTAGAAAAAATAAATTTAGCACCCTGTTACGGATCAACTGAAACTGCTGCCATGGTTACAAGCCTAAAACCTAAGGAATTTTTAGAAGGGATTGATAATGTTGGAGAAATACTATGTGATATAAATTTAAAAATTAGTAAAAAGGGTTTAATCCAAATCAAATCAGAAAGAATAGGAATTGAATTGCTTAAAGCTTCTAAAACTAAAAATTTCAAAGATAAAAATGGTTGGTGGGAAAGCAGTGATTTGGGAGAAATCCAAGAATTGAATGATTCTTCTTATTTAAAATTTATTAGAAGAATAGATAATGCTTTTAATTCTGGAGGTGAAATAGTTTTTCCAGAAGTAATTAAATTACGATTAAGTAAATTTATCTCAAATGAAAAAATTCCAATAGAAAATTTTAAGATTTTGAATATACCTAACAAAGAATGGGGAAATAAATTTGAAATCAACATTGATTTTAAAAAACAAACTTCTAAAACAGATATTGAATATTCATTAAAAATATTAAAAAACTTTTCTAAAAATTGGCCAAAACATGAGAGACCTGAAGCTTGGATTATTGGTAAAAATCAATCAAATTACATTAAAAAATATAATTTCATATTTGAAAAATAGTAACTCATGATAATTAACACTCTTTTAAATTCGTATTTATATTGGAAGCCTCTATCCACCTCTCCAGTAGATCAGGTAATTTAACTTTCAATTTTGAATCAACATCTAAAGAACAATGGATAATTTTTCCTTCAGCGACATTAGTTTCATCCTTTAAAAAAAATGTATTTACTTGAAATAAGTGATTGTTAATTTTTTTAGGGGATATCTTAATTGAAAGTAAATCGCCAATCTTAATAGGTGATAAAAAATTGGCTTCGCAATTAACTATGGGAAATATAATTTGATTTTTATGGGAATTAGCATCCGGAAAAATATCCTGGTGAGGAATACCATATATATCTATACTTTCTTCCCAACTTTCATGAGCCCATCTTAAAAGGTTGTGAAAATGTATCACTCCTGCAGAGTCACAATCACCAAACCTTACTTTCCTTTTTAAAATCAACCAATTTTTAGGTTTCATTAAAAGGTTTACCTGTCTACAGAACCCATAATGACGTCTATTGAACCAAGGATTGCCATAATATCAGCTATCTTTGCTCCCTTTAGAATATGAGGCAATATTTGAAGATTATTTAAATCAGCAGCTCTAATTTTAAATCTCCATGGTGTAACTTCATTATTTCCTTGAATAAAAACTCCGATTTCACCTTTCCCAGATTCTAATCTTGTATATAATTCTCCATTAGGAATCTTAAAAGTTGGCGCAACTTTCTTAGCTACATATTGATAATCCATCCCAAATATTTCACTTTTTTTGTCCTCTGTAGCCATACGTTTAGCTTCTAAATTTTCTGTTGGACCTCCAGGAATCATTTCGCAAGCTTGACGGATAATTTTTAATGATTGTCTCATTTCTTGAACTCTTACTCGATATCTGGCATAACAATCACCTTCTTTTTCTGAAGCAATTTCCCATTCAAAATCGTCATAACATTCATAACTATCAACTTTTCTCAAATCCCAAGAGACTCCAGAGGCCCTAAGCATTGGTCCAGAAAGTGACCAATTAATTGCTTGATCTCTCTCTATAGTTCCAAGACCTTCAATGCGTTTTTTGAATATAGGATTATTTGTTATTAGTTTTTCATATTCATCAATCTTTGGAGCAAACCAATCACAAAAATCAATGCATTTTTCTAACCATCCATAAGGCAAATCACAAGCCACACCTCCTATTCTAAAAAAATTATTATTTATCAATCTTTGTCCAGTAGCAGCTTCCCAAAGGTCATAAATCATTTCTCTTTCTCTAAAGATATAAAAGAATGGAGTTTGAGCTCCTACATCTGCTAGAAATGGACCTAGCCATAAAAGATGATTTGCAATTCTATTAAGCTCTAACATTAGAACTCTTATATAACTGGCCCTTTTGGGTACAACAATATTCGCCAATCTTTCTGGTGCATTTACTACAATAGCTTCATAAAACATTCCGGCTGCATAATCCATTCTGCTTACATAAGGTACATACATAACGTTTGTCCTGTTTTCAGCTATCTTTTCCATCCCTCTATGCAAATATCCGATTACGGGCTCACAATCTATTACATTCTCGCCATCAAGGGTTACAACTAACCTCAAAACTCCATGCATAGATGGATGATGAGGGCCAAAGTTGACCACCATCGGTTCTGTTCTAGTCTCTAGTTGAGCCATTAATAATTTAACCTCTATTTAAATCTTAGTAGAAAGTTATGCAAACTGACCTTTCTGATTCATCTTTATTCAATCATAAGTCAGTAATGACAGATGAAATTTTAGTTTCTGTCGATCAATATCCATTAATATCAGACAATAAACTAATTGGGATAGATGCAACTTTAGGTGGTGGTGGACACTCATATCAATTATTAAAAAAATATCCTGATTTAAAAATAATTGGACTAGATCACGATCCATTCGCAAGGAAGTCAGCATTTAGTAGGCTTGAAGAATTTAAATCGAGGATTGAAATACTTCCCTCAAATTTTGCTAACTTTGAGCCAAAAGAAAAAGTTTCTTTTGTAATAGCAGATCTTGGAGTAAATAGTAATCAAATAGATAACCCACAAAGAGGATTTAGTTTTCAAAAAGATGGGCCTTTAGATATGCGAATGAATCCTTTACTTGAGATGAATGCTGATAACTTAATTGAGACGTTAAGTGAAAAAGATCTGGCTGATTTAATTTTTAAATTTGGTGATGAAAGATTATCACGAAAGATTTCTAGGAGAATCAAAAAAGATTTAAAAGAAAAAGGCAAATATTCGGGTACAAAAGATTTAGCCTATTCCATTGCTGGTTGTTTCCCTCCCAAACAAAGATATCGAAGAATTCATCCTGCGACTAGAACATTCCAGGCACTAAGAATTGCTGTAAATAAAGAAATCGAAGCGCTAGAAAGATTTTTAGATATTTCTCCAGATTGGCTATTACCTGGGGGAATAATTTCAATTATTAGCTTTCATTCAATAGAAGATCGGCTGGTGAAAAATTCTTTTAAGGGTGATGAAAGATTAATAAATCTCACAAAAAAACCAATTACACCAAATGAAAAAGAAATTGAAAATAATAAAAGATCTCGAAGCGCAAAATTAAGAATTGCTCAATTAAAGTAATTAAGATCTCAGCGTAAAAATTTAATAGAATCTGTAATTATCTCAATTGATTGCTCTATATCTTCTGTAGTAGTCATCAAACCAATGCTTAATCTTAATGAAGCCTCTGCTTCTTTAAAAGATCTTCCTAGAGCGAGTAATACATGCGAAGGCTCACCATTACTACAAGCTGACCCGCTAGAACAGATTATTTTAGATTTCAAACTTTTATGCAATTTTGAACCGTTGACATCAAGTACTGTCAGATTCAAATTATGAGGTAATCTTTCTTTCATTGAACCATTTATTTCTACTCCAGAATTATTTTCTAATAATCCCTTCAAAAGTTTATCTCTATGAAAAAGAAATTTCTGAATATTCTTTTTTTGATTTAAAACTGCTATCTCTATTGCTTTGGTAAAGCCTACTATTAAAGGTAATGGCAATGTTCCTGATCTTAAACCAAATTCTTGTCCTCCTCCTAACACTAAAGGTTGCAGTTCAATATCTCTATCAATCAAAAGTATTCCTACCCCTTTAGGACCATATATTTTATGAGAACTTATTGTTAACATGTTTGCTACTGAGTCAAGGCTATCTAACACCAGACAACCTAAACATTGTGCATAATCAGAATGGAGAACTATATCCCTTGAACTGCATATTTCTGAAATTTTTTTTAAAGGCTGAATAACTCCTATTTCATTATTTGCCATCATTATACTTACCAAAAATGTATCATCTCTTATACATTCAATAAATTTTTCCTCTGAAATTAAACCATCTTTTTCTGGACTCATTTCAGTAACATGAAATCCCTCTTTTTTTAATTGATCTAAAGGCTCTAATACAGCTTTATGTTCAGTTTTTAGAGTAATAATATGACCATACTTTTCTGTTCCCTTATGATAGTTTCTCGCAAAACCTAACAAAGCCAAATTATTAGATTCTGTTGCTCCGCTAGTAAAGATTACTTTCTTTTTTTTTAGGAATAAGTATTCTTGTATTTTTTCTCTTGAGACTTCCAAAATGGCACTTGCATTAATACCAGCTAAATTTGATTTACTCGAAGGATTTGAAAATATTTCGATCCAATAGGGTGCCATAGACTTTACAACCTCCTCTAAACAAGGTGTTGAGGATTGATAATCTAGTAGTATGGAAGTTGAAAGCATCATATTTAGTATATAAAATAATCATTAGGCTAAACAAAATTTAATTCAAAATAAAAAAATGAATGACACTAACCAAATAAATAATGAAGTGCTAAGAAAATCAAAAATTTTATTGGTAGATGATGAGCCTGGTTTAAGAACTGCTGTAAAAACATTTCTCGAAGACGAAGGTTTTGAAGTCTTTATTGCGGTTGACGGAGAGGATGGCTGGGAAAAAGCTCAAACAATTTTCCCAGATCTAATTATTAGCGATATTATGATGCCGAGATCCAATGGTTATGTTTTATTAAAAAAAATAAGAGAAGATGAAAAGCTGGGAGGTACTCCAGTTATTTTTCTTACAGCAAAGGGAATGACTTTAGATAGAACCCAAGGTTATCTTGCAGGTATTGATGATTATATTTCTAAACCCTTTGATCCAGATGAATTATCTGCAAGAGTTAAAAATGTAATCAAAAGGCAAGAGAGATTACTCAAAGAAGCAGCCCGATTTGCAGATATTGATGTTAGTAAAATGGCACAACAGATCACTGAAATAAAATCTATGCTTACAGATCAGACTCCACTCAATCAAGAAAATTCTATAGATATTCCAAGTTTTACGCCAAGAGAAGCAAGTGTACTTCAACTTGTAGCAGAGGGCCTTATGAATAAAGAAATTGCTAGGAAACTTGAAACCTCTATTAGAAATGTTGAAAAATATGTAAGCAGGCTTTTTATTAAAACGAGTACATCTAGCAGAACCGAATTAGTCCGTTATGCACTTGAAAATCACCTAGTTAAATAATTTATTTAACTTTCTTAAATTCAATTAATTTAGAAAAATAAAATGGAGCTTGATTTAATTTCTTTTGAACTACAGTGAACCCTTTTTCATTAGCAGCATTTATAATCCCTTTTTCTCTTAATGTATAAGCTCTAGTAGTTTTACTTGGCCCAGGAAACAACTTTCCGATATTCTTTAACACAGCCAATATTGGTGTATAAGGGGCAAAACTAACTATTAGCTTCTCTTTACTCAAGTCACATAAATGTCTAACCATTTCTTCTGCTACTGGTTGTGGGTAATGAATAAATACATCTAAACAAATGACAACATCAAATAAACCTTTTAATTGTTCAAGATCACTTGTTAAAAATTTAATTTTTCTTTGACTTAGACCTAATTCATTGATACGTTTCTTAGTTTCTTTAATCATTTCAGAAGATATATCACTTACCTGCAAATCTTTTATACCAAGTCTTAGTAAAGGAATAGCTAAACTTCCCACACCGCAACCAGCATCACAAAAAGTCTTACTTGTTAATTCAGGGTAATTTTTTACATACGACACGACATCATCGACAGTCTTTTGATGACCTTTTCTAATATTTTGCTGTACTGAATTAATTTCTTCTGATTTACTATAAATTTTTCTCCATCGATCAAAACCAGTCCCATTGAAATACTCCCTAACTTCGCTTTTTTCAAGATTTTTATTAGACGTCATAGCAATTCATACAAAATTAGTCTTTTTAATACTAACTAACTAGCGCACAAGTAATTGCACGTCATTATAAGAAAAGAATTGATTTGTTATTTTGTCAGAATTGAATTCCACCAATATTTATAAAATTGCTGTAGTAATGGGAAGTGATTCAGATCTAAAAACTTTGAAACCTGCAATAGATACATTGAATGAATTTGGAATAGAAACTGAGGTTCGTATACTTTCTGCACATCGAACACCAATGGAAATGATGGAATATGCAAAAAAAGCAGAATCAGAAAACATAAAAGTTATTGTCGCAGGAGCCGGTGGAGCTGCTCACCTACCTGGAATGATAGCTTCGCTAACATGCATTCCTGTTATAGGCGTGCCGGTAGAGAGTAAAACCTTGAAAGGAATTGACTCCCTATTATCAATAGTTCAAATGCCTGCAGGGATTCCGGTAGCAACAGTAGCAATAAATGGTGCACAAAATGCTGGTTTATTAGCAATTCAAATCCTTTGTTTATTTGATGAAGCTTTAAGATTAAAAATTAAAAAATTTAGAGAGAATTTACATGCACAAGTAAGAACTAAAAATAGTAAATTGTCTGATCTAGGAGCTAATAATTACCTAAAAACTGACTAATTAGTGTTTTATAAATTAAACCCTTTCAATTAAACTCTGGTCTGTAAGATAATTAATAACTTTTTCAACAGAATCATTTAAACCTAAGGATCCTGTATCAACAACTATTTCTGGATTTGCAGGTGCCTCATATGGGCTAGATATCCCAGTAAATTCTTTAATTTCTCCCAAACGTGCCTTTTTGTATAAACCTTTAGTATCTCTACTCTCACACACATCAATATCTGCAGCGCAATATACTTCAATAAAATCCTTTGATCCAATAATATTTCTAACCTTATTTCTATCACTAATGAAAGGGGAAACAAATGCTGTAATAGTTATGATTCCGGCATTCATAAATAAATTAGCTACTTCTCCAATTCTTCTTATGTTTTCTTCTCTATCTTCATCAGAAAATCCAAGATCCTTGCATAAACCATGTCTAACATTATCTCCGTCTAGTACATAAGTTGATAAACCATCCAAGTGTAAAACCTCATTTACAGCATTGGCTAAAGTACTTTTACCAGACCCTGATAAACCTGTAAACCAAATTACCATTCCTTTATGTCCTCTCATTTTTTCTAACTTATTTCTATCAATAGTTAAATTGTGCCATTTTATATTTTTTCCTGAATTTCCCTGGTTTAGTTCCATCATCTTTTTATGTTTCTAAAAGTAGAAGTCTATTTTAACTCTTGACTCATAAATTTTGAAATCCCTCTTTGCGAAGAAACTCAATTGATTTGTTTACCATATCTCCTTGTAATTGAATATTTTCTCCTATTACAGTTCCTCCAGTACCACAAAACACTTTCATTTTTTTTAGTAATTCCTTAACTTCTGTTTCATTTCCGATAGCTAAACCTTTTATTAAAGTAATAGTTTTTCCTTTTTTACCTTTTTTTTGTTTAGAGATACTTATTTTTGATATTTTTTTAAAATTCTCTTCTTTAAGTTTTTCTTTATAAATATTTTCCTGAGTATCAAATTCAATCCAATTTTTTTTTCCCATTATTTTTTATATAATCTATAGTTAGTTCATACTTATACTATAAAAAATTGGTAAGTACAATTTCCCGCCAGGAACATAATAATAAAGATGACTTAAATCAACCTTCAAAAGGAGGAAGATTTGGGAAATATGGAGGTCAATATGTCCCTGAAACACTAATGCCAGCTCTTTTTGAACTGGAAGAAGCAGCGTCTGATGCCTGGAAAGATAAACAATTTGTTAATGAATTAAATCATTTACTGAAAACTTATGTAGGAAGAGAAACTCCACTATATGAAGCTAAAAGGCTTACTGAACATTACCAAACAAATACATCCACTAGCAGGATTTGGCTGAAAAGAGAAGACCTAAATCATACTGGCGCTCACAAAATAAATAATGCATTAGGGCAAGCTTTATTAGCGATAAGAATGGGTAAACAAAGAATAATTGCAGAAACAGGTGCTGGGCAACACGGAGTTGCCACTGCTACTGTATGCGCAAGATTTGGCTTGAAATGCATTATTTACATGGGCGCAGAAGATATAAAAAGACAATCATTAAACGTCTTTCGGATGAAACTTTTAGGAGCTGAAGTTAAAGTTGTCACTTCAGGTACTGCAACTCTCAAAGATGCAACTAGTGAAGCTATAAGGGATTGGGTATCCAATGTAGAAACAACGCACTATATTTTAGGGTCAGTTGCCGGACCACACCCCTTTCCAATGATTGTTAGAGATTTTCATGCAGTTATAGGAGAAGAAGCTAAAAAACAATGTCTAGAATCATTTGGATCATTACCTGATATTTTGCTTGCTTGTGTAGGTGGAGGATCAAATGCAATGGGTCTTTTTCATCCTTTCGTAAAAGAAAAATCAGTTCGACTAATTGGAGTTGAAGCAGCAGGAAGCGGAGTCAATACTGATAAACATGCCGCGACTATTACTAAAGGATCCGTAGGGATTTTACATGGATCAATGAGTCTTCTTTTACAAGATAAGGATGGGCAAGTACAAGAAGCACATTCTATAAGTGCCGGTCTTGATTATCCTGGGGTAGGTCCTGAACATAGTTATTTAAAAGATATAGGAAGAGCAGAATATGGCTCCGTTACTGATGCAGAAGCTTTAGACGCTTTAAAACTAGTGAGTGAACTAGAAGGAATTATCCCTGCACTCGAAACAGCTCATGCTTTTGCATGGTTAGAAAAATTATGTCCTACCTTAGATAAAAATACAGAAATAGTAATCAATTGTTCTGGTAGAGGAGATAAGGATGTTAATACTGTCGCATCATCCTTGAATATTGAATAACTAATATCTAGGAATTGTTTGATCAATATACTTACTCCATCCATCTATACCTTCTTCAAGATTCCAAATCTCATCTACGAGATTGTTATCTAATGACCATTGTCCAAAATTATAACTTCTGATCCCAGCATGACAAAGAACAACAAACTTTTTAACTTTTGCATCACTAATTTTTGTTTTTACGTACTCGGCCGAAACTTTACTTATTGGTAAATGTAAAAATTCCCTGGGGAAACAAGCTATTTCGAGTTCTGAATCCTCCCTAACATCAATAATAATAGGATTTTCATCTTCAGAATTAAACCATTCATTAAGATCAAAAGCATTTAAAGTTTTTGGATAATTTCCCAATTGTTATAATTAAATATTTGATATTAACTATTTTATAAGTAAGGTTGCAAGAACATGTTTATTGTTAAAAATAAAAATGAATATTAAATACTTAACTTTAGTAACAATATTATCCTTATGCTGTATTTTTGGATTTGAAGAAATTTCTTATAGTTTAAATAAAGTAAGCCGAGATGATATTTCAGAATTAAAAATTTTGAAATATTTACCGAAAGATAATAAAACATTATTCATTTCGAATACTAAAAGTTCAAAAATCAATCAATTTATAAGAAAAAATTTTGAAACAAAGAATCAAGATGAGCTTGTTTTGATAAAAAATAGTATATTGGCATACTTAGGCATAGATTTAGGCACTAACAAATTAGAAGATATTTATAATAACGAACTTGCTGTAACTACTTATGATAATAAAGGAAAAGATATAGATGATGTTTTAATAATATTTAAAATTAAGGAAAAAAAAGATATAAATAATATTTTAAATCTTGCCAATAACATTGATGAGCCTGATAAATTATTTAAAATATATAGAGAAAATAAATTAAATTATTTAAAGTATATTTATAAAACTAATGATAATTATATTATTACTTCCTCCAATAAAACCTTAATACTTGATGCATTACAATCAATTAATATTGATAAAAAAAATATCTCTTTTGAAGAAGTATTGAATAACTTTAAAGATGAACAAAATATCTTTTTAACTAATAATTTCAAAACATATGAACTATTAAATAATAAAAATTATCCTCTAAAAAAAGAGGACTATTTAGTAACTCTTTTTAATTTTAAAGATAAAGATATTTTATTAAAATCATATTTAGTTAAAAATAAAAGTTCAAACTTTGTATCTTATAAAACATTAGATAAAGTGAATTTATTAGATAAACAAAACTATCAAATATATATTTATAATAATTTATTAGATTGTAATAAATGTCTTGATGATATCGATATAAATAATTTTGAAAAAGATTTTATTAGAGAAATAAATAATAAATTAAAACAAAATATACTATTCTTAAGTTCTGATAATAATTGGTTATTAATTCACGATAAGAATAATTTTTCTCTTGAGAGTATAAAATTATTAGAAGATTTTAATAAAAATAGTTTAGAAAATAATAATACTATCTATACAATATATTCTAAAGATATACTTAAAAAAGAAGAAAATATTATAAAACAGTCTACTTATAAAAAGATTTTTTCAGTTCAGACTGACAATCTAAACTTTATAAGTAACACTTTGGTAAATGAAGCAGATATAGATTTAATTTCAAATGAATTTTTTAGTTTAAGAGAAGATAATCATGCTAAGTATTTTCTGAATAAAAAAATAAATCTTAAGAATCCTTACTCTATTCAACCTGAAAATTTCTCTTATTTAGAAAACATTAATTACTTTTTTAAAAATGTAATTAATTTGTCAATTATAGAATTTAAGGCAATAATCAAACAATCCATTCCAGAAACAGCTCCTATTTATTACTCAGAAATTATTTTAAAAATATTTAATAATTAAATTTGACTGATACCTTGTGGTTAACTAAAAATTATTTGACTATCTTAGACCTATAAACGATTTATATCACATTAAAGTTTTGGATACTAATAAGCTAATTTTAAAACCAGGATTAGAGGGTGTTCCAGTAACTAATTCATCAATATGTGATATTGACGGTCAAAAAGGGAAATTATTATATAGAGGATACTCAATTGAAGAATTAGCACAGAAAAGTAGTTTTTTAGAAACTGCTTTTTTATTAATTTGGGGAGAATTACCATCAGCAAAAGAACTAAGGGATTTTGAAGAAGAGGTCCAGATGCATCGGAGATTAAGCTTCAGAGTAAGAGATATGATGAAATGCTTCCCTGCAACAGGTCATCCAATGGATGCCCTTCAATCCAGTGCAGCCTCTCTAGGTCTTTTCTACTCAAGAAGAGCAATAGATGATCCCAAATATATTTATAACGCAGTGATAAGGCTCATTGCTAAAATTCCAACAATGATTGCTGCATTTCAACTTATAAGAAAAGGACAAGATCCTATACAACCAAGAGATGATTTATCCTACTCATCAAATTTTCTTTACATGCTGACTGAGAAAGAACAAGATCCTATAGCTGCAAAAGTTTTTGATAGATGCCTAATTCTCCATGCAGAACATAGTTTAAATGCGAGTACATTTAGCGCACGAGTGACGGCTAGCACTCTTACCGACCCATACGCGGTAATTGCCTCTGCAGTAGGAACATTAGCTGGCCCTCTTCATGGAGGAGCAAATGAAGATGTAATTGCCATGTTAGAAGACATTAAAACACCTGAAAAAGCTGCTTCTTTTCTGGAAGATGCGATTCAAAACAAAAGTAAAATAATGGGTTTCGGTCATCGAGAGTATAAAGTTAAAGATCCTCGAGCAATTATTCTTCAGAAATTAGCAGAGGAGCTTTTTATTAGGTTTGGTAAAGATGAAATGTATGAAGTTGCTAAAAAATTAGAATTAGAGGCTATCCCAAGGCTAGGAGGAAAAGGTATTTTTCCAAATGTTGATTTCTATTCTGGCCTTGTTTACAGAAAACTTGGTATTCCCCGCGACTTATTTACCCCTATTTTTGCAATATCAAGAGTTGCAGGTTGGTTAGCTCACTGGAGGGAACAATTAGGGGCAAACAGAATTTTTAGACCATCTCAAATTTATACAGGTTCAGCTCCAAGAGATTGGATTACTTTAGAAAATCGAAAATAATATTTTCAGCTTTTCATAAAAAACACACATATTGTTTATGAAGAGTTAATCTAAAGAATAAATAACAAAAAAATTTTGAACTCCGGATTAGATCTCGAATATAGTTTTAATGAAATCTTAAAAGGGTTTGGCCTCTCAAGTGAACTTGCTCATATAATCTGGCTACCTTTACCAATGTTATTAGTTTTAGTGTCAGCGGTAGTTGGTGTATTAGTAACAGTTTGGTTAGAAAGAAAAATATCTGCAGCTGCCCAACAAAGAATAGGACCAGAATATGCAGGGGCTTTGGGCGTACTGCAACCAATTGCAGACGGTCTTAAATTACTTGTAAAAGAGGATATTATTCCTGCAAAAGCAGATTCAATTTTATTCACAGCGGGACCAATATTAGTATTGGTACCGGTTATTCTCTCCTGGTTAATTGTTCCCTTTGGCCAAAACTTACTTATTAGTAATGTTGGTATTGGAATTTTTCTATGGATAGCTCTAAGTAGTATTCAACCTATTGGTCTTCTTATGAGTGGCTACGCCTCCAATAATAAATATTCACTATTAGGAGGATTAAGAGCAGCTGCTCAATCTATTAGCTATGAAATACCATTGGCTTTGTCTGTATTAGCTATTGTTTTGATGACAAATTCCCTTAGCACTGTAGATATTGTTAATCAACAAAGTGGAGCAGGAATATTAAGTTGGAATATATGGAGGCAACCTATTGGATTCATAATTTTCTGGATATGTGCTCTTGCTGAGTGCGAAAGGCTACCATTTGACTTACCAGAAGCTGAGGAGGAATTAGTAGCGGGTTATCAAACTGAATATGCTGGAATGAAATTTGCTTTATTTTATTTAGGCAGCTATATAAACCTAATCCTATCCGCCTTATTAGTATCAATACTTTATTTAGGTGGATGGGGATTTCCTATTCCTGTGGAGATAATTGCTAAAGTTCTAAACCTTCCAATTAATGCTCCTGTGATTCAAGTTTTCACAGCTTCTATAGGAATCATAATGACTGTTCTCAAAGCATATCTACTGGTTTTTATTGCTATATTATTGCGTTGGACAACACCAAGGGTAAGAATAGATCAACTTCTAGATTTAGGATGGAAATTCCTTTTACCCATATCTCTTGCTAACCTACTTTTGACAGCTGGACTAAAATTAGCTTTCCCTCAATTTTTTGGTGGATAACTTTTAAGTAAAAATACTTAAACAATAAATAAATCCATTAGAATAAACTCATTAAGTAAACTCTTTAAAATGAAAGATTTTCTTCAAAAAGTAAATAGTTATATTAAAGAAGCTTTCAGTGCTAGTAAATACTTATATGATGGACTCTCTGTAACTTTTGATCATCTCCGAAGGAGACCAGTTACTGTTCAATATCCTTACGAGAAGTTAATTCCTTCTGAGAGATACAGAGGAAGAATCCATTATGAATTTGATAAATGTATAGCCTGTGAAGTATGTGTACGAGTTTGTCCGATAAATCTACCAGTAGTGGACTGGGTAATGAATAAGGAAACTAAAAAAAAGGAACTTAGAAATTACTCTATAGACTTTGGAGTCTGTATTTTCTGTGGGAATTGTGTTGAATATTGTCCAACAAATTGCTTGTCTATGACTGAAGAATATGAATTAGCTACATTCGATAGACATAATTTAAATTTTGATAATATAGCATTAGGTAGACTTCCTACAAATGTTACTACTGATCCATCTGTAAAACCTCTTAAGGAACTTGCATATTTACCTAAGGGAGTTATGGATCCTCATGAAGTGCCTCCTTCAGATTTAAGGGTTGGTAAACTTCCCGAAGAAGTTTATGATTGGATGAAACCAGAATTGAAGGATACTAAAGATACCTCTGTTAAACCAAACAAATAACTTCAAATAAAACATGTCAATAGCAGTCACAACCCAAATAATTTGTTTTTCAGTACTATCTTTGGTTGTGATAGTAGGAGCATTAGGTGTAATCCTTCTTGAGAGTATTGTTTACTCTGCATTTTTGCTTGGTGGAGTCTTCATGAGTGTTGCAGGCTTATATCTCCTATTAAACGCGAGTTTTGTTGCTGCAGCTCAAGTTTTAGTTTATGTAGGAGCAGTTAATGTTCTAATAATTTTTGCAATAATGTTAGTTAATAAGAAAGAAGATTTAAGGCCTATCGAAAATATTAAATCAAGAAGAATTATATCAACATCAATATGTTTAACTCTTCTAAGTTTATTAATTAGAGTTGATTTATCCAATACTTGGGGTTTGGCGGACCCCGAAACATCTATAGGCGAAGAATCTACAATAAGAATTGGAGAACACTTATTTAGTGATTATTTGCTCCCTTTTGAGGTGGCATCTGTTCTACTTTTAATGGCCATGATTGGAGCTATTGTTTTGGCTAGGAGAGATGTTATGAATGAAGATATTTCAACAGGATTACCCGTAGATCAAGAGCTAATAGAGAAACCAAATGAACCTTTACTAATAAAAAAAAATTAATATGAATTTAGAATCCATCCCACTCCAAGCTTTCTTAATAGTTTCCTCAATATTATTTTGTATTGGTATTTGGGGATTATTAAATAGTAGAAATGCAGTAAGAGTATTGATGAGTATAGAATTAATGTTGAATGCAGTGAACATAAATTTGATGGCCTTCTCCTCTTATGTGGACAATAACCTAATTCAAGGACAAGTTTTTACAATTTTTGTTATAACTGTTGCGGCAGCTGAAGCAGCTGTTGGTTTAGCTATATTGTTGTCTCTTTATAGAAATAGAGTCACTGTGGATATGGAAAGTTTTAATTTATTAAAGTGGTAAAAAGCATCAAGTGAAACTTTCATTGGTGCTTATTATTTATCGTTCTAACAGTTCAAGTGCTAAAGAAGCATCCATATTTTGTAACAAGGTCCTCAAAGATAGAAATATTAAATCAAACAGAATAGAAAGTGATTTTGATAACAATCAACTAGAGAGCTACTTTTACAAACTTGCTGCATTACCTGATGTAGTAATTGTTCTTGGTGGTGATGGAACTGTTCTTAAGTCTGCTAATGCATTAGTTAACTATGATATTCCTATTCTTAGTTTTAATATTGGCGGTAATTTGGGATTTTTGACTCAAGAAAAAGATTTTTTATTTGACCAATCATTTATCAAAATTTTAGAACAAGAAGAATTTATAATTGATTTTAGAAATAGGTTACATTGTGATGTTTATAGTAAAGAAAAGAATAGAGAAAGAAAATTACTCAAAAGCTATGATGCCTTAAATGATTTTTATTTTAAATCTGTTGAAGAAGATATTACTCCAACCAATCAAATTCAAATTGAAATAGATAATGAGAAAGTAAACGAATATAAAGGTGATGGTTTAATTATTTCTTCCTCAACTGGTTCCACTGCATACTCTATGGCAGCAGGAGGTCCAATAGTACACCCCTCAATAAACGCACTAGTAATAAATCCAATATGTCCTATGAGCTTAGCCAGCCGACCAATTATTATTCCTGATACAAGTAAAGTAATCATTAGAGTCGTTCAAAAGAACAAAAGAGAAATAAAACTATGGAAAGACGGGTCAAAATGTATGACTATAAAAGAAAATGATTATTGTGAAATTAATAAAGTAACAAAGCCTTGTAAAATGATTAAATTTAATAAAAGCATTTCATACTACATTACATTAATCAAAAAACTTGATTGGAAAGGAGATTTATCATTAAAAAATCATCAAAATAATTAGATGGCATTAGAAATTGAAAGGCGATTTCTTCTCCAAAATAATCAATGGAAGGAATTTATTACTCATAAAACTTTAATAGAGCAGGGCTATCTTTCCTACGATTTGGAAGATTGGATCATCAGAATCAGATTTAACGGCAAAAACTTTAAAATTGCACTTAAAAAACATATTAAAAATTTTACTAATTACGAATATGAATTCTCAATACCAAATAGTGAAGGTGAAAGAATCATGGCAACTCTCACAAATACAATTAAAAAAGAAAGATTTTTTTTAGAAATTGATCAAAAAGAATGGATAATAGATTGCTTTAAAGACAAAAATTATCCTTTAGAAATTGCTGAAATTGAGCTTAGTGAAGAAAAAGAAAAAGTTATTCTTCCATCTTTTTTAGCAAAAGAAATTACAGGTCTAAAAATATATACCAATCTTAGTCTGACAAAACATCCTTTTTCAAAATGGGGAGCAAAGATTTAAAAAAACTACCCAAAAAGCTCTCTTTTCCTTTATATTCTTTTTATATTTGAACTAAACTTTTTATTTTTTTTTGATATGTATAGTCTTTATGACAGAGATGGAGTATTAAGATTTGCCAACTCTGATAGAGAAGCATGTCTTGATTATGCAAAACTGTTTGAATTAAATTCAGCCAATTGTTGTTTGATGAATTTAATAGTAAGTATAGATAAAGAAGCTAATATTAATCTTGATCTGAATCAGGCAGAGAACAACAATTAAATCCATCTCTACAGATTTTACCGTGATCCATTGCCCAATTCAATAGTGCTACTCTATTTTTGGAGCCTGTTTTGGTAAACATATTACTTACATGATTATCAACAGTTCTTTTACTAATAGTAAGCTTTACCGCAATTTCTTGATTTGTAAGCCCATTAGCTACTAAATCTATGATTTCCATCTCTCTAGATGAGAGACCCATCATATCAATGTCGTTAACACCTTCTTCAACCATTTGCATTTAAACAGTTCCTTTTATATATTAATTGAGTTTAGCAGTAACAGTAAACTTCTTAACCAAGTAAGGAAAAAAAGCAATTGAAATCAAAACTTCAGCAAACTTTAGAAAAAAATTCAAAAGTAATTACAGCAGAATTAATGCCGCCTAGAGGAGGAGACCCCATAAGATCTCTTAAAATAGCACAACTTCTGAAAGATAAGGTGCATGCAGTTAACATTACAGATGGAAGTAGAGCAATAATGAGAATGTGTAGTTTAGCAATGTCTAAACTATTACTGGACAATGGGATTGAACCGATAATGCAAATCTCATGCAGAGATCGTAATAAAATTGCTTTACAATCAGATATTCTTGGAGCAAATGCCTTAGGTATTAAAAATATTTTATGTATTACAGGAGATTCTGTAAAAGCAGGTGATCAGCAAGAAACAAAAGCCGTTCATGAATTTGAGGCAGTACGATTATTAAAACAAATCCAATCATTCAATCAAGGAATTGATCCTACTTTTGATCAACTTCCAGACAAAAGAACTGAAATTTTTTCAGGTGCTGCAGTAGATCCAAGTTGTCAAAATCAAAGAAGTTTAAAAAGTAGAACAATAAAAAAAAAGGGGGCTGGAGCAAATTTCTTACAAACTCAAATAGTTATGGATAGAAAATGCTTAGCAGACTTTTGCAACGAAATCAGCAATCCACTTGAGATACCAGTTATTGCAGGAGTATTTCTTTTGAAATCATATAAAAATGCTCTCTTCATTAATAAATTTGTACCTGGAGCGAATATTCCTGAAAATATTTTAAATCGTCTCAAAGAAGCAAAAAATCCACTTCAAGAAGGAATATTAATTGCTTCAGAGCAAGCTCAAGATTTTATTAATATTGCCGATGGAATTCATCTTATGGCAGTCAAATCAGAACATCTTATCCCAGAGATACTTAAAAATGCTGGACTCAATCTGGAATATTAATCAAATCAGTTCCTAGTAATTCTGCCATAGCTTTCTGTTGAGGAGATGGTTCAGTTAAATCTAATCTTCTTGAGTCTGTTATTAGCCAGTCCAAAGAAGCATCTTTCAAATCAAAATGGTCTCCATTTTTTCCAACACAATATCTACCAAAGACTAATTTATCGACAAGTTGAACTCCTTTCCCAATTTTTGAATAATCAAAGATTATAGAGTTATCTATAGTTGCGCCCTCACAAATGCAACAACTTGGTCCAATCATAGACGGGCCAATAATAGTTGCCCCATCTTCTATTCTTGACATCCCTCCAATATAAACGGGTCCTTTTATATTAACTTTATCCCAATTTGCAGCAACATTAAGACCCGTAAAGACTCCAGGCTTAATTTCTTTGCCAGGAATTTCCACTTGCCTTACTTTACCTAATAAAACATTTCTAATCGCACTCCAGTAATCAGGAACTTTTCCAATATCTACCCACTCAAAATCCATCGGCAAAGCAAAAAATGGCAAATCCATTTCAACAAGTTTAGGAAATAGATCAGCTCCTATATCAAATTTATCTCCTGATGGAATATAGTTAAAAATCTCAGGCTCAAACAGATAAATACCCGTATTAATTGAATCACTCAAAGCATCTTCTACATCTGGCTTTTCTTGAAAAGCTTTGATTCGCCCATTTTCATCAGAAACTACAACTCCATAACTAGATACTTGTTCTCTAGTTACCTTTTTTGTTATTAAGCTTGCTATTGCCCCTTTTTTCTTATGATTTTTAACAGCTTCAGTTAAATCCAAATCTACTAAGGCATCGCCGCACAATACAACGAAAGTTTCATCAAAAAAATTTTGAAAATCTTGAATTTTTTTTAATCCTCCTGCCGAACCTAAAGCATCACCAATCATTTCTCCATCTTCAATTCTTCCTTCAAAGCTGTAGGCTATCTCAACACCAAATCTTTGTCCGTCCCTAAAATAGTTTTCAATTTCTTCAGCAAGATGAGAAACGTTGACCATTATTTCTTTAAAACCATGTTCCTTTAAAAGTTCCAAAAGGAATTCCATAACAGGTTTTTGTAAAATAGGAATCATTGGTTTAGGAATAATATGCGTTATTGGCTGAACGCGAGTTCCTTTGCCTGCTGCAAGTATCATTGCCTTCATCAGCTCTATATACCTCTTTTAAAAGGATTATACTTTATTACTCTTTAACTACTAAGAAGCAGTCGATGATATTTCTGAAACCTCAAGATTTTCAATAGGTAGTTGAGCTAATCCTCCCTCTGGAATAATCCTTTTGATTTGTATTGGGCCATAGAGAGAATATTGTTGTTTTAATTCAACTTTATTTTCTGATGATAAAAATAACAAAGCCCAAAATACCCCCAGTCTGTCTTTATCTAAATCACTTTTTACTACTGTCTGCCATTTATTAACTAAATGTTCAAAATCAATCCATTGTAATGCCTTTTCCCATCCATCAAGAAACTTGCCAAGTGCTTTAGTTGTTTCTGGAAGCTTTTCACGATGCGCTAAAGATTGAACTTTTGATATCAAAACCTTATCAGAATATTTTTTATTTCTTTTCCTTTTCATAAGCAAAAGATCTTGCGTTTCAATTATTTCTGCAATCGATTCTAATTGACTAACAAGTTCTCCTAATGTTGCAGTACGTTTAATAATGGGTTGTGCTATAGATCTTCTTCTTAGATATTTTTCAGGATATTTTGGTATGTCAAATCCTTGATTAATCCATTCTTGATTATCCATCACAATTTCTTCTTCAAAACCTAATGTTTCTTCTTGAAATACATCAGATTCTAAAACTTGAGCTTTTAAATTAACTAATACAGAGGCGGCAAAAAATGCTTCACTTGTCTCAGATAAGTCTTTTTGATATGAAATTTGATCTTTAGATGAATATTGCAAATTATGATTAAACTGCTCTAAGAAACTATCGATAACACTTATAACATCAATATCCCATGGATCAAGATCACCTCTTCCAGCTGCATCTTGAAGGAATTTTATGAGTAATCTAGGTCCTAGCTGCGACCCATCAATAGATTTAGAATTAGTTACTTTAATAAGATATAGTCTTTTTCAAGATATCTTTATATCAATTGTTATGCCAAAAAATAAGAAACATATTAAGAAAACTATATAGTTGGTGCTTTTAATATTTGATTTGATTTATTTCCCGCAAAAATATTTGTCTTTGGAAGACTTTTCACAGCATTTAAATCTCTAGCAACCAGGTTATTTATTGTAGCCAAATAACTTTCTGTAACTAACCTTGGATATAAACCTATCCCGATTATTGGTAAGAGTAAACAGGCTATAATATATACCTCTCTTGGCTCTGCATCAATTAAATTCTTATCTTCAGTTAACTTTGGATTTTCTTTACCAAAGAAAATCTCACGTAACATTGACAGTAAATAAATTGGGGTAAGTATCACACCTATCGCCGCTAAAGATGCCATTATTACTCTAAAAGGCAAAGTATAAACTTCATCAGTAACAAATCCAGTAAATACCATTAATTCAGAAACAAATCCACTCATGCCTGGCAAAGCAAGAGAAGCAAGAGAGCAGGCAGTCCACAATGCAAACATAATACGCATTTTTTGTCCTACTCCACCCATTTCATCAAGTTTTAGAGTCTTTGTTCTGTCATAAGTTGCTCCAACAAGAAAAAATAAACTTGCTCCAATTAATCCATGACTAACCATTTGCAACATTGCTCCACTTGTCCCAAGACTACTAAAACTTCCTATTCCAATTAGGACAAAACCCATATGACTAATTGAACTATATGCGATTTTCCTTTTAAGATTTCTTTGTGCAAATGATGTTAATGCAGCGTAAATTATATTGACTACGCCAAGAACTATTAATAAAGGAGCGAATTGAGCATGTGCAACAGGTAATAATTGTGCATTAAATCTCAAAAGAGCATATCCCCCCATCTTTAATAAAATACCGGCCAACAACATATGAACAGGTGCTGTAGCCTCCCCATGAGCATCAGGTAACCAAGTATGCAAAGGGACAATTGGAAGTTTCACACCAAAAGCAATTAATAAACCTATGTAACAAAGGATTTGAAAGTTTTGGCCAAAATCTTGATTAGCCAAATGAGAAAACTCAAAATTTGGAACTTCAGTTCCATAAAAACCCATTGCCAATGCTGCTAAAAGGATAAAGATAGAACTCCCAGCTGTATAGATAATGAATTTTGTAGCTGCATATTGTCTATTTTTCCCTCCCCAGATAGCTAAAAGTAAATATACTGGCAAAAGTTCCAGTTCCCAACTTAAAAAGAATAGGAGCATATCTTGAACAGCAAAAACAGCTATTTGTCCTCCATCCATGATGAGGATTAAAAAGAAAAATAATTTTGGTTTAAACTTTACAGGCCATGCAGCTAAGACAGCTAGAGCCGTTATAAAACTAGTTAATAGTATAAGAGGCATTGACATTCCATCAGCGCCGACTGACCACGTAAGTCCTAGATTAGGAAGCCAATTTATACTTTCTTTAAGTTGAACATCTTCATTATTGATATCAAAACCGTTTATGTATGATCCTACAGTTACTAGAAAAGTAATTAAAGCAACACTTAAAGCGAACCATCTTACTTGTTTACCCTCTCCTTCATCAGGGAAAAAAGGTATCAAAAATGCGCATCCAATAGGGAAAAGAATAGACACCGAAAGCCAAGGAAAATCAGATATACCTCCACCCAATGTTCCTATTGTATGTAGTGCAAAATGTGTAAAAAAATAACTGCTCAAATGAATTAAGAAATTGATCTTAAGCAAATTCTAGAAATTATCTAGATTTTTTCATCCCATGGACAGTGAAGACACACATTTGTTATTAAGTTACTTGGGGTGATTGGAAACCAAATATTGCTACCAACAAAATCACTCCTCCAAAAACTATCAGAGCATAGAATTGAGCTCTACCTGTTTCAAAATACTTTAAGCCCTCTCCACTGCCCAATGTTACAAGTCCAGTAAGATTCACTACTCCATCAACAACTTTGGAATCAACCTCTAAAACTTCTTTTGCAAGTTTTCTACTGCCTTTCACAAAAAGTTTTTCATTAATATCATCCAAGTACCATTTATTTGATAAAAACTTATTAACAGATGGAAATCTTTGTGCAAATAATATTGATAAGTTAATTTTCTTAGCAAAATAAGCTTGATAAGCAATAGTTATCCCTATCGAAGCAATAAAAACAGATGCAATCGCTAGAGGTAAAAATTCTTTTAATTCAAAGGACTCTATAGCAATCAATGCTTCTTCAGGATCTAATAAGTTTGCAAATTTACTATCCCAAGGAAATCCCATAAACCCAATAATTACTGAAGGTACTGCTAGAAAAACTAGTGGAAATGTCATAGACCAAGGAGACTCATGGAGTGAACCATGTTCTTCTTCATGTTCATCTTCCATATCAATTTCAGAGGCTAATAGTAGTTCTTTTTGTAATTCCTTATTTCCCCCTCTAAAATCCCCTTCAAACGTTAAAAAATAAAGTCTAAACATATAAAAGGCCGTCATTCCAGCTGTTAAAAATCCTACAAACCAAAAAGCTGGAAATGAGATGAAGGCGTTTCCCAATATTTCATCTTTACTCCAAAACCCAGCTAATGGCGGAATTCCACTTATTGCTACGCATCCTATTAAAAAAGTTGTAGAAGTAAAGGGCATTTTCTTTCTTAAACCTCCCATCAACCTCATATCTTGTGCTAGTACAGGTTGATGACCTACAACTTCTTCCATAGCATGAATTACTGAGCCAGACCCTAAAAACAACATTGCTTTGAAACAAGCATGTGTTATCAAGTGAAAAATTCCTGCTACTGGAGCACCACAACCCATCGCAAGCATCATATACCCGAGCTGAGAAACAGTACTATATGCCAAACCTTTTTTGAGATCCATCTGGGTTAAAGCAATAGAAGCACCTAAGAAACATGTAATAGTGCCAACCAACGCAATAATAAATTGAATTGAAGGGAATAATGAGTAAAGAGGTTGGAGCCTTGCTACTAAGAATATTCCAGCAGCAACCATTGTCGCTGCATGAATAAGAGCTGAAATAGGGGTTGGTCCTTCCATAGCGTCTGGAAGCCATACATGAAGAGGAAATTGAGCAGATTTAGCCATAGGTCCTAAGAAGACTAAAAAACAAAGTAATAATGCAGCCCAGACTGGCAACGAATTCTCTGAAACTGACTGTGATACTCCTAGGGCAATTTCATTAAAGTCAAAGCTTTTTGTAGCCCAAAATAGACCCAAAATTCCCAGTAATAATCCAAAGTCTCCAACTCTATTTACGACAAACGCTTTTTGAGCAGCGTTTGCCGCACCATCTCTGTCGTACCAAAAACCAACTAATAAGTAAGAACACATCCCTACTAGTTCCCAAAAAACGTATATTTCTAACAAATTTGGGCTAATAATTAAACCCATCATCGAACTACTGAAGAGTGCTAAATATGTAAAAAATCGTACGTAACCTTTATCATGAGCCATATAACCATGAGAGTAAATCATGACTAATAAGGTAATAGTGGTTACCAATGTAAGCATTACGCTGCCTAATGGGTCGAGAACAAATCCCATTGGTATTGTGAAATCTCCTGCACTTGCCCAAACAAATAATTTTTCTACTGATTGATAGCCATTTATTTGCTCAATTAATGTTTTATAACTGATTACTGCAGAAACACCAACGAATGACAAAAGACTAATAGAAACAATTTCTCTAGAATTATTGATTTTTTTATTCGCACATATTAAGCCCAAGCCAGAAAACACCGCTCCAATAAGTGGAAAGACAGGAATCAACCAGGCAATTTCTGAAGCTTGTGGCATTTTTAATAATATTTATATACCAATACTAAACTGCTAATTGAAAATTTTAGACATAAAAGATGAATTAAATGTTGTAACAGCAATATTTATATATTTATGAGACCACCAGATTATTGCAATGGCTATCAATATACCAAGCTGTGATAATTTAAAAAATTCTTTTACTTTAATTTGCTGTCTTCCATCAAATATTGCGACAAATGGGATTATTGAGGTACTTTCTTTGTACTTATAAAATTCTTCACCAAATTTAATTTCTAATCTTTTATCACCATGCCATATTGCAAAAAGGTGATGAAAAATTAGCCCTAGCGAAGTTATAAATGTAAAAGATGTCCCAATCCATAATGTATGAGCTAAACACCAAATAATTTGGCCAAATGCTTGTGGATGTCTTGTTATTCTCATTATTCCAGTACCATATATTCTAACTTGTGGTTTTAAAACCGAAGGAATTTCTAGTAAATTATATGTTGCAGGATATAGAAATAAGAAACTAATAGCAGTTAAAATCCAAACTAACAAAAATACATAGTTATTACCCTGAAAATTCCATAATCTAATTCCATCGTACCTATGAGCTAAAAAATAACTGATTAAAATTACTGCAGATGGCAAACTCAAAGAAACAAAAAACAATCTCCATAGTCTTGGCCCCATAAAAGCCTCTGCTCTAATTCTTAAAGCAGCACCTCCGCTATGAATAACTGCAAAAATAAGTATTAATACTAAAATTAATAAAGAAGTTTTGTGAGTCTCCATATAATTACAAAATACAAGTTATTTGTTATTAACAATAATACCCTTAGGTATTAGAATTAAATTAAATTGTAGGCATAAATATCATGCCCGAATTACCTTTTACTCTTGACCAATTAAGAATATTAAAAGCTATTGCAGCTCAAGGAAGTTTTAAAAAGGCTGCGGATTTACTATATGTGACTCAACCAGCTGTCAGTTTACAAATTCAAAATTTAGAAAAACAACTTGAAATAACAATTTTTGATAGAGGTGGTAGAAAAGCACTTTTAACTGAGGGAGGCAAGCTATTACTTGAATATTGCGAAAGAATCCTGAATCAATGTGATGAGGCTTGCAAAGCTATTGAAGACTTAAATAGTTTAAAAGGTGGAACACTAATAATTGGAGCTAGTCAAACTACAGGTACGTACTTAATGCCAAGGATGATTGGACTTTTTAGACAAAAATACCCTGATGTATCTGTACAGCTACAAGTTCACAGTACCAGAAGAACAGGTTGGAGCGTTGCGAATGGTCAAATTGATTTAGCTATAATTGGGGGGCAATTGCCAAGCGATCTTGAAAACTTGTTAGAAGTAATTCCATATGCAACGGATGAATTAGCTCTTGCATTACCAACAAAACATCCACTTGCCAATAAGAAAGAACTGTTGAAAGAAGATCTATACAAACTAAATTTCGTCACATTAGATTCTCAATCAACAACCAGAAAAGTTGTTGATAAACTTTTAAAGGATTCAGGTCTCGATATTCAAAGACTAAAGATAGAAATGGAGTTAAACTCACTTGAAGCAATTAAAAATGCAGTTCAATCTGGTCTTGGTGTTTCTTTTTTACCTGTAATTTCTATTGAGAGAGAATTAGCAGGTGGCTCAATTCACAAGCCCCACTTAGCTGATTTAGAGGTCAAAAGGGAGTTGAAATTAATTACAAATCCATCAAGATACACATCAAGAGCATCAGAAGCATTTAAAAAGTATATATTGCCTCAATTTGCAAGCTCCGAAAGTCCATTAAGACAACTTAATTCAATCTAAAATTGGATAGCTTCCTTATTGATTCCCACCCCTCCATCTTCAGCCTGTCCATCTCCTTTGATAATAAATTTATTCTCATTTACATCAGTCTGATAAACACATTTAACTATAGGCTTATCTCTTATTGACCCTATGTAAGCAAAAGTATTCATTCTTTGCTTACATTCTCTAACATCCTCATTACTTATAGCGCCTTGTTTTTGTAACACTGTCCAATTCTCCCTTCGAATAACGCAACCAGGTTGGAGTGCCGGTTGTGTTACAAAACTAGTTGAAGGATTTAGTGTTGTATACATTTCTACATCAATCACAAAAGCGCTTGCTCCCCATTGCCTACAAAATTCAGGGTCTGGAACGGCCATATCTAATTGCTGTTGACTAGCTATATTACCCTGCCCTCCATCTGTTGTACTGGTAATAGCACTTCCTATACCTACCCCTAATATCAAAACGCCAGCAAGTACAGCAATTGTTCCTGTACTTAAATTATTTTTTTGTCCAGAGTTAGAAGGAGATATTCTTCTACTCCGCTGTGTAAAATTATCCCCATCCCTTGAGTTAGAGGAGTACGAATTTTTGCCAGGGTCTCTTCTTGGGCCCCTATTAGGATATTTATTCACAACACTTCTTTTGTCTTAGGTAAACCCATTGAATAATTCATAACTCTACATTCTGGGTTATAACTTAGTAATCCATTTTGAAGCAAATATTTGATTAAACCTTCGACTTCTGATCCTATTTTACGAAGTTCATAATCATCTAAACTTTTTCCGGCTCTTTCTTGGACAAGTTCAGTAAATTTTTGATTTACTTTTTTTAAGGAGTCTTCATTCCAAATAAATTCATTATCAGGATCTAAGTCGAGAGTTAATTTATTAGGATGAAATCTTAAATTTTTATTAACCACATCAGCAGTAAATATCCTTACATGCCTAGTGGTTGACTTTAAAAGCATTTTTTCCATAATTTGAAAAATAATCAACAAAAAAAATAATTATGTCTTAACTTTAGGATAGCTTCTTAGTAAGTGTTAACTTATTTTTTTGATTTTATAATGCGTGTTGTAATTGCGGGTGCGGGTTTAGCTGGTTTATCTTGCGCTAAATATCTTGTTGATAATGGTCACATTCCCATTGTTTTAGAAGCCAGAGATGTACTTGGGGGTAAGATTGCCGCCTGGAAGGATGAAGATGGAGATTGGTATGAGACGGGTTTACACATATTTTTTGGTGCTTATCCAAACATGCTTCAACTTTTCAAAGAATTAGATATAGAAGACAGACTGCAGTGGAAAAGTCATTCAATGATTTTTAATCAACCCTCTGAACCTGGTACTTACAGTCGATTTGACTTCCCAGACATACCTGCTCCTGCAAATGGAGTAACAGCAATTCTTAGTAACAATGATATGCTTTCATGGAATGAAAAAATTTTATTTGGCTTAGGCTTAGTTCCTGCAATGTTAAGAGGACAGAAGTATCTTGATAAGTGTGATTCGAAATCATGGACAGAATGGTTAAAAGAACACAATATCCCTGAGAGAGTTAATGATGAAGTATTTATAGCCATGAGTAAGGCACTTAATTTTATTGGACCTGATGAAATCTCCTCAACAGTTTTATTAACAGCACTTAATAGATTTTTGCAAGAAAAAAACGGTTCAAAAATGGCTTTCCTTGATGGAGCTCCACCAGAAAGACTTTGCCAGCCAATGGTTGATTATATAACTTCCAGAGGAGGCGAGGTTCATATGAATAGTCCTTTAAGAAAAATAGACCTCAACGAGGATAGTACTGTAAAAAGTTTTACAATCGCCCCTTTAGATGCAGATGAAAAGAAAAAAGTGATTTCAGCAGATGCATATGTTAGTGCAATGCCTGTAGATCTCTTTAAACTAATAATCCCGGATCAATGGAAAGGTATAAATGCCTTCTCAAAACTAAATGGTTTAGTTGGAGTACCTGTAATCAATATTCATTTATGGTTTGATAAAAAATTAACGGATATCGATCACTTATTATTTAGTAGATCTCCACTTCTGAGTGTTTATGCAGATATGAGTATCACTTGTAAGGAATATGAAGATCCTAATAGATCAATGCTTGAATTAGTTTTTGCACCTGCAAAGGAATGGATTAACAGAAGTGATCAAGATATAGTAGATGCAACAATGGAAGAACTCAAAAAGTTATTCCCAACTCATTTTATTGGGGATGATAAAACTAAACTAAGAAAATATAAAGTTGTAAAAACACCAAGATCTGTATATAAAGCAGTACCTGGATGCCAAGAATTCAGACCTAGTCAAAGATCTCCAATAAAAAACTTTTTCTTAGCAGGTGATTATACAATGCAAAAATATCTTGCATCTATGGAGGGAGCTGTTTTAAGTGGTAAATTATGCGCAGAAACTATCAATAAAGAATATTCCAAAACATCAAATAATGTTTCAGGGGAAACATCTAAAATAAATTAAACTTTAAGAATAAAACCTTTTTTGAAAAATTCATTATCCCAACTTAATAAAGCATATGAAATATGCCAAAAAGAAACTCAACAATGGGCTAAAACTTTTTATTTAGGGACACTTTTACTACCATACGAAAAAAGAAAAGCGATTTGGGCGATTTATGTTTGGTGTAGGAGAACTGATGAAATAATGGATAGCATTGAAGCTTCAAACAAGACCAAAGAGGAACTTTCCGATAACTTAAATGAATGGGAAGCAAACACAAAAAATGTTTTCAAAGGAAAAATACAATCAGACTTAGATGCTGTTCTTTTCGATACAATAGAAAAATTTCCACAGGACATAGAACCATATTTAGATATGATCGAAGGCCAGAGAATGGATCTTACACAATTTAGATATAAAAGTTTTTCTGAATTACAGCTTTACTGTTATCGCGTCGCGGGGACAGTCGGATTAATGACTCAAAATGTGATGGGCATAGATAGTGCCTATACATCAGCCCCTTGGAGTAATATGCCTGACCCCTCAGAAGCAGCAATAGCTTTAGGAATAGCGAATCAACTTACTAATATTTTAAGAGATGTTGGAGAAGATAGGCAAAGAGGTAGAATTTATTTACCCCAGGATGACATGAAAAAATTTAATTATTCTGAAGAAGAGTTATTAAAAGGAGTAATAAATAATCAGTGGAAGATGCTTATGAATTTTCAATTAACAAGAGCTCGGGATTGGTTCAAAAAATCTGAAGATGGTATTAAGTGGTTATCCGCAGACGCAAGGTGGCCGGTATGGACATCTTTACGCCTTTATAGAGGGATATTAGATTCTATTGAAAGATTAGATTATGATGTTTTTAATAATAGAGCTTTTGTAAAGAATTCAGTAAAAGCGTTTGAAATCCCCATATCGTTTTTAATCTCAAGGATCAAATAGCTAAGCAGGGGCTTTCTGATTAGCTAATAAATCTTTTAATTTTGAAAGTTCTCCAGCCCATCTAGGATCTGGAGCTTCAAGATTAGGGGCATCACTATGAACAATCTTCTTAAAATCTTTCCTTTTTTTATTAGAGCCTAAACTATTTCTCTTGTGTGAGGAAGAATCTTTCTTTTCTGAAAGTTCAACTCGTAATTTGGAGCCGTTAAATTCAAAACCATTAAGCTTTTCGATTATTAAATTTGCATTTTGTTCATTATTTGTTGTAGCAAAACCAAATCCTCTACACTCTTTGGTTTCTTTATCTAAAACAGATTTAAATCTAATAGAATCAGATATTGATTTTAAAACACTATCAAATTCTTTTGGATTAAATCCTTGTGGTAAATTGCCAATGTAAATACGAATGCTCATAAATTTTTTAAAAAATAATTTGAAGTCTGAACTTTTAAACAAAACTAAGCTATGTGTATTTAATCACATTTTGGCGCATTTTGTTGAATCCATTGCTTTCCTTTATATATAGCTTCATCAAAATTATCCAATCTGTTATAAGCTAGCTCCCTAGAAAGATAATTAATAACCTTCCCTAAAATAGGACCATCTTTGATTTTTAAATATTTTTTTAAAACATCCCCTTTTAATAAATTCGACGGATGAAATAATTTATCATCTTTATCTCGCCATCTAGCGAGCCAATCTTTGTAGTAAGTTTCTGGTAAGAAAAGAATAAAAGAAGGAAGAATAGTTTCTAATTCTTGATGTAAATCAAATCTTTCTCTCTCACTAAATTCATAAATAGTTTTTATTTTCAATAAGAGATTCCATTTTCTTAATAACCTAATTTTTGAAATTTCAGATTTGCTAAATTTTAAATTTTTTAAAGAAAATTCGTCTAAAATTTGACAAAGAAAGAATAGGGGTAAAAATTTTCCCTTTTCAAATTCATTAAATTCTTCAACATTAATTTTCTCTAAATCAATAAATATCAAATTTTTTTCTGATTGAACATAGTCAAAAATTTTAAATTTTTTTATTAATTTTATCGCCTGAGATGCTTTTTTCCCTCTTATTATTCGCTGTATTTCGTAATTAATTCTTTCACTAGCAACTAAACTTAATTGATTTTTATAAGTTTTAATAAAATTTATTAAATTTACATCGACATTAAAATCTAATTCAGAAACAAATCGAATGCATCTTAAAATTCTTAACGGATCGTCCAATAAGTTCTGCTTTGAATTAGTTCTTAAAAAAGCAAGCTGTAGATCTTTAATTCCATTAGATGGATCAATGAGATTTTTTTCTTCAAAAGAAAAAGCAATAGCATTTATAGAAAAATCTCGACTTAATAAATCAATATCAATTGAAGGAGAAATTTGAGAGGCGATATCAATTGAGATATGTTCAAAAATAATTCTTACTACGTCTCTTCCCTCATCAAGAATAATAAATTTTCCTTCAAATTTATCTGCAATTTTTTTACCAGTCTTAATTGCATTTTTTGGAACCACAATATCAACATCAATTACTGAGTTTAATCTTCCTAAAATTAAATCTCTTATATATCCACCTACTAAAAAAGATCCAAAAGGTAATGAAGATAAAATAAAGTCCCAATTATAAAATTTTATACTTCTTTCTATTTCATTAATTATTAGTGTATGATTAATAAAAATATTTTTTTTACGATTTTCTTTCTTGATTATGTGCATTTGCATTGACTGTAAATTAGTTGATAGATGTATGACTTATCATGATGTTGAAAAAAATCATGGTATTAACCACCTTTGTGATACCCCTAATTTTAAACCCAAAAAACCTTATATTCACGTAAGTATAACCAAAGATTTAAATGGCGATTTTAAAACTGATTGGGATGTCCAATCTTGTTCAAGTTTTTTAGAGGAAGTTGGTAAGTGGTCTAAGTGTAGGCCAGGTTTAGAGTTACCAATTTAAAGGTAAATGCCTTACGAATTAAAAAATTATAATAAATTAACCTTAGCAATTCATAGCACTGATGATTCCTTTGGCTTCGCTTATAGAGAAAACAATAATTCTTTATCTGAAAACTTTTTTACAAAAAAATTTGAAAAAGATTTATGCAATAATTTAATATTTGATTTTACACATTTTATTACAAAAGAAAATTTAAAAAAAATTAATAAAATATCTGTCAGTGTAGGGCCATCAAACTTTAACGCGTCTAGACAAATAATAGTATTAGCGAGAACCCTAGCTCAACAAATAAATTGCTCATTATATAGTTTTACTTCTTTTGAATTGATGGCAAAAAGAATTGCTAAGAAAAATAATATCTATTACGAGAAAAATTCATTTTGGATTTTCAAAAAATTAAAAAGAAGAGGATATATTGCAGGAAAATATGAAATTTGCACTTCTGAAAAATCAAACAAAAATATTACTATCAAAGAAAAAATTATTCCAAAGATTTTTGAAGAATTAAAAAATAAAGAGTTTTCTTATCAAGCTGAATATTCTGATATTGAAGATTTAAAAGAATTATTGAATTTGTCTAATCAAAATTCTCAACATTCAAGTTCTTATACTTGGAATAAAGTTTTACCTTTATATCCATTATCCCCAATTAACTAAAGATTCATCCAAGCATATTATTTATGGATTCCTGCAAATGATATGTTACTTTACCTAAATCATTTTTTGATGCACCTTCAGGTGGATTAATTGGTTTCCCAACTTTAATAACTATTTTCGTGAAAAATGGAATAAAAAACTTTAATCTCAGTAATCTATGCGAATTAATAATTGCAACTGGTAATAACATTTTTTGATTTTTAAAAGATAGAAGAGCTGCCCCTTGTTTTGGCTTATTTACACGACCGTCTTTTTGGCGAGTGCCGTCAATAAAAATTCCAATACTATTATTGTTTGATAATTTCTCACATGCAATTTTAATAGTTGTTTTATCTACTATTCCTCTTTTTACAGGATAAGCTCCACATGATTTTATTATAAAACCAAGTAAGGGGATTCTAAAAAGTTCAGACTTAGCCATAAAAGAAATATTTCTACCAATAGCATGACCTAATAAAGGCGGATCAAGCAGAGACCCATGATTGGATACCATTATGAAAGAACCTTTTTGAGGAATGTTTTTTCTCCCAATTAAATTGCCTCTAAATATAAATTTATAAATCGGAAAAATAATTACTTGGCTAACTAATTTATAAATTAATTTTTGATAAAAATAACTTTTCATAAAATCAGTATTTAATTTGATCTGCAGAAGAAACTTGAGAAATTTTTACATCCTTTAAATGCCTTTTACCTAGACCACCTAGGACATTAGATGGGCCAATTTCTACCATTTGAAGAATACTATTTTCTTTCATTAAATCCATAGTTTGACGCCATCTAACACCATTACACATTTGATTTTTAAACCTAACCTTAAGTTCCTTTGAATCATTACATAGTGATGGATTAGAATTACTTATAACGGGTATAGAAGGTTGATTAAATTCTAAAGTGTCTAAATATTTTGAAAATTGAAATGATGGTTCTTTCATAAATGGTGAATGAAAAGCACCTGAAACATTTAATTTCAGGAATCTTTTTGCCTTAATTCGTTTTGAAATATTATCTAAAGCTTTTTGGCTTCCTGATAAAACAACTTGAGAAGAGCTATTGTCGTTTGCTATTACAAGATCGTCAATCTCCTCCACCAGTAAATCTAATTGATCTCTATCAAAACTTATTAATGCTGCCATAGATCCCTTTGCGGCATCTGCCATTAATCCAGATCTAACTTTTATAAGTTGGACACAATCTTGAAAAGACAAAACATCAGCGCAATATAGAGCCGTAATTTCACCTAAACTATGACCAGCAATATAGGTTGGTTTATAACCATTTTCTTTTAAAGAGTCCAATAAGACTGATTCCACCAGAAAAAGACAAATTTGAGTGTTCTTTGTATTATTTAAATCATCAGAAAGATTTTTTTCATCAGAATTTAGTTCACAAATTTGAAATAAATTCCTATCGAATACTTCAGATGCATAATTAAACCTATATTTTGCATTTGGCAAATCTATAATTTTATTTGCCATACCAATTTTTTGTGAACCCTGACCAGGAAATACCCAAGCGACTGTCATAATAAAACTTTTTTTAACCCCATCGAATAAGGGCTGCACCCCAACTTAACCCAGCACCAAAACCACTTGTGGCAATAATATCATTTTCTTTAATTTTCTTATTTCTTATTGCCTCATCTAGCATTAAAGGTATTGTTGCCGCTGAAGTGTTTCCATAGTTACTTAAATTACTGAGAATCTTCTCTGATGAAACATTTAGCCTGTCTCCAACAGAATCTAATATTCTTTGATTTGCTTGATGTAATAAAAGCCAATTAATTCTCTCAGAATTAAAATTTGTTTTTTTAAATAAATTATCAATAATTAATGGAACCTCTCTAACTGCGAATTTATATACTTCTTGTCCATTCATCTCAATTGAAGAAAAACCCCCACTTGAAAAATTAATATCATCAATAATTAAATCTTGATTATTTTGAGATGGAAGATTTAAGAAAGAACCTCTTTGACCATCAGTCCTCATACTAAAGCCAATTAAATTATCGAATTCATTTGTTGCTTCGATTGCTATTGCACCCGCTCCATCTCCAAATAAAATACAAGTACTTCTGTCATTCCAATCTACATAACTTGAAAGTTGATCTGAGCCTATTACTACCGCTCTTTTATAACTTCCTGCTTTTAAAAATTGAGTAGCTGTTATTGCAGCAAATAAGAAACCGCTACAAGCAGCTGTCAAATCAAACGCAACAGCATTAATTGCACCTAGTTTTGATTGGATTTCAGGAGCAGAGCCAAATAAATCATTTGGAGTTGATGTAGCTAAAATTATTAGATCAATTGTTTCAATATCCCATTTAGCCATCTCAATTGCTCCCAATGCTGCCTTATAACCCATCTCGCTAACATTTTCTGATATTCCAGAAATTCTTCTCTGCGAGATACCTGTTCTAGATTTTATCCATTCATCACTAGTATCTACCTTCTTACTAATTTCCTGATTCCTCAGAATTTGATTTGGTACATAACTTCCACTACCTTTAAATGAGACTCCAATTTGATTTAAATTTATTCCTTCCAAAAGAGTTATCTAATTACTTATATAAGTCAAACATAAATCTGACAAAATATGGTTTAAGAATTTAAAACTTGAAGCTTTTGAAGTTGATTCAAATTTTCCATGACATTATGATTTACAGCAGAATGAGCCAAGCGCAGAGCACTCACTACAGATAAAGACTTACTACTACCATGGCCAATTACGCATATACCATTTACCCCAAGCAACAATGCCCCTCCATGTTCAGCATGATCCAACCTTTTCTTAATTCTTAGTAAATTACTTTTTAAAAAAGCAGAACCGACCTTACCCCTTCTTCCTCTAGGCAGTTCGGATCTTAAAATATCTAACAGAACCCCTCCGACTGACTCAAGAAATTTAAGTAATATATTTCCTGTAAAGCCATCGCAAACTACTACATCAAAATCTCCAGATAAAACATCTCTTCCCTCACAATTACCCCCAAAATTAAGACTTTTTTCATTAGAAAGTAATTCAAATGTTTTTATAGATAAATCATTCCCTTTACATTCTTCTTCTCCAATATTTAATAAGCCAATTCGTGGTTTTTCTATTTGTAAAACATCTTTGGCATAAACATCACCAAGAAGTGCAAATTGGTGCAGATAAGAGGGCTTACAATCAGTATTTGCTCCGACATCGAGAACTAATACAGGTCGAGTTTGATCTCTAGTTGGGAATAATGCTCCTATGGCAGGGCGTTCGATACCTTTCAATCTCCCTATCCTAAATATTGCAGAGGCCATAAGAGCTCCTGAATTACCTGCCGAATAAACAGCTTTTGCCTTATTAGTTTTAACCAAATCCATAGCAACATTTATACTCGCATCTTTTCTTTTTCGTACTGCTGTTGCTTCTTCATTCATCCCTATGGGATCTCCACTATCTATTAATTCAAGACGATTATTATCAATTTCTTTTTCTAACAAATCTATTAGACCAACTTTTTCTGCTTCATATCTAACTTTTTCAATTTTACCTACAAACTTTATATTTATAGGAAATCTACTAATAGCATCGAGACAACCCTCCAAAATGGGTACAGGTGCATAATCTCCCCCCATACCATCAACTGCGATCCAAATCCTCTCAGAATTTGGTACCTCTTCTTTACTTATCAGACTATCACTATTTTGCAACCTTTTTAAAGGGTCAAAAACTAATGGCTGCAATGTATTTTTTGCAAGTGAACTAGCACTTGAAACTACACTACTAGCAGTATTAACAACTGATTCAGCACTAGAGACTACATTCCCTGCGACATTACCTGCAACATTACTCGCAGTATTTACAACAGAACCAGCACCAGCGACCACGTTACCTGCAACATTACTTGCAGTTACAGCAGAATTAGCCGCAGTATCAACTATTGAAGTCACTGCAGAATTTCTTTTATACCAAATAACTAATCTTCTTATAGCTCTAGACTTTTTATTCGAAGAATCTTTTTCCATCTATTTACCGTCAAATGGAGATATATCAACTATCCTTTGAAACAAATATCCTGTACCTCTTGCTGTGAGAATTAATTCAGGATTTGCAGGGTCAGCTTCCAATTTTGATCTTAATCTAGATATATGCACATCAACTACTCTTGTATCTACATGTCTTTCAGGTGTGTAGCCCCAAACTTCTTTCAAAATCTCTCCTCGACTAAATGGCTCTCCTGATCTACTGACTAACAGTTCTAAAAGACTAAATTCCATACCTGTTAATCTGATTCTTTCATCACTTTTAAAAACTTGTCTTCGATTTGTATCAATTTTTATATCCGTAACTAAAATTAAACCTGAATTTGGCATTCCAGGAAGTTGCTCTTTATCTATTCGTCTTAATACACACCTAATCCTAGCTTCTAATTCTTTTGGACTAAATGGTTTAACAACATAATCATCAGCGCCTAATTCTAATCCTGTAATTCTATCTGCAACATCTCCTAATGCGGTCAACATAACGATAGGTACATCTGAGTCTTTTCTTAATTCTTGACAAACTCCATATCCATCTAATTTTGGCATCATCACATCGAGTACAACCAAGTCAGGATCATAGTCTTTGAACAATTTTAATGCTTCTTTACCATCACAAGCAGTTACTACTTTGTAACCAATCATTGAGAGACGAGTCTCGAGAATCCTTCTAATGCTTGCCTCGTCATCAGCGACAAGGATTGTTTCTTTTGTTTGACTAGATACAGCCATTTGTTTCTATTAGCTAATCAGTAAGAGAATTTATCTTTTACCTAATCTAACTTGTAGAGGGGCAAAATCCCAAACATCTCAGTTCCTCAATCTAATCAAAAATTAAATGTCTAGTAAATTTTCGACTTTTATTTGTCAAAATTGCGGGTCTGAAACTTCTCAATACTTCGGCAGATGCGTAAATTGTAATGAATGGAATACGATCGTTGAAGAAAGAAAAAACACTCGAGCTAAGACAATTAATGTTAATAAAAGTAAAAAATCTAAGCTGTTTAATGAAATAGAAATAGAAACCGCATCAAGATTTACGAGCGGTTTTAAAGAGTTTGACAGAGTACTCGGAGGTGGAATAGTACCAGGATCTATAGTTTTACTTGGAGGAGAACCAGGAATTGGTAAAAGTACAATAGTGCTTCAATCTGCAGGAAAAATATCCCTTAATGAAAAAGTTTTATATATCACTGCAGAAGAATCTTTAGAACAAGTAAAAATCAGATGGGAAAGATTAAAGCAAAACAGCCTGGATTTAAAAATTTATGCAGAAACCAATTTATCTTTAATTATCGAAGAGATTCAAAAAATAAAACCTGATTTTGCGATTATTGATAGTATCCAAGCTATTAATAATGATGAGATGGAAAGTGCCCCAGGATCCGTTTCCCAAGTAAGGACTTGTTCATCTGAACTTCAGAATCTTGCGAAAGAAAATAATATAGCGCTTTTGATAATAGGCCACGTTACGAAAGATGGAGCTCTTGCAGGTCCAAAAACTTTAGAACATTTAGTAGACGTGGTACTAAATTTTCAAGGAGATAATATCGCCTCCCATAGATTGCTAAGAAGTGTAAAAAATAGGTTTGGATCAACTTTTGAAATTGGAATTTTCGAAATGTTAGAAAATGGTTTAAGAGAAGTTATTAACCCTAGTTCAATATTCACAAATAAAGAAAATATCTCCGGTGTCACAACCACTATCACTAATGAAGGATCGAGACCATTTGCAGTAGATATTCAGGCTTTAGTAAATAAGACTTTCTACAATAATCCAAGACGAACAACAACCGGGGTCAGCATCAACAGATTACATCAGATTTTAGCAGTCATTGAAAAACATGTTGGGATTAAATTATCAGAATATGACTGTTATATAGCGACAGGAGGTGGTTTTGAAATAAATGAGCCATCTTCAGATTTAGGAGTTGCGATATCAATCTTATCAAGCTTAAAAAATGTTCCACCCTTGATAAATTGTGCATTTATTGGCGAATTAGGCTTAAGCGGTCAGGTAAGGCAGACAAGTAATCTTAGAGCCAAAATTGATGAGGCAATTAGGCTTGGTATTAAGAATATCTTGGTACCTAAAACTACTATTGAAATTAAAGATAGTTTTCAAAAACTCATAAAGATTAAAGAAATTTCGAATATCAATGAAGCTATGAATTATGCATTGAAAGAGTGAATCTATAAAAATCTAAAGATAAATATCAATTGAACTCCTTCCAGAAGTTTTTAACCAATTTTCAATATCTAAATATCCACCAGGATAAAGTCTTACAGCCTTAGACCAAACTTGCGCAGCCTTGTCGAACCATATATCTCTTTGATCTAAATCACCATTCTGTTCAGCGTACCTTCCCCTTTTTTCGTAAATTAGGCCTATGTTCTTAAGACAAGATGGCTGTTTTGGATTTTCAACTAAGGCCTTTTGATAAGTTTCTATAGATAGATCTTCATCTCCATTACTCATATAAATTATTGCCATGTTCTTTAAAGTTTCTCCTCTATCAATTTTATTTTCTTCTAGTAATAAACTTTCATTATAATAATCCAAAGCTTCTGAATAATCGCCATTATTTTGTGCCGCTAAACCATCTCTATAATATATGTAAGCTTTTTTTTCTTTATCAGCAATAGGCATTATCTTTACAATAGATTCAGCAATCACAGTAAAAGCTTTATCAATGAAATTGTCTCTGTTTTGATTATTAGGCACTTTTTTTATGTAATAAAATTAAGTTAGTCAATAAACAATTAACTATTTAAAAAGTCTATAACATTTATTATTATAGTAATTAATAAAGACAAGCATTAATTTGCTTTAATCGCAAAAATATGAATAGTATTCAATTAAATATTACAGGTATGAAGTGTGGGGGTTGTGTTAACACCGTAGAAAATATATTAAAAAATTCGGATGGGGTTGAAAATGTTTCTGTTAACTTACTTACTGAAAGTGCTTATTTTGACATTAACAAAACAGTCCCAAACATTGATCAGATTTTAGAAAACCTCAAACAAAGCGGTTTTCCTTCTAAGATTTACGTAAATGATTTTTCAAAAAAAGTAAATGAAGTTCAATTAGAAAAAAAAAAGAAATGGATTAATCAATGGAAAAAACTTAATTTTGCACTTTTACTTTTACTTTTTTCAGGATTAGGACATTTAGCAGAAGGAGGTTATTTAAATTTACCAATATTAGGAAATTTATTCTTTCATGCGGCACTGGCCACATTAGCTCTATTCTTTCCTGGAAGAGAAATTGTAATCAAAGGAATCAAATCTTTTATAAAGAATCGACCAGATATGGATTCTTTAGTAGCTCTGGGAGTTACTAGTGCTTATACAACAAGTCTATTATCATTAATATTTCCTTCTACCGGTTTTCCCTGTTTTTTTAATGAACCAGTAATGTTACTTGGATTTATTCTTATTGGACGTTTTTTAGAAGATAGAGCAAAGTATCAAACTACTTCTTCAATTGGAGAATTATTAGATCTCCAACCAGAAATGGCAAACATTTTTATAGAAGCAAATAAAGTCAAATCAGTCAGAGTACATTCTTTAAAAATAGGAGATGAAATTCAATTATTAGCCGGAGATCGTGTACCTGCTGACTGTATTGTTATTAATGGGAATTCATCTATAGATGTTTCTCATATTACGGGTGAATCTAAACCTATAGATGTTCACTCAGGTGAAAGTTTACTTAATGGCTCATTAAATCTAAATTCTACTTTAAGGCTAAAGGTTATCAAAGTGGGGGGACAGACTTCTCTAGCAAAACTAGTTAATCTTATTGAATCAGTTCAATCAAAAAAACCTCCTATTCAGAGAATCGCTGATCAAATTGCAGGAAAATTTACATACTTCGTACTCTTTATTGCAACTTCAAGCTTCTTTTTTTGGTGGAAAGGGGCAAAACAAATTTGGCCCGATTTGTTAATAAATAATCATCAAGGATTGATAACCACATCCAACCATACGTTACACAATTCATTGGGTAGTAATGCTGAAAATTTTTTAACTTTAGCTATTCAACTCTCAATTGCTGTTTTAGTAATAGCTTGTCCTTGCGCTTTAGGTCTTGCTACTCCCACTGTCATAACTGTTGCTTCAGGTAAAGCCGCAAAAAAAGGGGTTTTATTTAAAGGCGGAGACAAAATAGAAATGGCGTCAAAAATTAATCATATTATTTTTGATAAAACAGGGACATTGACTAAAGGTAAACCTTTCATAATAGATTATTTAAATACTTCTGATAAATTATTTCTATTAAAAATATCTGCAAGTTTAGAAAGTCAAAGCAGACATCCCATAGCTAGTGCATTAGTTGATGAAGCCAATAAACAAAATCTTAGCTTACTAAAAATCAAAAACATCAATACAGAATCTGGGAGAGGTATATCAGGAGAACTTGATTCAATTGATGGGGTAATCAATATTGGAAGTGTTGAATGGTTGAACAGCAAAGGTGTAATAATTGATAGAAAATCAAAAAAAATATTAGAAACTGAAGAATATAAATCCTATTCTGTTGTTGGAGTATGTATTAATAATGAATTACTTGGGTTAATTTTATTAGGTGACTTATTAAGAGAAGATTCTATTAGTTCTGTTCAAAAATTAAGAGAGGATAATTATAATATTAAAATCTTAAGTGGAGATAGAAAGGAAACTGTAGTTGAGTTGGCCAAAAAATTAGATAGTCCAAAAGCTGAAATAAAATGGGGTCTTCTTCCAGAAATGAAATTAAAAATAATTGAAAATTTAAAAAAGAATAATAAAGTTGCAATGATTGGAGATGGAATAAATGATGCACCTGCTTTGGCAGCTTCAAATTTAGGAATAGCAGTTGGTTCAGGTACCCAGATTGCTAAAGCAAATGCAGATGTTGTTTTAATGGGAGATCAGTTATCTGGATTACCTTATGCACTTAGTCTTTCAAAAAGAACAATAGGCAAAATTAAACAAAATCTATTATGGGCTTTTGGCTACAACTTCATTGCAATACCTATAGCTGGAGGCATTCTATTTCCAAAATATGGAATTCTTCTTACACCATCAATCGCAGCATTATTGATGGCAACTAGTTCAATAACCGTTGTAATAAATGCTTTATCTTTAGAATAAATGAGGGGTAAATTTATTGTTATAGAAGGAATTGATGGTTGCGGCAAGACAACCCAAATTGATGAAATTTCTAGATGGTTACCAACTAGTGGTCTTTTGAGGGGAAATTCAAAATTAGTAAAAACGAGAGAACCGGGGGGAAGCTTATTAGGTAAAAAAATTAGAAATTTATTACTTGACAATAATAAAAATAATAAACCTTCCTCATTGGCTGAATTATTACTTTATTCTGCCGACAGAGCGGAACATATTTCCAAAACTATATCACCTGCTTTAGAAAAGCAAGACTGGGTACTTAGCGATAGATTTTGTGACTCTACACTTGCTTATCAAGGATATGGTAGGAATATAAATCTAGAGACTATAAAAAATATCGAATCTATTGTTTGTCAAGGAGAATACCCAGATCTGACAATTTTTCTAGAAATTTCCGCAGAAGAGAGTGTTTTACGAAGGGAAAAGTTCATTCCAGATAGGATAGAATCTGAAGGAATAAAATTTTTAGAAAAAGTTAATAAAGGGTTTAAGTTGATAGCTGAAGAAAAAAGTTGGACAATAATATCTGCTGCGCAAGATATTAATACTATTTCTAATGAAATAAAACAAACCATAATTCAAAAGTTTTCTCAAGTAAATAATGATTAATATTAAAAATGATAATCTTTTAATTAATAAAGAAGTTAATGAGAATCTAGAAAGCATACTTAAGAGAAAAGCATTTTCCAACGGTTATATCTTCTATGGTCCAGAAGGTATAGGAAAAAAACAAACGTCTATAGTATTTATTAAAGAAATTTTCAAAAAATATTCGTCTAATTCAAACATTGAAAAAAAAATCATTGATCATAACCATCCTGATTTTTTATTAATTGAGCCAACATATTTATTGAAAGGTAATCTTATAAATCGTTCAGAAGCTGAGCCTTCAAAAAATAATAAAGGAACAATAAGAATAGAGCAAATTAGAAATTTAAAGACTTTTCTAGGTCAAAAATCTATTGAATCAGAGCAGAAAATTGTATTAATTGATGATGCTCACCTTTTGAATGAAGCGGCATCTAATTGCCTTTTAAAAACATTAGAGGAGCCCGCGAATGGTGTATTTATTCTTTTAACGTCTAGGTTAAACCTACTTTTGGATACTATTATCTCAAGATGTCAACTTATAAGATTTAAATCTTTTTCATACAAACAGCTTGAGGTCTTCATAAGAAATAATTTAGAATCTTTAGATTTAGATTTTTATAAAGAATTAAATTTACAAAGTTTTATTAATTCAGCAAATGGCTCTCCAGGAAGAATACTGAAAGATATAAAACTTTGGAACGAATTACCAAATGAAATTAAAGAAAATTTGGACTTTCCATTGAGTGATAACTTAGAAATACTAAAAATCACAAAAATAATCTCTGAAGAATTAGACTTTGATCAACAAATGTTTTTAATAAATTTCGTACAACAAAAATATTGGGCAAAAACTAAAAACAGAAACATTATCAAAAAACTAGAAAATCTGAAGATATATCTTAAAGGTTTTATACAACCTCGATTGGCTTGGGAAGTAACATTATTAAAAATAGCAATTGAAGATTTATAAAGTTACTCAACCACCCTTTTGATTCAGTTTTAATTTGCAGATTCTGCAAACTCTTGCATTCCATTATCAACATTAGCTCCAACAGGTAATTCCAGGCAGTATCCGGCTCCATAAACAGTTTTTATATATTTTGGCTTACGAGGATCAGGTTCTAATTTTGTTCTTAAGTGTCTGACGTGAACTCTAATTGTCTCAATATCATCGTCAGGTTCATAACCCCATACTTCTTTTAATATCAGTGCTGGAGAAACTGTTTGACCGTGTCTTTGTAGCAAACAGTGAAGTAGCTCAAATTCTAAATGGGTAAGTCTTACGGCAGATTCGAACCAAATAGCTTCAAATCTTTCAGGAACAAGAGTAAGAGGTCCATAATTTAAAATTTCCTGTTGATTAGTTGAATTCAATTGTGCTCTATTTGTTCTTCTCAATAAAGCTTTAATACGAACGTATAATTCTTCTAAGTCAAATGGTTTTGTGATGTAATCATCGGCACCTGAATTAAATCCAGTCACTTTATCTTTAAGTCCACCCAAAGCTGTAATCATTAATATAGGAATATTTGAAGTCCTTTCATCTCTCCTCAGTCTTTGGCATAACGTTAAACCATCAACACTAGGTAACATTAAATCCAAAAGAATTAAGTCAGGAGAATATTGAAGAGCTAAAGCCTGGCCTTTTATACCATCTTCAGCTTTTTGAACATCGAAACCAGAATGCTCAAGATGTCCAGATACCAATTCACGCATATCACGATCATCTTCTATTAAAAGGATTGAAATTTTCATATCTAACGGATTATTAAACTAAAATTAAGATTTTCTATTACAATTCTCTCAACAATTTACATTTATTGCTGACTTAATTTAAAACCTATATAAATTATTGTAATAAAAAAACAAATGACTTCAAAGGATTAGAAGGAAATATTAGCTTAAAAGAAAATATAAATTTTATAAATTCTTTCGATTTGCTTAATAGTTGCTTAATAATTCAATATAAATTCATAAGTAATGGCAAGGTAATTCTAATCAAAATATGAAATTAAATATCTATAGAAAGAATTAAATCAAGTCGATTATTGAACTTCTATGTTGAAATCTTTTGTTTTCCTATAAAATATTTTTTTATAGAATAATTATGTAGATTTTTTATAATTCAAAATTTTTCTTGAGTGATAATGGTTAACTTTGTAATAAAAACAAACTGAAAATTAATGAAAAAAAAATCTATTAGTCATACAGATTTATCTAAAAAGCAGTTACAACATCTAAAAGAAATTTATATTCAAAAAAAAGTTGAATGCATGGGGCATAAGGAGTTAAAAGAATTTGCTTTAGAAATAATTAGCCATCAGATAAACAACACAATTGGGAAAGAGGAGGAAATTGAAGCATGGATGGAAATGTCTAAATTTTATGGTGATCAATTTGAAAATTTAATTCTAGAAATCCAACAAAAATTTGCGAACAAGGAAAACTTTCAAAACTTTGAAGAAGATTCGAAAGAGCATAGATTAGAGTTGCTTGAGAAAAATAATATCGAACAGAGTAAACAAGATATGTGGGATGATTAACTAATCTTGATATTTAAATATTTCATTATTACCACTATGGTAAATATTATCTCTTAAGGGCCATCAAAGATAGACAAAGGAATTTTCAATTTCTATTTTATGTGATTTTATACTTCTATTAGTTCATTGAGATGAAAAACTTCTTAAACATTATTTTCTGATACATACAACCTACTAGAAAAAAGTATTAAATATCTACAGTATTAATTACTAACAATAATTTTGTTAATAGTTTCTTATCTAGATAATCTATGAATGATGAATCTCTTTTACTGGATTTAATAAAGTCATGATTGATCTAAAAAGAAATAGTAAAAAAGAACCTGTTAAAGCAAATGGATTAAGAACAAGAGCATCTTCTTCTTATTCTCCTAATCAAAAACAAGATTTTAAAATAAGTAGAGGTAGGTTTTCTAATTTTTTAACTTGCAAAAGATGTTTTTACCTAGACAGAGTTAAAGGATTAGATCCACCAGGTACTCCTGGATGGACTTTAAATGAGACAACAGATTTACTTTTAAAAAAGGAATTTGATTATTGTCGAGAAAGGCAAATTCCCCATAGATTATTTATAGATAATGATTTAAATCATTTAGTCCCTTTTGATCATCCAGAAATGGATGATTGGCGTAATTCTCTGCACAAAGGATTGATGCTAAGACATAAAGATACAAATATTATTTTGACAGGAGGAATTGATGATATTTGGCAGCACAAGATTACTAAACAATTAATAGTTGTTGATTACAAATCTCAAGCAAAATATGGGAAAGTAGATAAACAAGATTATTTAGATGATCCTTATCATGAGGGATATAAAATCCAAATGGATTTTTATGCATATCTTCTCAAAGGTATGGGATTTGATGTTCATAAAACATCGTATTTTTTAGTCTGTAATGCAAAAAGAGATGATGAAGAATTTAATAAAAGAATGAATTTTGACGAATATTTAGTTCCTTATAGTTGGAATGCTGATTGGATTGAAAACAAAATAGATGAAATGATTTCTTTAATGAATAATCACCAGATACCAGAACCTAATACATCATGTAAAAACTGTGCTTATTCTGAACAATATGCAAAATTAGTTTGTAATGCTGTGAAAGTTGATAATAAAGAAATCCAAGGAAATCTTTTTTAAGAGAAGTTAATCTTTAATTAAAAATATTTAAGACGATTTTACGTTGGATACTTTTAAAAGTATTTAAGTTATCAATAGTTAAATTTATCTGAGTGGTAATTAAATAATGTTTGTAAATATTGATTTATGCCTAGTACCGATTGGGGGTGGGACTTCTATATCTCCCTACATTAAAGAGTTTATCTTAGTCATCAAAATCAAGGACTTACATATGAATGAAGGGCAAATAGAACTGCCATAAAAGGTGATTGGGATAAAGTATTTGAATGTGTTAGAAAATGCCATGAAAAAAATCATGCAAAAGGTTCTCCAAGGATTTATACAATAATGAAAGTTAATACAAGGACTGATAAAGCACAGAAATTCGTAGATAAAGTAAAAAGCATATTAGGAAATTAATGGGAAAAGAATACAATTGCGATAAGGATGGATAAGATTCATCCGAAGAATATTTTAGAAAAAAGAAAAAAGATATTGATGATAATACTTATTTCCCTCTAAAAGAATCAGAACCACCACATTATTAGGACATTAGAGAATTTATTGACAGGTTCTTTAAAATTTAAACAAAGTAAAATTTTTAAATATGACTGAACAAAGGAAAATAGAGAAATTTGGAGTCGGGAATTTATATCCTGATATTCATCCACCAGAATTTTCGTTCTTTAAAGAAAAATGTATAGATGTAGCACTTGGATATGATGATGGTTTTACTTTCACTCCTAAGTTTGGTGATTTTAAAAAAACTGAAAATATTTTTGATTACCTAAAACAATATCTTGCAGATAAAGAATTAGAGAAATTAGATATTCGTTTTGATACTTTAAAAACTTGTATATACCAAATAAATCCTGAGACATTAGAACTAGGCGAATTATTAGAATGTGAAGGAAGTAATGTTGAATATTTTGAATGGAATAACCAAACTAAAAGTTTTGATGAGGTTGATTCAAATTCACTAAGTGATGAAGAAGAAGAATATTTTCACTAAGTTATGATAAAACATATTTTCCTCTAGAAGAATCAAAGCAATTTAAGAGATTAATAAAATGAATAAAGAATATAATTATCAAGGGGGGTTGTCTAATTACATTGTTTTGAAAGAAAAGAAGGAAGTCGTCTTTTATTTGCTTAATCCCTATCCAGATTGCTTAGAAATCTCAGATATAATGAAGCAAAGGTTTCCTATTTATTACAAGAGCATAGTTGTAAATTCTTTGGATGAGTTCAAAAAGTATGGAGGAAAAGTATGAGCACTAAATGGGATGACAATTCTTGGCAGAAAGACTTCTTGAACATGAAGTCACATTCTCCTTCAGATGCAAAACTTTTAATGGGAGGGGTAAAAGGGTTGAAAGGTGCTTGGAGGTTAGGTGTTCTGCATGTTGAATACGAAAGACTAAAAAAAAGACTAGAGGAAGAGAAGCAGCAATGAAAGAAGAAATAGATTGGAAAAAAGAATTATTAGAAAGTGGAAGATTTAACGATAAATTTCAGAAGAATCTTTTAGAAGATGGTGCTAAGAACTTTCAGCAAGGAATCTATTTGGGATATATGTATTCCAGATGGAGAAAAATCAGAGGGTTAGATAAAGATGATTCAATTAAAACAAAGGATAATTAAAATCATCATTTAAAGAGTTTGAGAAGAAAACAAAAACTAACATCTTTATGTTCTAGATACTGCTCTCAAAACTCCTAGAGTTCTATTCCTTGTCTTTCAGCTTATCTAAAATATTAGCAACATAATTAAGATAATATAATCGTGAGAAGAAATAAAAATTCACATTTTACGTTCTATTTACTGTTATGGAAACTGTTCTGGTTACATTGCTTGTTTTTAATCTATTGAATATACATTTGCTGCTTATGACCATACCTCCATAATTAGAAACTAGAAACGAATAAGAAAACCTATTTCGTATCTTTTTCTTGAGGTATCCTGAGGTCGGATTAAATCCTAAATCTTGAAAGTTGTAGTGCTTGCAATAAAAAAGACTCCATATGGAGCCTATTGAATGTTACTGATGTTTGAATAAAACTCCCCGGGCGGGATTCGAACCTGCGACCAATCGATTAACAGTCGATCGCTCTACCGCTGAGCTACCGAGGAATATATTAAAATTTAACTCTTACATGTACCTTATGACAAGGGGTAAACCTTAATTATATTGAAAGTTTAATGGTTTCTGCCACTCTGATAAATTTCCATTCTTCATCTCTGCAACTCCATCTGCATAACTTAATTCCTCTAAACGATGAGTAATCCATAAAGCAGTAAATGGATCTTTTGTATTCTTTGTAAGGCCCTTAATTATTTCTAAAACTGCTATTTGACTAGAACTATCTAATAGCGCTGTAGGCTCGTCCATAAGAATAAAATTCTTATCACTTATCAAGGAAGAAGCAATAGTTAGACGTTGTTTCTGACCACCACTTAATGTATGAATCGACCTTTTATCAAATCCAGCTAATCCAACCTTTTTTAGAGCAATATCAATTTTATTAGTAATATCTTTTCTACTTAATTTTTGATTAATATTCAGAAGAAGTTCACTCCTACAGTTTGGCATTAATATTTGATGATCAGGATTTTGAAAAACCATACCGATGTTCGCCAAATTATTTATAACTCCACTACTTGGTTTTAGAAGTCCGTTAATTAACTTTAGCAAAGTACTTTTTCCGCTTCCATTTTTACCAACAATCATCCATAACCCAGTTTTATTAATAGAAAAATTACAATTATTTATTACATGCTCATTTTTTCCTGGCCATGAAAAACTCACATCTTTGAAAGTTACATTAGGTACTTCATTTTGCAAAGTATCCTCAATCTCGATCATTTTAAATATCTAAGGAAAATCCAGGTCTTTTTGATCCACCAGCTACTGCAGATTTTTCATATATCTGAACAGAAATAACTTCTTTAGCAAGAACAGTTATCAATTTATCCTGAACTTTTTCACAACTTAACTCGATTAAAGAGGAATTTTGGTTATTACTATTCATAAAATCTTTGATTTCATCATAGATTCTTTTAATATCCTCATACTCTTTCTTCTGAATTGAAAGGGGAAAGGGGGAATATCTAAGACTTATTTCAAGAGAATACATAAAAGAATTGTAAATTTAATATTATAAACAAACTATAGAACAATCTTTTCTAAGAAGTTGTTTTGAAATTAAGTCCAATTAAAAAAAATTTTTTAAAAGATATATAAATACACTTAATATAGAAATGAACAAATTTAATTTTGTAAAAAATTTTCCATGAAAATAGCTGGTGATATTACTTCTTTAGTTGGCAACACCCCACTAGTAAAATTAGATCGTATAAAAAAATACTGTAAGTGTTACCCAGAAATAATAGCGAAACTTGAAAGTTTTAATCCGTCAGCATCTGTCAAAGATCGTATCGCTTATTCGATGCTAAATTCAGCCGAAAAAGATGGTTTAATATTGCCGGGGAAAACAACATTAATTGAGGCAACAAGTGGAAATACTGGAATAGCCTTAGCAATGGTTGCGGCAGCTAAAGGTTATAGATTGATATTAACTATGCCAGATACTATGAGTATTGAAAGAAGGGCGATGCTTAGAGCATATGGTGCAGAATTACAACTCACTCCAGGCAAAGAAGGAATGAAAGGAGCTTTAGATTTAGCAAGTGAATTATCTTCAAATATTCCAAATAGCTTTCAGTTTAATCAGTTTGAAAATCTCGCAAATCCAGAAATTCATGAAAGGACCACAGCTAAAGAAATTTGGGATCAATCTAATCAAAATATTGATGGATTAGTTACTGGAGTTGGTACCGGAGGAACCATAACTGGATGTTCTCGATTTCTAAAAAAAGTTAATCCAAGTTGCAAAATATATGCAGTTGAGCCTGCAAAAAGCGCTGTAATTTCAGGAGAAAAAGCTGGTTCTCATTCTATACAGGGGATTGGTGCAGGCTTCGTTCCTAAAGTACTTGATACTCAATTAATAGATGAAATTATCAAGATAGATGATGACGAAGCATTTTATTATGGGAGGTTATTAGCTCGATTAGAGGGTCTTTTATCAGGAATTAGTAGCGGTGCTGCTTTGGCAGCAACAATCAAAATAGGTCAAAGGGAGGAGCTTATTAATCAAAGATTAATAGTGATTCTTCCAAGTTTTGGTGAAAGATACTTATCTACAGCAATGTTTGAATCAAACACTGTAATTAAAGCTAGAGAAGACGGTTATTTATAGAAAAAGGTATTTAGATATGATAAAAAATCTTTATAAAGAATTAGAGTTGAAAGAAAATGCAACTCAAGGTGAAATTAAATCTTCTTACCGTCGCTTAGTTAAACAACATCATCCCGATGCAGGAGGTGAAAAAGATAGGTTTCTTGCAATACAAGATGCATGGGAGACTCTTAATGATCCTTTTAAAAAAGAACAATATGATAAAACCCTATTTTCATTACAACAATCATCCAATTTCAGAAATGAAAATTGGGAAGAGAAAGTTAATACAACAAAATATAGTTCTACAATCAAAGATAATGAGGTTAAAAATTGGATTAAAAATATTTATAATCCCACCAATAGATTTATTAGCCAAATAATCAAACCTTTGAGTCAAGAAATCAAAGAACTATCTGCTGATCCATATGATGAAGAATTGATGGATAATTTTTGCAGTTACATTACTCTTTCTCAAAAAAAAATTGAAAAAGTTGACAAACTATACAAATCAACTACTGTTCCGAATTCAATATCCTCTTTAGGTTTAGATCTTTATCATTGTTTTTCTCAAGTTAAAGATGCTTTATCAGAACTGGATAAGTACACACAAGGATATGTAGATGATTATTTATTTGATGGCAAAGAAATGATGAAAGAGGCAAAAAGAATACAATCAAAGATGGCTTATGATAAAAAATCTGTAATTTCCTAAATAACTATTCCGCAACTATATATTCTTTCAGTTGGTCTAAGTTAAACCAAACATCTGGGACAGGTCGACGCCATCTTACTTGAGCATATTCCTCTTTAATACTTAGAATTTCTCCTGGACCTTCAAATACATAATTAGGTAAATCTTTATCATTAGCTAATGCTTCGACACTTTTATTATAAATACTTCTATCTACACAGACTAAGCTACCTTTCTTTAGCGGCTTCTTGGGTATCGACTCGGTCATGATGAGATTTATTAATTTATTTAAATTTCTAGATTTATTATACAAAAACTTTTTTCATTAATTTTTTTTTAAATTGATTACATCATAATAATTACAATCGATACAAAAATTTAATAGTCTAAATTTATTATTAAATCAAGAATATGCGTCTATTACTCCTTGGATGTACCGGTTTTGTGGGGAAAGAATTAGTCCCAGCTTTACTCAAAGAAGGCCACGAACTTTGCATTATCAGTAGAAAAAATATTAATAATTTGAGGATAAATATTCCTTTGGATAAATATAAATTTCTTAAAATAGATCTTTCAAAAAAACAAAATTGGAGCAATGAAAATCTATTGATTAATTTAAAAAATTCTGATGGTATAATTAACTTAATAGGTGAACCAATAGCAGATAAAAAATGGACTGATATTCAAAAAGAAGAGATTGAAAAAAGCAGGATTAATTCAACTAAGTTTTTAATGGAAACCCTTAAAAAATCCAGAATTAATCCAAAAGTCATAGTAAATGGTTCGGCAATAGGTTTCTACGGAACAAGTTTAACTCAAGAGTTCAATGAAAATAGTCAGAGCGGCAATGATTTTCTAGCTAACCTTTGCAACAAATGGGAGGAAGTTGCCAACGGGAAACCATTTTTCTCAAGATTAGTAATTTTCAGAATCGGAATAGTCTTAGAAGCAGAAGGAGGAGCACTAGGAAAAATGCTTCCAGTATTTAAAATTGGACTGGGAGGTCCAATCGGAGATGGGAAGCAATGGATGAGTTGGATTCACAGAAGTGACTTATGTGGATTAATAATTAAAGCATTAGTAGATAAACAATTTTCTGGGGTATATAACGCTGTTGCACCAGAGACAGTTTTAATGAAGGATTTCTCTAAAACTTTAGGGAGATGCCTCAATAGACCAAATTTACTCCCAGTGCCGGGAACAATACTAAAGTTATTATTAGGAGATGGGGCAAAATTAGTATTAGAGGGACAAAAAGTAATAAGTATTAAATTACAAGAAAAAATATATAAATTTAAATATCCTCTTCTTGAGAAAGCCATTTACGCTTCCACCAAGAATTAATTCCATTAACTAAAGCACTAACAATTAAGATAGTGATTAAAGGTGTGATGAGTGGATTCCAAAGGTTCTGAAAAATATTAAGGAAAATAAAAACTCCATTAATTTGCATAATTACTGCAAAGACAAAAAATATTGCAAAAAAAATAACAACAAATAAATTTATCAATAAAAAATTATCAATAATCACTTTCAACTTTGTTTCAGATTTCTGCTTAGTCATTTTTCATGAAAACCCTTTATATCATTAGTTATCTTACTGCATGAATTACTATCTCCGATTCTTAAATTTGCATTATCAATACAAGAAATCAAAAACATTTTGTCAAGCTTTATCAGATAAATAACTTTAAGAATTAGATTTATTGTCTGAATTATTTGATCTTTCTTATTTATGTAATTAGTAGAACAAAAAACATATCTACCAAGTAATCGTCTTTGAGCTTCTGCAAAAGATTTTGTAAATTGCGGACCGTTCCCTTCAATTTGAATCACTGGCTTTGCTAAACCGATTGCCTGCTCTGATGCAGTTCCAGCCATACTTATTACGAACTTACTTTTAAATAGTATTTCATCAAACAAATTCCAGTTCAAATTAATCGTAATAAATCCATATTTAAATTCTAGTCCGTTATTTTTTCCTTTTTTTTCTATATAGACCCATTTTCTTTGATTTAATATTTGACTAATTTCTTCCATAGAAAGAGCCTTTACTATGGCGAAATTGAATGCAATATTCTCAAAATATTTTAATTTAGACATTGTCTCTAAAACTTCTAAAATCAATTTCAAATTATCTAAGATTTCAGGAAATCTACTTCCAGGAAATAATCCAATACTATAAGGGACAGTTTTTGGTTTATTTTCAAAACAAGCAAATTTATCCATAAATGGATTCCCTAAAAAAGATACTTTTTTTCTTAATTGTTGAGTTAAATCATTTGCTGTTAGAAAATCCCTAGCGTATATTTTTTTTGCATATTTTGAGATTAAAAAAAATTTACAAGGCCAAGGTAATTTTAATCTCCCCTCATAATGACTAGAGTATGCAACTAAATATGTAAAAAAATCTTTTTTTGCAAACCATGCAAAAAAAACAGGAACTATATCTCCAATTACTAAATAAAAATCATATTTATTTCTTAATTTATAAGACAAGTATAATTTTTTTAAAAAGTAAATTATTTGTCCTCCAAATATTTCAAACATTCTTCCCCTAAAAGAATTGTAACCAATACCACCCGTTCTAAATTTTTTGGTTTTACCAATAATTCTTATATTTACTTTTTTATAATTTTCACCATCACCTACGATAGGGAGAGCATCTACAAGATCGCCTTTCTCCACGAAATATTTAGCTAGTAAACTACCAGACAAATCTTCTCCATGTCCATTACTTAACAGTAAAATTCTGGACAACTTAAAATTCTAACCATTTATTGATTTTGGTTAATTCTGGCCAATTTGGATATCTATTAAATCCATCTTCAACTGAATCTTTTAACTCAGTCTTTACATCGGGCATCATCATTGCCATTTTTTTAATTAATTCAACATGCTCTCTAACACCTTTATTATTTGTAGCCAAAAGAGCTAACGACAAATTCATTCTTGCTTGCGGGTCTTGCTGATTTAAGCGAACCGCCTCTCTTGCTGCTGCTAATGCTTCTTCATTATTCTTCAATAGAAGCTGCAACCAAGATAGACAAGTCCAAGCAGCAAAGTGGTTGGGTATTTGTTGAATGATTTTTTGAAAATCTTGTGAAATTGGTATTAACTCTTGACCATCTTGATATCTAGATAAAGCAGCATTGAAATCGGATTCAATTGGATTAATGTCATCTGTCATATGTTTTTCTTATACTGCAAAAGAGCTTCCGCAACCACAAGTTTGAGAAGCATTAGGATTGACGAAATTAAAACCTCCTCCAATTAAATCCTTACTAAAATCGAGTTGCATGCCATAAATATATAGAAGACTTTTTGGGTCGCATATCACTTTAAATGTTTGTTCAGAACTCAATGAATAATCATATACTTTATCATCTGGATTTATTTCATCTCCACCAACAAAATCCATAGTATAACTCATACCACTGCATCCTCCAGATCTTACCCCCACTCTTAGAGCTTTCTTATCAGTCTGATTCTTCAATAAAGAAGATATTTGTTCTATTGCATCATTGGTTATTAAAATTCCCTTACCGTCATCTGAAGTCTTAATTTTTTCTTCTATTTTTACATTTTCCATAAACACATACAAACGTATAGTTACACTATAAAAAATATAAACACATCATGCATATTTCAAACGATATACAAAGTTGATTTGTTATAATTTAGGTAAAAAGTGAAAATTGCAATAATAGGTTCTGGGTTAGCAGGTTTAACTGCTGCAGTCAATTTGATTGATGAAGGTCATGAAGTGGAGATTTACGAAAGCAGATCATTCTGGGGTGGAAAAGTCGGAAGTTGGGAAGATAAAGATGGTAACCATATAGAAATGGGATTACATGTATTTTTCTATAACTATGCAAATCTATTTAAACTCATGAAAAAAGTTGGAGCATTAGAGAATTTGCTTCCGAAAGAACATACTCATTTATTTATAAATAATGGTGGTGATTTAAAATCTTTGGATTTCAGATTTACCTTGGGAGCCCCTTTTAACGGTCTAAAGGCTTTTTTCACTACAGAACAATTGACTTGGGTAGACAAATTAAGGAATGCATTAGCTTTGGGAACTAGTCCAATAGTTAGAGGATTAGTAGATTACGAAGGTGCAATGAAAATAATTAGAGACTTAGATAAAATAAGCTTTAAAGAATGGTTTTTAAATCATGGCGGAAGCTTAAGAAGTCTTGAAAGGATGTGGGATCCAATTGCATACGCTTTAGGTTTTATAAATTGTCAAGATATATCGGCAAGATGCATGTTAACTATTTTTATGATGTTTGCATCTAAGACTGAAGCCTCTAAACTTAATCTTTTAAAAGGATCCCCTCATAAATGGCTAACAAAACCTATCGTTGATTACATCACAAAAAAAGGATGCAAAATCCACTTAAATCATAAAGTTGACGAAATTATTTTTGAAAAAGAATCTTCCTCCTACTCGGTCACACAACTCAAAATATCGACCCCTGAAGGCGCCAAGACTATATTTGCTGATACATTTCTTGCTGCTTGTGATGTTCCTGGAATTAAAAAAATAGTTCCTAAAGAATGGTATCAATTTAAGGAGTTTGAGGGTCTAAAAAAACTCAGAGCTGTTGCAGTTGCGACGATACAATTAAGATATGATGGATGGGTTACTGAACTAAAAAATGATAACAAAAGTCAGAACCCTTCAGGTTTAGATAATCTTTTATATTCTGCAGATGCATCTTTCAGTTGTTTCGCAGATTTAGCTTTAGCAAGCCCAGTAGATTATAGAAAGGAAGGAATGGGATCTTTACTTCAATGTGTTTTGACTCCTGGAGATCGTTGGATGGGTAGAACAACTGAAAAAATCACTAAGGAGATTGATGCTGAGGTGCGTCGTCTATTTCCTTCTTCAAAGAATCTAAAATTGCTTTGGAGTAATGTCGTACAAGTTCCACAATCACTTTATAGAGAGTCTCCAGGTATGGACCCATATAGACCTGATCAAAAGACTTCAATATTAAATTTCTTTATGGCAGGTAGTTATACAAAACAAGACTATATAGATTCAATGGAGGGGGCTACTATGAGCGGTCATCTAGCAGCAGCAGCAATTCTAGATAAGAAAGCTGAATTAGCAAAGAATCTTGCGGTCAGCTAACTATGGGTACTTGGCTTAAACATGACGTAATTACAATTGTAAATGCGCCATTAGATAACGTTTGGAACACTTGGAGTGATTTGGATTCCATGTCTCTGTGGATGAGCTGGATAGAATCAGTAAAAACAATTGATCAAGAGACATCAACTTTACCTGATCTAACTGAGTGGACTTTAGCTGCTAATGGATTCAAATTTAAATGGAAGGCACAAATAACAGAAAGGATTGAAAAAAATAAATTAAAATGGAAATCTATAGGAGGATTGCCTACTGAAGGGTCTGTTATTTTTGAATCAAAAGGAGACCAATTAACATCAGTAAACTTAGCTGTCACCTATGAATTACCTAAAATGATTGCTCGATTTATGGAAGAAAAAATTTTGGGCAAAATGGTAACTAGTGAATTACAAGCAAATATTGATAGATTTCGAGATTTGGTAGAAAAAAATTACAAAAATGAATTAACTAATTAAAAATATAAATCGCAGCATCTAATAATCCTTCAAAGGTATAATTAACCGCCTCTCTATCAACTCTACCAAAAATTTTTTCACATATTTTTGAAGTTTGAGGTCCAATAGTTAATATTTTTACATTATCAAAACATGTTAACCATTCTTCTCCAAATTCTTTTTCAAGCAAGAAAGAGGAATTTAATACAGTTTTACCACTTGAAAAAACCATTGCATCAATTTTTCTTTTAGCGATAGCATTTATTGTTTCTACGGGAATTGAATCAGGACATCTTGTTTCATAGGCAGGAACCTCTACAACACGTGAACCAGAATTCCTGAATTCATCAGCTATCAAATTCCTTCCTCCTGTTTGAACTCTTGGCAAAAAAACTCTGAGTCCATATCCTGATACCGGAAAATTTTCAATTAAACTTTCCGCTACAAATTCTGGGGGGACGAAATCAGCCTCAATTCCTAAATCGCTTAGAGTTAAAGAAGTTTTCTCCCCAACTACGGCAATTTTTATTTTCTTCGAACATTCTTTTAATGAAGTATTTAAATTTCTTAATCTCTCATTTACAAATTTTATTCCATTACTACTAGAAAAAATAATCCAATGAAAATCATTAATTTCGCTTAAGGCATCATCAAGAGGATTTAAATCATCGGGATATCCAACATCAATTGCTGGAAAATCAAATATCTGAGCACCTTTATTAGTGAATAATTTTTTTATATCAGATATCTTATCTTTTGATCGAGTAATAATTATATTTTTTTGATTCAAAGAGAGCTCAACCATTGTTATTATTTTCCTCACCTTTTGAATCTTGATTTTGAGTTTTATTTTTTAATTCATCCAGGAGCTTTAATACTGACAATCCTTTTTCCAATACTGTATCTTCTTTAAAAGTCATTTCGGGTACTCTTCTCATCTCTATTCTTTGACCTAAAGTATGCCTGATATAGCTCTTAGCAAGATTTAATTCTTCAACAATTTCTTTTCTTATTGCCTCTTCAGCAGTTGAAGTTATATAAATCTTGCAAAATTGCAAATCTCCTGATAAATCTATTTTTGAAATATTAATGAAATTACTCCTTAATAGATCATTTTCCAAATCATTCTGCAAAATAAGAGTTATCTCTTTTTTCAACAAAGAAGAAACTTTTGCAATCCGATAATTATTAGGCATTATTGTTATAAGTTGATTGGATTAGTCATTGCCTCTAATACGAAGTAAACTGTTATAAAAGCACTTATTACTGAAGAAATTAAACCGACCAATGTTAATGGATTTGATCTATTTTTAAATAAAGGTTCTAGTAATGCAACTAATCCTCCAGCAATAATAGAAATTAAATACTTAGGATATCTTGCAACATTAGAGAAAAATTGGCCCATTAGCTCCACAATTTGATTACTTTTTTAGCTAAGTTTTAACAAACATTAAACAGCATGATTACATTATATCAATTTAGACATAGCGCTTTTTGCTTAAAGACAAGAATGGCTCTTCACGCTAAGAAATTGCAATATAGAGTTGAAGAAGTTACACCAGGCTTAGGTCAATTTGAAATCTTTAAGATATCAGGACAAAAACAAGTCCCAATAATTGTTGATGATAATGATCAAATTATTAGTGACTCTACTATTATTTGCGAATATATAAATAAAAAAAATGATAATAATCCACTTTTTCCAGAAGATCCTTTATTGTTTGCACAATGCAAATTAATAGAAGATTGGGCTGACACTACTATGGCCTCAACTTGTAGAAAAGCTCTGATTAAATCTGCGATAGAAAATCCACAACTACGCACTGCTTTACTTCCAGACGAAATACCATCTTCAGTAAAAGGTTTAGTTGATAAATTACCTTTTAAAAATCTTAGTAAAATTTCTAATGTAGTTTTTTCTACCAAAGACAATTTAGAACTGCAAAAAATATTAGAGGCTTTATCTAAAGCCCTAATTAATAAAAAATATTTAATAGGTGATAATTTATCAATAGCTGATATTGCAATTGCTGCACAATTATCTCTTCTTAAATTTCCAAAATCATCGGGACCAATTCTTTCAGGGGAAGGTTCTCAAGAATACATAAATAATCCTTATTTAGAAAATATATTTATCTGGAGAAACAACATAGAAGAATATCTTTTTAGTGCTAATTCTCAATAAATTCAAACGATAATTTAAATTTACTAGTTTTAATTGCATGCACTGAGGGATCTCCAACTTTTGAACCATATGTAGCAATATATTGAAAACCACAGATATTAGGTTTTAAAGTATTATCTGAATTGGAATTATCACGATTACATTTTTGAAATTTACTAATTGTCTCGACCTGATTAACCCTAGATGCTCCTGGTTTATGAAGAGTTTGAATAACTAATTCGTCAGCAAAAAATATATCATCATCTTGAATTTGATTTCTTCCTGTAATCCTTGAATCAATATATAGATCATCTTTTAAATAAGTTATTTGTTTGTTAATCGATTTAGGATCATTAACAACTTTAATCAAAGTATCGCCAAATATCGCTTTACCAATTGACTCAGAATTTTTCGATCGATTACCAATAACTTCATTTAAATTATTTTTGAAAAAAGTTACTTTGTAAATCACTGGTGTTTGAGACTCATCTTCTAAATCTTGAGAAGTAACAAGCCAATTACCCTCAAACCAATTAGGATAAATTAAATCTCTTGAAGTATTTGAAAATTTAAAATTTGGTAAGTACAGTTCTGGCCATAAATTTTCTCTTTCATCTAAAAATTCTCTTACATTATGATCATTTAAAGCAAATGCATTATCTAAAGAAATTAATTGAATAATTAGAAAAATAATTAATCCTAAAAAATTTTTAATCATGTCTAATCCATTAATAAGATCTGAAGACCATTTTGTATTATTAGAGCCAGATTCAAAAGAAAAAATAGTAACTAAAAAAGAAGCAATATTATGGTTAAGAAATTGGCTTCATAAGGTTGACTCATCAACTATATATCAAAAAAAAGATTATTCCAATGAGGAATTTCTCGAAGAATTATTAGAAAGTACTTATGAATTAGAAATAAAATTTGGATTCGTTATTAAATGGTTTGCTGTGAGAGTGGAACCTGATTAATTTATAATTTTTTTGTAAATTCCATAAACTATTTGTTTTGCAACTTCTTCAACATCTTCGTTATTAACCTCAACTCTTAAATCAGCCTGAGAATATAAATTTTTTCTAGATTGAAAAATTTGGTTATACAAATCACTTAAATCTTTTCCCTGTAATAGAGGTCTATTTTCAATATCTTTTTTCAACCTCTCAAGAGCAATCTCTTGCTTTGTGTCAATCCAAATAATAATTCCTTGCCTTAAAACACCCCAGTTTTCTGGTTTAGAAATAATTCCTCCACCAGTAGAAACGATTAAAGAAGGGATTTTAATTGTTTCTTTTAAGCAATTTGTTTCTAGTTCTCGGAATGCTTTTTCTCCATCTTCCTGGAACATTTCATTAATTGTTTTTTTTGCTATATTCTCTATTAATTTATCCAGATCAATATACTTATACCTCAATAACTCGGCTAATACTGGACCAGTTTTAGATTTACCACTAGCCATCATACCTATCAAATATATACTTCTTCCTTTAATTATTTTGTTTGTTTTCTCAATAATAGATTTTTCCATACAGACAAAAGAGTATATAAAACCTTAAGATAGTATTATTACAGACATTTATGACTTTTACACATACCAAACCATTACATGGCCAGGGACGTGAATGCGTCATAACTCGACGTGCCTGTTTTAGTTCAAGTCATCGCTATTGGCTTCCTGAAAAAAGCTCAGAAGATAATTTCTCTCTTTTTGGGAAGTGTAGTATAGCTCCAGGACATGGCCATAATTACGAACTTATCGTATCAATGGGGGGCAAACTTGACTCAGATGGAATGGTCCTTAATCTTTCTGATGTAAAACATTCTATTAAGAGTAAGGTTACTGGACAATTAGATTTTCGTTTTTTAAATGACGTATGGCCTGAATTTAATATTCATAGTCAAGAAGGCATTCTTCCAACGACTGAGGCACTAGTTAAAGTTATCTGGAATCGTTTAAAAGATGAACTACCTCTTACAAGTTTAAGACTTTATGAAAGCCCAACTTTATGGGCAGATTACTATGGAAAAAACATGGAAGCTTTATTAACAATTCAAAGTCATTTTAATGCTGCTCACCGATTAGCAAAAGATGAGATTTCTCTTGATGAAAACAAGAAGATTTATGGGAAATGTGCCAGAGTAAATGGACATGGACATAATTATTTTCTCGATGTAACTGTCCGAGGAAAAATTGATCCAAGAACTGGGATGATATGCGATTTACCTTCATTACAAGCAATTATCGATGATCTTATAGTTGAACCGTTTGATCATACTTTCTTAAACAAAGATATCGAATATTTTAAAACTTGCGTCCCAACATGTGAAAATATTGCACTACACATTGCTGATATTCTCTCATCTCCAATTAAAAAAATTGGAGCAAATCTGCACAAGATAAAACTTCAAGAGAGCCCAAATAATGCTGCGGAAATTTATGTTGAACAAAGCGTACCAAATTCTTTACAAAGAAATCTTACTAACTCTTTAGTTGCTCAAGCTTGAATACACCAAGCATAGCGATCATTATCGCTTCTAGTTTAGATGGAAGGATTGCTTTCCCAAGTGGAGGAGAATCGCATCTTGGAACTAAGGAAGATAGGAGAATGTTAGATAAAAACTTATCAATAGTTGACGCTACCATTTTTGGATTGGGAACTCTAAAAGCTCATCAAAGTACATATTTAGTAAAAAATCATTGTAAAAATGGCGAAATAAAAATCTCAAAAAATCAGCCTATTTCTATAGTCGCCTCCAATAGCAAAAAATTTAAAAAAGATTGGAATTATTTCAATCAACCAATTAAAAGATGGCTAATCAGCTCTAATAAAAAAGATTTAATAGAGAGTAAAGATTTTGATAAAGAAATTTTCTACAAAAATTCCTGGAGTAAAACCTTGTTAAGTATTAAGAAAGCTGGAATCAATCGTCTAGCACTTCTTGGTGGAGCAAATCTTATAAATTCTTTTATAAAAGAAGATTTGATTGATGAAATCAAAATTACAATAGCCCCAAGAATTATTGGAGGGAAATTTACATGGATACCTGCTGAACAAACAAATAAAATTTTTAATTTAAAGCAATTTTGGAATATAAAATCGATTCAAGAATTAGATAGAAATGAAATATATATTCATTACATAAGAAAAACTAAAGATGATTAAAGTAAAAAAAATATGAATCATATTGAGCACAAAATTGAAATTAAACTATCAATTCAAGAAATAAATAAAGAAACATGGAATGAATTAAGAAAAGAAATCAACAATCCATTTTATGAATGGGAATGGCTCTATAACCTTGAATTATCGAAAAGTGTCTCAAGACAAACTGGATGGCAACCTTTATATTTTATTGCTTATGAAAATGAAGAAATATGCGGAATAGCTCCACTTTTTCTTAAAAATCATAGTTATGGAGAATTTATTTTTGATCAATCCTTTGCAAAATTAGCTCAAGATTTAAATCTAAATTATTATCCTAAGCTTATTGGGATGAGCCCTTACAGCCCTATTAATGGATACGAATTTTTATATAAAGAAAATAAAAATAAAATAGAAATTACAAATTCATTAATAAAACATATTGATGACTTTGCTTTGAAAAATAATATCTTGAGTTGCAATTTCTTATATGTAAACGAAGATTGGGGAAAACATCTACAATCCTTAGGATATCAGGAATGGATCAATACAAGTAGTGAATGGAAGAATAATGGGGAAAAGAAATTTGATGATTTTTTATCCAGATTCAACTCTAATCAAAGAAAAAACATTAAAAAAGAAAGAAAATCAATTTCAAAACAAAATCTCGAGATCAAAATCCATACAGAAGAGAATATAAATCTAGAAATGCTTCAAAAAATGCATAATTTATACGAGCAGCATTGTTTGAGATGGGGAGTATGGGGTAGCAAATATCTTACCTCTGAATTTTTTGAAAACATTCTTGAAAACAAAAGAAATCTATTGTTTTTTAGTGCATCAAGAAATGATTCTGAAAGAACGATTGCAATGTCAATGTGTATAAAAAATGAAAAATATATATGGGGTAGATATTGGGGTAGTCAAGAAGAAGTACTTAACTTACATTTTGAATTATGCTATTACCAGCCTATTGAGTGGGCAATAAAAAATAACATTGAAAGTTTTGATCCTGGAGCAGGAGGTAAACATAAAAGAAGAAGAGGGTTTTATGCAAAAGGTACTAAAAGTTTTCACAAATGGTTTAACAAAAACATGAAAAATATAATTACCCCTTGGTTAAATGAAGTTAATTTTCAAACTTTGAAAGAAATTGAGTTAGAAAATAATTCTATACCTTTTAAATAAAATAGAAATTAATTGATCCGATAATTGTTTATATTAATAATATAATTTTATTAAAAATTTGAAGATGGATTTTATTAAAATATTTGAAAAAAAAATAGATACAGATAATGATTTATCTAATAGATATATTGAGCTAGACCCAAATGGATATTTTATTATAAAGATAGATTTGGAGACAAAAAAAATCATCTTAGAACATTATTTAAATACTATTAATAAAGAAGGATATGCAATAGATCCAAAAACTAATGAGCCTATTAAATGTGACTCAAAAGAAATCAAAACTTGTAATGAGACCTTCATAGGAATTAGTGCTAAAGAGATTGGAATAGCAATAACAGAAAAGCGTAATGATCTAATATCTAGATTTGATCATGCCTTATATTTAGGACGAGAGTTACAAAAAGCAGAAGAATGTTTATACAAAAAATTACCCTACATTCAAGATTAAGAAATTAAACGAAAGAATTTTAATTCTTATTGAGATGCTAAATTAAATAAAAATATAAAAGATAAATGAACATCATTTTCTATTTTGCATTTCTAGGTTTTGGTTTTGGAGCAGCTTTCTTATTAGATAAACTTTTAAGAGCCGTTAAATTAATTTAGAAAAAATTCATAAGGTTTTTATAACCTCTCCATATAAATCATATTCATCCGCAAAACAAATATTTGCTTCAACAAATTTACCGATATAATTTTTTTCATCTTCATTATTTTTAATAGATAAGATGACATTGCCATCTATTTCAGGAGCGAAGTTATAAGAACGTCCAATCAGTTCTTTATTTTCAGATATTTTTTCTACTAAAACCTTAGCTTTTGTACCTACATATAACTGATTTTTTTTCTTAGAAATAATTTGTTGAATGGATATTATATTATCTTTTCTTGCATCAGCTACTTCTGAAGATACCCTATTGGGCAAATCGAAAGCACTTGTTCCTTCCTCCGGAGAAAAAATAAAAACGCCAACATGATCAAACTCATGCCTATACAAAAAATCTAAAAGATGTTGAAAATGTTTTTGATTTTCTCCTGGGAACCCAACAATCAAGCTTGTTCTTAATACAGCAGATGGTATTTGCTCCCTTATTTGACTCAAAATTGATTCATTCAAAGAAGCTTGCCAAGGTCTATTCATGCTCTTTAGAATGTCTGGATGACTATGTTGCAAAGGTAGATCAAAATAGGGAACTATGTTATTTGAATCTTTAAAAGCTTTAATAACTTCACCAGTTAAACCAGTTGGATATGCATAATGAATTCGTATCCAAGGAACTGAAACTTTAGACAGTTCTTTCAAGAGTCTTGCTAAAGAAGGTTTACCATAAATATCTTGACCATAATTTGTTGTAATTTGACTTATTAGTATTATTTCTTGAATCCCTTGAGCTGCAAGATTTTTTGCTTCTGAAACTATAGATTCTATATCCCTACTGCGTTGAGGACCTCTTAATTTAGGAATAATACAAAATGCACACTTATAGTCACACCCTTCAGCAATACGAAGATAAGCAACAAATTTATTTTTATCTACAAAGCGTGGAATTTTTTCATCTGCAATAAATTCAGGTATTTTTGAAACTTCATTAACAATTTCCCCTTTCTCTACTCGATTGATAACCTTAGCTATTTTTTGATAATCACCCGTTCCTACTAAAGCTTTTATTTCAGGCATTTCTTTTAAAAGTTCTTCTTTGAAATGCTGGGCCATACAACCAGCAACTATTACCTCTTTACCTTGATCAGTAAATTCAATTATCTTCCTTATAGATTCTTCTCTAGCTGTTTCTATAAAACTACAAGTATTGACTACAACCACATTCGCATCTTCTATATCGTTTCCTACTTCATATCCCTCCTTATCTAATAACCCTTGCATATGTTCAGTATCAACAAGATTTTTCTCACAGCCAACGTGACTAAAAGCAACCTTTGAACTTTTTTTATCCTTTACCTTTTGATTATTTTGCTTCACGTAATTTAGATATTATGTAAGAAATAATTAACAAAGAAACTTTTATAAGTCTCATTCAAAGTTAATATTAGGATAGATTCTGCAAATTACAAAGATAAAAGATCTATGGCTCTTAAGACTTTAAAAAGTAAAAATAAAAAAGATCTGAAATGGCCAAAAATTATAATTGCTATTCTGAGCACCATTGGATTAGTTGATACGGGCTCTATTACTTTAAAAAATTGGGGATTATTTAACTCTCTTTCATGTCCTGGAATCAAAAATGGTTGCGAAACAGTTTTAAATAGCCCTTGGGGTACACTATTCGAGAATAGTCAATACAATATTCCTCTCTCATTAGCAGGAGTTATTACTTATGGTTCAATACTAGGATTTTCGATATTTTTATCACTGAATTTAGTTTCTCCTAAAGAAAAATTAAATAAGATGATATGGTGGGCAATATTTTTAATCTCTTGTGCTTCTTCTGTGTTTAGCATCCTTTTGCTAAATATTATGTTCTTTAAAATCAAGGCTTATTGTTTTTTTTGTATTCTTTCGGCAATTTTATCTATTTCTATCTTTATTATCTCTATGATTGGTGCAAAGTTTGAAAGTCGAGAGCCTATGTTTTATAGAGGATTTATTGTTGTTTTAACAGTTCTTGTTGGGGGATTGATATGGTCAAATAGTGTTGACCCTTCTAATGCAATTGATATTTCTAAAAATACAGAAAAAGTATCTCCTGCAATCACTACAACTAGCTCACCCCAGAAAATTAAGTTTGCTAAATTTTTAAGTGATAATAATATTAAAATGTTTAGCGCATATTGGTGCCCACATTGCCATGATCAAAAACAACTATTTGGCAAAAAAGCAGTTAAAGAGTTATCTATTATAGAATGTGCACAAGATGGTAAAGATAATCAATATAAACTTTGCCGAGAAAAACAGATTGACGGGTTTCCATCCTGGGAAATTAATGGTGAAATATATAGTGGAGTCAAAGATTTAAATGATTTAGCAATAATGACTGAATATGAGGGCGATTTTAATTTTTAATAAACCTTTTAATTATTTCGTGATTTAGTTGCTGCCTTGTATGGCATTTCCAAGTTGTTTCTTTAATTGGAAAATCATCCCTATAATGGCCTCCTCTACTTTCCTCTCGAAAAAGACAAGCTTTTAACAATAGCAATGTTGTAATTTGTCTATTATGCAAATCAAGCAATAAATTAAGTCCTCTCCTATTTGGCTCACTTAGTTTCAATTTTTGATCAATTTCTATTTTATTAAGACATTCAAGTAGAGGATTTTTTTGTAGTTGATCTATCTCATCTTGAAGAGTTTTTAAAAATTCAGTCATATTTTTTTTATTACGAGAGACACCTAAATTAGACCAGCATAATTTTCTCAAACAATCAATTTTATCTGAAACACCTAAGATAAGATCTTCCTTTGGATTATCCATAAAAATTTCCGTAATATATCTATCTAGCCTTCCTAAGTTATAAGGAGCATTCAACTCGATAGAAGACATTTTTCTTGCAAATACAAGGCATTCCATAAGCGAATTACTAGCTAGTCTATTTGCACCATGCACTCCTGTAGAGGCTACTTCTCCCACGGCATATAATCCTATGATTGTAGAAGATGCATTTAGATCGGTATGAACACCTCCCATCCAATAGTGAGCCGCTGGCGCAACAGGAATAACCTCATTTAGAGGATTAACTCCATAATCTTGACATCTACTTATAATCGTAGGAAATCTTTCAACAATTTTTTCTGGATCAATAAATCTTAAATCCAAACCAACGTGATCAACATCGTTTTCTTGCATATTATTCATAATTGCTCTACTAACTTGATCTCTTGTAGCTAGATCACCATTTTCCAAATGCTTTACTGGGCTCTCACCATTCTTATCAACGAGAACTGCTCCCTCACCTCGAAGGGCTTCAGAGATTAGAAAGCAGGGAGAACCATAAAACTTTAAAGCTGTAGGATGAAATTGAATAAATTCTAAATCCTCTATTGCAGCTCCAGCTTTCCATGAAAGAGCAATTCCTTCCCCAGCAGATTGGGCAGGATTTGTAGTATTAGTAAATAAGTGTCCACCTCCGCCTGTGGCTAAAACAACAGCTTTAGAAGTAATCCAATATAAATTAGATCCATCTAATACCTGAACTCCTCTACATACTTCCTTTTCAATAAGTAATTCTGTTACTCTCACACCTCTACAATGCAATATATTCTCCTTGTTTTCGATATGATCCTCTAAGACTTCTACAAGTGCTCTACCTGTTCTATCTTTAACATGCAAAACTCTTCTACAGGAATGAGCCGCTTCTAAAGTTGTTGATAGTTGATCTGAGCTCTGATCAAAAATCATACCTAAATTTTGTAACCTATCAACGCAACCAGGAGCGTCTTTCACAAGCATTTCAACAGCAGAGAAGTCACACAAATCATCTCCAGCTTTTAATGTGTCTTCAATATGAAGAGCAAAAGAATCTTCAGGTTTAACTACTGATGCAATCCCTCCTTGGGCCCATCTGCTAGATGATCTTTTACTTGTATTCCTATTTAAAAGAAGGACATTTAAATTTTCTGGCAATTCCAAACAAGTCATTAAACCAGCTGCTCCTGCACCAATAACAATCACATCCCATTTATTAATAGATATTGATTCTTGCGAAAATGGCGGTCTTAGCATTAAACCAAACCACTTAGTGTTGGTTGAATAATTGCTAACACAATAAAAATACCATCAACAATTAAGGTAGTTTGAATTACATAACTTGATACTAAAAAAGCCTTCCCATTTATCGAATTAGGTATAGCATAATTAAAAATTTCTTTTGATATGAACCAGAGTATTAATGCCGCTAAAATAATAATAGACAAAGATTTAAACTGAATAAGATTTTCTGAAGTTTTCTGAAGTATTAATGGAGCTTTATCAGAATCCGCAATAATAACCTCCTTCCATTGATCCATTATTCCTGTCAAAAATATTGTCAAATCTGTAATCGCCGTTCCAAATAAAGACGAGATATAAAAACTTGAACCGATTTTCCATTTTGTTCCAAGTCCGACAATAGCAAGAGGTAATGCCACTGCTTCAACCGGGATATGGAGAATAGGATAAGCACTTAACCAGCCCCAAAATAAACAACCTCCAAGCCAACTTCCCGAGACTCCTAATAATAACGAGCCTACAATAAACCATTTATCTCCCTCTTTTCTAGACAATAAAAAAGCCGTGGCAAGGATAAAAAAAGTAGCACAAAGAGCACTTACAGGGGCAAATCTAACCCATGGTGCCTGTACAAAAATTGGCAAAATTACAAAAAAAGAGGACCATAGTCTCAAAGCAATTGGTCTAGATAAAAAAGTACTTTTAACAATATCGTATCCATTATGAAATCGAGGTTTCAAATTATCATTCACTTCTAAATTTTTAGTAATCAATTCTTCCAATGCATTAAGTCTTTAAAAATTTTTGAATTAATTTAGGTCTACTTTAATAAAAATGCAGATGACATATTTTATTAATCTAATAGTTGAAATAAATTAATCATATTTAATATTTTAAGAGTATTTAATATACTTTGAGTCTTATATGAGTTTACAATAAATCTAAAGATAAAAGATTGGTCTTTAATTGTGTGGAAAGAAATTAATTTCAAAGAGGATTCTAATGATCTTTTGATTCCGAATATTAACTACCAAATTAATCCAGCAGAAATTGAAAGTATCGAACATAACTCTATTGCTGAAGAAATAGGTTTTGAATCAGGTGATTCAATTATTAGTATTAATGGAAAGAAACCTAGAGACTTAATTGATTATCAAATCCTGATTAGTGAAGAAATTTTAGATATATCGGTATTGGATAAAAACAAGAAGATTCACAACATTAGTATTGAAAAAGATCAAGATGACAATTTAGGAATTAATTTTAAAGATGCATTATTTGACTCAATCAAACAATGTAATAATAAGTGCCCTTTTTGCTTCATAGATCAACAACCAAATGGCAAAAGAAAAAGTCTTTACGTAAAAGATGATGACTATAGATTAAGTTTTCTATATGGTTCATATCTAACGCTAACCAATTTAAATAAAGATGACTGGAATAGAATATCTACTCAAAAACTATCACCGCTTTTTATTTCAATACATGCCACTGACCCAGAGATCCGAGAACAATTATTAAAAAATAAAAAAGCAAGTCAAATTCTTGATCAAATTGAATGGTTAGAACAAAATTCAATCCAGATACACGCGCAAATAGTTGTATGTCCCGAAATTAATGATGGTAAAATCTTAGAAAAATCTATTTACGATCTTGCAAAATTTCATAAAAAAAGTTTTAAAACAGTACTTTCAACAGCCATAGTTCCAGTAGGCCTTACAAAGTTTAGGCCTGAAAACGATGGACTAATAGCGATAAGCAAAGAATATGCAAGAAAAATTATTCAACAAGTGGAAAAAATTCAAACCTCTCTACAAAAAAGTATTGGAACTCGCTTTTGTTGGCTTGCCGACGAATGGTACTTAATAGCTGGTCTCAAATTACCAAGCTATAAAACATATGAAAATATGCCCCAAGAATCTAATGGAGTTGGCTCAATACGAAGTTTTCTTAAAACATTGGAAACTAAAACAAAATCTCTTCCTAAAAAAATAGATAAACAAAGAAAAGTCAGTTGGATTGTTGGGAAATTAGTTTACGAAGCACTACTTCCAACAGTGGAAAAACTTAATAAAATTGATGGCCTAAGAATTAATCTATATGGCTTGCCAAGTGTTTACTGGGGGCAAGATCAAGTTGTAACAGGGCTTTTAACTGGTGAAGATTTAATTACTGGACTCCAAAATAAGGATCTAGGAGAAAGTATATTTATACCATCAATAATGTTAAAGCTTAATAGTGATTTGTTTTTGGATGACAAAAATATAACTGAAGTTTCAAATAATCTGAAAACTAATATTCACGTTCTTGATGATACAAATGATATTATTAATAATCTAATCGGTTTATCTAAAACAAAAGAAATACTTAATTATGCTTAGAAAACTTATACATCCAATTTTAGTTTTACCTTTTTGTTTGTATATTAATTCTCAAGAAGCACTATTAAGTAAGGCCAACAATAATATAGAAGAAATCCTTCAAGAAAAAGAAAACCAAATATTCCTTAATTATTCAGAAATAGATAATATTACTCTAAATAATAATCAAGAACTTAAAGCATTAGAAAGTTTAGTCAATTCAACAACGTTTAGTCTTTCGAGCAAAATCGCCAAAAGATATCCTTCATTAGATTTACAAGCCAGTGGATTACCTAAATATGTTTCGGGCAAAAATTATCAAAGTAGCTCATCGACTACAAAAACTTCGCAATTCTCAGCAAATCCATCCCTTAATATTAAATTAGACTTAATAGACCCTCTAAGGGGATCTGAAATTAAAATAGCTAGAAATAATTACGCAATAGCTAAAAATAATTATGATATTAAAAAGAAAGATCTTATAAAAGAGGCAAAATCTAGATATCACAAACTACAAAAGTCTTATCAGGATATTAAAAACAAAACATTATCTCTTGATTTATCAATTACTAGTTTGAAAGATGCTCAGTCAAAATTTGATGCAGGGATAGGAACAAAATTTGAGGTTCTTGAAGCTGAAGCACAATTATCTAGAGATAGGCAATCACTTAATGAGAAAAAAATTCAGCATCAGATTAATAAAATTGCACTAAAAGAAATCTTAAATATAAATGGGGACTTCGAGATTAATCAAAAGCAAAAATTAATAGGTTTCTGGAACCATAAATTAAACAAGAATATTACTGAGGGTTTAGTAAATAGCCTTTCCCTCAAAAATATTAATCTAAAAAAATCAATCAAAGAAAATCAAGCTAAGAATTATTTGAATGTTTACAAGCCAAATGTTTACATAAGTAATACGTTTACTAGTTCGTTTTCTAAGGGTGATTCTTTGTCAGTCAAAATAGACCCTGAAAAATCTGGATCTTCATATACAAATACTGTAAGCTTAAACTTTGGTTGGAATATTTTTGACGGTGGACAAAATAAAAATTTATATAAATCAAGCAAAGCTGATGCAAAATCGGAAGATTACTCCTATAAAAATCTTGAAAATGTTTTAAAGACAAATATTAGTAAAGCCTATTTAAATTTAAAATTAAATGAAGAAAAAATTCTTTCATCTATAAAAGAAATCTCTTCTACAGAAGAATCCTTAAGATTAGCAAGATTAAGATATGACGTAGGAATATCTACACTAAAAGATGTTCTTGTAAGACAAAAAGAGTTAAGTAATGCTAATTCAAAAAAAATTGATTCAATTTATAATTACAATTTAAATTTAGATGAATTAGTAAGATTGACTTTTCTTAAAATAAGTAATATTTGTAACCAGACAAATATTCCTATCAAAAATGACATTCAATCTATTTGCAATATCTGAATATGAATAAAAATAATTTAACCAGTCAACAGTTAAAAGATTTAGATTCTTTATTTGAATTGGTTAGTGATCGCCAATTGCAGGACTTTGGAAATATCAGTGCTAGTAACAAGTCAGACGGTTCATTAATTACAAGTTGTGATTTATGGAGCGATAAAACAATTGTAAAGGCTCTATCTATAATTGCTCCACATGAAGGCGTTCTTAGTGAAGAGGGAGGAAAGATAGTTCCTAATACAAATGCTTATTGGATAGTAGATCCTCTTGATGGGACTACAAATTTTGCTGCAGGAATTCCATATTGGTCTATTTCAGTAGCAAGATTTGTAGATGGAGCCCCTCAATCTTCCTTTTTAATCATTCCTACATTGAAGAAAAAATTTGTAGCAATCAAAGGTGAAGGTGTTTGGCTTAATAAAAAGAAAATTGAAATTAATAATAATCAAAAAAGTGAATGCGTATCCTTATGCAGTAGATCTATTAAAATTTTACAAAAAAATCCTAGTTCTATATTTCCTGGAAAAATAAGACTTCTTGGTGTATCTAGTTTAAATTTAACAAGCGTTGCAATGGGACAAACTTTTGGAGCTATAGAATCAACTCCTAAAATATGGGACATTGCGGCAGCATGGCTATTACTTGAGGAGCTAAATTGTTCAATTGAATGGTTAGAACTGAACCCAATGCAATTAACTGCGGAACAAGATTTACAAGATACTAATTTTCCCTTAATTGCTTCTAGGACAAACGAAAAAATGAAAGTCTTAAGACCATGGGGTAATTTATTATTGGAAAAATAGTTACATCATAAAAATATAAAAGACTTGAAAAATATCACTATTAGATACAATAAATAAGATTTGGGATAAGTATTTGAAGAGAATTAATATGCAGCGCAGTACAACATGGATTATTAAAAGTTTATGGGGAGCTTGTGAAAGATGGAGTAAATCAGACTGTATTGATTTAAGCGCTGCTTTTGCCTATTACACTCTTCAATCATTCTTCCCAATACTACTTATTTCTCTTTCAATAGCTTCCTGGTTTCTAGGAAAGCAAGAAGGTTTAGATCAACAAATAATATCTATTGCTGCTCAAATTTTACCTCCATCGGTTGTTGAATTAGTTGAAACAACATTATTCAAATTAATTGACCAAGGCTTTGGCGCTGGTATTTTAGGAGCTATGTTTTTACTATTTACTGCTGGCAACGCTTACTTATCACTTCAAAGAGGCTCAGATAGGTTATGGGAAGACGAGCTCCCTTCGAGAAGAATTAACTCTGACTGGCAAGAGCAAGCATCAAGATTTCTTAGGAACAGAATTGAAGCTTTCTTAATAGTATTTTTTATAGGTTTTTTAATGGTATTAGATCAAATCAGTGCAAATCTAAGAATGATTCCAACTACTGTTTTAGAAAATATAACAAATTCTAGTAATTATTTTTCTGAATTTATTATAAAATTACCACTCTTACAAGTTGGTCAATTTGCTTTACCACTGGTGGGGTTTTCATTAATGGCTTTATTACTTCAAGCACTATTGCCCAGTAGAAAAGTTCCTTTAAGACCACTAATACCTGGTTCAATTTTGATTGGAATTGGATTAACTACTCTTAATTTAGCAGTAAGTAAAAGTATTCTTTCTCTTGGGGCAAGATTTCAAGCATATGGTTTTATTGGAGGTTTTTTAGTACTAACTTTATGGGTTTGGCTATTAGGCGTTATTTTATATTTTGGACAATGTTGGAGTGTTGTTATAGCTAGTATGTCTTTAACAAGCAAGAGAAGAAAAAATTAATTCTAAAAGAATGACATGTTTCCTTTTCTAAAATGAATAAAAGTTTAGTTACCTATTCTTTAATCTTTTTAATGTTAATTACACTTTTTGGATTTAACTTTTTTTTAAGTCTTATCGGAAATCTTTTATTAATTGTATTTTTAGTTCCTCTTTTAATATTTTTGATTTTATTGATAAGTTTTAATTCCTTAAAGTCAAAAGTAAAATCTTGTAATCAATGTGGAACTATAGCCTTAGGAATTAATAATACCTGCATAAATTGTGGTGCAGATTTAGATGATATAAATCCTAAGAGCGATGATAGTTTAAAAAAACCAAGTGAAACTACAATTGAAGTAAAAGCAGAAGAAATCAAATGATGATAATTAGATAATTCTTATGAAAGTTTTAACCAATCCCAATTTGTCTTAAAATACTTTGTCCAGTAATCAATTCTGTACCTAAACCTATCAATATTCCCATCATTGCCATTCTTCCATTCCAAGTTTCGGCAAAGTTGACAAAACCAAATCTTTGTTGATTATCTTCATTCATAATAGATTAATAACTATTTTAAATATATTAGCGTTTGAAGGTTGAATTTATGGAAAATAATTAATGATTTATCTAACATGTTTTAATCCATCAACCGGCTTGTATTCGTCTCCAGTTAATTCTTCATATATTATCGCAGGCAATCCTGTCTCAAACATAGTTTGAAGTGCTTCTTTAAGCATTGGGTTCCATCCTCCAGTACTAACTTTTCCATGTCTTACAGTCCAATCCCACGTACCTTGTAGATCTCTTGGCATTCTGCCTTCTCTATCTCTTCTGGCAACTAAATCAAGAGATTCAACTATGCCTACTATTACTGGATTTTTTCCATAAGAAGGCGTTAGACTTAATTCAAGTCTAACAGGGTCTTCTTTAACCATTTTAAGACGAAATCTAGGCGGTAATTTCAGAGTTCTAATTACTCCTGAGACAATTTTTGTTCTTAATTCCAATTTTTTGACCTTATAAATTTATCAAATGAATTTAATCAGTTGTAGTTCCTTTTTCTTCAAGAGTTGAATCTGTATCATTAGAAAACCTAACTGTAAGTAATTCTTCTTGGGTTATATTTCCAGACTTATCAAGAAGTTCAGGATGAATAGTATATTTTTTTTGTCGGATATTTGTATTGAAAGGTCTATTTGGTTGTTTATCAAGTGTCCCCCAACCATTTGACATTACTTTAAAAGCCTTCCACACTAAGTAAGTTAGGGTAGCTGAATAAATAATTGGGAATAGGAAAGACATTAATTTATTGATCTATAATTACTTAAATTCTATAATAGCTCGAAAAAAATAAATTTAGTTATTTCATAGAAACAAATCCCCCTATTTACCAAATAACTTCAGCGATTTATATAATAACCAATAACACATCCAATAAATGAATGTTCGAATGTTTTTAAAAGTAATAATTCAAACAAAATTTTTAAAATTTTCTTTTAAAAAATTTTTTATCTTATCTTATATTTCACTAGGCCTAATTAATAAATCAAACGTAATATCTCAGCCGATAATAAATCAAAATCTTAATGAAGAATCTAAAATTTCAAATATATCTTTTATAACAAAAGCAGTTAAAAAAACAGGGGCTTCAGTAGTTACTATTGACACTCAACGATTTGTTAAAAATAAACAATTTTCTAGAGATTCAAGAATTTTCTTAGATCCATATTTTGAAAGATTCTTTGGCTTACAATTACCTCCCGAAAATCTCTCACAGATAGAACAAAGTCAGGGAAGTGGCTTTATATTTGGTGATGGTCTCGTAATGACTAATGCTCATGTTGTTAATGGTTCTGAAAAGTTAATAGTGGGCTTATCTAATGGAGCTAAATACAAAGGGAAGTTAATAGGACAAGATTTACTAACTGACCTAGCTGTTATAAAGCTTGAAGGTAAAGGACCTTGGCCAAAAGCAATATTAGGTGACTCGAAAAAGATAGAAGTTGGAGATTGGGCAATAGCTGTTGGAAATCCTTATGGCTTAGAAAATACGGTTACTCTAGGAATAATTAGTAACTTAAATAGAAATGTCTCACAGTTAGGAATATATGATAAAAAGTTTGAGTTAATTCAAACAGACGCTGCAATAAACCCTGGCAATTCTGGGGGGCCATTACTAAATAGTAAGGGAGAAGTAATTGGTATTAATACTCTTATAAGATCAGGTCCTGGGGCAGGCTTAAGCTTTGCAATCCCAATAAATAAAGCTAAAAATATCGCTTCGCAACTAATAGAGAATGGGAAAGTAATACATCCTATGATTGGAATCAACCTAATAGACGAAAACTACTTTGAGAGGAATAAAAGTATTGTAAAAGTAGGATACGTTATCCCAAATAGCCCTGCCTCAAAAAGCGGAATCATGATTAATGACATAATCCTAAAAGTGGGTAAAATCAACATTAATAATTCTTCAGATGTAATCAATGCAATAAGTAAAAACGGAATTAATAAATTTATAAACCTGACGTTAAAAAGAAAAAATAAAATTATTAAATTAAATGTTAAACCGACTGATATTACTAATTTATCAAAATAATATATTTTTAACTTTCATCATCTCTAAGTATTTCTACACATTGAGAGATACAAATACCATCATAAATACCACAACTAGAAATACACTCAAAATAACTTTCTACTGGATCAGAAGTAACATAATTACTTTCTTTTAAATCATACTTTTTCATAAGTTTTTTAAATAGAACAAATACGTAATTATTACATTAATCAAAGTCATTAAGTCTGTAAAGATAAATAAGTGATCTTGCCTAGAGGATTGTAAAGTTTTCTAAAAACTATTTTTCAAAACCTAAAAAAATAAGAATAAAATATTTAATCGATAAGTATAAATAATTATTTTATACTCCTTTTCTTCTCTAAAAAATATTCATAATTACCATTAAAAGATAATAATTTAGATTCTTTAATTTCAATAATTCTATTAGCAATTTTAGAAATAAAATATCTATCATGCGAAATAATAAATACTGTGCCCTGATAATTATTTATTGCAAGTTCTAGATTCTCTTTCGATTGTAAATCTAAATGGTTTGTAGGTTCATCAAGAAGTAAAAAATTGCTTGGATTCATTATCATCAAAGCCAATGCTAGTCTAGCTTTTTCGCCACCACTAAGTTGTTGAACATATTTAAATACAGAATCATTATGAAAGCCAAAACTTCCTAAGAATGTCCTTACTTTTTGTTGAGACCAATCTGATGCTTTTGAATATATTAAATCAATAACCTGTTTTTCAACAGCAAGGGCTGCTGCCTGATTTTGCTCATAATAACTTGTAATTATATTATGTTTACCTAAATTAACTTCTCCTATTTCAGGTTCTATTTTTTTCATAATCAACTTCAACAAAGTAGATTTACCACATCCATTAGGACCTAAAATTGCTATTTTTTCTCCCGCAGAAACCTTTAAATTTATATCAAACAATAGTATTTTTTCTTCAAAGCTATGAGATAAATTCTTAATTTGAAGAACTGTCTTACCTGAACGAGGACACTCAGGAAAATTAAAAGAAGGACTTTTTAGTCTTGAAATAGGTGCATCAACTTTTACAATCTTTTTTAATTGCTTCTCCCTACTTTTAGCCTGAGTACTCCTTGTTGCACTAGCTCGAAATCTTTCAATATACTTTCTTTGTGTTTCGATCTCTTTTTGCTGCAACTCAAAAGCTTTAATTTGAGATGCTTCATTTAAAGACTTTTGTTCAATAAAAAAAGAATAATTCCCATTAAATGTTTCAGAAATTCCTCTCTCTATAAAAATAATCTTTTTGCATAATTTATCTAAGAAATATCGATCATGACTAATTAATATGATTGCTATTTTTAAAGAAATTAAATATTCCTCTAGCCAAAAAATTGTTTCCAAATCTAAATGATTAGTTGGCTCATCGAGTAGAAGCAAATCAGGTTTTTGCAAAATAATTTTTCCAAGAGCTACTTTCATTTGCCAACCACCTGAAAAATTACCTACTAATTTGTCTGCATCTTCCTGAGAAAACCCGAGTTTTGGCAGTATCTTCTCTACTTCTGCCTGCATTTGATAGCCACCTAAAACTTCAAACTTTTCTTGGAATTTGGCTAGTTGATTTACCAGATAGTCAAGTTTTTCAGAGTCTTTATTAGCTTCTAAAAATTTCATTTCATTTTCAATCTCTAGAAGTTTATTTGAAACTACTTGAATATCTTTAAAAGAACCTTCCAATTCTTCTCTGACTGTTCGATTTAAATTACAATCCAATTCCTGTTTTAAATGAGAAATTTTAGGATTTCCTTCTTTAAGAACAAGTCCACTTGTTTGATCCTCCTCTCCAATCAAGATTTTAAACTGAGTTGATTTACCTGCTCCATTAGAACCAACTAAGCCTATCTTTTCTCCCTTCTTAATTTCCCAATTAATATTTTTTAGAACAACATCAGTAGAATAAATTTTGCTTACATTATCAAATCTAATCACTTTAAAAAAATTGAATTTACAAACTTAGAGACTTTTTACCAAAAAAAATATTTGTGGAATAAAATTGTGATATGAAAAGAATAGAACAAATCGTAGTAATTTTCATAGCTGCAGCATTAGCAATTCCAAGTTATTGGTTTTTTTGGACATTGGCTGGTGGTGGTGGTTACAACAGAAGAATAACACCTGCAACGAGAGAAGGAGCTACTCAAAACCCTTTACTAAAGACCACCTCGAGCCTTAATCAACCATAACTTAGTTGCTTCATCATCCACAGTCGACAAATACTCTATCACCTCTTCTTTAGTAACCTGGATATCTACTTCTCTTCCAATCTCGCAAATTTTTTCAAGAGCTGATTTTGGATTATTAAGAGCCATCAAAAATAAACTTTGTTTTTTTCTTGAATCTTCGGCTATGAAATTGTAGAGTCTCTCAACATTACTAGTCATCAGTTTCGTTTAATTCATATCAATAGACTATTCCCTTAAGCTACATTTTGTTCATTATATTTATTTATAGATAAATCATGATCAGTATCTTTTATTTCTTTGGCTGAGGCATCTTCCATACTTCTTGCATCAAGACATAGAACTTTCCTAAGCTTTGCAAAATTAGCCGCATGAGATATTCTTCCATCTTTCTGAGCATAATATTCAGAACGCTGAAGAATCTGATGCAGATGTGTCAATAAATATGGACTGATCACTGCAGATACTAATACATCACTATTCTCATTACATGAAGACTCAGACTGCATTAATTTTTTTTTCTTTTTATCAATTATTGATCTTTGAGAAGAATCAAGTTTTCTTGAAGTTTTCATAATTTACACAATGAACTAATTAATCAAAGGCTTATATCCTTACTATTAATATACACAAAGATACTACCCTTGACTAACTGTGTATACTTAAAAGTAACAGTTATTCAGTTTGACTAATGGCAACCCGCCAAAACTCAACTAATGGGAAGCCAAAATCCCCCAGAATACAAGTAGTTCTTCCAGAATTAATTTGTGAGCAACTAAATATTTTAGCTGAGAATGAATCAAGAACTGTTAGTAATATGGCAAAGGTATTAATTCAAGAAGGAATTAAAAATTATTTCGAAAGAGAGACCAAATCATACACTTCAGATACTAAAATCGATACCGACAATTTCAGAGATACATTAGAAAGACAAAGTATTAAAAGGTTAAAAGGAGCTCCTCAAAGGATTAGATATACTAAAACATCTGAGAATAATTAATTAATTTTGAGGTAATTTTTGTAAATCTAAAGTTTTGCCCATAACTACCAAAATATTTCCTCTCTCAAGAATATATTTCGCAGGAGGATTTACTGTTAATTGTTCTGGCGGACCAGCAGCAAGAACGTTAACTAAATAATTTTTTCTTAAATTTAAATCTCTTAAAGATCTACCAATAAATTCTTCTGGAACTGTTAATTCATCTATTCCAGTTTGATTATCTAATTCTAATCTTTCAATAAGATTGGGTCTAACAAGTTCTAAGCCTAATCTTTCACCTTGCATTCTAGAAGGGAAAACAACCTTATCAGCACCTACTCTTTTTAACATCTTTTCATGCAAATCACTAGTTGCTCTCGCAATTACTCTTTTTACTTTTGTTCCTTCACTATCCTTAGCAATAAGAGTAGTTGTAATACTTGCTTCAATGGGCTCACTAATACCAACCACAACTGTATTCATCTCTAAAATCCCTGATTCCTTCATTGATTCTTCATCAGTACAATCTATTACTCTTGCCTCAATAGAAGGTTCTAATTGTCTTAAATCATCAATAGCCTTCTCAGAAGCATCAGCAGCTAAAACATCTACGCCATTATTTATAAGTTCTCTACAAACAGCAGTTCCAAATCTACCAACTCCTACAACTGCAAAAGTTAGCGCTTCCTCTTCTTTTTGTGGAGACCATTGCCACCAATCAGCCATAATAAATTTTAGTAAAGGCTAAACATAAAGATCAGCTTTTGGATAGCCAATCCTTTTTTGTCTTTCTATTCTACTCTTATATAGAGCCTGCCACAGAGCACTTAAAAGCAAAAGAATCCCAAGTCTTCCTACGAACATACCAATAATTAGAATAAATTGACCAAAATGATTTAATTTTGCTGTCAAACCGATATCAAAACCTACTGTTGCAAATGCAGAAATACATGTGAAAAGAATTTCTAGAAATGTAAATGATTCTTTTTTAATAAAAGTATTCGTAGTACTTAATACCATAGCCATCAAGAGAACAAAAAGTAAGGAGCCAACAGTTATTCCAACTGCTTTCAAAATAACTTTATCTGAAATTAATCTATTACTAATAATTACATCTTTTTGTCCCCTTAACGTTGATCTAGTTGCTGCCATTAAGGCAATAAAAGTTGTAGTTTTGATTCCCCCACCAGTACCACCGGTACTAGCTCCAATAAACATTAAAGTCATTAATAGCAAGAGACCAGTATCTGATATTGAATTTAACGATATTGGAAAATTTGTAAATCCCGCTGTTCTTGCGCTCACAGTCTCAAAAATAGATGACAAAATTTTCTCAAAGAAATTTAGATCACTAAAAAATTGACTATTTAATAACGTCTCTGTTACGAAAAAACCTAATGATCCAAAAATTATTAAGGAAAAACTTGTCCTAATAACTAATCTAGAATGAAGACTCAATTTTTTATATGAAGGATTTTTTCTATTACTCCATATATCGTCGATAACTCTCCAACCAAGTCCTCCCATCACAATTAAAAAAATAAAAACAATATTGACAACAAAATTAGATCGATAATCTTGGAGGCTGTTAGACCATAAAGAAAAACCTGCATTATTATATGCAGAAATGCTATGAAAAATTGCAGCCCATAGTCTTTGCCAACTATTTTGAATTTCTATAAACCCGAAAAAGTATAATACTATTGCTCCAAAAGAAATAATAGAAGTAGCCGTAATGGCAATGCTTTGAAAAGTTCTACCAATTCCACCAACCCCAAATTCATCGAGAGTCTTACCTTTATCCAATCTAGTTCTAAGCTGAGTACCTTTCACAACAAATCCTTGTAAGAAAGTAGTAATAGCCATTAAGCCTAAACCACCTGATAAAAGCATTAAAGCTAAGAAAATTTGCCCAAAAGTATTTAAATCAACTCCTACATCAATAATAGTTAACCCCGTAACAGTTATTGCAGAAGTAGATGTAAAGAATGCTTCCCACAAACCCACATCCGATGAAGAACATAATGGAGAACTTAAAATTAAGGTTCCAAAAATAATAATAATTAATCCTGTAACAATTGTGAATTGAGGTACAGATAACTTTCTATATGTTTCTTTTAATTTATAAACAATATTCTTTATTTTCACTTTATTTATTTAAAATTTAAAATTATCAAAGCTGGCACAGTCAATGACATTATAAGTGTTAAACCCGCACCATATTTTGCAATATCAAAAAACCTATATCTCCCAGGTCCGTAAACCATTAAATTTGTTTGATAACCCATTGGAGTTAAGAATGATTGACTTGCACCAAACAATACAAGCATTATCAGAGCATTTGGTGAAATCTCCAGAACGCTTGAAAACTGAATAGCTACAGGCAATATAAGAGCAACAGAAGCAGCGTTACTTATAAATTGAGTAAGTATTACTGTAGCTACAAAAATTACTATTAAAGCAAAATAGAGTGGCATTCCACTTAGGAAAAAATCCAAATTTATGGCTATTAGATCGGCCAATCCAGTGACTTGCATTGCTACACTAAAACTTGATAATGAACCTAATAATAAAATAATATCTAGCCTAATTGATCTTTGTATTTCTGCAGGACGCAAACATCCAAAAGCAACCATTGCTATTAGCGCTAAAAGAACTGATCCTACTAATGGAATATTAGTTAAAGAAGGCAAGAGAACCATACCAATTGCAATTGCAATTGCAATTGGTTTTCTAATTAAAAATGGCAGATCATCTTCAAATTGATCCAAAATCAACAAGTCATTACTTGCTTGCAGACCTCTTATTGAGTCTAAAGGTGCCTGAAGTAATAAGACATCTCCTGCTCTTAAAACGGCTTGACCTAATCTTTCCCGAACAGTTTGTTGCCCTCTTCTGAGAGCTAAAACTGTTGCATTATGGCGTTGCCTAAATCTTAGTTCTCTCAAGCTTGCTCCTGCTAAAGTTGATCCAGAAGGAAGCAAAGCCTCGAAAGTTTTGGTACCTTCTTCAGTAGAGAGAAGATTTGTGCCGGCAATAGATCTCTTGTTTTCAGCTAACAAAATTGTATGCTCTTGTTGTAATCGCAATAAATCCGCCCTCGTTACACGTACTATCAATCTATCTTCAGGCTCAAATTTGCGGTCTGCTAGAGGAGGTAGGATTACTTTTCCGTTTCTTTGCAACTCAAGAACATCAACATCAAATCTTCTTTGTAATCTACTATTTCTTACTGATTGACCAACCAATTCAGAGGAAGAGGGAATGGTAACTTCTGTAAAATAAATATTCATATTACCATTTTTAATAAAGTCTTTATTTCTTCCTCTATCAGGCAAAAGAACGTCAGAGACTAAGATCATATATGTTGTACCTATTAACCAAACAGGAATCCCTATTGAAGTCAAGCTAAATAACTCAAGAGACCCATAGCCTAATTGCTGACTAATATCACTTACTAGCAAATTTACTGAGCTTCCTAGTAATGTAAGTGTTCCTCCTAATAGAGTTGCAAAAGATAAAGGTAAAAGGACTTTGGAAGGTGAAATATTTCGTCGTTCACACCAGCCTTCAATCAAAGGCAAAAGAGATGCTACAACTGGCGTATTAGGTACGATCCCAGATATTGGAGCTATTAAAAAAGTTATAAGTAAAATTAATTTTCTAGGTGTTTTAATATTTTCAGAGGATATAAGCTCCCTTACTCTGTCTAACGCACCACTTTTAAATAATGCAGAGGAAACTGCAAACAAACCCATCAAAGTGATTAAAGATGGGCTTCCAAAGCCAGATAAGGCTTTTTCAGGTGTTAGAACTCCAGTAACAATAAATATTCCAACGCATAATAAACCGGTTAATTCAGGGGCTATAGTATTTCTTATAAATAAAATTAATGATAGAAATAAAACTAAAACTGTTATTAGTGCATTTAAATTATTGCTAAAAAAAGAAATTAAATTCATATCAAACTTATTTAACTCAATATACCTATAAACAATATGCCAAAAAAGTTTAAACTTGTTTAAGGTTTTTTGTTAATAAAGTTATTTATAGAAGATTTTTTGTGAAATAACCAAGAAGCTGTAGATTTTAAGCTTTTAATAATATCAGGCATTTTTGAAGCATAAATCAATCTTCTTGCCTCAAATGCCAATTTACCTGATAAAGTCACACCTAAAGCAGAAATGGATGCTTCACCAATTCCTAAACTAATCATTTCACCATTGTCTTCAAAATCAAAAGGTAAAAGTTCTTTTTCATGAAAGAGTAGTTCAATATTTTTAGCAAGATGATTTCCTTGTTGCATTGCAACTTGAGCGGTCAAAGGCAAATTCTCCATACCTTTAATTATTGAAATATCTCCAATAGCAAAAGTATTTATATAATTTTCTATTTGAAATTTATCATTTACTTGAATTCTTCCGTCTTGTTGTGTGACTTGTTCGTCAATATAAGGAAGGTTAGGTTTGACACCAGCAGTCCAAATCACAACGTCTTGATCTAAGTCTTTAATCTCAGAATCGTTCAAAATACTAATTTTTTGATCTGCAATTTGTTGAACAGTTGAATTTAAAATAACATTTATTTTTCTTCTTTCTAAAGCTTTCTCGGCTTCTTCTCGATTAAAAATCTTATTTCGACCTAAGATTTCATTAGACCTTTCAACAATACTTATATCAAATTTATTTTTATAAATATCATTAATCTTGCATGCGATCTCTACCCCAGAAGGACCCGCTCCGATTACAAATAAATTTTTCTTTGTTTTATTGTTCTGAAATTTATGTAAAAATGACTTTAACTTTTTAAGGTCATTTAAATTATTAAAGAAATAACAATTTTCATCCACACCTTTCACTGAAAAACTATTAGATACTGATCCTGTACAAAGAATCAACAATTCATAACTTATATTTAAATCATCACTAAATTCTAGAATCTTTTCATCAAATCTAATTTTAGTTAAACAATTTTTTAGAAAAGTAATACCTAAATTTGAAAATAGATTTGAAAATTCAGGAGCAGTCTCCCACATTGATAATTCTTCGCTTAAAACTTCATACATTAAAGGTTTAAATATAAACTTTGCTTCAGAATCAATGACTAGGATTGGTAAAGAGGGGTTTAGTCTTTTTAAGTTTGAAGCAACTGTCATACCTCCAAATCCTGCGCCAACTATTACTATTGGTTTTTTTATTGATTTCATGAAGGATATATTGTTGAACCTAAATGTATTATTAAATTAAACGAATAATGTTCAAACTGAGCGAAATAACCTCTAATCCCTAATTACCTTTGATAATGATTGAGAAAACGCTAGAAAGTATTCAACTTGATCTAGAAGAGCATAATAAAAAATTAAAAGATATGATCCCCAAAGAAATAATATTATGGGGCTATAAAAACTTTGATAATCACTTTGCTATTACAACAAGCTTTGGGATACAATCATCAGTTATTTTACATATGGTGCATCAACACTCACTACAAAAAAAAATTAAGATTTTTTGGATAGATACAGGGTACTTACCCCCAGAGACTTATAAGTATGCAGAGAGACTAATTAATGATTTATCTTTAGAAATAGAGGTTTTACAAAGTGAACTATCTCCAGCAAGAATGGAATCTCTTTATGGAAAACTTTGGGAAACTAATAAATCTAGTGATTTAGATAAATACCATGACATAAGAAAAATAAAACCTTTAGAAAATGCTTTAGATAAACATGACATATTCTGCTGGGCTAGCGGTGTGAGATCGGAGCAAACGAATAATAGGAATAAAATGAAATTTGTTGACGTAATACGCAAACGACTTTCTTTAAGGCCCTTACTCAACTGGAAAAACAAAGATATTTTTTATTACATGAAAGAAAATCAATTACCGTCGCACCCACTTTTCTCAAAAGGTTATTCAACTGTTGGAGATTGGCATTCTAGTTCTCCTGAAAGTGTTGATAAAGAAGGCAGGACAACAAGATTTGGAGGAATGAAGCAAGAATGTGGAATTCATACTGAAAATTAAATTTTTCTTTCAGGACTATGATCGATGATATTAATTTCCTTTTAGTTGGCAATAGCAGACTTCACTGGGCAGAAAATTTACAAACAAAATATAAGTTTTTTCACACACAAAAAAAAAATAATGTACCTCAAAATATCAATTTAAATAATTTAATTTGGGCATCAGTAGGGAAATTACCAGATTTGTCTCTTAAGCAAGAAAATAGAATCTCAACTCAAGATATTAAATTAAAAAACCTTCCGAATCATTTTGGGGTTGATAGAGCCCTTGGTTGTTTGGAAGCTTTAAAAATAATAGAGAACCCATCCAGAAAAGAACTATTAATAGCAGATTTTGGAACAACTTTGTCTCTTACGAAGTTAACTGCACAAGGCTCTATTATCGGCGGGCAAATAACACCTGGTTTTCAGACACAGCTAAGATCTATGGACAAATACACCAAGAACCTCAAAGCTCCTAAAAAGTATGATATTCCTGTTCAAGATTTTTTAATCAATACAGAAGATTCAATGTTAAAAGGAGTATCTAACTCTCTAATGGGTGTAATTAATTTATCATTTAACCCTTCTCAAGATATTTTGATTATGTGTGGAGGCGACTCGGAATTAATGGGTAGTCTATTAAAGCAAAAGAAAGAAGAAATTATTATCGCCCCGAATTTAGTTATGCAAGGCATGATCACACACTTCAATCATTAGGATATTCACCTTAATCCTAAATCTGCAATAATGTGGTCTGCCATAATGGCTGCTTTAACCTTTAGGTAAATTTTTTCAACTTTACCATCAGTATCAATTAAAAAAGTATTTCTCATCATTCCCATATATTCCTTTCCCATAAATTTTTTAAGGCCATAACTGTCATAATCAGAAGATACTTTATAAGGTTCAGGGTCAGTCAAGAGAACAAAAGGCAAGTCAAATTTTTCGATAAATTTCTGATGTGAAGTAGCACTATCTTTACTAATTCCAAGAACTACAAAATTATTTTTCTTAAGTAAATCCCAATTTTCTTTAAAATTACAAGCCTCTTTAGTACAACCTGGGGTATTATCTTTTGGATAAAAATATAGTATTATTCTTTTACCTTTAAAGTCTTTTAAAGATACATCTGTTTCAAAAGAGTCTTTTAAATTAAACTCTGGTGCTTTATCACCAACCTTAAGAGCCATTGACATTATTAAATAACCATAATTCTAAAATACCAAAAATCTGGTTTCATAAGATAAAAGGTGTACAAGATGTCGCAACCCCAAAAGAACTTGAACTCGCAAATAAGCTCTCTAGGCAAAGAGCAAATATTTTTTTAGAAAGTAGAGCTTATATAAGAAAGTCTTTAGGAACTTTTTTTAATTTAAATCCATTAGAGATGCCTATAATTGCAAATCCAGGAGAACCTCCTGAATTACCAAGCGGGATGGGACATTTTAGTTTTAGTCATTGTTGTGATGCGATTATATTAATTTGGCATGAAAAAAAATTGGAATTGATATTGAGAGACTTGACAGAGATTTTAATTATGCGCAATTAGCAAAAAAATATTTCTTCAACTCAAACAGATCAAATAATAATGCCGAATTATATAAAAAATCTATTTTAAATCAATGGTGTGCCGTTGAGGCTGCTATAAAATGGGATCATGGCAAGTTAGCTAAAGACATAAAAGAATGGCAATATTCTGAAAACGAGAAAACACTATTTCATAAAAAGAAAAAACTTAAGTTGAAATTTACCCAAATAACTTTTTATAAATGGACTATCTCTTTAGCTTATAAAGAGAGCTCTCACTTTATGCCTAATATTATTTGCAGCAGTTGGATAGTTTAACTTTTTCGTTTTTTACGTAACTCTTCATATTTATTTTTTTCCCATCCAGAATCTTTGGGTTCCCAAAATTTCATTCCTCTTAAATCAGTTGGGAGATATTCTTGTTGCAACCAGTTACCTTGAGCATTATGAGGATTTAAGTAATTACTAGCATTGTTTTTTAGGTGATTCGGAACCGACGATACATTAGTGGACTTAAATGCTTCTATTGCTTTAAAAATTGATTTAGTACTATTACTCTTCGGAGTAATTGCTAAATATAAAGAAGCTTGAGAAAGAAAAAATAATCCTTCAGGGAAACCAACTCGATCAAAAGCATCACAACAAGACTGCACAACAACTATTGCATTAGGATCTGAAAGACCAATGTCCTCACTAGCAGAAATCAAAAGTCTTCTGAAAATAAAATTTGGATCTTCACCGGCTTCAACCATATTGGCAAGCCAATATAAAGTCGCATCTGGGTCTGATCCTCTAATAGATTTTATAAAAGCACTAATAACATCAAAATGATTTTGACCATTTTTGTCATAAACAATATTTTTCTTTTGGATTGAATCTTCAGCAATTTGCAGATCAATAACAACTAATTTATCTTTATTTTCCTTTGTAATATTTATACCTAATTCTAAAGCATTTATAAGATTCCTCGCATCGCCTCCAGAAAATTTTACCAAATGATTAATTGCCTCTTCTGTTATTTCGATAGTTTTAGAATCTTGAAGACAAGAATAATACTTAATTACTTTTTCAATTATTTTCTTCAAATCATTTTTATTTAAAGGAAGTAATGAAAAAATACGAGCTCTACTAATTAGAGCTTTATTTACGGCAAAGAAAGGGTTTTCTGTTGTAGCACCAATAAAAGTTATAGTACCGTTTTCAATTGAGGGCAGCAAAGCATCTTGTTGAACTGAGTTAAATCTGTGTACCTCATCAATAAATAAAATTGTTTTCCTATTGGAACTTAGTAACCTTTCCTTCGCATTTGCAATTTCAGTTCTTAATTCCTTAATACTAGACAAAACAGCATTTAACTTTATTAATGAGGAACGAGTATAAGAAGATATAATTTCAATTAAAGTTGTTTTACCTACACCAGGTGGTCCGAAAAAAATAATATTTCCTACCTTGTCGTTCAAGATTGCATTTCTCAATAGAGAATTATTTCCCAAGATGGATTCTTGACCAAAAAATTCATCTAAATTCTTTGGCCTTAATTTATCCGCTAATGGAGCATTACTTTTTGTTTGATAAATATTGCTAAATAAATTATCTGACTCCATTTTTTTAAACTAAGAATAAATCATTTTAAAAATTTATGTAATAACAGTAGGTTTTTCCATTTTGGTAAGTTTTGAAATACTTAATAAATGATCTAAATCATTAATTAGATCTTTTAGAGCGACTTGAGGATTTAAAACTAAATTTTGTTGAGAGCTTGAAAATTTTTCGAAATATAATCTTAGAGTTGAACCCTTGGTACCAGTACCTGACAAACGTAAGATCACTCTGGAATTATCCTCGAGTATAATTCTTAATCCTTGATTTTTACTAATCGAATTATCTACTGGATCTAAATATGAAAAGTTATCTGCTTGTTTTACAAAATTTCCAGCAAACTTATTTTCTTTTAAATTTGGAAGCTTAGATGATAAATCATTGAATATTTGATTTGCAATAGTAGAGGGAATAGCCTCATAATCATGCCTTGAATAATAATTTCTTCCATATTGTTTCCAGTGGTTTTGAATTAATTCACTTACAGTACAATTCTTCTCAGCTAGAATTTGCAACCAATATAAAACCGCCCATAAGCCATCTTTTTCTCTGACATGATTACTACCAGTTCCGAAACTTTCCTCTCCACAAATTGTAATTAAATTGGAATCTAAAAGATTTCCAAAAAATTTCCATCCAGTTGGCGTTTCAAAACAAGGAATATTTAAAGCTTTAGCAACAAAATCTACGGCTGAACTTGTAGGCATAGATCGTGCAACTCCAGCAATACCATCTTTATATCCCGGTACACAATTTGTATTTGCAGTAATAACTGCCAGACTATCACTTGGATTTACAAAACATCCCTGACCTAAGATCATATTTCTATCACCATCACCATCACATGCAGCTCCAAAACTATAGGCTTTTTGAACTAATAACAAATCTGCCAATTTAGAAGCATAAGTAAGATTTGGATCAGGATGTAAACCTCCAAAATCCTCTAGTGGTAGACCATTCATGACACAATCATCTAAAAGACCCATTTTGTCTACAAAAATATTTTTTGCATATGGACCAGTAACTGCATTCATTGCATCAAAAATTAAAGAAAAATCCTTTTTCAAAAAATCACTTATTTGATCTAAATCAAAAATTTTCTCCATTAAATCTGAATAATCCTTTAGTCCATCAATTATTTCTAAAGAAGTTTCACCAAACGGGAATACACCAAGCTTATTTAAGTCTGGTATTTTAATTTTGCTAATTTTGTAACTCGTAAGTGATTTGGAACATTCAAATATTTGATTTGTAATTAACTCGGCCGCAGGTCCACCATTGGAAGTGTTTAATTTCACTCCGAAATCCCCTTCAAGACCTCCGGGATTATGACTTGCTGAAAGAATAATTCCTCCAATGGCCCCCTCTTTTCTAATCAAATGAGATGTCGCTGGTGTAGACAATAAACCATTTTTTGGAATAATAACTTTTCCAACTTTATGAGCTACGCATATTTGGATAATCTTCTTGATTGCTTCGATATTCCCATATCTACCATCCCCACCAACAACCAAAGTGGACCCTCGCAAATTATTAAGTGATTTAAAAATTGCCTCTATAAATATTTCTAAGTAATGCTCTTCTTGAAACCTCAACGTACTTTTTCTTAAACCAGAAGTTCCTGGTTTCTGATCTAGAAAAGGATTTTTAATATTAATGACATTAACTTCAGTCATGATTTCTATAAAACTTAGAAAAATCTAACTAAATTAATGTGGCATTTCGGATGTTCTTAACATAGCGATAAACCATAAGGAGGAAATCACTAATGCACTTAAAATTCCATAACTGACTCCAAACTTAGAAATAGTAAAAGGGACTATCAAAGGGAAGGTTAAAGCTCCGAATAAAGGTGTAAAAGCAACAATTTTTTTTAGCATTACTTCACTTATTTAAAACCATTCAGTCTCAGCATTATCTTTCTCATTAGTGTCATCAAAAGGAGTAACTCTATCAAATTTCATTGTAATACTTTTTTCTTGATCACCAGAAGCATCAACAGCTTTAATTTCGTATTTTTGAGAGCCGTCCCTAAAAGGAACTTGCAATCTAAAAGTGCCGTCAGCAGCCAAAGGAACTTCTTCTTTACCAATAGTTAATTTGGCAGATGGATCTGTTGCTCCATAAACAATTAATTCCGAATCAGCAACTAACCAAAAAGATTTATTCTTAACTATTCCACTACCCGATTCATTTAAACCGGAAGACCATTGCCCTGCACCAGAATCAGTTAGATTTGAATTTGTTAGATTCGTATCTTCCATAAATTCTTCAGAACCTACCTTTCTGCTTTTAGGAAAACTTGTTGCTGCCTGGTATAAGCGCTCATGTAACCCATTAGTTTCTTGCACCTGTGGGCTTTTTTGAGTTAATGAAGGAGGCTCAGATGAGGCAGGAGTGTCTAAATTAAAAGGAACAAATTTATCTAAAATCTGCTCTGAAGGCTGAGAACCTGGCACATGACTTACAGAGGAAAAAGCTAATGACTTCCATTTAAAACCGTATTTGTAACCCAATTCAACCTTATAGTCCCTATTGGCAAGAGGAATTGGCAAATACCATTCAGTGCTGTAACTATCTAAAGCAATTTCTCTTAAGGTGCCCTGATTTAAATTGCCTTCAGCAACACCAGTAGCATCATATAAGCGTAAACATAATTTACTAGCACCTAAAGACTGAGCTTTATCTCTATCACTTTCTGAGATTTGCCAAAATACATATGCCCATTCTGGATCTCTAGGCAAAAATACTAGTTTGGTATTAACTTCTTCTTTTACTGATTGAGAAGTAAATTCAGTAATATTTGGGGAAGTATTTTTAGTTAAGGTTTTATTATATTTTTCAGTCGCATTTTTTTGATATTTATAAATAAGATCAATTAATACAGCTTTTGTTTTTCTACTATATAAAGGTACAGATAATTTACTAGCTTCTTGACGGAGTTGTCTGAGGGTTAGACTAAGTAGATATTCTTTATTCTTGATCCCATCAACCACTTTTAAAACTCCATAATTTGCATGGAATAAGTATGTTCTTTTTTTCTGCAGTTTGGGTGACATTAGAGGCAGTCGTCAGGATCTTCTGACTACTTTCAAGTTTTTAAATTTTGCAACTTTCACATAAATGATTGATATAAGTGGACTTTAAAGAAATCTAGAAATCTATAATTTATAAATTAATTTTCTATTTTTTTAAATTTTATTACCTTGAATTGTTAAGAACTCAACAAAAATATATTTTTTCTTCGGGATCGCTTCATAATTAATTTTCCCGTTTTTGTTCAACTAAAGTAATTAAATCATCAAGATCCAATTCTTTGATATTTTTTTCAATACTCTTAGAAAAAAAGTCTAATGTTTGAGCAGCAGCAGACATTTGTTCATAAAAAAGTTGATTGAACTTTTTATCGTTAAATTTCTGTGATTGTTTTTCACACCATTTTTTAAGAGGTTCATCTTCTTCAAGCAAAGATTTTTCATCATTTCCGATTTCCTTGAAGATTTCAAGACAATGGGCAAGTAATCTAACGTGGTGCTTTTTGATTATGGGCAAATTCAGTTGATCTATATTTTTCACCATCTCATTGCTTAACGGACTTTGAAAAGAATTTGTTTGATTAGACATTAATTTTTTAATTTAAATACAAATAAAAACTCAATATTGGGCTTATATTTAGCTAAAGTATATAAATCTAATTGTAATAGATTAATTTATAGGAATTATGGTAAATAAAAATTTAGTTAAAGATGTTGTTGTAACTGAACCCTATAAATATGGTTTCGTTACCGATATCGAAACTGAAAAGATTTCCAAAGGGCTAAGTGAAGATACAATTCGATTAATTTCAGAAAAAAAAGAAGAGCCTGAATACCTTCTTAATTTCAGACTTAATGCCTTTAGAAAATGGCAAAAAATGAAGGAGCCTAACTGGGCAGACCTAGGCTATAAAAAGATTGATTATCAAGATATAATTTACTATTCTGCACCCAAACAAAAAGAAAAGATTTCCAGCTTAGATGAAGTTGATCCCAAACTCTTAGAAACTTTTGATAAATTAGGAATTCCTCTTACTGAGCAAAAAAAACTCACAAACGTTGCTGTTGATGCAGTATTCGACAGCGTATCTATTGCAACAACTTTCAAAAAAGAACTTGCTGAGCATGGAGTAATATTTTGCTCCATAAGTGAAGCAATTAAAGATCATTCAGATTTAATAGAAAAATATTTAGGTTCTGTAGTACCGGCTAATGATAATTATTTTGCTGCATTAAATTCTGCTGTTTTTAGTGATGGTTCATTCGTTTACATCCCAAAAGGAGTTAAATGTCCAATGGATCTCTCATCCTACTTTAGGATCAATAGCGGGGATTCCGGTCAGTTTGAAAGAACTTTAATTATCGCAGAAGAATCTAGCTCCGTTAGTTACCTTGAAGGATGTACAGCTCCAATGTTTGATACTAATACCTTACACGCAGCGGTAGTAGAACTTATAGCCTTAGATGATGCCTCAATTAAATATTCAACCGTACAAAATTGGTATGCTGGAAATGAAGAAGGGGTTGGAGGAATCTTTAATTTTGTCACCAAAAGGGGGAAATGTTTAGGTAAAAGAAGTAAAATAAGCTGGTCCCAAGTTGAAACAGGCTCTGCCATAACATGGAAATATCCTAGCTGTCTTCTTTTAGGAGAAGAATCGGTAGGAGAATTTTATTCTGTTGCACTTACTAATAACCTCCAACAAGCCGATACGGGCACAAAAATGATTCACATTGGTCCTAGAACTAAATCAACAATAGTTAGTAAAGGAATTAGTGCTGGCAATTCAGTTAATAGTTACCGAGGTCTTGTAAAAATGGGTTCAAAAGCATCTGGATCAAGAAACTACAGTCAATGTGATTCAATGTTAATAGGCGATCAAGCTGCTGCAAATACATTTCCTTATATTCAATCTCAACAACCTAATTCAAAAATTGAACATGAAGCAAGTACATGTAGAATCTCTGAAGATCAACTTTTTTATTTGCAAAGCAGAGGTATTGAATTTGAAGAGGCTGTATCAATGATGGTTAGTGGCTTTTGTAGAGATGTATTCAATCAACTCCCAATGGAATTTGCGGCTGAAGCCGATAAGCTGCTTGCCCTCAAATTAGAAGGTTCCGTAGGATAATTTATTAATTTCTAAAGTGTGATGCAAAGCGAAACAAAAGAATTAGATCCAATACTAGAAGTAAATAATCTTTTTGCATCTATAGACAATCTTCCTATTTTAAAAGGAGTAACCATTTCAGTTAATCCTGGAGAAATACACGCAATCATGGGTAGAAATGGATGTGGCAAAAGTACTCTTTCCAAGATTATTGCAGGTCATCCATCATACAAAATAACTAAAGGCGAAATAAAATTTTCTGGAAAAGATATTCAGTCTTTAGAACCAGAAGAGAGAGCTCAATCTGGTATTTTTCTCGGTTTTCAATATCCAATTGAAATTCCAGGAGTAAGTAATCTAGAATTTCTTAGAGTGGCAACAAATGCAAGAAGAAAATTTCTTAATAAAGAAGAACTAGATACTTTTGACTTTGAAGACTTAGTAAAACAAAAACTTGACTTAGTCAAAATGGATTCTGCCTTTTTATCGAGGAGTATTAATCAAGGTTTTTCAGGTGGGGAAAAGAAAAGGAATGAAATATTACAAATGGCATTATTAGAACCAAAAATTGCAATTTTGGATGAAACAGACTCAGGTTTAGATATTGATGCACTTAGAATTGTCGCTTCAGGAATTAAGAAGATATCTAATGAACAAACCGGAATTATATTAATCACTCACTATCAAAGGTTATTAGACGAAATACAACCCGATTATGTTCATGTAATGTCAGATGGTCAAATAATAAAAACCGGAGAAAGTGATCTTGCCCTAGAACTTGAAAAACATGGGTATGAATGGACTGATAATTTTATAAAAGAGCAATAAATCAATGCAAATTATTGAAGAAATCAAAAAGGATGAATTAATTAGTAATCCATCTGAGATACAAAAAATTTGTCTTGATAAATTAAAATTAAATCCTTTACCAAATATTAAAAGTGAATACTGGAGACTTTCAAATAAATCCAAATTTTCAAGCTTTTTAGATCATTCAAATAAGAATAAAAAATCTAAAGTTAATCTCCCATATAAAAAAGCCTCTCAAAATGTTATTAGACTGATAATAGGTGAGAACAACTCAATCAATTTAGAAGAAGAAAACTATTCAATAAAAAAATTAAAAGAGATAGAAATATTAGACTATATTAAAAAAAATATATCTAATTTTGATCAAAATGATCATTGGAGTGACCTACTAAATCATTGTTTAAGTTCTAAAGAAAACATCTTAGGTTTAAATATTTCTGGTAATAATATTCCTCCACTCGAGATATTTAGTGCGTCATCACCAGATTCTTTTAATGCTAAAACACTTATTTTATTCTTTGAAAAGAATTCTAAAGTAGATCTATTACAAATTAATCTTGGAAGCAAAAATTCTTCACTATCTCAATCCACTTATTTCTGTTTAAAAGAAAATACTTCGGTAAATCATGGTGTAGTTTCCTATGGGGAAAGCAAATCTAATTTATTAAATTCTTTAAATGTAATTCAAAAGGCCAAAAGTGAATACAGTTTAGGATCATTACATTTCAAATTTAATTATGCAAGATTTGAAATCCGTATTAATCAATTAGATGGTAATGCCAAAACGAATATAAAAGGAATACAAATAACAAAAAATAACGACCAAATAGCAACTTATACAAAAATGCAATTTAACGGCCCTAATGGATTTTTAGATCAAATTAATAAATCCTTGGCAGATGATAAATCACATGCTGTCTTTGAAGGTTCCATCATTGTTCCAAAAATTGCGCAAAAGACTGATGCGTCACAATTGAGCAGGAATCTACTTTTATCGAGACATGCAAAAATAGATACTAAACCTCAGTTAGAGATTATTGCTGACGACGTAAAATGCAAACATGGTGCAACTATTTCTCAATTAAATGAAGAAGAACTTTTCTATATGAGATCAAGAGGACTCACGTTAGCAGAAGCCAGTAAACTACAATTAAGTTCTTATATACAAGAAATTATTTCAAGTATTCCAATTTCAAAAGATAGATGGGATTTGCTTGAAAAGATTTTAAAAGAAAATTAATGGAAACAATTAAAAATTTCCCAAAAATAGATAAAAAAAACGCTCCTCTAATAGATAAAAAAGACTTTCCTTTATTAGAAAATAATCTTAAAAGCAAAAATACAATTATTTATCTAGATCACGCCGCAACGACCCAAAAACCAATCCAAGTTCTTGAAAAAATTGACGAATATTATAAAAATTTTAATGCAAACGTTCATAGAGGTGCGCATCAATTAAGTGCAAAAGCAACAGAAGAATTTGAAAATTCAAGATCTTTAATTGCTAAATATGTTAATGCTAAATCAACCAAAGAAATAATTTTTACAAGGAATGCAACTGAGGCTATAAATCTGGTTGCCAGATCATGGGGAGAATTTACTTTAAAAGAGAATGATGAAATTCTTCTATCAATTATGGAACATCATAGTAATATTGTTCCTTGGCAAATGGTAGCTTCAAAAAACAAATGTAAACTGAAATTTGTGGGCATAGATCAAGACGGAAGATTAGATATAAATGATTTCAAGTCCAAATTAACAACGAAAACAAAATTAGTAAGCTTACTACACATTAGCAACACTTTAGGATGCTGTAATCCAATAAAAGAAATAACTAAATTATCTAAAAATAATGGTTCTTTAGTTCTGATTGATGCTTGTCAAAGTTTAGCCCATCAAAAGCTAGATGTTCAAGAACTAGGTATAGATTTTTTAGCTGGTTCAGGACATAAATTATGTGGCCCAACAGGGATAGGTTTCTTATGGTCCAAAAAAGAAATTTTAGAAAAAATCCCTCCTTTTTTTGGTGGTGGTGAAATGATTCAAGATGTATTTGAAGAGAAAAGTACTTGGGCTGAACTCCCTCATAAATTTGAAGCTGGTACTCCAGCTATTGCGGGAGCAATAGGATTAGCTGCAGCTATTAATTACATTAACAATATTGGGTTGGATCGTATTAGTGAGTATGAAAAAGAGATTACAAAATATTTATTTGAAAAATTAAATCAAATAGAGGATCTGGAAATAATAGGTCCTTCTCCGACAACAGATCCTAACAGAGCTTCATTGGCAACATTTTATGTAAAAGAAATACATTCAAACGATATCGCTGAGATTCTTGATTCGAAAGGTATCTGTATCAGAAGCGGACATCACTGTTGTCAACCTCTGCATAGACATATCGGAATAAGTTCAACAGCTAGAGTTAGTATGAACTTCACAACTACCAGAGAAGATATAAATACTTTTATCGAAAAACTTAAAGAAACTATTAGTTTTTTGAAACTGAATTCTTAAATATTTAAAGTTTTCTCTAAAAATTCCTGAGTTTTCAAAAGAACTTGTTTCTTATTATTAGTGTTTTTAAAACCATGCCCTTCATTTTCAAAAATTATAACTTCTGAATTTTTATTATTTTTAAGAAGGGTTTCTTTAATTTGTAAGGTATTTTTGTATGAAATAACTAAGTCTTTTTTACCATGAAATAACAAAACTGGTTTTTTCAATTGATTGATTTTATTAATTGGTGATCGAAGTTTATACTCATTACGAAATTTTGAATATTCACCTATAAGAGTATTTAAATACCCTTTCTCAAATCTATGAGTTTTATGATGCATATCATTTAAATCAAGAACAGGGTATTTACAAATCGCCACTTTAAACAAATCACCTTCACATAAAGCATTAATTGAGGTTAAACCACCGGCACTATTCCCAAAAATTGCAACTTTGGAGCTATCAATAAGATCTAACCTCATCAAAGCAATTACCAATGCTTTACAGTCATATGAATCAAGAACACCCCATTGATAATTTAATCTCTCCCTATACTTTCTTCCGAAACCAGAGGAACCGCCATAATTAACTTCTGCAACCGTAAATCCTCTCGAAGTCCAATATTGAACTTCGGAGTTTAAAGACCCATCAAAACAAGTAGTAGGGCCACTATGTGCTCTAACGATTAATGGTGATTTAAAAAACCTTTTAAATAGAGGCTTATAAATAAAAGAATGTGTGGATTGATTATTAAAACCTTTAAACCAAAAAGATTCTGGTCTTGCATATTCATTTACAGGATCAAAAGGTATCTTATTTAATAATTTAGTATGACTTTTCTCTTCAAAATCGCACTCGAATAAATTGTCAAAACAACTAAAACTACAACCTCTAATAACTAATTTTCGATCACAAGCATCTAAATCACTTATTGAACAAAATGGTAATTTAATTTCTTTAATACATTGACAGTTCTGATAAAGTTCTAGTACCCAACTATTTTCTTTTTTCGCAACACAAAATAAATTTTTAATATTTCCAGAAAAAAATGAAATTCCAGAAACCCACTGAGGCGATCCATACTCAGTCAAAGGTTTAATTATTCTTTTTTTGAGAATAATATTTTTAATATCAGTTACATCGAGAAATAATAAATTCCACCAGTCTGTACTATCTTCAGAACAGACTAAAAGATTATCACTCAGCCAGTAAGGTTGAAAGAAAGAAACGTTTTTCCCCTCATTGATAAATTTATTAGAAAATTTTTTTATTTTATGAATTTCTCCATCGTTATCAATAGTTGCAAAAAAGAGCTCATTTATTTCCCAAGGCATGGAGGCAGCACTCCACTCTATCCAAGACAATAAATTAGCTGAGATATTAGAAGATAAATTCCCAACAAAATTATCAAATTTTTTTATTTTACGTATTTCTTGTTTTGTTTTTTTTAAATTTAATGAGAATAAATAATCTCTATGCTCTATCTCACATAAACCGTATAAAAGATTATTTTTAGAAATAACAAATGAAGTATCAAAATTAATATCTATTGATTCAGTAAGTTGTCGTGGTTCCTTATCACATAGAAGATATTGATTATCATTTTCAGGTAATATCTCTTGAATTCTAAAAACTTTTAACCACAATGCTTTCGAGAGCTGATCGACCCATATCAAATAAATTTGATCATGTACCTCGATACATTGATATGATTTCCCCCCATAACCATGAAAATTGTTTTTAACATAAAAATTATCATCCGTTAATTTTTGTGGAATTGCATTTTTATCATTAAAAGGTCTAGCAAAAATAGCATTTTTATGTGTTTTCTCATTAGGAATTATATCTACCCAGAAAATAATATTCTTGATAAGCGATAACTCATTAAAAGATATTTTTTTTATATCGATTTGCTTAATTTTTAAATTCGTAGCATTACTCATTTAGGAAGTTTATTTAAAGATGAATTTAAAGTGCTAATATTTTTATAGCTTAACTGTTGAGTAAATAACTTTTTTTACCGTGGCAAACAATTTTTCACAACTCGCAAGAAAGTCAAAAGCAAACAGTCCTACAGAAAAAGTATCTAAAGAACAAGCAGGAACTCCTTCATTAGAAATATATAAATTGGGTGATGATATATTGAGAGCAAATGCTAAAAGAATAAGTAAAGTAGATAATTCCATAAGAAATTTAGCTAAAGAAATGCTCCAAAGCATGTATGCAGCAAAAGGGATTGGACTAGCTGCTCCGCAAATAGGAATCAAGAAGGAGCTACTTGTAATTGATGTAAATTTTGAAGATGCAGCAGCTGATCCTTTAATTTTAATAAATCCAGAAATTACCGATTATGGAACAACTTTAAATTCATATGAAGAGGGTTGTTTAAGTATCCCAGGAGTTTATTTAAACGTGGTAAGACCATCAACAATTAAATTAAAATTTAGAGATGAAATGGGCAGACCAAGGAAAATGAAAGCTGATGGACTTTTAGCAAGATGCATTCAACATGAAATGGATCATCTAAATGGAGTTTTGTTTGTTGATAGAGTAACTTCAAAAGAAGATTTAAATAAAGAACTCATTAAAGAAGGCTTTCATCAAAAAGATGTAATGCCAATCAACTGATTTAATTTTTAAAAAAACAATGGCTGATACTACAATCTTTAGCAAAATAATAAATGGTGAGATCCCTTGCGAAAAGCTTCATGAAGATAAGCTTTGTATAGCATTTAATGATATTGCCTCTCAGGCTCCAGTTCATTTTTTAGTAATTCCTAAAAAACCATTAGTTAGTTTATATGAGTGTTTGGAGGAAGATAAAGATTTATTAGGACATCTTCTTTTAATAGGAAAAAATATTGCCAAATTTAAGAAATTAAGAAATTGGAGAACAGTTATTAATACCGGTGAAGAATCTGGACAAACAGTATTTCATTTACATATACATTTTTTAGGTGGTAGGAAAATGAGTTGGCCTCCAGGCTAAAACTCTCAAAAGAGTTTCTTTTTAGCTATAAGTAAGTAAAAATAAAACATGAATTCTCCTGAATCCCTTAATAACAAACCAAAAAATTTATTAAATCTAATTACTACAAATTGGCAAAGTTTAGATGAACCTCAGAAGTTAGCTTTAACTAAAATTTGGAAAGTATTAACTTACAAGTGGCAACTTCAGATTTTATTTAATTTACCTTTTCTAATATGGTGGCTAATGGATGTTTCAATTATAAAAGTTCATGAATTTGATTTAAAATTATTATCTTATCTCAACCTTCCTGATTGGGCACTTTCGCTAATTGGTTTTGGGCAATCATCTTCATAAAGATATAATCTATTTAATAAAAAGGAATAGAAAAAAATATGAATAATGTAGTACAAAATAAATCTAAAATATTTTATCAATTACAAAAGCTAAGAAGACTAGCCCAACCATTTTTTTTACCGATTGATCAATGTAATGGATTTCAATTTGTATGGCTTTTAATATCACTTTTATTTTGTGTAGGAGGTATCGTTCTTGTAGGCCTTACAGGCATAATTAGTTTTTTTGAAAGCATTCAACCTATTTTTCTTGATAAATACTTAGGAGGAGTAGTAAATACTGTTAATACCATATGGTCTGGCTGGTGGGGATTATTATTTTCAGGATTATTTCTTATTGGTTCAGGAAGCTTTTTTAGTTTAAGGCGTCAACTCAAGAGTCGTAGGTGGGTACATTGGTTATTTTTAGCAGTCATAGTTCTAATGCTCCTAGCAGTAAATGGAATTAATGCAGGTATAGGATTTATTGCAAGAGACTTAACAAATGCTTTAGTAGAAAAACAACAAGATGGGTTTTATAGGATTTTAGGAATTTATGCTTGTTGCTTCGCTGTTGCTCTACCAATTCGAGTTTCTCAAATATTCTTTACCTATAAATTAGGAATAATTTGGAGAGATTGGCTTTCCAAAAGCTTAGTTAAAGACTATATGACTAACAAAGCATACTACCAATTAAATCCTAATGATGAAGAACAAACTGATATAGATAATCCTGACCAACGAATATCAGATGATACCAGAGCTTTTACTGGTCAAAGTTTATCTTTTACTTTAGGAGTTTTTGACGCACTTCTTACTTTTTCTCTAAATATTATAATATTATGGAGCATAAGTACGACATTAACCTTTTCGTTATTTGGATACGCAGCATTTGCTACTGCTATCCTATTAATTGCTGGTAAAAATCTTGTAAAAATTGATTTCGATCAACTTAGATATGAAGCAGATTTCAGATATGGATTAGTGCACATTAGAGATAATGCTGAATCAATAGCTTTTTATTCAGGAGAGAAGCCGGAAAAAAGTGAAACAGAGAGAAGATTAGGAGAAGTTGTAAGAAACTTCAACCTACTAATAATTTGGAGAGTAATTATTGATGTAATGAGACGTTCCATTAATTATGCTGGCAACTTCTTTCCATATCTAATAATGGCAATTCCTTACTTCAGAGGAGAAATTGATTATGGTCGATTTATTCAAGCAAGCTTTGCCTTTGGAATGGTAGAAGGTTCATTATTTTTTATAGTTAATCAAATAGAGGAACTAGCAAAGTTCGCAGCAGGAATTGGGAGATTAGAGGGTTTTCAGTCAAAAGTTGAGAGTATTAGTCAAAGCAAGCCGATAGACAATCAAAACATTATTTCTGATTATTCTTCTATCCTCATTAACGATGCTGATCTTTTCCCTCCTGGATCTGATAAAGCTATCATCAAAAACTTAAGTCTGAGTATTGAAACAAATCAATCATTATTAGTAGTAGGACCCTCTGGTTGTGGCAAAACATCTTTATTAAGGATGATCAGTGGATTATGGGAACCCAAACAAGGGTCAATAAAAAAGCCAAAGACAGGTGATTTGCTTTTTATACCTCAGAAGCCCTATATGTTATTGGGTTCTTTAAGGGAACAATTATGTTATCCGACAGAGGTTGATAAATTTAGTGATGACCACTTAATCTCTGTTCTTAATGAAGTAAATTTAAAATCTATAGTTAATCGATATCCCAACCTCGACGTTAAACAAGACTGGCCAAGAATACTTTCATTAGGAGAGCAGCAAAGATTAGCCTTTGCAAGATTACTACTGAACTCTCCGAGATTTGCTGTATTAGATGAAGCGACTAGCGCACTAGATATTAAAACTGAAAAAAAATTATATAATTTACTAAGAGACAGAGAATTATCATTGATAAGCGTTGGACATAGGCCTAGTTTGAAGGATTTTCATGAGAATATTTTAGAATTAAATGGTAAGGGAGACTGGCAATTATTAACTACAGATAAGTATAATTTTAAAAATTAGGTTATAGTAATGAATTCAAATCAAGAACAAAATAATGAAGAAATTATGGATGTAGAAAAAACAAATTCAGACGATATTAAAATAGATCAGCAATCAATTGAAATTGAAGATAAATATAAGTTTGGATGGAGCAATTATTCAGAAATAACAAATGGAAGATTTGCAATGCTTGGATTTTTAGCGATCATTTTAATTGAACTAATAAGTCAAAAATCATTTCTAAATTGGGCCGGAATATTTTAATTAATCATCAAATCTAGAGCTGTTATCTCTGGGTTTATTTTTCTTTGTGCCTACACTATATCTTCCAGGTTTATTTTTAGAAGTTGATCTTGCACTAGCTGCTGCACTTCTTGTTTGACGTGGCTTTTTTACTTCACTGATATTTGTAGAAAAGGATGCATCTTCTACTTTTTCTCTTGAAGTTTGAGATCTTATAGATGACCTTTTTGGTTTAGTAGGGGAGGGAGAAGAATCCTTAAGAGAGGAATTAATTGATCTCCTAGAAACTTCTTGATTAGATAATGGCCTAGAGCCTCTTTTACTTTCGCTTCTTGATGCTCGTCTTTCTCCGAAACTTCCTCTTCTATCTTCATTACTTATTCTATTATCTTCAGATCGATTTCTTCTTCTCGTTGGTTCATCATTCTCAAATTGATTAGACTCTCTTAAAGAAGGACGCCTTCTGCTTACTGCAGACTCAGGGATAGCTCTTGATATATTTCTCCTTTGCGATCTAGCTTCCATGTAATCATCTTCTAAGTCCTCATCTTGAGGTTTGAATCTTCTAGAAGGTCTATCAGAATCTTCAAATTGATCATAATCATCATTAAATCTATTTCTAGAGGAATTTCTAGGCATATCTGGAATCTGATCATCTTCAAAGTAAGAAGATCTTCTTGCTTGGTCAGTGGCAACTCCTCTTAATCTAACGCTTTCATATGCAAAGAATACCGTGGTTCCCGCTAATAAAAACTGCCCAAATTGTAAAATAGGATCTAATCTCCATCCTTGAAAAAATAATATCCCTCCACATAAAAGACCTATTGCTGCAAAGAAAACATCATAATCTCTAGCAAGCGCAGGTTTAAATGACCTCAAAAAATATAGGCCACCTCCACACACAGCTAGTACGATGCCTACAATACTTGCCCAATTTAGACTAGCATTGACCACTTTTTTTCTCCAATACTTATTTTTAAGGTGCAATAAAACACCTTTAATATATAGTTTACTTAAAACTTTTATAAAAACTAGCGTCTACGTGTAGCTGAAGTACGTTCAAGTGAATCTTTTTGGCTAACAAAGATCAAGAATGCTGCTGCTGGAATAACTATAAGTAACGCTGCTGCGAAGAAACTCGCTATCATATTAAAACTAGAACTCCCAGCAACTTCAGGTGAAACATCAGCCGATAATATTAGATTTGAAATTTGAATCACTTTTTTAAAATTAAATTCTGAATTTATAATACGAATTAAATCCTAACTTATGGGATATTTATTAAGATGGATTAAACAATTGTCATTTCATTGTCTCAAAACTATTTACATGCTTTAGATTTTACGCTAGGAATTCTTTTATCATTTCTAACGCTAGTCTTTTTAATAAGATTAATATTAACTTGGTACCCAAAAGTTGATTTAAATAAAGGTTTTTGGTTATTAATTGCAATCCCAACAAGCTCTATTTTAAACTTTACAAGAAAATTGATTCCTCCCATTGGGGGCGTCGATGTTGGCCCAGTAATTTGGATAGGAATAATAAGTTTTCTAAGAGAAATATTAGTTGGACAACAAGGTCTAATCAAATTAGCCATTCAAAAGAGTTTAAGTTAAGAAAGCTTTATAACGTAATTAATAGTTAGGTAATAATTCTTCTTCAACGTATTTTGTATGAATTTTGCCTTCCATAAATTTCTTTTTATTGAGAAGTGTTAAATGAAAATTAATTGTTGTTGGAATTCCAGTTATGGCGCATTCATTTAAAGCTCTATTCATTCTTTTAATAGCCGCATTCCGATCTTTACCCCAGACAATTAATTTACCTATAAGTGAATCATAAAATGGGGGGATTTCATAACCAGTATAAACATGACTATCAACCCTTACTCCAGGCCCTCCTGGAGGAAGCCATCCAGTTATTTTTCCAGGCGATGGACGAAAATTATGCTTGGGATCCTCGGCATTAATTCTGCATTCAATAGCATGACCATTTAAATGAATATCCTCTTGAGTAAATCCTAAATTATCACCTCCAGCTATTTTGATTTGTTCAGCGATTAGATCAACACCAGTAACCATTTCAGTTACAGGATGTTCAACTTGAATCCTAGTATTCATCTCCATAAAATAAAAACTATTATCATCATCTACTAAAAATTCAACAGTTCCCGCCCCTTCATAACAAATACTTTTTGCAGCAGCAATAGCTGCATTTCCCATTTTTTTTCTAAGAGAAGAATTAATAGCTGGACTAGGAGACTCTTCTAATAATTTTTGGTGTCTCCTTTGTACAGAACAATCTCTCTCTCCTAGATGAACCACATTACCCGACCTATCAGCAAGGATTTGAACTTCTACATGTCTTGGCTTTTTTATAAATTTCTCCATATATAAACCATCATTACCAAATGCCGCTTCTGCTTCTCCTTGAGCTGCTTTAAACATTTTTTCTAAATTATCCTTATTTTCAACCAATCGCATTCCTCTACCTCCTCCTCCAGCTGTGGCTTTTATTATGACGGGATATCCAATCCCTTGTGCCATTTCGTAGGCCTCCTCAACACTCGATAATAAACCTTTGCTTCCTGGAACAGTAGGTACTCCGACCCTCTCCATTGTCTCTTTAGCAGTAGATTTGTCTCCCATTGATCTAATAGCATTTGGGGATGGACCAATGAAAGTTATGCCATGATCGTTACACATTTCTGCAAATTTATCATTCTCCGCAAGAAAACCATAACCTGGATGAATAGCATCAACTCCTCTTGATGTAGCAGCAGCTAAGATATTAGGAATGTTTAAATAACTCTTGTTACTTAGTGAGTCCCCAACGCAAACTGCTTCATCTGCTAATTGCACATGCAATGCCTTTTTATCTACGGTGCTATAAACAGCAACAGTTGCAATATCAAGCTCTCTACAACTTCTGATGATTCGTAAAGCTATTTCTCCACGATTAGCAATTAAAACTTTTTCAACCATTACAAAATTAAATTGAAGAAATGAAAATTAATTTAAATTGAAAATACTTTAAAAAGTATTCAATAGAATTTTCGAATTTCAAGAATGCATTGGTTAACAATACAACCTAAAACGTTATATGTGGAAAATTATTTATTTATGCAATAGAAAAAAATCAGTCATTTTAATTATTTAAAACTTAGTTAATTAAAAATAAATCTTTTTAGAATTTAAACCTAGAAGATTAGTAAAATATTATCGCAAATTAATGTATTTTAACTTAGTGATTTAAGAACACCTTTATGCTTGAAAACCCTTTACGGACTTTGCGGAATTGGTAGACACGCACTTCTAGGAACGTATGAAAAATTAATACCCCCTTATACAAGGATTGGAGTAAAACTCCTCTCCCTTTCTTATTTCCTAGCCCTTCACATCTGCAACATCGGCGGATGTGGCAACTGCCCCCTAATTTCAGGCTATCGGCTATACTAATTTTGAGTTTTACGCACCCGCCGGTGCTCGAAAACCCTTTGCGGACGTGGCGGAATTGGTAGACGCGCACGTCTAAGGAGCGTGTGGCTTAGGCCTTGCGAGTTCAAGTCTCGCCGTCCGCATTTAATGTATTTTGGATTGACTGCAATGAAAAAAAAATCAATTGCAGTTGTAATTATCTCTAATGGGCCTGGGGAATTATCAACGTGGGTAAGGCCAGTAGTTGATTATCTAAATGAACTAAATGATATTTCAAAAAATATTGATAAATTAAATTTCTCAATAAGATTAATTTTAGTACCGTGTCCAAATGCTACAGGCAAAGAATATGAGGTTGCTAAATCATGGCGCAAATTTGAATTGGTTACAGAAGCAAAGACTTTTTGGAAATTGTTAATCAGGCCTTATCAATATGCAAAATGGCCTCAAAAAGGGATTGTTATTTTTCTAGGAGGTGATCAATTTTGGAGTGTTTTGTTAGCAAAAAGATTAGGTTATATCAACATCACATATGCTGAATGGGTTTCAAGATGGCCACGTTGGAACAATGTAATTGCAGCAATGAATAAAAACGTCAAGAAAAGCATTCCTCCAAAATATAGATATAAATGTAAAATTATTGGTGATTTAATGGCAGACATCACGAATAAGAAAGAAATTCCTTTAAATCTTGAAGAAAAAAAGTGGATTGCTTTACTACCAGGCTCCAAAAAAGCAAAGCTCAAGGTAGGTATTCCTTTCTTTCTTGAAATGGCTGATCATATTTATAAGAACAATAATAATATTAATTTAATTATTCCCATAGCACCAACTACAAGTACAAGTGAATATTTATTCTTTGGAAGTAATAAGAATCCTATTACAAAACATTATTCATCCAAAATAAAACAAATTAAACAAATTAAAAGTTCCGTTTTTGATTATGTTATTGAAACCTCAAACAATACAAAAATATATTTAATTAACAAACATCCTTGCTATGAAATACTTAAAAAATGTGATCTTGCAATTACCACAGTTGGAGCAAATACTGCTGAATTAGCTTCACTTACCTTACCCATGATAGTTGTCCTACCCACCCAACATTTAAATGTAATGAACGCTTGGGACGGTATATTCGGAATAATTGGGAAAATTTCTTTTATCAATAAATTCTTCACTTTTATAATTCATAATTGGTACTTAAAGCAAAAAAAATATTTTGCATGGCCAAATATAAAAGCTAACAAGTTAATTATTCCCGAAAGAATAGGCAACATTTCACCAAAACAAATCGCTAATGAAGCTATATTTCTGATAAAAAATAAAAAATATTTAAAAGAGCAAAAAGAGAATTTATCAAAACAGCGAGGAAAAACTGGTGCAGTTAAGAAATTAGCTTACATAATTTTTAATTCGATCAAAAGACTCAGTTAATTACCAAGGATCGTCAATTTCAACAGATTCTGATTGAGGATTTTCTATTACTATTTTTTTCTCTTCAACAGGTTCAATATCAAAAGGTTCTTGTGACCTTTGAATTGGTCTCTTTGAAGCCCTATTAGACTTAGAGGGACTTTTAACAACAAATTCTGTCGTATTTTCTTCATCAATTTGATTCTCTAATTGTTCAGAGGATTCATTATCCAAATAAAGTTGTTGTTTATTATTTATTGTTTCTTTTGCAGTTTCAATTTCTACATATTCAAGTTCTTCTTCATACTCTTCTTCTTCTTCTATAAATTCTTCTTCTTTAATTTCTTCCATAAAATTATTTTGTTCTTCTGATTCCGAACCTGACAATAGCTGATTCTCCACTGGCACGAGATTTGCTGTATATCTATTTGCTTCCCTTTCTTCCCAAGAAGAACCTCCGACCCCAAGTTTCTCTAGTAATCCACTACTTAGTTGATTCAGTTTTTCCTCTGCGCCTTCATAAACAATTATTCTGTCAGTACCACTACTGACTATCTCATCTACGGGAATTTCCCAAGTACTTAAAACACCTTCACCTAAAAGAGGAACTCCTACTGCACCCATAACAAGAGAGATTAAATCCCCAGTCTCAATATCGAAAGAAAATCCAAGAACTCTTCCAAGAAGCTGACCAGATTCCGTAATTACCTGACAATTTATAACTTTCCCATATCTTTCTGGAGAAAAACCATCACTCAAAGAATCTAAAGAATCCACTAAAATTACATCGCCAACCTGCTTTATGCTTTCAAGAGGCATCCATTTAGGTAAACCTGGCAAAAATCTTGTAAGAGGATTATCTCTAAGACCTAAAGCAACTACCTCTCTTCTATCAATATCAACAACAACTTCACCTACAACTCCTAATCTCCTACCAGTATCAGTAGTAATGACTTGGGTCCCCATAAGTTCCGACCTTAACCATAGACGCTCGCTAGGGACGGAATTTCGGCGATTATTATTTGTGGATGTGTTCGACAAACTCATTAATATCTTTTTGACATTCTGACGTAAAATTTTAAAAAAGTGTGATTATGCAGCATTTGGTAATCCAACAACTTGAGTATTAGCACCTCTTGCTTGAGCAACACCAATTGTTCGTTCAGATGAACTTATCATAGGTCTTCTGTGGCTTACGACTATAAATTGAGCATTTGATGACTGACTTGTTATTAATTTTGATAACCTTTCAACGTTAATACCATCTAAAAAGCTATCTACTTCATCTAATGCATAAAAAGGAGAAGGCTTATATTTTTGCAAAGCGAATAAAAAACTTAGGGCCGTTAATGATTTCTCACCACCCGACATTGAAGCTAATCTTCTGACGTTTTTTCCTTTAGGATGAGCAACTAAAGTTAAACCTCCCTCCAAAGGAGCCTCTGGATTTTCAAGCTGAAGGAACCCATCTCCATCTGATAAATTGGCAAAAATCTCTCTAAAATGCTTATCAACTTCTACGAATGCCTGCATAAATGCTTCTTGTCGCATAGTTGAAACAGTTTCTATTCTTAATAACAACTCTGATCTTTCATTAGATAAAACTTCCAATCTTTCTATTAAATCATTTAATCTTTCTGTCAATTCCTCTAGTTCATCTAAAGCTAACATATTTACCGGTTCTAAACTTTCCAATTTCGTATTAATTACAACGATCTCTGATTGTAATAAATCAAGAGTTATAGTTTCATACTCACCAAAGCTGGGTAAAGGATCAGGCAGCTCTTTTTTATAATTTTCTAACTTGATAGTTTCGCTACGCATTTCCTCATTTAGAGAACTTATATCTCTTTCGAGATATTCCAACTTAAGGGTAAACTGATTGATTTCTTGTCTTTTATTGGAAATAGATGAATTCAACTCATCCCTTTTTCTTCTTAATATTCCAAGATCCTTTTCAAGTAGTGATTTTTGACCATCAAGACTCGCAAGCTCACTTTTATAATTATCTCTTTTCTTTATCCATTCATTATGGGCATTAGAAAGCTCTTTAACTGATTCTTGTAAATTCTTTTCTTGTAGAGATATTAGATTTAATTGATTATTTATACGTTCGTGATTTAGAACCAATTGATTCTTTTTATTTAACAATTCATCTTTCTCTTGAATCATTAGTTCAAGTTTTTTATCTAGCTTTTCGAAATCATTATTATGAGTCATTAAAGAGGATGTTTGATTATCTTCATAATTCTTTTTAAGGATCATCGCCAATTCATCCAACTTTTTTTTAAATGGTTTTATTTCATTTTGAATGCTATCTAACTTTTCATTTAATAAATTATTTTGAGAAGTAAGCTTATTTAGCCTCAAATTATTATCCTCAATTCTTTTCATTGAAACTTTTAGAGAATTATTATTTACTTCAATTTCTTTATTAGAGGATACGCAATCCTCTAATATTTCCCTTTGATTAAAACTTAGTTTATTCAAGTTATTAGTTTTATTTAAAATATCATTATCTGATTTCTTCAAAGCTTCTTCAATGATAGATAGTCTTTGTTTTATGGGGTGAGCCTCGTCAATATCATTATTGGTTCCAAACCTATAAGCAAGATCTTTATTAACTTTACTTCCTCCCGTAATTGCACCACTAACTTCCAATAGTTCTCCACTCAAAGTAACCATTCTAATTTTTTGTTTAGATAATTTCGCTGAATCTAAATCTGAAAAGACTACAGTATCACCAAAAACGTATTTAAAAACATCTGCATAAACATCATCACAATCAATTAAATTAATAGCTTTATCAACAAATCCATTCTCTTTAAAATTCTCAAATCTTTTAAGCGCGAAATTTTTTTTATAAGTTTTAATTCTATTAAGTGGAAGAAAGGTTAATCTCCCTGCTTTCTTTTTTTTAAGAATTTCAATAGCTCTTGAAGCAATATTGTCATTTTCAACAACTATTTGTCCAAGTCTATTACCAGCTGCTATTTCCAATGCATATCTATTTTTTTCATTTACTGCACCCAATTGAGCAACATATCCATGTATTCCCTCTAAACCTGCCTCTAAAAGTATTCTTAATGCATATGATCCCCTAGTTTCATTTAGAGCCTCTTTTCTACTTTCACATCTTGACAAGTCTTTTTCAAGCCTTAATTGTTCGTTATTTAGCCTAAGTTTAGTTTTATTTAACAAATCTATTTCAATTTTTAAATTACCAATCTCAGATCTAATACTGCTCAAATTAAGATTTTTTGTGTCCGTTGATTTTCCATTAATTTGATTAAATTCTGATAGTTTTTGTTTTTCTAACTTTAAAAGATCATTTTGAGATGATATTTCTTCTCTTTGAATATTAATTTGTATAATTTCCTCCTCAATATTCCTTTTACTAGATTCAAGAGGTTGTACTAAAGATTTTATATTTTCTAACTCATTATTGAGCTTTATACTTTGCTTTGAAAATTCACCTGATTCACCTGCAGCATCAGAAAGTTTTTTTCTAGATAACTTATGTTTTAACGTTAAATCTTGAATCTCGATGTTTAATCTATCTAGATAATTATCATTAAAGTGCTCTTGTTGATTCTTTTCTAACTGGGTACTTTTTTTAGATATTGCAATACTATCCCGTTGGTCTTGTAATTTAATGCCTTCCTCTTTATTAACAATTGCTATTCTTTCTAATTCCCTTAAATTAGAATTTATACTGCCAATATCAGAATTTACTTTGATTAAGTTATCTTCACCTTTCTCTTTTAATTCTGCAATCATGACTTTCATGGCCTCTTGCAATACTTGTATTTCTTTACTAAGAGATTCTTTTTGTTGATTAAATAAAATCTTACTTTTATCTAAGTCAATAGCTTTTTTCTTAATTAATTCAATATTTTGAACTTGTTTATCGAATAAAAGTACTTTTTCAATCTCCTTAATATAAAAAAGTTTTGCCTTTAACTCTTTATATTTTTTAGCTTTTTCACATTCTTTTTCAAGTTTTATTTTACTAGATTGCAATTCGTTTTCTAAAATCTCGCATTTTTCTTGTCTTTCAAAAACATCATTAAGTTTTGAATGCGTTTGTTCAATTCTGCTATCAAAAAGAGCTACGCCTGCTAATTCATCAATGAGTGTTCTCCTTTCCTTATTATTCATTGATACTATTCTTGTGACATCTCCCTGCATCACAACATTACTGCCTTCTGGATCAACACTTATATCTCTAAGAACTCTTTGTATTTGTTGTAAAGTACATTGGCGTCCATCAGAAGTATAAGTCGATGCATATGATCCACCAGGCATTAGCCGCAATTTTCTGGCAACTACCCATTCTTTTTGATCTCTAGTAAGTGCAATATCATCTTCTTCTAAATCCAAAGATGGAACATCTTCCCTTGGCGACCAATCTTCAAGATTGAATTTAACAGAAACAAATGTTTCAGAAGATTTACCTTCTTTTACTTTAGAATTATTTATTAAATCTGGTAATCTCTCTGCTCTCATACCTCTACTATTTGCCAAACCTAAACAAAACAAAATTCCGTCTAAAATATTACTTTTCCCAGATCCATTTGGACCAGTAACCACTGTAAAACCTTCTTCAAGAGGAATTTTTACACTTCCTCCGAAAGATTTGAAATTTTCAAACTCGACCTGATTGATGTATACCAATCTCAAGTCACAATAGCTAAGTAAGAATAGCTACTTTTCAAAAAATCTCAAGAGAATTATTAAGATTATTGCTAAAAACAAATTAATTATTTTTCGTTAATTGACAACAATTCCCATTTATTATTAACAAACCTTTTAAGAATTTACCGTTTAATATAATTTTGAAATTTTGAAAATCTTTATTATGAGAAATATAAGAGCAAGTTCCATGATCAATTCTTTTTACAAAACCTCTATTATTAGAAAGTTCATATTCAATTCTAGAAAGCCAAACCAATCTATGATTTGGTTGTTTTCCTATTTTAATAAAACCTTTATTGAGTAATGGAATTTCGTAAAATTTCCAAGTAAAGCAATCTAATTTATCTTCAACAAGAAAATCATAGTGAATATCAATTAATTTACTATCAAGAATCTTATGTTCGAGTAAAACCCATCGATTCATTATCTAGTGCGTCAATAAATTATTTTATTTCAATAATCAATCATTAAGATGAGTTAACAAGTTAACTCAAATTAAAAAAGAAGAACCTAATTCCCAGCATCAGGAACAAACCGCAAAGCAATAAATAGCAAACTACCAGCTCCTGCGATAGCTGCTGCTACCAATCCAAAATCAGTTGGAATTGTACGAGATGCAAAAATAATTGCTGATAGTGTGATATCCATGATGAAGTAAAAAACTTAATTTAATAAAATCAGTAATAGCTTAACAAAACCTTATTACAGAACAGGGGAGATAAATGAAATGTAAATAAAATTTTATATGTCTATTATTTTATTATTAAAAACAATTCTAAATAGAAGGGTTTCAAATTTAGAAAATGCAGACTACTCTAGAAGAAATCAAGGTGGATTAATGGAATCTTTTCATCCTCCCAAAGAAGTTAAAGAACCAATTGATGATTCTGCGCTGCCACAGGAAGAAAACATATCAGAAAAATGGTTACGTGAAACAATTGATAGTTTGATTCCGTTAATACAAGAAAAATGGCCTACTATTGCAAAACAAACTCTTGAAACTGCAAAGGGAAGTATTGATGATTTAGTTGGAGTAATAGCAATTCATACTGGATCATCTGCTAGTGGTATTAAGAATCAATTATTTCAAATCATTGATTCAATTCAAGAAAATAATTGGGAGATTGCAGATAAAATAGAACCAATCGAAAGTCAATTAGAAGAGTTACTAGATGAACTGAACACTACATTAAGACCAAAAATAGAAACCCCAATTAGAAAAAAACCGATTTTATCTATTGCTATTGCTGCTGGTATAGGATTATTTATAGGTAGTTTAATTAATAGTAGAAATAAATAAATGGATAAACCCAAAAACAAAAACTTTGCTAATACAGCTTCAAGAATCTCTGCAATTGCAAGTTCTGTAATGGATTTGCATGTCAGAATAGCACTTCAAGAAGTTGATAGAGAAAAGAGAAGATTAATAAGCGGAGGGATATTTATTGCTATAGGTGGAATATTATTATTATTAGTTTTAATTTGTATTCATATTATTTGTTATCTCACTCTTAGTAAGTTTAATAATTGGGCCACAGAATATAATTTGCTTTTAATAATATTTGTTGATTTATTTCTTGCAGGTTTAAGCTTAAAGCTTGGAGGAAAACTCGCTAAAGGACCTTATCTACCTCAAACACTAGAGGGTTTGGGTAAAACAACAAAAGCAGTATTAGGTAAAAAATAAATTATCTTATTAAATATTTAATCCATCTACAATCAATACCTCCATTACTCACTGGTATTTTTAAAGAAGATTTCATTTTTAAATATCTTGTAAGTTTTGGATTACCACTTAGTAACCAAAATTCCCATCCAGAAAAATTTCTCTTCAAAAACTCACCTATATCCTCATACAAAGTAATTAATTCCTTTTCATCTCCTAATTTTTTACCATAAGGTGGGTTACATAAAACTAATCCTTCTGAAGAATTAAATTGAATTTTCTTAAAATCATCATTTCGTAATTCAATATAATTTTCAAGTCCTGATAGTTTTACATTAACTTTTGCTTGATCAAAAACATCTTTATTAATCTCACAACCAATAATTTTTGATAATTTCTCAAAAGTAATAACTTTTTTCTGAGCATTGTTTTTCTCTGCAAGATAAATATTTTTATTGAAATCGAGCCAATTTTCAAAAAGATAAAATTGCTGAAATTTAAGTGGAACTTGTAGAATTTGATTAATAGCCTCTATTAAAAAAGTTCCTGAGCCACACATAAGATCAACCAAAGGTTTAGTTCCGTTCCATTCAGTCATTTTTAATAATCCAGAAGCTAAATTTTCTTTAAGTGGAGCATTCCCAATAGCAGGTCTGTAGCCTCTTTTATGAAGACTTTCAAAACTACTCTGCAAGCTAAGAATCCCACGATCATTATTTAGATGTAAATGAATTACCAGATCAGGATTATCTAAAGAAATATTTGATCTTTCATTCCAAACAGATTGTTGAAGATCTGTAATTGAATTTTTAACCTCAAGAGCAGTGAAATGAGAATGACTTAAAGATGAAGTTCTGCCTGTGACTTGAACATTGAATGTTTTGTTAGAAGGTAACCATTTTAACCAATCAAATGAATCTCTTACTCCCTCATATAATGAAAGCCTGTCATAGCATACAAAACATGCCACTTCTCTATAAAAACGAAAAGCAACTCTTGAAAAAAAATGAATTCTATAGAAAGTGGCATAATCACATTTAAAAGAAACTGATCTTTTATACGTCTTAACATTAAATCCACCCAAATCGACAATTTCACTTGCTAAATATTTCTCTAAACCTTCAGGAGATGATGCAATCACATTCATATATATATTTAAAAAATTAATGAAATAACTATTCAATACTCATTTTGCCTGCCAGAATATAAATGTCCAATTGGACTAGGTGATCTCAACCGATGTTTCGGACAGCGGTTCGATTCCGCTCAACTCCATTTTCTTTTGGGGTTGTAATGGTTTCGACGGGGCGTAAGGAAGATGACTGAAGCCTGCTCGGTTAGAGCAAAAACACAAACGCTAACAAAATCGTTAGTTTCTCCCGTCAAACAGCACCAGTTGCTGCTTGATCTCATAGGAGATGGGGTGATATCAGCCTTATCAACCAAATGATCCAAGGAGCCTGGAAGGGCTCCACCATTTTAAATTGATCGAAATATGGTATTAGATAATTTGTTAATTTGTAAAATTTACTTCAAGAGAATGTATTAGAAATTATTTTTTGAATTTTATGAGTATAAATACTGAGAAGATTAGAAAAAAATTATTTTAACGTATTAAAAACTCTTAATATCTAATGAGTACAAAAAATAACATTAATGACCTATTAATAAACCTTAAACCTAAAGTTTTAAGGTTTACAGGATCAAACTTCCCAACAGAACTTTGGAGCAATAATCAGATAAAAAAAAATAAAAAAATATCTGCATAAAAATTAATTTAATTCCTTTTTACAAACTTGAAAAAGGATTACTTGGCATTTTTTTCAGACACTTTTCAGAGGCTTTTTGAAGCATTTCGAATTCTTCCTTATTTAGGTTCCATTTAAAAACATTTGATATATCAATAACTTGAGACTTTTTCCTCATTCCTACAAGTGGTATAGCCCCATGATAACAACACCAATTAATAGCTACTTGAGCTTGTGACACTGATCTTGAGATTGCAATCTTTTTAAGACATATCCTTAATTCAGTAGTTGATTTTTTATAGTTTTTAAAAATGAAATTTCGTAAAAAAGAATTTTGATTGTCTCCATCTTTTTCAGGATCTATACATAGTATTCCAAAAGATAAAGGACTATAGGCTAAAAAATCAATATCATTATCTTGACAGATTCTCTTTACGCTAGTCTGTTTAAGGAAATCTGGAGATAATAAAGAAAACTGGATTTGAACACTTTTAATTTTCTTATCTCTTTTTGATAAGAATTGAATAATTTTATTTAATCTTTGGGGTCCAATATTTGATAATCCAATTTTAAAATTAAAACCTTGATCAATTAAATCACAAAGATTATTTAATAATTGTAATTCTTGCCAAGGATTATATTTTGCAGTTGACCAATGTATTTGGACTATATCTAATTTATTATTTAATCTTTCTAAACTCTTGAGAAAGGGTTTTGTGAAGCCTTTATTACCAACTCTCCATGGATAAGGAGCAAGCTTTGTTGCTATTTGAATTCTTTTTTTTTGAAAAGAAGAAGTTTCTAGTAAAAATTTACCTAAAAGTTCTTCACTTCTACCATTAAGTTTTCCAGTTCCATAAGAATCTGCACTATCAATTAAGTTAAACCCTCTTTTTAACGCTTCCTTGTAAGTTTCACGTAAATCATCATCATTACTAGTTTGATAGTCCCAAAAAATTTGATTTCCCCAAGACCATGTTCCTAATCCAATTCTTTTTTTCACTTACTATTTTTTAGATTTAATTTTAAGATTACTTAAAACTATATATTCGACAAAAGATTATTTAGCAAATATAAGTTTTAAAACTTTTCAAATAATTACCTATTGACATTAAGAAATTATTCTCCAAAGTAAGGAAAATATTAGTAAAAAATTGTTTATTACTGTTTGTGGGCAAAAAGGAGGTGTTGCTAAAACTTGTACAAGTATTCACCTTGCAAGTGTATGGCATTCTGAAGGCAAAAAAGTATGTATAGTTGATGCTGACAAAAATCGATCAGCATTAGCCTACTCATCCAGAGGAAACCTGCCATTTCCCGTTTTTCCAGTTAGTTCTGCCGCAAAAGCCTCCAGATCTTCCGAAATTGTTATTACTGATGGGCAAGCAAGCAGTGATACGGAAGAACTTAAACATCTTGCATACGGATCAGATTTAGTAATTCTACCCACAACCGCAAAAGCAAGGTCTGTCGAATTAACTGTTGAATTAGCCAGCTTATTAAATACACTAAAAGTTAACCATGCAGTAGTAATTGTAAAAGTAGATTTTAGACAGCAAAAAGCAGCTCAACAAGCTAAGGCAGCGTTAAAAAATTTCGGTCTACACGTTTTTGATACATTTATTCCTTTACTTTCAGCCTTTGATAAAGCAGAAGCCTCTGGAAACGCAGTATTTGAAGCTGTAGACGATTTAGGAAGATCAGATCCTCGTCGAATGACGGGCTGGTCTGCCTATTGTTCCATTGCATCTCAAATTCCATGCCTGATTTCGAAGCGCTCATCCGACACCAACAACTTAAACAACCAACAACTAATCAGCGCCTAAAAGTAGTTGATTCTCCTGATTTTGAAATAGAAAATGGAGAAAACTCACAAATCGTTCAACCCAAGATATTTAATTATTTTATTGGAAGTTTTATTGGTTCTGTAATAGGAACTATTTCAATCCTTTTTCTTTATATAAACGAATATTTACCAATTGAACTGCTTAAAATTAAGTAGTGTACTCGCTATTTATTTCAACGTACTTTTTAGACAAATCACAACCCCAAGCAGTTCCTTTTTCTGTACCAGAATTAAGATTAAGAACTATTGATACTATATCCTCAACTAAATATTTACCATTCATTTTTGTTCGCATGTAATTGGTAACTTTGTTAGTATCATATTCTTTTAATTTACCCTTTTTCAAAATCTGAAAGTCTCCAATATATAAATCAACAAGATCTAATTTAAAATCAATTCCAGAGTTACCTGCAGCTGAAATAATTCTGCCCCAATTTGGATCACAACCATGAATTGCAGTTTTTACTAATGAAGAATTACATATAGATTTAGCCATCTTAATTGCATCTGAATTATTCTTTGCCCCTTCAACCAAAACTTCTAACAAGCAATTTGCGCCTTCTCCATCTCTAGCGATATTTTTTGCCAAGCTTTGGCATATAATATCAATTCCGGCTTGAATCTTTGATAAAAATTTCTTATCAATTTTTTTCCCTGAATTTATTCCTATAAAGGCATCATTAGTACTTGTCTCTCCATCAACAGAAATAGCATTAAAAGACTTTTTAACAGCAACAGAAATCATCTTATCCCAATCTTCTTTATCAACTCCAACATCACATGTAAGAAAGGCTAACATTGTAGCCATATTTGGATAAATCATTCCTGATCCTTTTGCTAATCCAGATATCTTGACCTTTCTACCTTCAATAAATGTTTCTATAGTTATTTTTTTGTCAACTAAATCAGTAGTTAAAATAGCTTCTGCAGCATCCTGTAAACTATTTTTATTTAACTCCTTGACCAAATTAGGTAAATTATCAATTAAATTTTTTATTTGAATTGGTATGCCAATTACACCCGTTGAGCACATTAAAACTTCTTCTTCATTTATTCCTAATATTTGTGAGACCTCCTTGGTGGCAATCAAAGTATGTTGAGTACCAAAATCTCCCGTACAAGCATTTGCTTGTCCGGAATTTATTAATATTGCTCTTATCTGACCTGAAGACTGTTTAATCCTTTGTTCACAAATATCTACGCAGGATGCTCGTACTATTGATTGTGTAAACAGACCACTACAAATGCTATTCTCTGGGGCTAATATTAAAGCCAAGTCTTTTTTCTTAGAATCTTTTAATCCTGCAGCAATACCTGCAAAAGAAAAACCATTAGGCGTTTCCCCATCACTCACAAATGACCAATTAGTCTTAATCTGACTCAATCTTTTTTATAAATTAAACTTATAATAACTATTCTTTTCATTAAAACACTGCCATATAGATTCTTATTAAATTTATGAGCATCCAACCAAAATTAAAAAATAAACAACGAAGAATAGGTCTTACTGGAGGTATTGCAAGTGGAAAATCTACAATAGCTAGCTACATAAAGAAATATAAAGACATTCCAATATTAGATGCAGATCAATATTCAAAAGAACTAATCAAGCCAAAAAGTAATAGCTATAAAAAAGTTTTAGCTTATTTTGGACCTCAAATAGTTGACGAGTATTCTTCAGAAAATGAAATAAACGTGGCATTATTAAAAAAAATAATTTTCGAAAATTCTATACATAGAACATGGATTCAAAATCTTCTTCATCCATTAATAAAAGAAAAAATGATAGAAGAATGTAATCAATTTGAAAAAAATAAAATTTTACTTTTGGTTGTCCCTTTGCTATTTGAAGCAAAATTTACGGACCTTTGTACTGAAATATGGTTAGTAAAATGTCCAAGAGAAATACAAAAAAAAAGACTTATGAAAAGAAATAAAATCAGTAATAATAATGCTGAGAAAATTATAAATCTTCAATTAAATTTTGAAGATAAATCTAAATTTTCAGATATAATTTTAGACAATTCAGATGATCAAAAGTTATGGATTAATACAATACAAAAACTTCTTTAGAAATTAACTATTTAGTTTTTCTGAAATAAGTTGATTAGCAAGTTTGGGATCTGCTTTACCTTTAGTTTTTTTCATAAGCTGTCCTACAAAAAAACCAAGGAGTTTAGTTTTTCCCTCCTTAAAAGATTTAACTTCTTTAGGATATTCAATAATAAGTTCTTCAATAATTGGCAAAATACTTGCAGAATCAGATATCATTGCCAAGCCTTTTTCTTCAACTACTTTTTGTGGAGAAATATTGTCCTTAATTAATTCTGGTAAGATTTCTTTTGCTATTTTTCCACTAATAACTTTTTTAGAAATCATATTAATCATCTCTGCAAGGTTATTAGGACTAAGCTTTAAGTCAGCAAAACTTTGTTTTTTTGATTTCAAATAGCCAACAATGTCACTTGTTATCCAATTTGAGGCAAGTTTGGGATCAGCACCGTTTGCTACGGTCTCTTCAAAAAAGTTTGCCATAAAAACTTCATCTGAAATAACTCTTGAATCATATGGTGACAAGCCTAATTCTTTGACATATTTTTTTCTTTTCTTAGAAGGTAATTCAGGCAATTCATTAAGCCATTTATCTTTTTGTTCTTTTGATATTTCAATTGGGCCAAGATCAGGATCTGGGAAATATCTATAATCACTACTACCCTCCTTTAATCTCATACTTTTTGTTAATTGCTTAGCTTCGTCCCAAAGCCTGGTTTCTTGATAAATTTCCCCCCCATTCTCATATACATCAATTTGCCTTTCTATTTCATACTCACAAGCCTTTTGAATAGCAGAGAAAGAATTCATATTCTTTATTTCAACTTTGGTACCGAAAGGGGAATTAGGGCCTCTTCTAACTGAAATGTTTACATCACACCTGAGTGAACCCTCTTGCATATTTCCGTCTGAAACACCAAGATACCTAACAGTTCTTCTTATTTCTGAAGCATATTCTGATGCCTCTCTACCTGTCCTAATATCTGGTTTACTTACGATCTCAACGAGTGCTATACCTGCACGATTGTAATCAACCAATGAATATTTAGAACCAGCTAATCGATCGCTTCCTACATGAACTAATTTACCAGCATCTTCTTCCATATGAAGTCTTTCTATACCGATTTTTTTTAAATAAGTTTCTTTATCTTTTTCTGCTATTTCAACTTCTAACCAACCATTTTCTGCTAAGGGTTCATCAAATTGAGAGATTTGATAATTTTTAGGCAAATCAGGGTAAAAATACTGTTTTCTATCAAATTTACAATGTTCTGCAACATTTAGATTTAAAGCTAGAGAAGTTTTTACTGCATACTCTAAAACAGTTTCATTTAAAACAGGGAGTGTTCCTGGCAACCCACAAACAACAGGATCTACATGAGTATTAGGTTCATCGCCAAAAGCAGTTGATGCAGATGTAAATATTTTACTTTTAGTATTAAGCTGGACATGGGTTTCTAAACCAATCACAGCTTCCCAAGGTTCTAAATTTTTCATTATTAAATGTTCTTCTCTTAATCTTATTGGATATAAGTTAAAAGAGGATCAAAACATATTGAAATTATAAAAATAATTAAATGAAATCAGATACTAAAAATTCAATTTTAATTATTGGTGGAGGTTTAATAGGTTTATCTATTGCTTATGAATTTGCACGTAATAAATTCAAAGTTGAAGTTTTAAGCAAAAACAGAAGCGAATCTGCTGGATTCGTTGCGGCAGGAATGCTAGCCACCCATGCTGAAGGACTTGAAGATGAATTATTCATATTTGGACAACAAAGTCAAAATTTAATTCCAGAATGGATTAAAAATATCGAACAAGATAGTGGTATTGATTGTGGTTTAAAAAAATGTGGAATAGTCGTACCCTTTGAAAATATTAAAAAATTGAAGAAATTCAAAACTTATCAATACGGAAAATATTTAAATCAGAAAAGCCTAAGGAAAGAAATCGTTGGAATACATGCCAAATGGGAGCATGGATTACTTTTTGAACAAGACGGCCAGATAGACAATAGAAGGAGACTTATGCGTGCTCTTGAGCGTGCATGTTCTTTGCATGGGGTTAAATTCCAAGAAGGAGCAGATGTAAAAGAATTGATATTAGAAAAGAATAAAATTCTTGGTGCAAAAGTTTTAAATGCTACTGGGGAAATAAAAAATATTTTTAGTGAAAAAGTAATTTTATGTTGCGGTGCTTGGAGTAAAAAAGTGTTAAATAATTTACCAATTTTTCCTGTAAAGGGACAAATGATGTCAATACAAGGTCCAGAAAATTCTATTAAAAGAGTTCTTTTTGGTCCTAATACTTACTTAGTTCCTAGAGATGATGGTCTTATAGTTGTTGGTGCAACCGTTGAAGATAATGCTGAATTTACTCAAGGAAATACTCCAAATGGAATAAATCAACTTCAGAAAGGTATTAAATCTTTATTACCAGAAGCATTGAACTGGCCACAAATGGAACATTGGTGGGGATTCAGGCCTTGTACACCTGACTTCAAGCCGATAATTGGCAAATCAGACGTCGGTAATCTTTATATAGCTACCGGTCACTATAGAAATGGAGTACTTTTTTCAGCAATTACAAGCGATATTATGTTCAAATTAATTCAAGAAAAAACTCTCAACAATATTGAGACTAATTTTCTTAAAAAATTTAGTTTCAATAGGTTTTAATTTTAAATTTCTTTAATTTTCTGCTCGCCATTCAGAATCAGAAGTCTCCCAATCACATATTTCATGTTGATCAAACCATAAATTAATTTCAAATTTCGCTGTTTCTTCTCCATCTGAACCATGAATTATATTTCTACCTATATTAATAGCTAAATCTCCTCTTATAGTGCCAGGTTCAGCCTCAAGAGGTTTTGTAGCACCAATTAATTTTCTAGCGCTTAAGATTACTCCTTCTCCTTCCCAAATCATCGCAACCACAGGACCACTTGATATAAAGTCGACTAAATCCTTAAAAAAAGGTCTCTCTCTATGTACCCCATAATGGTCTTGAGCAAGTTGCTTTGATGGAATTAATTGTTTTAAACCTACCAATTTAAAGCCTTTTTTTTCAAACCTTCCAATAATCTCTGCAACATATCCTCTCTGAACACCATCTGGTTTAATTGCAAGAAACGTTCTCTCTTTAATCATTTAATTAGTAATCTCTCTATGTATATTCTTCTTTTAGGTGGTAACTTGGCAAGTAATCATTAAAATAAAAAATATAGATTTGAGTAATTTTCCAAAACTTATATAAATCACAAAACTAAAATTGAACAATTTTGATCCAAACAAATTAAATAAAAATTGGACTATAGAAGATAGTATTTCTACTTATGGTATTGATAAATGGGGAGAGAAATATTTTTCAATTAATTCAGATGGCAATATATCGATAACCCCAAATAGAAATTCCAAAAAAAAAGTTGATCTTTTTAAACTTGTTAAGGAAATTAAAAGTAGAGAAATCAATACTCCTTTAATAATAAGATTTAACGACATTTTAAAAGACCGAATTACAGAATTAAATAATGCCTTCTCCCAAGCTATAGAAACTTATGACTATAAAAATATTTATCAAGGAGTTTTTCCTATTAAATGTAATCAGCAAAAAAATGTATTGGAAAAAATCATTGAGTATGGGGATCGTTGGAATTTTGGTTTAGAAGTAGGAAGTAAGTCAGAATTATTAATTGGATTATCAATCCTAGAAAATCAAAAATCACTTTTAATTTGTAATGGATATAAAGATAAAAAGTATATTGAGACTGCAATATTAGCCAGAAAACTTGGTAAACAGCCAATTATAGTTATTGAGCAAAGAGATGAAGTTCAAAGAATTATAGAAGCTGTAAAAGATCTCAAAGCAACCCCCATACTTGGGATTAGGTCAAAATTATCAAGTAAGAGTAGTGGAAGGTGGGGTAAATCAGTGGGAGATAATTCCAAATTTGGATTATCAATTCCAGAAATAATGCTAACAATAAAAGAGCTCAAAGAAGCAAATCTAATAAATGAAATGATGTTGCTGCATTTCCATGTTGGAAGCCAAATAAGTGATATATCAGTAATAAAAGACGCATTACAAGAAGCTAGTCAAATATTTGTTGAATTATCTAAGTTAGGCGCACCAATGAAATATATAGATGTAGGAGGCGGCTTAGGAATAGACTTCGATGGAACTAAAACTTCTTCCAATACTTCGACAAATTATTCTCTTCAAAACTACGCAAATGACGTTATTGCAACAGTAAAAGATTCATGTGATGTAAACAATATTCAACAACCAATCATAATCTCAGAAAGTGGTAGAGCGATAATCAGTCATTGTTCAGTTTTAATTTTTAATGTTTTAGGGACAAGTCATGTCAGCTCCCAAGTAAAAGTATCCGATCAAAAAAAACAATCATTAATCATCACAAATCTGATAGAAACCCTAAATCAACTAAAGAATCTTAGAGATAAAAAAGAAGATTTATCTGAAATAATAGAATTATGGAATGACGCTAAAAAATTTAAAGAGGATTGCTTAGTCGCTTTTAGATTGGGATTTATCTGTTTGGAAGAACGTGCGTATGCGGAAGAACTTACATGGGCTTGTGCAAAAGAGATTGCAAATCACTTGGAGAATGATGAAATTATCCATCCAGATTTATCTGAAATAACTGAAACGCTTGCATCAACATATTACGCAAATTTATCAGTTTTTAAATCTATTCCTGATGCCTGGGCAATTAATCAAGTTTTTCCAATTATTCCAATACATAGACATTTAGAAGAGCCCTTTTGTAAAGGAAACTTTGCGGATTTAACTTGCGATTCTGATGGCAAGCTGAATAGTTTTATTGATAATGGAAAGATTAAATCACTTTTAAATTTACATCGCCCAGAAAAAAATAATGACTATCTAATAGGAATCTTTATGGCTGGAGCATATCAAGAAGCATTAGGGAATTTCCATAATTTATTTGGAAATACTAACGTTATTCATATTGATATAAATGAAGATAATTCTTATAAAATTAAAAACATCATCAAAGAAAATAGCAAATCAGAAATTTTAGAGTTATTAGATTTCAGTTCAGATAATTTAGTTGAATCAATAAGAGTCAATACTGAATCTGCCATTAATAATAAAACTTTGACTATTCAAGAAGCACGAAAATTAATTGATCAAATAGAAACCAGTTTAAGAAAAAGTAGTTACTTATCAGAGTAACTAAGGAGCTTTGTCCTCAAATCTTTTCTTGCATATTCCAAAGCATCACTTAATTTATCAATATCTTTACCACCTGCCTGTGCAAAGTTGGGTTTACCTCCCCCTCCCCCAGAACAAATACGTGAAATATCATTAATTAATTTTCCAGCATGCATACCTCTTTTAACTAAGTCTTCCCCAAAAGAGACAACAAATAACAATTTTCTATTTTCCTTATCTGGTATTCCTCCGAGAATCACAGCCGACTTATCTCCCAATTTAGAAGTTAAATCTAGTGCTGCAGATTGTAGAGAATTTCCATCTAGTCCATCAAGTTGACTAATAATAAGCGAAAATAATCCAATTTTATTTGCAGAAGAAATTAGCGAAGAGTATTTAAAAAAAGCTATTTCATCCTTCATTTTTTGTATTTCTTTATTTTTATTAATCAACTCTGATTGCAAAGAATTAACCCTTTCAAACAATTGCGATGGACTTGCTTTTAATAAATCACTAAGTTTATTTACAGTATCATCTCTTTCTTTTAAATAATCTAAAACCAACTGTCCAGATAGTGCTTCTATCCTTCTAATTCCTGAAGATATTCCTAGTTCACTAATAATTTTAAAGCTCCCCACATCAGATGTCTTTCTAACATGTGTCCCTCCACAAAGCTCCATAGAAACTCCTGGAACATCAACTACCCTAACAATATCTCCATATTTCTCTCCAAACATAGCTAGAGCACCTGCTTTAAGAGCCTCATCTTTCTCCATCTGTTTCACTTGAATAGGATGATTTTCTAAAATCCAGGCATTAACCAAAGATTCAATTTGTAAAATTTGTTCTTTCGATAAAGGTTGAGGAGAATTAAAATCGAACCGTAATTTATTAAAAGCTACTAATGAACCTCGTTGGCTAACACTGTCATCAATAACTATTTTGAGAGCTGATTGAAGTAAATGAGTAGCAGTATGATTAGATTCAGCTTTAGCTCTATTGGAATTATCAACTCTTGTATCAACTAACTGATTTCTGAAAATTTCTCCTTTTTTTACCATTCCGCAATGCAAGAATATATTTTTTTTTCTGATAACTTTATCTACATAAATTTCTGTACCATCACCAGAAATAGTTCCTGTATCGCCAACTTGACCTCCTGATTCTCCATAAAAAGAAGTTTGATCGAGGATAATTTGAACAGCTTGTCCTTGAGTAGCTTTTTCTACAGAGTTTGCCTCAAAAAATATACCCTTTACTAACCCCTTGGAATTTAAAGAATCATATCCTTCAAAAATAGTTTGATCAAATAAATCTATTTCTCTTTCAATTGATCCTTTTAAAGTTAAATCAATTTTTTGAGATGCTGCTTTCGCTCTTCCTTTTTGAGCCTCCATTTCTCTTGCAAAACCATCTAAATCAACATTTATGTTTTTTTCCTCAAGTATCTCTTTAGTTAATTCTAGAGGGAATCCATAGGTATCATACAGTTCAAAAGCTTTGGATCCAGAGATTAATTTTTCGCCAGAACTTATAAAATCATTTAATAATTTTTCACCTCGATCTAAAGTTTCAAGAAATCTTTTTTCCTCAATATTAATCTCTCTTAAAATTCGTTCTTTATTATTTTTCAAATCCGGATAAATATTTTGCATCAAACTAATTCCAAGAGATGCAAGCCTAGAAAGAAAATCGTCTTTTATACCCAATAATCTTCCATGCCTAATCATCCTTCTCAACAACCTTCTCAAGATATACCCCCTACCTAGATTACTAGCAACTACTCCGTCGGAAATTAAATGAATAATTGCTCTAGTATGATCACCAAGTATTTTAAGTGAAATCTTAGTACGATCATCAGAAGAAAAATAATCAACATTAGCAATAAGAGAAGCCTCTTTGACAATTGGAAAAATTAAATCAGTTTCATAATTATTTTTCTTTTTTTGAAGAATTTGAGCCATCCGCTCAAGGCCCATCCCGGTATCAATATTTTTAAATTCAAGGTCTGTTAAAATTCCCTTTGAATCGCGGTTATATTGCATAAATACAAGATTATAAAATTCAATAAAACGATCTCCATCCTCTAGATCAATATTTTTGAGTCCTTTTTCGGGATTAAAATCATAATAAAGTTCGGAACAAGGTCCACATGGACCTGTCGCTCCAGAAGACCAAAAATTATCCTTTGCATCTAACTGAATTATTCTTTCTGGATTAATCCCAATATCATCTCTCCATATTTTTTCTGATTCATGATCTTCATGAAAAACACTAATAATAATATTTTCAGGTTTAAGATGATATGCATCAGTAATTAATTCCCAAGCCCACTGAATTGCCTCTTTTTTAAAATAATCTCCAAAAGAAAAATTACCTAACATTTCAAAAAAAGTGTGGTGTCTTGCTGTAACGCCTACGTTTTCAATATCGTTAGTTCTTATACACTTTTGACTTGATGAGGCTCTAGGAGATGGTCTATTCCTTAACCCTAAAAAAATAGGTTTAAAAGGCAGCATCCCAGCAATGGTAAGCATCACTGTGGGATCATCTGGAATCAAAGAGGAACTGGGGATAATCAGATGTGATTTACTTTCATAAAAATCTAAAAAAGTTTTTCTTATTTCATCACCAGTAATTGGAGTGTTTTTAGTTTGAGATTTCATTCATAACAGAATCAATAATGAAGTGATTAAAAAACAAATTCGGTAATTCCACACTTAGATTCACGCGGATTTATATTGTATTTAACTAAATTCATAATACAAAAGAATCATAGTATGATAACTTCTGCAAAAACAAGTACTTCAGAGATGATTAAAGTTGAGCAAAAATTATCTGTGCAATATAAAGTTTTTGCAGATGACTCAAGTGCAATTAGATCTCTTGACTGGGATCGAAGTAGGTTTGATATTGAATTTGGATTAAGAAATGGAACTACTTATAATAGTTTTATCATTAAGGGCCAAAAACTAGCAATAATTGATACAAGCCACTCTAAATTTGAAGAACTATGGCTTGAACAATTATTAAAAGAAATAAATCCAGAAGAAATTGACTATTTAATTACTAGTCATACAGAACCAGACCACTCAGGTTTAATTGGAAACCTCTTAAATCTTAATCCTCAAATAACATTAGTTGGTTCAAAATTAGCGCTTAAATTTATTGAAGATCAAATACATATTCCATTTAAAAGTTTAGAAGTAAAAAGTGGGCAATTTTTAGATCTTGGAGCTAACCCTACAAGCAGAGTAAATCATAATATTGAATTTATAAGTGCCCCAAATTTACATTGGCCAGATACCATTTTCTCCTACGATCACGGTACAAATGTTTTATACACATGCGACGCTTTTGGATTGCATTATTGCTCTGATGAATTTTTTGATAGTAATCAAAAAGAAATATATGAAGATTTTCGTTTTTATTACGATTGCCTAATGGGCCCGAACGCAAGAAGTGTTCTGCAAGCTATTAAGCGAATAGATAAATTACCTGAACTTAAAACTATAGCGGTTGGTCATGGGCCATTGCTTCATAATCAAGTTAATTTTTGGAAAGAAAAATATTCAGAATGGAGTAGCAATAAGAGTAAAGGTAATGAATTTGTATCTGTCTGCTACATAAGTGATTATGGATATTGTGATCGATTAAGCCAGGCTATATCTCATGGCATAAGCAAGGCAGATGCACAGGTCCAATTAATTGATTTAAGATCTTCGGATTCTCAGGAATTAACAGGTTTAATTTCAGAATCTAAAGCCGTAGTAATCCCAACATGGTCAGTTAATTCAGATAATGAATTAAAAGAGTCTCTTGGCACTCTTTTTGCCGCATTAAAACCTAAACAATTTACAGCTGTTTATGATGCATTTGGAGGAAATGATGAACCGATAGATTCATTAGCAAGTAAGTTAAGAGAATTAGGACAAAAAGAAGCCTTTTTACCTCTAAGAGTTAAAAATATTCCAGATCCTATTATCTATCAACAATTCGAAGAAGCCGGAACTGACTTGGGACAATTAATTAATAAGAAAAAAAATATTGCTTCAATGAAAAGTCTCGATTCAAATTTGGATAAAGCTTTAGGGAGACTAAGTGGAGGTTTATACGTAGTCACAGCTAGCCAAGGAGAAGGTTCGACTTTCAGACAAAGCGCGATGGTGGCAAGCTGGGTTAGTCAGGCAAGTTTCAGTCCACCAGGAATTACAGTTGCAGTTGCAAAAGATAGAGCTATTGAATCTTATATGCGAGTTGGAGAAGGCTTTGTTGTTAATATCTTGCGAGAAGATAACTATCAAAAAATGTTTAGACATTTTTTAAAAAGATTTGCACCTGGAGCAGATAGGTTTGCGGATGTAGATGTAGTTAACAAAATTGCAAATGGTGGTCCAGTACTTTCTGATTCCCTCGCGTTTTTAGATTGTAAAGTAAGTTCACGATTAGAGACTCCAGATCATTGGATTATTTACGGTATAGTTGAAAATGGGAGTGTCTCCGATTTATCCTGTAAAACAGCAGTTCATCATAGGAAAGTTGCTAATCACTACTAAAAAATAAATCTCTAAAGATGTTAGAAATTAATACAAATTTACTTTTAGAAAATAAAAACTTATCAACATTTGAAATAACTAAAAATTTTACTTGCGTAAGATTTCTTGATCAAAATAAAGAAAGGTTTGAGCTCGAATTTAATCTTGAGAAAGGAACATCATATAATACCTTTCTCATCGTAAGTAAAGATGACTTTTTCATTATTCATCCGCCTGAAAAAGAATATGCAAAATTAATTAATGAAGTAATTTCTAATTTTTTTGATCAGTTTAAATTCAACAGAATTAACATCATTACAGGTCATGTAAATCCTAAAATTATTGAAACTATAAAGTTAATTAATGTCCAATTCAGTAACTTAACTATCACATGCTCGAATCCTGGTTTTAAGCTTATTAGTGAACTTTGGAATCAAAAAAATCCAAATTTAAAACCTTTTATTGAGAAAGAATTACCCAAAATTAACATCGTAAAAAAAGAACTTAATTTAGAACTAGAAAATATTTCATTAAAACTATATCCTGTGCCAACTGCCCGCTGGCCTGGTGGATTAATCGTATATGAAGAGAATCAAGAAATACTTTTAAGTGAAAAAATATTTTCTGCACATTTAGCATCTGAAGAATGGTCAGAAACCAACCGAATAAGTACAGAAATTGATAGGAAACATTTTTATGATTGTCTTATGGCACCAATGTCTAATCAAATCGTATCAATAGCGGAAAAAATTTCTGAATTAGAAATTAAAACTATCGCTCCACTCCACGGTCCAGCAATTGAGTACAGCTTAAAAAGCTTTTTAAATGACTACATTAGATGGGGAGAAAATCTCTCAACAAACAATTCTAAAATTGTATTAATATTCGCTAGTGCTTATGGCAATACAGCTTCAATAGGTGATGCATTAGCTAAAGGTGTAAATAGAACTTCAGTAGAAGTTGAAAGTATTAATTGTGAATTTACATCTAATGATGAACTTATAAAATCGATTCAAAATGCCGATGGATATCTAATCGGATCGCCTACTTTGGGGGGACACGCCCCAACTCCAATAGTAAGTGCTCTTGGAACTTTGTTATCAGAGGGTAATAGAGATAAACCTGTAGGCATTTTCGGCAGTTTTGGATGGAGCGGAGAAGCAATAGATTTGCTTGAAACAAAATTAAAAGATGGTGGCTTTAAATTTAGTTTTGATCCAATAAGAATAAAATTTAGTCCTAATAAACCAAAAATTAAAGAACTAGAAGAGATTGGTACTCATTTTGGGAGAAAAATTTTAAAAAAAGCAAAACAAAAAATTAGAAAATCAGATACTGGAATGATTTCTAGTAAAACTGATCCTACATTACAAGCTTTAGGTAGAGTACTAGGTTCACTGTGTGTTCTGACTGCCTCAAAAGGAAAAGATGAAAATAATATAAAAGGCGCTATGCTTGCATCTTGGGTAAGCCAAGCAAGTTTTTCTCCACCGGGTTTGAGTATTGCGGTAGCAAAAGATAGATCAGTAGAATCACTTCTGCAAAAAGGTGACTCTTTCGCCTTAAATATTCTCAGCGAAAAAGATTTCAGGGAGCCGTTGAAAAGGTTTACAAAACCATTTTTACCGGGAGAAGATAGATTTGAGGGATTGGATATTGAACTAACACCAAATAATCAAGTAATTATTCCTGAGGCCTTAGCATGGGTAGATGCTTCTGTAAAAGAAAGAATGGAATGCGGAGATCATTGGGTAATATATGCTGAGGTTTTACACGGCAATATATTAAAATCCGATAGCCTAACTGCTGTTCATCACCGTAAGAGTGGAGCTAACTATTAAACCAAATTATTTTTAATTATGACTGAATCAACAGATCTAATAATCATTTCAGCTAGTTGCGGAAAAAATCTAGAACTTTCAAAAATATTTCAAGAGAAAAGTAATGAACTAAAATTCAATTCTGAAATTTTAGATCTTACTACTTTTGATATTCCTTTATTTAATCCACGAATTCATACCAAAGAACATATTCCTACCGAAATAATTGAAATAAAAACAAAACTGTTTGCTATAGAGAAATGGATTATATGTGCGCCTGAATATAACGGTTCGATACCTCCAATTCTTTCTAATTTAATAGCATGGTTATCTGTATCAGGAGACGATTTTAGAAATTTATTTAATGGTCAGCCAATTGCAATTGCAACTTTTTCTGGTGGAGTTGGATTAGAGTTATTAACCTCATTAAGAATCCAATTAGTACATTTAGGAAGTCAAGTTTTGGGTAGACAGCTATTATCTTCATTTAGTAAACCCGTGGATGTAAAAACAATAGAGGATATACTTCAACGACTATCGCAAATGAAAAAATTAAAAATATAAATTTCTTTTTAAAAATATAAACAAATTATATTTATTTGTTTTCATTCCAAACTTTTAAAATTTCTCTAGCCATAGGTAGTGCATGTACGGATCCTCCTCCAGGTGTATTTTGTGCAAAAGCAACTATTAACAATTCACTTTTATCCGAAGGAGTAAAACAAACAAACCATGCATGATCTGAACCTCCTTCTCCATCCTCAGCAGTACCAGTTTTGCCAGAAACTGGAGGAAGATTAGATACCCCATAATTGATAGAAACCCCTGTTCCAGATTCAACTACTTTTTTTAATCCATTTTTCACTAGCTGAAGATTATTTGGATCAATATCAATTTTTATCCGCTTTTGATTTGTGACTATTTGATCTTCTTTTTTAGATAAATGGGGAGTTACTAAATAACCACCATTCGCTATTACTGCATATGCACGAGCTATTTGAATAGGCGTAACTTGGACAACAAATTGACCAATAGACATACTCGCGATATCCTCCGGAACCCAAGGAGTTCTTCCTGGTTTTCCCCATCCTCTCCCTTTTTTAGCCCATTGACTACTTGCCACTAAACCTACATTTTCTTGTTCTGAAATCTCGATTCCAGATAGTGCGGCAAAGCCGAGCTTCTTAGAAACGTTATAAATTTCATCTACACCTACGCCATAACCAATCTGATAAAAAAAAGTATTACTTGAAACTCGCAAAGCATCTTCATAACCTATTGTTCCAAAACCTAAGTCATTATGTTCTCTAAAACATTGACTTCCATATACGATACAAGGTTTAGTTTCTAAAAAAGTTTCAGGAGGAAACCTTCCACTTTCTAAACCAGCTATAGCCGTTACAATTTTCCAAACACTACCGGGATCATATGCATTTAAAGCTCTATTAAATAACGGTTTAGTGGGAGAATTGAACAGAGCATTGTATTCTTTTTCTGGTTTAAAGTCTTTCGAAAAAAAATTCAAGTCAAAAGTTGGTTTACTAGCCATCGCTCTTATTGCACCATCTCTAGGATCCATAACTATTATGGCTCCTCCATTTTTATCTTTAAGCACTTCTTCAGCGATTAATTGTAAATTCAAATCAATTGTTAATTCAAGGTCTTTCCCTTGTTTTGATGGTTTAATACCTAAAGATTTTGTAAACGTGCCAGAAGAGTTTACTTCAATCATTTCTCCTCCCCATTCTCCTCTTATATGATCTTCAAAAACAAACTCAATTCCAGTTCGTCCTATTAAATCATTTAATTTATAACCTTTTTTAGACAAAATATTAAATTCAGAATCTGTAATAGGTTGCGTATATCCAATCACATGAGAAGCAACAGTTTTATAAGGATAATTTCTAATCGTTTTTATTGAAATCTCTAAACCATTTAAGATATTTTCATTTTCTTTAAATTTGATAACTTGCTTAACTGTTAAATCATCTAACAGAGTTATTGAAAATTTATTATTTTTTACACCATCAGAATATTTCTTTTGAAGTGAATCAGATGAAATCTTGAATAACATAGAAATGTTTGATTTATAATTCTGCCATGCTCTTTCATTAACGTATTGAGGTTTAATTATCAAAGAGTACTTTAAACGGCTATCTGCCAAAATCAATCCGTTTTTGTCTAATATCCGCCCTCTAATTGGTTGAGTTGCAATTAACCTAATTCTATTTTCATCAGACATTTTTTTGTAAGTCTCATGATTTAATAATTGAAGAAAAACTAATCTAATTAATATTAATAGAAAAGTAAAAGTAGTAATTAAATAAAAAACCAAAGGCTCTCTATTAAAAGAGGGGAACTTATTTTTTAAGTTTCTATTTTTCAAGAATTTATATCTCTTTCTGTAAAAAATTTTTTTCTAACAAATTAATAATCTCCTTCATACTTTTTAATTTTTGCAGTAAAAATTTATAATCATTTGGAGTCTTACCTTTATCAAATTCCAAACTTGATATAGCTTTTCCTTGTTCTTTGTTATCCATAAATCAAATAATAAGTTGACTTTAAAAACTAAACTTGCTTTATATTATCCTAAATAATAAATTACAAATCATCAAAGTAATATTAAAGTCTATTTAATAAAGCAATTTAAATTGACTGATCTAAGTTTTGTTCAAAATAAGGATTACAACTGTTTTTTGATACACCTGAAGACCAACCAATAAACGCTGACACAAATACAACGACAATTATAGGTAGTAGGGCTCTCTGAGTATTTTCAAGACTTAGCCATTCCTTCCAACTTCTGAGAAATCTATCTCTTTGAAATTTTCTTTTTTCATTTTCTTGAGCTCTGGCTTTTTTAGCAAAAGACTTTTTTACCCACTTTTCAAAAGGTAGCTTTTTTGTTATTGCCATTTTCCTCTCAACTTCTAATAGTTGTCCAGAGTTAAGCTGAGGATGAAATGTGCTTATAAGCTCCAGAGTCTTCAGAAACATTTCTACACTTGCATCTTTTATGAGTTTTTGATCTTGACTTAAATCAGCCCAGTCAATTTCAGGATAAAACCGATTTCTGTTTGGCTGGATTTGCTCTTCTGACATTTGTCCTGGTTCTCTTAACCATCTATTAGTATTCTCATCAAACCTTCTCCAATACAAAAATGGATTAATAAAGATTGTTTTCCCTGCAATTTTGACAACATCTTGTTGTAAGTGATTGCTAATTTTATTATCAGAACTTTTCGGATTAACCAAAATCTAAAATTTATTATCTACTTAAAGATTATCTTTATTTAAAAATTTATCCAGAATTATCAAATAATATTATTTTTTTAGTATCAATAATTAAATTTTTGACAACTGCCAACGCTTTTTTAAATAATTACAATATTCACATTTAAAAGATGGTGGAGGAAAGACATTAGATCTGAGAAGTTTTACTGTTTCAATAACTTTGCCTTCTACCCATAATGAAGAACAATCTAACTGAATAAAATGCACGTCAAATTTCAACTGATTATTAAAAAATTTCTCATTCTTTTTTCCATTAAAATAAAGAAGATATGCTTCATCTGCAACTTTGAAACCGTTTTTTCTAAATAACCACTGATACATTTCTAATTGTCTTTTATATGCTTTTGGATAATCATATTTATTAAAAGTTTCACACCAATCAAAATTATTTTTTGATGTCGCTTTTACGTCAACTATGATTAATTCTCCATTTCTTTTTTGCCAGATATCATCCACCGCACCACCAAAGTCATAATTATGCTCAATGGATTTATATCTTATTCCTTTAAAGTTACTCCTCCAAATATCTATATTTTTATGTTTAAAAGGGACAGCATCAATATTATGTTCAATAAATAAAGGATGAGGCTCCTGTTTATCGCGATAATAATCAAACTCATTTTTACATAAATTATCTACCGCAATATTTAAAGTGAAAGGTAATGATGGAGGTTTGATTTTATGTTTTTTATCAAGAACACAACATCTAGGACAATTAAGATATTTTTCAACAGTAGACCTACTTAATTTAATAACTTCATCCATAATCGTTTTTTATTTCTTTAAAGATACAAAGATAACCAAATTATTTTTATTCCCACTCAATAGTCCCTCCAAAAAGGTTAATAAAAAAGACAGTTATATCAATGGGTCTGAACATATTATAACACGTATTCCGCCACGTGAAACCCACGTGAAACCTAGTAGGCAGCGAACCATAAGAAAAAATATTTATTACTTTACTTTCATAGAGATGTAAAGATTATTTTGAGTATCTTACAAAAGAAATAAGTACTGATTGACTTATCGAAAGTTCCATAGATAATCTTTATTTTGGATATAAATAGATTATTGTTTTTCAATCCACGCTTAATTATTATTGGATGCTTAAGACCTTCTGTTCAGTTTGAGTTGTTAAAAAAAGCTAATAGATTTCCTATTATTTCTTTTTATTTATTCCAGAATATTGTACTCGGTTGGTTGGCTGAACCTCTTTATTGGTTGCAAAAAATTCTTTACAAGAAGCCAAAGAATATGCCTGATCCAATTTTTATCATAGGTGCATGGAGAAGTGGAACAACATACCTCCACACAGAAATAGTTAAAGCTACTAAAGCAGCTACAATAAAAAATACGTTTTCATGTTGCCCTCAGGCAGCCTTAATATTTAAAGAACTTTTTCGCAAATTTATACCATCTTATAAAAATAGATTTTTTGATTGGGTCCCATTATTAGCAGAGGGACCTCAAGAGTTAGATATTGCATTAATGAGATTGAGTTGCGAACATCCTCCAACATCAATTGGTCTTGGAAAGTCATTATCTAAGGATTTAGAAAGATGGTACAAATGGAAAGCTACATTAGATTTCAAAAAAAAATTAAAATTACTTCTTGAATGGGCATGGATTCATGATGGTTTACCTGGAAAAGTTTTTATCAATAAAGCTCCAGCATTTACAACGAGAGTTGACTTATTACTTGAGTTATTTCCCAACTCAAAATTTATTTACATTGAACGTAAATACGATCATGTGAAAAGTATAGAAAAATCTATCAAATCATTTAATAAAGAATTTGGTTTTATTCCATATCTTGGGAACGCAGAGAAAGATGCAAAGTTTACTAGATCCTTCATATTAGATAAATGGCAAATAATGAAAAATCTTATTCCTAAGGACAATTTAATAGAAGTTACATATGAAGATCTTATAAAAACTCCAAAAAAAACTATAGATAATATCAAAACGTTTACAGGGGTAAGTGTTATTTAAATCAAAAATAAATTAGAAGATTTTGGCAAGCGCATCAATTAAAGGAGTTTGATTAGGATATTTTTTTTCAAATCTACAGGCTGCTTCAGTAGTTGGAATTATTTCATGAAGAAGGAGATCTTCAACCCATTCAAGATCATTCTGTACAAAATCTTCTTTTGCAACTGATTTAAGTAATTCTATTTTTAATTTATCCCAAGCTTGTTTTTTATCATAATTATTTTGTTGCTGTATTTGCTTAAAAGTTGATTGAATACCTAGATACCATTTTCTGACTTGTTCGACATTATCAAAACCAGATGTATCTATAAATTTAGTCAAACTATAAATAAATGCTTGAAAAACACTTATTTTTTATTTGCTTATAAAAAAACATAATAGATATTTAAGATCCAGATATATTACGAGCTCTAAGATTACCAAGAGCATCTAACAGAGGCGTTGAATGTTTAAATCTAATAGTAAGTCTTACCGCTTCCCACAAAGTAATATCTCTTTTTGATGTAAGAATTTCTCTGGTCCAAGCCAAGTCATCCTCACCATATTGACCCTTAGGAGTAATTCTTCTTATCTCATTTTCAAGTTCTTTCCAAACCTGCTCATCTGTCCAGTTACGGATTGTTTTGAGATCTTTATAGAGAGTTCTTATTCCGCTCTGCCACTCATCCATTCTCTTTTCCATTTTTTCAATATTATTCATGATTTAACTCTTAGTGTCGAATTTAATACTTTTTTCATGAATTTTCTTAAACTATATTTTCCAAAGGGCAAAAATCTTGATGCTTGCAGTAATTTTTTTTCTAAAAATGCAACATACTTTCGGTGAGAAATAGATTCCATGAAAAAACCTGAAATATATGAACTTAACCATCCAAACAAGCAAATTCTTCGAATCCACATAACTTTTTACTCAAGTGATTTAAACATTTAAATCCTTATTGTTGTTGATTTTACTGAGCATTACATTCATTTTTTTAATCTTATAATCTGTTTCCAATTCTAATTCTTCAATCAAACCGTCTGGTTTCAAAGCCTCTTCTACTAATAATAAATCTTCTCCCACTGATTCTTGCATTGGTTCCTCTAATGATTCTTTATTGGATTCTGATATTAATGAAAGTATATCTTCAATTTGTTTTAATTTAGAATTTTCATCAATATCTGATTGATTTGAACTCTTAGATTTTAAAATTTCATTAATTAATAATTTACTTTCATCAATTTTTGATTTTAAATCATCTGACTTTGCCTTCGATAAAAGAGATTGATATTTTTTAGAATTCATTGCATCTTCTACAATGCTTCCAACCATACTAGATAACGATCTGCGCTCAATTTTTGCAATTACCTTAAGCTTTTTAAATAACTCTTTCTGAAAAAGAACCTGTACCCTATCAAGCTTAGTAGGCATTAGTTGATTAATGTAAATTACAGAAAACGATACACACTTATAGTATAACAAATAGTATTTATTAATACTAATCCGGCAAATTAACTTTAAATGTTTATTGTTATTTATAGGTTATATCATGATATCCAAATAACAAACAAATATTCAAAGTGTGTTATAGTATGTATAAGTGTGTAACTATTAAGAGACACATCTGCGAGGCAGTGGTGATGGGGATCACAACAGTCAAAAGTTTTTTTAGCATTTATTTAATTCTTCAGTGAAACAATTATTTGCTCAGTTAAAAACCTTAGAAAGTAATGCTTTCTTAAAAAGCAATCTATTAATACTTGGACTGATCAAATCTTAAAATCTTTATTTTTGAGACATCAGAAATAATGAATCATTTTGAAAATGAATTATTCAAAGTAATTAAAAATGAATAAGAAAACTGTATTAACAACGCTTCTATTTTTTCTTCCTTTAGCTTTTTTAGAACAAACAAAACCGGAAGCTTCATCTCTCGGTAGGAACAAAAGTGTTAATGCCTTCGATTTAACTAATACAAATCAATCACCATTAATAAAGTTTTCATCTTCTGGAATCAATAATGTTGAAATAAAAAGTTGCTGGGAAAAGGGTGATTTAGCTTCTCAAAAACGATATTGTTCTTCATCAATGACAAACCTTGAAGACTTTTAATTTATGAAAATACAAAATAAAACTCTTCAACCCCCCAGAGGCGATTACTTTTTCAAAAACTATATTGAAGTAAAAGGAGGCAAACCCCTTGAAGGGCATTTAAAAATTAGTGGTGCTAAAAATTCTGCTCTAGTCCTAATGGCAGCTTCAATTCTTTCTAAAGGCGAAATAAATCTTTTTAATGTTCCTCAAATTTCAGATGTTGCAATTATGTCTAAATTATTAATTGCAATGGGCATAAATATAGAATCGAATGCAAATCAATTAACAATAAATACTAAAGAAATTATCATTCCACCTCAAGATTTATTTTTTGATTTATATCATGCCCTTAGAGTGAGTTTCTTTTGTATCGGTCCAATTCTTGCAAGATTTGGAAAAGCTAAGATACCTTTACCAGGTGGTTGTTCGATAGGATCCAGACCAATTGATGAACATATAAATTCACTGAAAAAATTAGGAGTTGTATTTCAATACAGAAATAATTATTTAATAGCTAGAGTAATCAATCCCAAAAAAAGATTGTTGGGATCATCAATCAATTTTAAATGCAAGAGTGTAGGTGCTACTGAGACTTTACTAATGGCAGCATCTTTAGCTAAAGGGAAAACTATATTAAACAACGCAGCAGAGGAACCGGAAATTGTAGATTTAGCAAACATGTTGAATCTTATGGGTGCACGAATAAAAGGTGCGGGATCTGAATGTATAACAATTGAAGGAGTTGAATCCCTAAAAGGATGCGATTACACAGTAATACCTGACAGAATTGAAGCAGGTACTTTTTTACTTGCTGCGGCAATAACAAGATCAACAATTAGTCTTTTCCCATGCGAACCAAATCACTTAAAAGCAGTAATTAACAAACTAGAACTTTGTGGCTGCAAGTTCGAATATTCAGACTTTTGTTTAAAAATCATTCCCAATCAAATTTTAAATTCAGTTGATATGACGACCAGTCCATTTCCTGGTTTTCCAACTGATCTACAGGCACCTTTTATGGCTTTAATGGCAACAGCAAATGGTATTTCAAAAATTAAAGAAACAGTATTTGAAAATAGAATGCATCATGTTAAAGAGCTAAATCGTATGGGGGCAAACATTACTGTAAAAGATAATATTGCAACAGTAGTCGGGGTTGAAAACTTAAAAGGAAGTGTAATTCTAGGATCTGATTTAAGGGCTTCGGCTGCATTGGCTCTTGCAGGACTTTCAGCAGGTGGGAAAACTTTGATTGGAGGGGTAGAGCATTTAGAAAGAGGATACGAAAATTTCTCTACAAAATTACAAGAAATTGGAGCAGCGATAGTAATTAAAAAAAAAATTAAAATTATGTTTAAACTAAATAATTATTTTGCAAAAATTAGTCTTAAAAATAACTCTAAAAAATATACTTCGGCATTTGCTTTTTCATTTTTTATTGGATTCTTCATAGCAACTATTCCATATATTTATAAATTTATCGAGAACTTCAGAAATCAAATATTAATTCAAGAACAGAGAAAAATAAAAATTGAAAACAAAGAAAAAATATGCAAGGACAATAATAGTGACTACATAAAGTTTTTGAATCTTGGTTTTCCAGAAACAGCGATTAGAAAATTTAATACTTGCATGATAGATAAATGAAAGAATATAAAAAATTACTTTATATATTTATAATCCTATTTTTAGTTAGCGGTTGCAAAATATTGGAGAAAAAAGCGACTGAAATCAAAAACAGTTTTGGAATGCAATTACCAGGAGAAAGTATTAAAAAAGAAAATAGTATTGAAATTATAGTTTCATGTGGAGAAAATAGTAATCTCGAAAAGTACATTAACGATGGGTGGGCTATTAAACAAGAATACTCAGAAGAAAAAGTTTGTTCATGGAAAACAGTTGCTGCCTCGAAAGATTGCGATTTAGAAAAAGATAAAGGTTGTAAAATAGTAAAACCAGACAAAGTTGGTGAAGAGAAATTTTATTTATTAGAAAAATAATAAATCTTAAATTTTTATTCGTTTAGGCTTTAATAAATCGTGAAGAAAGTTCTTTATTTAATTAATCGATTTCACCAGATTCTTTTAATGAATTAACAATTCTTTCATTTTCAGTTTTTAAATTTTCTAATGCAGATTTGGTAAATTGTTCTTTTGCTTCAAATTTTGCTGAGCGAATTATTTTTTTATTAGGTAATCTCTTTCTTTGCGCTTTATTCATATTTAAATTATTTCTAAGTGGATATTAAAAGAAAGATTTTTTATTAAAGTATGATTTTTTAGCTAATTTTTATTAGTAAAAAATTAATCAGAAAAGTAATTAAGTTCTTATTGAATTAGTTCCTAAATCAACCGTATCTACACACCTCTTGAGTCTTCTAAAATCATCAAGTACATTTCCGCAGCCATTAACTACGCATAACAATGGCTCTTCTGCTATGTGAGTAAAAATTCCAGTTTCTTGAGTTACTAAATCATTAATTCCTTTTATTAGAGCCCCACCTCCCGCGAGCATGATGCCTCTCTCAACAATATCTGCAGCTAATTCAGGAGGAGTTCTCTCGAGAGTTCTTTTTATAGCTTCAATTATTTTACTAAGAGGATCAGACATAGCCTCTCTAATTTCTCCAGCGTTTAAAGCAATAGATCTTGGTAAGCCCGAAGATATGTGTAATCCCTTAACTTCAAAAGATGTATTGTCAAAACTATCATCAGGGAAAGCAGAACCTATTTTAATTTTTATCTTTTCTGATGTTCTTTCACCAACAACCATATTATGCTTTTTTTTAAGATAGGTAGCTATTGATTCATTTATTTCATCTCCTGCTATTCGAAGAGATTCACTTACAACTGTTCCTCCAAGACTCAATACTGCTACTTCAGTTGTTCCACCGCCAATATCAACGATCATAGTTCCAATTGGTTCCGTTACAGGCAAAGAAGCTCCTATTGCGGCGGCTACAGGTTCATCAATTAAATAGACTTCCCGTGCCCCTGCTAAACCTGCTTCTCGAACTGCTCTTCGTTCAACACTGGTAACGCCACTTGGAATACCAATAACTATTCTTGGAGCTAAAATACCCTTTCCTTCGTTACATTTTTGAATAAAAGTTTTTATCATTTGTTCCGCTGCGTCAAAGTCTGCAATAACACCATCCCTTAGAGGTCTTATTGCTCTTATATTTCCTGGGGTTCTTCCAAGCATTAATTTTGCTTCTTCACCTACTGCCAAAGGAGTTCCCTCTTCTAGATCCATAGCTACTACAGAAGGTTCTTCAAGAATTACACCTTTCCCAGATACATGAATAAGAGTATTGGCAGTACCCAAGTCAATACCTATATCTCTAGAAAATTGAAATCTATTCCAAAACATATACCTACTAAAAATTACTAAATTTAAATACTTACTTCTATAGTAACACACTCCTACACACTTATACATACCTATTTGAAGTAAATTATTTTATTCTCATTTATGTGCTAAATGAATACCTTTATAAAGACTTAAATTTCTTGAAGGTAAACACTTTGTGTATCTATTTTTATTTTTAGTAAAAGTAATCAAATAGATATGTCCACAATAGTTATCTAGTTACGATTTCTGAATCAATTGAAGAAAAAAAGTAAATTCAAGGATTTATAACTCCATTTAGATTTTTGTATTTCTGCCTTTTATACCCATAAATCAAAAAATATCGCCCTATAAAAAAGAAAGTGTAGAGACATAAGTTCTTCTATGATTTCTCTATAGAGACGGACTTTTTGCATCACGTGAAACTTACGTGAAAGACCGCCATCGAAAACCATTGCAAATAGGTAGTAAATATTCTACGTGAAACCCACGTGAAACCAACTTTTTGCGCCTATAACTAGGTTTATAACCTATCTGTTATTCCCACTCAATTGTTCCTGGAGGCTTACTAGTGATATCGAAAACAACTCTATTAACCTGCTCTACTTCGTTGACGATTCTATTAGAAATTCTCTCTAAGGTTTCATAGGGAATTCTCGACCAATCAGCCGTCATACCATCTTCGCTTGATACGCATCGTAAAACTATAGGCCAAGCATAAGTCCTTTTGTCTCCCATTACCCCGACAGTCTTGACAGGTAAAAGAACGGCAAATGCTTGCCAAATATCATTATAAAGACCTGCTTTTTTTATTTCATCTCTTACTATCCAGTCTGCATCTCTCAAACAGTTTAATTTTTCATGAGAAACTTCACCCAAAATTCTTATTGCTAAGCCAGGTCCAGGAAATGGATGTCTTTTTATAATTTCATCTGGCAATCCTAAAGCACCTCCAACCTTTCTTACTTCATCTTTAAAAAGTTTTCTTAATGGTTCTACTAATTTAAATTGTAAATCTTTTGGCAAACCGCCCACGTTATGATGACTTTTTATTTTTACTGCGATTCGCTCACCAGTCTTAGGATCTAAATTCGTTCCAGCACTTTCAATAACATCTGGGTAGAGAGTTCCTTGAGCCAAATATTGGAAAGGACCTAATCTATTACTCTCTTCTTCAAAAACTCTAATAAATTCTCCACCAATAATCTTGCGTTTTTCTTCTGGATCAGTTATTCCATTTAATTTTTGAATAAATCTTTCCCTGGCATTGATATATTCAACTTTTATATGAAATTTTTTATCAAAAAACTCCATTAAAAATTCAGGTTCACCTTTTCTCATAAAGCCTTGATCTATAAACATACATGTAAGCTGCTTACCAATAGCTTTATTGAGAAGGAAGGCAAGTGTTGATGAATCCACTCCACCAGAAAGAGCCAATAAAACTTTCTTATCTCCTACTTGTTGCTTAATTCTTGGAATTGTTTCCTCTAAAAAAGTTTCAGTAGTCCAATCTGCTTTACATTGAGAAATAGAATAAACAAAGTTTTTAATTACCGTTATTCCAAATTCTGAATGAATAACTTCAGGATGAAACTGAACACCAAATAGTTTCTTTTGTTTGTGTGATATCGCAGCGTACGGTGTATTTTCTGTATGAGAAATTTGAATAAATCCATCAGGTAAGTTATTTAAAGAATCTCCATGGCTCATCCACATAATCGATTTATCTTCGACATTTGAGAGCAAATCACTTTCGCAATCGATATTTATTGGTGCTCTTCCATATTCAGCTTTTTTGATTGCTGGGGTTACTGTACCGCCTAATTCTTTAACCATTAATTGCATTCCGTAACATATACCCAAAACTGGAATCCCTAAATTAAAAATCTTTGCATCACATTTAGGTGCATTATCTTCATAAACAGAATTTGGGCCGCCACTTAAAATAATCCCTTTAGGATTAATATCCTGAATCTCTTTGATAGAAATAAAGTTACTAACTACAAGAGAGAATACATCTGCTTCTCTTATTCTCCTTGCAATTAATTCAGAATATTGAGATCCAAAATCTAGAATTAATATTGAGGGATCTCTCTCTTTTTTTAGTAATTTTTTTCTCATGTATAAAAGTTACCTCAAATTATTTACAAAAACATAATCCACTTTAAATTAGAAATCTTTGAAAGCAGAAATATAGTCTTTACTATTTTTACCAAACCAACGAATTAATCTCTTTCTATCAAAGATAATTGCTGCAACTTTCATATCTGTTTTTGTATATCTGTTAACGTATTCTATAGAGCGCTTTTCAACAGTATCTGATAATTTATTCCATAGTTTGTCAGCCATAGAAAGACTAAAACTTTCAAGAAGTAACAAAGCATCTTCAACCGTAGTTACTTGAGATAATTTTTTAATAATTTCTATTGGCACTTCTTCTTTTATTGCTAAATAAACAAGAATTTCAATTCTTGCATCAGCTAAATGATTATGAGTATGAAAAATCCCTCCAGCTAGTTTAATTAATTTGCCATGATAACCGAAAAGAATCACTGTTTTGATTTTTTGTATTGCAGCATCAACTAATAATGGTCCTATCCAATTACCTACTTTAATAATAGGAAATTTGATATTGGATCTTTTTACTAAATCTAGACCATTTTCACCAATAACAAAAATAATTGTGTCAGATCTTTCATTAGACATGATTTGTTTCAACTGAGCTTTTGCATTTTTCAATTGATCAGGTGAAGCACTTACAAAAGTTTCAGCACTAGTTCCGATAATTGACAGCCCTTCGACAATTCCAAATGATTTATTACTAGTTCTTTCAGCCAAAAATTTTCCATTTGGGAATATAATCTCTAAATTCAGTTTGTATCTTCGCGGAATAATATCTAGTAAATTTTCAACTAATAATTCTTTAGCAAAATTAGAAATGCAGATCTTAGAGTTCTGTTGATCAATACCAACACCATAACCAGGAATAATATTGATTCGATCTAATGGATTATTACTGATTTTATGAGTTTTTTCTAACGAAGCGATTGTCCATATTTCTAAGTTTTGTGTTAAATCAAGATCCAATCCAGAATCTACAAAAGAAATTCCAAGGGCATAAGACTCTCCATTAATTAGTCCAGAAGAGTGAACCTTAATTTTGATTGGATTTTTATCTTTAGGAATTTTTATTAATTCATAATCCTCAAATGGTAATCCTATTAATTTTTTTAATGCTGACATAGCAGCTCCAGTTACCCATAAAGGTAAAGAAAATCCTTTTTTCAAATCAAGTAATTGAAAAATATTTTATGACTACTAATCTTAGGATGACCTATTAATTAAAAAGTGGCCATACAACAAAAATTATCATTGATGATTCCTGGTCCCACACCAGTTCCAGAAAAAGTTTTACAAGCACTTGGGAGGCATCCAATAGGGCATAGAAGTAAAGATTTTCAAGATCTTGTTGAGATAACAACAAAAAATCTACAATGGCTACATCAAACAAAAAATGATGTTTTAACAATTACAGGTAGTGGGACTGCTGCCATGGAAGCGGGAATGATAAGTACATTAAGCAAAGGAGACAAAGTTATTTGTGGGGAGAACGGTAAGTTTGGCCAAAGATGGGTAAAAGTTGCAAAAGAATTTGGACTCGAAGTAATAAAAATTGATGCGGAGTGGGGCACCCCACTTGATCCGGAAAATTTCAAAACAATTTTAGAAAAAGATGATAAGAAAGAAATAAAAGCTGTTATCCTTACGCATTCAGAAACCTCAACAGGAGTAATTAATGATTTAGAAACAATAAGTTCTTATATTCGCGATCATAAAAAAGCGTTATCAATTATTGACTGCGTTACAAGTATTGGAGCTTGTAATGTCCCAGTAGATGAATGGGAACTAGATATTGTTGCCTCAGGATCTCAAAAAGGATACATGATACCTCCAGGCTTAAGCTTTGTATCAATGAGTGAGAAAGCATGGCAAGCATCAGAAAATTCTAATTTACCTAAATTCTATTTAAATTTAAAATCATATAAAAAAAGTCTATCGAACAATAGCAATCCTTATACTCCAGCTGTAAATTTAGTTTTTGCTTTGGATGAATCTTTAAAAATGATGAAAGATGAAGGACTAGAAAAAATTTTTAATAGACATGAAAGACATAAACTAGCGATCAGCAAAGCTGCGAAAACCCTTAATCTTAAATTATTTGCTGATGAAAACCACTTAAGTCCTGCAGTTACTGCAATTCAAATAGAAGATATAGATGCTGAAAAGTTTAGAAAAATAATAAAAAATAAATATGATATTTTGTTAGCAGGGGGACAAGATCATTTAAAAGGGAAAATATTTAGAGTAGGTCATTTAGGTTACATAAACGACAGAGATATTATTTCAGTAATAGCGGCTATAGGAAATACATTAGTCGATCAAAATATAATTTCTACTGAAAAGGCAGGAGAAGCTCTGAAAACAGCATCATGTCATCTATATCCAAGGTAATCTAAGTACCAGGTTCTTCAACATTTCCACCCAATTCAACTATTTTTTCTTTTAAAGCTGACGATTTTTCTTCGTCTCCTTTAGTTTGAGCAACTGCAAGAGCAAATTCTAGCTTTTCTAGTTGATGACCACCTTCAAAAAAGGATAATTTCTTTTTGATTGGGTTTTTGTTACCTCTGTAAGAAATTTGTGAAGCCATGAAAAAATTGTGCTTTATTAATATTATGCCAACTCGAAGGCCCTTTATGCAGCAAAAAAATAACTAATTTTAAAAATTAAATTTTTAGTTGCGAAATAATAGATATTTTTATGTTTAAAAATATGTTTAAAGCATAAATATTAGGCTTGTTAATTTCTGTTTATCACGGATAACATTTATCAAATTCCATAAAGGAGTATTAACAAATAAATAAGAACATATACCCTAGTCTTTTAATTTATTTATAATGTTATGTCCAAACAGCTGATTTTTTAAATGTCAAATATAAATCTAATTTATTATTTAATTGCTGGTGGAGCTTTTGGAGCACTAGCTTTAAAAACAGGCATCCCTGCAGCTCCACTTGCAGGTGCATTAATTGGTGCAAGTATTTTAAGCATCAGCGGGAAAGTTGAAGCTGCCGCATGGCCAAATGGCACAAGAACTATATTAGAAATAGGCATTGGTACTGTTATTGGAACAAGCTTAACAAAGGAATCTTTAGTTGAATTACAAACTTTATGGAAACCTGCAATTTTAATTACATTTACACTAATAATTACTGGCTTAGCGATTGGTTTATGGACTAGCAGATTACTTAATGTAGATATAATCACGACAATTCTTGGCGCTGCTCCAGGAGGGATAAGTGGTATGAGTTTAGTTGGTACTGAATATGGAGTAGGAGCAGCAGTTGCAACTCTTCATGCAGTTAGATTGGTTACTGTTCTTTTAATTCTTCCATTAGTTGTAAAAATGCTAAATCTACTTGGAATAATAAAACCTTAAATTTGTCTAGACATAATCCAAATTAAAGATACTTTTTATATAGACAGATAAAAACTAATGAAAGGGAACAGAAAGGTAAGATTCATCTTGCTTATAGTTACAATATTTTTTCCATCACTATTATTTGCCCCTAAAGTAATTGCAAGTTCCTTTGGAGCAGAAATATTTTGTACTATGAGAGACGGTGGGAATGATCATGAAAGCAGTTGGCAAGCAGCTTACAGTTATATTAAAAAACAAAAAGGGGGAGTTTTTAAGACCTCTCCAAAGCAGGCCGCTGGGCAAATCATTGAAACAGTTGTAAGAGAACGAGATAAGTTTTCTAATTGCGTTGAATATTTAGATCAACTTCATCCTGATAGAAAGCTACAATTAGAAAACAACAGAAAAGAAAAGAAAAGAAAGCAAGAAGAACTTTTACAGGAAAAAGAAAGTAAGGATGATTCAGAAGAAACGTTTGATAGGTACAGCTACTAATTTTAAGAGTATAATTAATTACATTTAGTTTAAAAATTAAATATTACTTATTTAGTATAATTACATACAAAAAAATATTTCATTAAAAAAATATACTCTACAAAATAATAAAAAACTATTGACTTTGATAATAAATCCGTCAAGATTATATGTAATTAAATAATCTGAATGCATATTAATGATGCTGTCTTTTTGGAAGATTTATGTCCTAAATTCAGATTCAGACAATGGCGGAAATCAATACATGGATTTACTGGAAAAAGTTGCATATATTGTGGAAATCTTTCAGAGTCTATTGACCACATACTTCCTAGAAGTCAAGGAGGATTGAGCACCACCCAAAATTGCGTCCCAGCATGCTTATCATGCAATGGCGACAAATCAGATGATAATGCTTTGTATTGGTATCGAAAACAAAAATTTTATGACCCTAGAAGAGCTATGGCTATTAGAGCATGGTTAGAAGGTGATTTAAGACTAGCTATAAGATTATTACAATGGGCAAACCCTAGCTTTATGAATAAAAAAGATAAAAATTACGAAGTTTTTGATGATGAATACAATGCAGCTTAACTACCAGACCATACATACCTCTGTAGACTGATATTTTCTACATAAAGCTTCTGAATCTTGTGGGGATTCAGGAAATATTAATAATGCGCACGATGCGAAAAGTATTAGAAATAATTTTTGATAGAATTTATTATCAAAACCAAATCTTGAATTATTTGATTTTTTTTTAACTTGACAATTAGAATTGTCAAAACTAGTAATCTTTAGTTTTACCTTAGGTTGAATTAAAGTCTGCATTTCTAACTAATACATATGTACTATTTATAATACTTAATGACCGATTTATCAAGTCCAATTACATCTAAAAATAAATTCCTAATCTTTGGAGGAGGTTTTAGCGGAGACTATTTTGCAAAATCAATCAGGAAACTAGGCTGCATAGCGTTAGCAAGTTCTCGATCTATAAGTAAAGACCCAAATAGCTTTATTTTTAATAGCGAAAATAATTCACTACCTGAAGATTCAATCTTTGATGGGGTAACTCATATTCTAAGTTGTATACCTCCCGATAAAAATGGTAAGGACCCGGTATTAGAAAAACTTAAAAAAAAAATTAAAAGTTTATCTCTTACATGGGTTGGATATCTCTCTACTACTGGAGTTTACGGCAATACCTATGGTGATTGGGTTTGTGAAGAAGATCAACCCAATCCTTGTCAAGAAAGAAGTCAAAGAAGATTAAATTGTGAGAAAGAATGGATTAATTCAAATTTGCCAATACAAATTTTCAGATTACCGGGTATTTATGGTCCTGGGAGGTCAACTTTAGAAGCTATTAATGCAAAAAAAATCAAAGTAATTGATAAGGAAAATCAAGTTTTCTCAAGAATACATGTCGCTGATATTACAAGCGCAATTATTTATTTAATACAAAACAAAAATAATTTAGATTTTCATCCAATAATTAATATCGCGGATGACGAGCCTTGCTCACAAATTGAGGTTATTAGATATGGCTACCAATTACTTGGATTAGAAATGCCTAAAAAAATATTATTTGAAGAGGCTAAAAAAGATTTATCACCAATAGCCCAATCATTTTGGATAGAAAATAGAAGAGTTTCAAATAAATTATTATGTGAAAAATTAGGATATAAACTGATTTACAAAAACTACAAAGTAGGCTTAAATAACTGCCTCATTAAAATTTAATTATGAAACAAAATATTTTTTATTATGAATTTAATAGATTTAATTTGAAGCTTTTTTAAAAAGCAAATCAAAACTTTAATTTTTAATATTTAAATTTTATTATGAATAATCAAAGGAATAGTGTTGGAGATAAATTTAAAATTATCATAAGCGTTGGGGATGAGTCAGGAATCGGACCTGAAATTATCTTGAAAGCTCTTTATTCAAAAGAGATTCCAAATAATCTTGATTTTATAATTGTTGGATCAAAAAATAACTTAGAAAACACTTATAGCAATCTTAAATCTCTAGGAGTCGAAAATATTGTAGATCCTAATAATTACCAAATTTATGATATTGAAATTCCTTTTGAAATAAATCAACAAAAAAAGAGTAACGGTAATGCAAGTTTCCTTTACTTAAAAAAAGCTATTGAAATTGTCCAAAAGTATACAAATGCAGCACTAGTTACTGGACCTATCTGTAAAAAGTCATGGGCCTTGGCAGGTCATAATTATTCTGGGCAAACTGAATTATTAGCAGAATGTTGTCAAGTTAATAATGTCGGAATGTTATTTACGGCTAAATCTCCAATAACTGACTGGAGATTTAATACCCTATTGGCAACAACCCACATACCTCTTTGCGAAGTAACAAAACAATTATCTACAAACCTCATTCATACAAAATTAGATTTGTTTTCGAAGTTTTGCAAAACCTATGTCAAAAAACCCATTATAAAAGTTGCTGGATTAAACCCTCATGCTGGTGAAGAAGGCTTATTAGGAAGAGAAGAAAAAGATTGGATAAACAATGCAGTTAATAGTTGGGGTGAACAAAATAAAGAAGTTCAAATATCAGGTCCTATTTCTCCTGATACTTGCTGGAATTCATCTGTAAAAGCTTGGAGAGATGAAACAGCTCCAACACATGATGGGATTCTTGCTATGTATCATGATCAAGGATTAATACCAATTAAGGTCATAGCTCTTAATTACTCCGTTAATACAACTATTGGATTACCTTTCATAAGAACATCTCCAGATCATGGCACTGGATTTGATATTGCAGGGAAGGGTTTAGCACAATCTCAAAGTATGGTTGAAGCAATAAAAGCAGCTTTTGATTTAACTAAAGATTCAAGACTGTTTAACGCGCATTAATACTTGTCCAAACTCTACTGGTGTTCCATTTTCAACAAGAATCTCTACAATTTCAGCATTAAACTCTGATTCAATTTCGTTCATTAACTTCATCGCTTCAAGAATACATATCGTTTGACCAATATTAATTTTACTTCCTAAATCTACGAATGGATCCTCTCCTGGAGCCGCAGCCCTATAAAACGTTCCAACCATAGGAGAAGTTATATCCGTAAGGTCTGAGCGTCCTGGAGGGGCTACCTGAGAGACTTCAGGGTTGCTTATATGAGAAACGTTATCAGTTGATGCTGATTGAGAAGCAGTTATTTCCTTCTCCAAAGAAATGTTTGTTGTCGAATTATTAGTTAAATGTTTCTGATCAAACAAATTTCTTTTAATTTCAAGTTTAAAATCTTCCCCTTCTAGAGAAAATTCTTGAATATCACTTGTAGAAATTTTATCTATCAAGCGATCTAGGTCATCATGCTCTAATTTCATAGCCATTAATTGTCACGTCCAAGATAACTATCATTACGGGTATCAACCTTAATCATTTCTCCTACAGAAATAAATAAAGGAACCATAACTTGAGCACCTGTTTCTAGAATAGCTGGTTTAGTACCCCCACTTGCAGTATCTCCTTTAACTCCAGGATCTGTTTCTGTAACTTTTAATGTTATAGAAATTGGAAGTTCAACTTCTAAAACTTTATCTTTATAAAAAATCACATTCACCTCCATACCTTCCTTTAAGTACTTTGAACCTTTACCGATTTGCTCAGAGGAGAGTCTTGTTTCTTCAAAACTTGTCATATCCATAAAAACATAATCTCCTGACTCCACATAAGTATGTTGCAGGTTAGACTTTTCAAGTACAGCTTGTTGTATTGATTCTCCAGCGCGAAAAGTTTTTTCGACTACGTTACCGTTTCGAACTGATTTTAATTTTGTTCGCACAAAAGCAGAACCTTTACCAGGCTTAACATGTAGGAATTCTACTACCCGCCAAACTTGTCCATCTATCTCGATAGTGGTACCTGTGCGAAAATCGTTACTGGAAATCATTCCTGTATTACATACCCAAGGATCATAAACCTGTAAGAGTGCTATGCAAAACTTCTTATCAAATCGGAACAAACATTATTTGTTTTTATTTTTAATTTTAATACCAGTTTTCTTCTTAAAACCAATACAAGTATTAGCTGATTTACCTACTGGAAACGCAGTAAAAGATCCCAATGCAATACTCAGAAATGCTCTCCCTATCAAGCAAGTCGAGCTACAAGAAATTCAACATAAGTTAGAGGACACAAGTGACCTTGTAAGAGGAGGAAGATGGCCAGCTCTCTCAAAAACTGTTACAAAATGTCAATCTTTACTAAAAAGATATAAGAGCCGAATTATTGAAGAATTACCAGATGAAAAACAAAAAATTGCAGAAAACACATTTTTAGATCTCAAAAGTGATTTTGATAAACTGCAAGATGAAGCTAAAATTAAGGATAAATACTCATTCATAACAACTAGAAGAGAAGCGCTAGATAAAATTGGGGGACTAGAGGAATATTTTTTACCAAGTGAATTTCCATACTCTATTCCAAGTGAATTTGATGATCTTCCTAGATTACTGGGTAGAGCAAAAGTTAATATAAAAACTTCTAAAGGAGATATGCAAGCAATCATAGATGGATTTAATGCACCTCTCACTGCTGGTGCATTTATAGATTTATCTTCAAGAAACTTTTATAGTAATTTGCCAATAAATAGGGCTGAAGAATTTTTTGTTCTTCAAACTGGTGATCCAATTGGTGATGACATTGGGTATGTAGATCCTGAAACAAATATTGAAAGACATGTTCCTCTAGAGATAAGAATTCCTAACGAAAGCGAAACTTTTTATAATGAAACTTTTGAAGATTTAGGTCTTTATACAGAAACTCCAACTTTGCCATTTGCAACTCTTGGAACCTTAGGATGGTCTCATTCAGGAACAGAAGTTAATGATGGATCATCTCAATTTTTCTTCTTTTTATACGAAGCGGAACTTAATCCAGCCGGTCGAAATTTAATTGATGGTAGGAATGCAGCTTTTGGTTATATCATAGAAGGTTTTGAAGTTTTAGAAGAACTTACAAAAGATGACACAATTATCTCAATTGATGTTTTAGATGGACTTGATAAGCTCAAATTAAATGCATAAAGAATTATTAGAGGATATTGGCGAAAAAGAATTAATAAGAAGGCTTGCTGAATTTATGCCCAAAAACCAAGTGTCTGATGATTGTGCATTCGTTAAATGTAAAAATAAAAACTTACTGGTTAATACTGATGCACTGGTTGAAAATGTCCATTTCAATGATGATTCTATTTCTGCCTTCGACATAGGATGGAAAGCAGTAGCAAGCAATATATCTGACTTGATCTCAAGTGGATGTAACAAAATCATAGGAATTAATATTGGGTTAGTAATTCCTCCTAAAACAGATTGGATTTGGATTAAAAGTTTATATACAGGAATAAATCGAGCGCTAGAACATTTCGGAGGTGTGATTCTAGGAGGAGATTGCTCTATGGGGAAAGAGAGAATAATCTCCATGACTGCTATAGGAACACAGGGGAAAATAAAATTACGAAGAAATGCATGTAAACCAAAAGAAATTATATTGACAACAGGAATTCATGGCCTTAGCAAATTAGGGTTAATGATAAAAAGTAAAAATGTTTTTGATAATAATATTTTTTTAACAAAAAATTTAATTAATAAGTCTTTACAACAATTTTGCCAACCAAAACTTAATCCTAAATTTCTAAAAAAAATACTCAATGCTCGTCCTAATAAAAGCGTTAAAACAATAGGATGTACTGATAGTAGCGATGGTTTATTTCAAGCCTTACTAGATTTGTCGATTGAAAGTAATTGCAGAGCAATTATTGATTATACAAAAATTCCCAAACACAAAGATTGGCCTCAAGGAAATAAATGGGACGAATATTATTTTTTTGGGGGCGAAGATTACGAGCTAGTTTTCTCTCTCCCAAGAAAATGGGCAAAAAATTTATTATGCGCAGATAAGACTATTACAGAAATTGGATTTTTTCTTGAAGGAAAAGCCTCTGTTGAATTTAAAAACTGTAATAACGAAAATTTATTGAAAAATAAGTCTTTTTCACACTTTTAATTATTCCCATTTTTTAGCAACTGTCTCAGCCAAATCTACAACCCTTTGACTATAACCCCATTCGTTGTCATACCAAGCAAGCACTTTGACAAGATTATCTCCAATACACATTGTAAGATCAGCATCAATAATTGATGACTCATTAGTTCCTGCATAATCACTTGAAACAAGTGGCTCATCACCATATTTAATAATTCCTTTCATTGAGCTTAAAGAAGCTTCCTTAAGAGCATTATTAATCTCTTCACTAGTGACAGATTTAGAGGATTCAAATACAAAATCAACAGCTGAGACGTTAGGAGTAGGAACCCTCATGGCGATTCCAGTTAATTTACCTTTCATTTCAGGGTAAACCAAAGCAACAGCTTTTGCTGCTCCTGTTGAAGTAGGCACTATGTTTGTAGCGGCAGCCCTAGCCCTTCTCAAATCTCTATGACTGTTATCTAAAATCCTCTGATCACCAGTGTAGCTATGGATTGTAGTCATCAATCCTTTATTAATTCCGAAAGTTTGATCGAGAACTTTTACTACTGGGGCTAAACAGTTTGTTGTACAACTAGCATTGCTCAGAATATCGTAATCTTTATGATTATATGAATCAGCATTTACTCCTACAACATAAGTACCAACTCCTGCTCCTTTACCAGGAGCAGTTAAGATTACTTTCTTAGCTCCAACTTCAAGATGCTTACTTGCGCCAACATCAGTATTAAAAACACCCGTTGATTCAATAACCAAATCAACTCCCCAGTCTTTCCAGGGTAAATTAATGGGATTTCTATCTGAAAAACATTTAATTGTTTTATTATTTATTACGAAAGTATCATCAGTATATTGAATGTCTACTCCTTCTAATTGACCAAGTACAGAGTCGTATTTAAGAAGATGAGCATTTGTTTTGGGGTCTGAGGTGACGTTAATTCCAACTACCTCAATATTGGTGTAAGCACCTCTACTGAGCCAACAACGCATAAAGTTTCGACCAATTCTGCCAAACCCATTAATAGCAACACGCAAAGTCATAACTTAAAAATTTTCTAATGATTAACCTAAGTTGCTGATCATACAGAATTTTGTGCAATAAAGTAAGTATTTTTTGATTTATTAAGCAAATAATTCTAGTTTTGTATTAATTCAAAATATAAAAACTAACTTTTTTGTAAAAATTAAATACCAAAAAAATTACTTAGAAGTTATCGTGATTTAAGTAAAAGTTGATAATTGAATACAAAATTACAAAGCAAAGGGCATTTTCATTTTATTGGAATTGGTGGCATTGGAATGTCTGCAATAGCTATAGCATTAATAAAAAAGGGATACTCAGTTTCCGGCTCTGATTTAGTAAAAAATAAAGAAACACAAACATTAAAAGAATTAGGGGCGATAATTTTTGATTCGCAAATGAAAAATAATATTGATTTAGTAATTTCAAAGTTTCAAAATCAGAAAATAAATTTTGTCATTAGTTCAGCTATCCAAGAAAAAAATGAAGAACTATCCTACTGCAAAAAAAATAATTTTTTAATAAAACATCGTTCAGAAATTCTTGAGATGATAATGAAATCCTACATATCATTGTCCATAGCAGGTAGTCATGGAAAAACATCTACAAGTACTTTCCTCTCTACATTATTAGAATTATGTACCCATAATTCTTCTTCCATAACTGGGGGAATAATTCCAATTTATAAGTCAAATGCCCATATCGAAAATACAAAATTCTTAGTAACAGAAATTGATGAATCTGATGGAACAATCATTAATTACAATTCAGATATTGGAATAATTAACAATATTGATTTCGATCATTGTGACCATTACTCAGATATTAATGCAGTATTATCTTCATTTAAAAAATTTGCTTCTAATTCCAAAAAGTTATTAATAAATTTCGATTGCAAAATTACCAGAGATAATTTTAATTCAAATAATCAATGGTCTAATAAAAAAATTAATAATATTGCTTATTCAATAATTCCAAATGTCATAAATAAAAATAATACTATTGGTGAATATTATGAGAATGGTAATTTTATTGATACACTAACTATTCCTGTTCCAGGTTTACATAACCTTTCTAATGTTACTGCTGCAGTAGCAGCTTCTAGGATGATTGGAGTAAGTTTTAAGGAGATTAAAAAAAATATTAAATCTTTAGAATTGCCAAAAAAAAGATTTGAATTTAGAGGTGAACTGAATCGAAGAATTATTTATGATGACTATGCGCATCATCCTAATGAAATTAAGGCAACAATTAGTTTAGCAAGGTTATTTATAGAGGATAAAAATAAAAATAATAATAATAAACAAAATGGCAGGTTAGTTGCTATTTTTCAACCTCATAGATTTACAAGAGTAAAAGAATTTATTAATGAATTTGTCAGAGAACTTGCAAAAGCAGATGTTATTTATTTAACGACTATTTTTGGGGCTGGAGAAAAAAATACTGATAATATTAACTCAAGACTAATTGCTGATCTTATTTACAAAAAAAATAAAAATATTCAATATTTTAAAGATAATTATGAAATTAAAAATAAATTCTTCGAATTGACAAAAGAAAATGATTTTATTGTGAATATGGGTGCTGGGGATTGTCATAATCTCTGGTCAATCTTAAATAATAACAATATTCGAAATGATTAAATCATTGATGCAAAATATTAATTTTGAAGAGAGAATAAACCTTTCTAATTATACGACTATAAAAGTTGGTGGATTTGCGGAATATTTTTCAAAACCAAATAACGCTGATGAATTCATCAATTTAATTAAATGGTCACATTTAAATAATCAAAATTGTCAAATCTTAGGAGCTGGCTCAAATGTATTGATAAATAATATTTTCTTAAAAGGCTTAACTATATGTACAAAAAAAATGCGCTCTATTCAAATTGAATCCCATTCGGGGATTGTAGTAGCAGAAGCTGGTGTAATGCTCCCAACGATGTCAAATATGCTCGCAAAAATTGGATTAAAAGGAGGTGAATGGGCTGTAGGTATTCCAGGCACGGTAGGAGGTTCTATTTATATGAATGCAGGCTCAAAAAAATTATCATTAGCAAATAATCTTTTATCAGTTCAAGTTATTGATACTAAAACTCTTAAAATATTTGAAATTCAAAAAAAAGATTTAAATTTTCAATACAGATTCAGTCCGTTTCAGCAAAATAATCACTTTATAATAAGTGCAAAACTACATTTTGAGCCAAAAGGAAATATTAAACAATTATTAGAAACTACAAGAAAAAATCTTAAAGAAAAGATCAATACGCAACCATATGATTTACCAAGCTTTGGGAGTGTTTTTAGAAATCCAACTAATACTTATGCAGGTAAATTAATAGAGGAATTAGGATTAAAAGGTTTTAAAATAGGTGGCGCAGAAATATCAACTATGCATGGAAATTTTATAATTAACAATTCTTCTGCTAATTCAAAAGATATTTTTGATTTAATAACAGTAATTCAACAAAAAGTACTACAAAAGAAAGGGATTTTTCTTCACCCAGAAGTAAGAATGATCGGATTTGACTATCCTTAATTAAAGAAACTTTTTTATCAAATGGCAGGTTTTGGACTTCCAAACTTTGGACAACTAACAGAAGCTTTTAAGAAAGCTAAAGAAATTCAACAAAATGCTCAAAAATTACAAGATGAACTTGAAAACATGGAAATTGAAGGTAAAAGTGATGATGAAATGATCAAAGTATGGATTAGCGGAAACCAACTTCCTCTCAGAGTTGAAGTAAATGAAAACATTACAACAGCTAATAAAGAAGAAATAGAAAAAAATATACTAGAAGCAATTAAAAAAGCACATGAAAGTTCAACTACAACGATGAAAGAAAGAATGAATGACTTAACTGGTGGCTTAAATCTTAATCTTCCTGGATTAGACAATAATGACTCTTAGATGATTCAATCATTTCTTTATAAAAAATATACCTTTCAAAATTTTTATTTAATTGACAACCCTGATCATTTACGTGTAGACAATTACGAAATTTGCAATGTATACCTTCATTAACTACTTGTTTATAAATTTCTGGATATAAGTTAGGTAATTCGCGAATATCTATTTCAAACGACTGTATATTAAAACCAGGAGTATCCACGATATAGCTTTTACTTGATAGAGAAAATAGCTCAACGTTTCTGGTAGTATTTTTTCCACGTTTTATTTTGCTTGAGACAGGTGCAGTTGCGTTATCTAGGCCTGGAATTATCATATTTAATAATGTTGTTTTACCAACACCAGATGGTCCCATAAAGATTGAGCATTTTTTTTCCTTTAACTCAATCAACAAATTTCTTAAATTTTCTGGATTATTAAAATTTAAGGTAGTAGCTTGATATCCCCACTTCTGAAATTTATCAATTAAAAACCTTCGTTTTTGTTCTGTTATCAAATCACATTTCGTAAGAACCAATGAGACTTCTACACCCAGTTGTTCAGCAGATATTAAAAACTTATTTACTTGGGATAAATTTAATTTTGGCTCTTCAACAGAACAAATTATGTATATATTTGAAATGTTAGCAACGGATGGTCTCTCCAAAAGATTATTCCTTTTGACTAAACTTTCTATTGTTGCTCTTTTACTTTGTAAGTCAATTTGATAAACAATCACTTCATCTCCTACGAAAACAAATTGATTTCTAAAATTTACAGACTTCTTGATTTTACATAAAAATTTTTTATTAAACTCTGAAGACTCATCTTTATAAAGTTCTACAAGATAAAATTCATTAAATTTTTTTGTGACAAGACCTTTATATTTTTTATCAACTTTCATGTAAAATTTTTAATTTTATTGTTTCTTGATTTTCTTCAATAGTTTTAAAAAAATATTTCATTTCTTTTAAAGCTCTCTTAACCATTATTTCTGGTTCTCCTTTATCTAGATGAACTATTAAAATTTCATGTAGGGATAATTTCTCTAATGCCAATTTACATTTCACGACATTCAAAGGACAAGGAATCGATTCTAAATCCAATACCTTTAAAACTTCCTTCAAGACTCCTTCCCAAATAATTTACTGAACAATCCACTATTAGAGCTAGAATTTTGCTCAGAATATTTTGATGCTAAATTCTCAAGAAGATTTCTTTCATCTTCTGTAATTCGAGTTGGAAGTTTAACTTTTACTAAAACCTGATGATTACCTCTTGCAACTGGATTACCCAATCGAGGCACACCTTTATTCTCTAATGATAAAGTACTATTTGGCTGGGTACCGCTTGGGATTTTTAAATTAACTTTCCCATCAACAGTAACTATATCAACAGTGTCTCCAAGAATAGCTTGTAGATAACTTACTGATATTTCAGAATAAATATTAATACCGTCTCTTTTTAAATTTGGGTCATTTTTAACTTTAATAAAAACATAAAGATCTCCAGGTGGGCCACCTTTTAAACCTACATTGCCCTCTCCAGAAACTCTTAATTTAGTTCCTGTATCAACTCCTGCAGGAATATTTATACGTAATTTTTTTCTAACTTGTTTAACACCATTTCCACCACAACTTGAACATGGATCTGAAATCATTTGTCCAACTCCATTACAAGTTGGGCATTCTGCTACTTGGGTAAAATTACCAAATGGAGTTCTTGTAGCTCTTCTAACCTGCCCACTTCCACCACATGTTGTGCAAGTTGTTGGACCTGTGCCTTTTTTTGCTCCGGTTCCTCTACACACTTCACAAGTTTCTAAATGAGGTATATTTATTTCTCTTTGTTGTCCAAAAATAGCATCTTTAAAATCAATATTTAAGTCATACCTTAAGTCATCACCTTGTTGTGGGCCTCTTCTTTGTGATCTACCTCCTTGTGAAGATTGTCCACCAAAGCCATTAAAAAAAGTTTCAAACAAGTCTCCAAAACCACCCATATCGCCCATATCTGGCATGCCGGCCGCTCCTCCTATTCCAGCCTCTCCAAACTGATCGTATTTGGCCCTGGTTTCGGGATCAGCTAAAGCCTCATAAGCCTTGCCTATCTCTTTGAATTTATCTTCAGCACCTGGATCTTTATTAACATCTGGATGATATTGTCTTGCTAACTTTCTATAAGCGCTCTTTAAAGTATTAGCATCAGCATCTCTTGAAACGCCAAGTATTTGATAAAAGTCAGCCATTAAATAATACTCAACTATTCATAAAAAGGATTTAATTTTCTTCAGAGATAGAACTCTCTGAATCAATTTCTTCCTCAACTTTATCCTTTTCTTCAGGTTCTTGTGAATTTTGTTGACCAGGACCCATGGAAACTTTAACTAATGCATGTCTTAAAACCTTACCTTCTAAATGATATCCACGCTGTAATTCTTCAGTAATTATATCCTCGTTAAACTCTTGACTTGGTTCCCTTAAAACCGCTTCATGTAACTTAGGATCAAATTGTTGATTAACTACCCTCATTGGAGAAACTCCTTGTTGTTTTAATACTTCCACTAATTGTTTATAAAGTCCTTGATAACTTCTATGCAATGTTTGTGCCTCCTCACTTTCGGGTTTTAATTGTTGTCTTGCTCTTTCAAAATTATCAACAATAGGGAGAATTGCTGTTAAAGCTTTAGAAACAAGTTGGACTTTTAAATCATCTTGATCTCGAGATTGTCTTTTTCTAAAATTATCGAAATCAGCAGCAATCCTTACGTACTGACCTTTTAACGTTTCATGCTCTTTTTCGAGTTGCTCTAATCTTGCATCATTATTAGTTATTGTATCTTTTAAATCATCTGAATAAGTTTTTTCATCGTCTATCTCAGGTGACTGTTTATCGTCGCTGATTTGATTTTCATTTACAGAGGAATTCTCATTATTCTTAACATCTTCAGAAACATTCTCTTCTAAATTTTCAACTTTATCTGATTGGTTTTCAATCATAATTCTAAGAATTTATTAAAACTATTGTGTATGAAATTGACTCACAAAACAAGTTGCGGAAGGCCGCACTAATTAATTATTTGGCTATAAACTTCAAAGCAAGCCCATTATTACAATATCGTTTACCTGTTGGCAACGGACCATCATTAAAAACATGACCTTGATGTCCTTTACATCTAGAGCAATGATATTCTGTTCTTGGAACAATTAATTTAAAATCTACCTTCGTTTCTATAGAACTTAAAATTGGATCCCAAAAGCTCGGCCACCCAGTACCACTATCAAATTTAGTATCAGACGTAAACAGAGGCTGATTACACCCTGCGCAATGAAAAATTCCTTTCCTATTCTCATTATTTAATTGGCTACTGAATGCTCTCTCAGTACCCTCCTCGCGCAGAATATAGTAAGATTCAGGGCTTAGTTTGTTTTTCCACTCCTCTTTTGATAAATTCCAGTTTTCCTCCGAAACAGCAGATGAAGCTAACACTTGCTTAGGTTGTAGAATAAATTTCAAAATTGACATAGTAGGAATTAAAATAAAAGTTCTTCTGGAAAAAAATTGATTCATATCTTCAAATACCTTGAATAGAATTACATGAAAAGCTATCCACCTAATTCTATAAATAATTTACACAAAATAAGTGTTGCTCCAATGATGGATTGTACGGACAAGCACTTTAGGATGATAATCAGAAAAATTAGCTCTAAAGCTCTTTTATACACTGAAATGATAGTAGCTCAGAGTTTAATTTATACAGAAAAAAAAGAGCAGTTTTTAGACTTTAATTTAGAAGAGCACCCATTATCAATTCAATTTGGTGGGGACAACCCAAAAATGCTTGAAGAGGCAGCAAAAATGGCTCAAGATTGGGGATATGATGAAATCAACTTTAATGTAGGATGTCCAAGCCCTAGAGTATGTTCCGGAAACTTTGGTGCTTCATTAATGAAAGATCCTAGTAAAGTCGCAAAATGTATAGAATCTCTAAAAAATAATTGTAGTATTCCCGTTACCATCAAACATAGAATTGGCGTTGATGACGATGATAGTTTTGATAAATTAAATAGTTTCGTAAAGGAAGTTGCTAATGCTGGGGCAGATAGATTTACAGTTCATGCAAGAAAAGCAATTTTAAAAGGCCTAAATCCTAAACAAAATAGAACTATTCCTCCACTCAAATATGATATTGTTCAAAAATTAAAAAAAAATAATCCTGATCTACTTATAGAAATCAATGGAGGTTTTACAAATATTGATCAATGCATAAAAGCATTGAGCGATTTGGATGGTGTAATGATAGGAAGATCAGTTTATAAATATCCCTTGAGATGGTCTGAAATTGATCAAAAAATCTATAGAGAAAATACTACAAGCAAAAAAGCTTCCGAAATTATTATTTCATTAGTTCCTTATATTGAAAATCATTTAAAAAATGGAGGAAAGACTTGGGATGTCTGTAAACATCTTATAAATCTTGTTGAAGGTATCCCAAACGCAAAAATCTGGAGAAATGAAATTTCTGCCAGATCGATTAAACAGGAGTTAAGTATTGATTACTTAATCAAACAAAGTTTAAAGCTTCAAAAAATGGGTTTTTAATTTCCTTCTTGAGAGATTTCAGAATTGCTTGCAACACTTCTTTTTCTTCTACTTCTACTATTTTCAAATTCAGAATTTTCCGAAGAGTTTCCGAAACTTCTATCTTCCCAGCCTTCTGCTCCAGAAGATTTATTAGCGTAAGAGGAAGCGGGTTCAGAATAACCGCCGCCATTACCGCCACCGCCATAACCGCCTCTACCGCCGCCGCCGCCTCTTCTTGGGCCGCCGCCGCCGCCGCCTCTTGGTTCAGCTTTATTGATTCTTAAAGGCCTACCCATAAGCTCAGTTCCTTGAAGACCATCAATAGCTGATGTCTCAAGTGCTTCGTCTGCCATTTCGACAAAAGCAAAACCTCTTTTTCTACCTGTATCTCTTTCTAGAGGAAGAGAACAATTCATAACTTCACCATAAGGTGTAAATAGTTCTAAGATGTCTTCTCGCTCAGCGCGGAAAGGCAAATTGCCAACAAAAATACTCACTTTAAACTCAACTTAAAAATAATAACCAACATAAAAACTACTTAATAAGTAGATTATATATATTACTATATTATTCTACTTCAATACATCCCCTTGTTGTAGAAAATTACTTGAGAATTATGTGAATAGTTTTTTCTTCCAATTATTTAATTCAATTTTTACTTGATCAAATCCTGTACCACCTAAACTATTTCTAGACTTGACTACGTTCATAGGATTGAGATTTTCAAAAATATCTTCTTTAAATTCTTTATGAAATGTTTGAAATTCTTCTAATTTTAAATCTTTAAATAAAATATCTTTTCTTAAACAATACTTCACAATATCTCCAACTACTTGATAAGCCTGTCTGAAAGGAACCTTTTTAACTACTAAATAATCTGCTAAATCAGTTGCATTAGAGAAATCGTTATGAACAGAATCATTTAACTTTTCAACATTAAACTCTATTCCTTCATTTAATAAAATTGTCATAGCTTTTAAGCAAGAAGAAATAGTATCTACTATGTCAAAGATTGGCTCTTTATCCTCTTGGAAATCCTTATTATATGAGAGAGGTACACCTTTTATAATTGTTAATAAAGCATGGAGATGTCCATAAACGCGACCCGTTTTACCCCTTATTAATTCTGGAACATCTGGATTCTTCTTCTGAGGCATCAAGCTACTTCCAGTAGCACACCTATCAGTTAATTTTGCAAAAGAAAACTCATCAGTAACCCACAAAATTATTTCTTCTGAAATTCTACTTAAATGAGACATTATTAAAGCAGAACTTGAAGCAAATTCAATACAAAAATCTCTATCACTTACAGCATCAATACTATTTTTATAAATATTTTCAAACCCTAACTCATTAGCAGTAAAGTATCTATCTATATTAATTTTAGTACCCGCTAAAGCCGCTGCGCCTAAGGGCGAAATATTAACCCTAGCTCTGACTTCTTTAAGCCTTTGACGATCTCTTTGAAACATTTCAATATACGCCAGCAAATGATGTGCAAGAGATAAGGGTTGAGCTCTTTGCATATGGGTATAACCAGGTATTAATGTATATATATTCGATTCAGCAATCAAAAATAAAGAATTTTGTAATTCGGCCAATAATTTATCAATAGTATCAATTTTTTTTCTCAACCATAATCTGATATCTGTTCCTACCTGATCATTTCTACTTCTACCAGTATGTAATTTTTTTCCGGTTTCACCAATTAAATTGATTAGTTTTTCTTCAATACAATAATGAATATCCTCAGATGGAGCCCCGGGGCAAAATCTACCTTCAATAAAATCTTCCTTTATAGTTTCTAAACCCTCAATAATCTTTAGAGACTCATCATTAGACAAAACTTTAGTTTTACTTAGCATTTTTGCATGAGCAATAGAACACTCTATGTCTTCAAAAATTAGTGTTTTATCAAAACTAATTGAAGCATTAAACTCTTCAATAAAAGGATTCAGACTACTATCAAACCTATTACTCCAAACTTTGGACATATGAATCAAAACTTTAGTTACTTCTAATAAAGCATTTTTTTATATTTGTGACAAAAAATCTAATCTAACTGAAAGACTACAATGGAAGCGTCATCTCCTAATTCTCTATTTTTACCAGTAAATTCATCTAATATCTCATACATCTTATTTAAAATATCTTTAGATTTAAGCGATTGCTGACATAATTTTGAAAAAGATTTAATTAAACGTTCTTCATCGAATCTTTCACCTAAAGCATTAGAAGTATCAGTTACTCCATCTGTATAGTACAGAATTGCATCTTTTTGATTCAGTTGTATTTGGCCACATTGATATTCAGCATCATTTTGCAAACCAAGAACAAACCCTTCCGAATCTAATTTTATGATTTTTTGCTCAGAACTTTTCCAAAGTAAAGGGGGATTATGTGCTGCATTTGCGTATCTTAATTTTTTTGTTCTAGGGTCAAAATCCGAATAAAATAAAGTTATAAATCTATGCGATTGATCCAAATCATAAATAGCTAACTGATTTAAATCATGCAATATTCTATCTGGAGGCAACCCAGTCAAAACCTCTGCTCTTAGCATTCCTCTTAACATCGTCATCAAAAGACCTGCAGGAAGGCCCTTCCCCATAACGTCACCAATAACTAAAGCCCACCTTGCCTTTTCCCGCATCCTTTCAGAAATATTTGTTTTCAAAGACATAAAGTCGTAATAATCTCCTCCTAATTGAAGAGCTGGTCTACAATGCGCCGCTAAATCTACTCCATAAATGATTGGACAATAATCAGGTAAAAGTTGCGATTGGATTTCCGCTCCAATAGAAATTTCTCTATCTACATTTTCATGCTTCTTTTTTGTTTTAATTAACGAATAATTTTCTAAACCAATCGCCAAACAACTAATAATAAAGTTTAAATTACGCTCATTTTTTAAAGAATCATTTAAAGTAGATTGTTTAAAGGTATATACAAATCCTCTACATTTTCCTCGAGACAAAACTTTATGAGACCTAATTATATATTCTTTAAATTTATTATTTAAAGCTTTTTCAAAAGAACTATTTTCTTTAAATTTAAAATTGTTAGAAAAATCAAAATTATTAAAGTAACTTTTGATTTCACCATCCATTTTTAAATTTTTTGTTACCCCAGCAAACTTGATATTTTCTTTCCATATTTCTCCCTTTTCATTCAAAGGAATAATAAGGCTTAATTGTTGATTAAAAGTATGTTTCAAAATTAAAGAAATATAATCCAAAAATCTTTTAATATTTGAAAAGGATTTTAAATAATAAGTTAATGAAGATACTGTTTCAATAAATTTATCATTCTCATCAAAAGGAAATTTATGATCCTTTTCTAAAAATTTTTGAATTACGTCATTAGACAATAATTTTTCTTTTTGGTTTTTAGACAAAACAAATAGAAGCCATAGGTATGTTTTAACACTAAAAATACATTTTTTTAAAAAATTAATTAAATTTTATCTATCAGCAAGCAAAGCCTCAATAAACTCAAAGCTATTGAAAGGTCTTAAATCTTTGATCCCCTCTCCTGCGCCGATAAATCTGATAGGCAAATTGACTTCTGCAGAAACAGCAAGAGAAACCCCACCTCTTGAAGTACCATCTAATTTAGTAATAATTGCACCACTTAAATTTGCAGATTTTGCAAAGCTTTTTGCTTGCTTTAATCCATTTTGTCCTTGACTGGCATCTAAAACTAATAAAGATTCAATACTCGCATCGGGAACTTTTTTATCAATAATTTTTTTTATTTTTGATAATTCATCCATAAGATTATTTTTATTTTGCAGCCTTCCTGCAGTGTCTACGAGTAAAAGGTCACTTTTACGTTTATTTGCTGCATTAATAGCATCAAAAACTACTGCTGCTGGATCTGCATTCTTTGATTGATTCGAAATAACATCAACATTGCTTCTATCACCCCATACCTGTAATTGTTCTACGGCTGCTGCTCTAAAAGTATCTGCTGCTGCTATTAAAGTTTTATAATTACTTTTTGATGACAAATAAGCAAGTTTCCCCAAAGTTGTAGTTTTGCCAACTCCATTTACTCCAACTATTAACCAAACGTTCAACTTACCCTTCTGTGGAATAAGAATATTTGTTCCGGAATTTTTTATTGGTTTTTCAATAATTGCTCGTAATTCATCTTTTAAAAATTTTATTCCTTCTTCTCCTCCAACAACTTCTTCATTTAATTTTTTCCTAAGTGAATTAATTACTTTATCTGTTGAATCTATACCAACGTCAGCTCTTATTAATAGCGTTTCTAAATCATCTAAAGATTCTGGTGTAAGTGGATCATCTCCTAATTTATCTAATAATTCTGATACAAAACCTTTTCTTGTTTCTTCTAATCCTCTTCGTAATTTACTCAACCAATCTATTTCATCAATAGATATTTCATTTACTTTTTTACCCTGAGCAGCCAACACCATTGCTGACCAAGTGAAATCATCATCAAATTCTCCTAATTTAACTTCAGTATCTTTTTGCAAATTAGAAAAATCTGATTTATTAACTTCTGCCGTTAATTGCTCTAATTTTTGTTGCTCTAATTTTTGTTGCTCTACTTTTTGTTGCTCTACTTTTTGTTGCTCTACTTTTTGTTGAACTTCTTGTTTTTTTAATTCTTGTTTTTGTTTTAATAAAGCATAAGCTTGCGAAGCCCATTCAATAGAACTATCAGATTTATTATCAGTCATAAATATTTTTAAATCGTATTTAATTAAATTATAAAAAATTATTGATTTATATCAAATAATTACTTCACCTTAACTCTTTGCAATCTCCTTAAAACCCCATTTATCATTTTTCTACCTTGTATATCACAATATTTGTTTGCTAAATTGACAGCTTCATCACACGCAACTGCAACAGGCGTGTCTAAAAAATGAATATCAACATAGGCTAAACGTAATATATCACGATCAACCCTAGGTAACCTTTTTAATCTCCATCCATCCATTACTTCGTCAATTTCAGAATCTATAGATTTTAAATTATTAATTATGCTTAAAATTCTATGATTTACATCTTCTCTCATGTCATTTTGATTACTTGAAACAATCAATTTTGGAAAATCTAAAGTGACTGATAGTGAGTTCATGACTGATTCAATTTTATAAAAAGCTTTTTTAAGTTCGTCTCGAACATTTGCAAAAGAAGAATTACTACCTTCCTTTAATTCACTATCTAAAATGTGTTGAGATACATTTTCTAAATCTGCTTCACAGTCATCTAACTCATCTCTACAGTGATTTATTAAAGAATCCAAAGCAGATTCAAAAATTTCATCAATTTGACTTTTATTTAATTCTAAATCTCCTTTATCTTTAATAAGACCTAATGAAATTAAAGACAATTCTCGTGATAGCGATCTGTTATGCATCAATTAGGTGGATGAAGTATTTGTAGAGGCTCTTAGTTGGGAAAACAATTTTGAAAAAGTTGGATTTGAAGAGTTATCTTTTTCATCAGGATTAACAATACCAACTGAAATGATAGTTCTAAATGCATCTTCTACTGAAATAGCTAGATCTTTAACAGAAGATTCAGGAACTAATGTATACCAACCCGTCGTTGGGTTAGGAGCAGTAGGTATAAAAACACTTAATAACTTCTCCTCAAATTCTGATTGAAGTGATGAGCCAACATCCCCAGTTACAAAACCAACGCTAAATAAACCCTCTCGTGGATACTCTACTAAAACAACTCTTCTAAATCTATTGGACTTATTACTTAAAAAAGTTTCAAGAAGTTGTTTAAGAGTTTTGTAAACTGCTCCTGCAACTGGAATCTTTGATAGAGTACCTTCTCCAAATTCTAACAACCACCTTCCAACAAAATTTCTCGCCATCAAACCAATAAGCAAAATTGCCAATAAAGGTACTGTTAAACCTAAGGTTAAGTTAATTAAATCTTGTAATAGAGGATTTAATGTAATGAATGGATTTAGTTGTTTAGGGACTGATGTAACTAATGTAAGAACAAATTTGCTAACAATAGAAGAAAGCCAAATAGTAGTTGCCAATGGAATAACAACTAACAACCCTGCTATCAAATCATTTTTTAAATCTTGTTGGAGCCTAGTTCCTAGGTTCGAATCTTGACTTTGAGTAGATTCAACCAAAATTAAAGTTCCTAATTTTATTCATTTTACTAACAATTTAGCTAGTTTTACTTGATAGGGATATATTTATTTTTAATAAATTTAAATTATTTATTAGTTTCTTAGTTTAATAACAACATTTATTTAAATCTAATTCATAATAAAAGTATGAAAAATACGTTTCAAAATAGAAAAGAATTCAGTGATGAGCTAAAAAAAAGAGCAATATTAGAAGGTTTTGCTGTTTCCGGAATAGCATCAATACCTGGAAGTTCTCGCCTAAAACTAAGAACTAAAGCCCTAGAAAGATGGTTGGCAAATAATTATCATTCTGAAATGAAATGGATGGAAGCCGAAAGAAGAAAAAGTATAGAATTTCTGTTAAGTGGAGCAAAAAGTGTTTTGACTGTTGGCTTTAATTATTTAACTGAAGAACACAAAGAAAAAGCGCAATTCAAAATTGGAAAATTTGCGCAAGGAGAAGATTATCACAAAGTTATTAATAAGAAGTTAAAAAAAATAGGTAAATGGATTAATACTGAAGTTCCTAATTGCAAGTGGAAAATTTGCGTTGATACATCTCCTCTTCTGGAAAAAGCCTGGGCAGAAGAAGCAGGCCTGGGTTGGATAGGCAAAAATAGTAATCTTATTAATAAAGAATTTGGATCATGGCTAACCTTGGGTTTTTTGATTCTTTCAGAAGATTTTACGCCTGACAATTCATCCAAATCTCTTTGTGGGGCATGTGAAAAATGCATTGAAAAATGTCCAACAAATGCAATAACAGAACCTTTTGTTATTGATTCTGAACTATGCATTGCTTACCATACTATAGAAAATAGAAATCAAGTTTTACCCAAAGATGTAGCACAAAATTTGAATGGGTGGATTGCTGGTTGTGATATTTGCCAAGATGTATGTCCTTGGAATAAAAAAGTCCCTTTCAATAAAAGTATTGAAGCTTATCCAAAATCATGGGTTAAAAATCTTAATATCGAATCATTAAGTTGGGATGATGAAAAATGGAAGAAAAATCTCCAAGGATCTACATTAAAAAGAATAAAACCATGGATGTGGAAAAGGAATATAAAAGCAATGTTAAAAAATAAATAAGAATATGAAAAAGTCTATTTTAAAAATAATATTTTTTTCAATAATTAGTAGCCATATTTTTATTTCTGAAAGTTTAAAAGCTGTAATACCATATTATTATTTCCCAGAAACAAAAAGCTTACAAAAAGAAAGTTTATCGATTGGAAAACAAGCTTATCAACTTCTATATTTTGGACAAATCAAGGATAGTCTTAATTTAGCAAAATTAGCTATAAAGATTAACAATACAAATGAAACATTATGGACTATTCTTGCTGAAACACAAATAGCTAATAAATTATATGATGATGCATTGGTATCACTAAAGAATGCTCAGAAAATAAACCCAAAAATGGGTGAAATATATTTTGCAAAAAGCACCATATATCTTAAACAATCCAAAATAAAAAAAGCAAAAAATTCTTTACTATCGGGAATTAAAATCCTCCCTGAAAATTTTAAAGCAATTTTTCAATTAGGAAACATATACTTAATGGAAAAAAATTATGAAAAATCCATAGAAGAATTTGATAAAGCAATAAAAATTAATAAAGACTATTGGCAGGCAATTAACAACAAAGGCTTAGCTTATTTTGAATTAAATAAAATTGATCTTTCAATTATCTCTTTTAAAAAAGCTATTTATATAGAAGAAAACGCAGAGCCACTATTAGCACTTGCTTCATGTTTAAAAAATAAGGATATTAATAAAGCAATATTTTTCGCAAAAAAAGCTTTAAATAAGGAACCAAATTACGTTGACTTTGATTATAGAAAAGAACAGCTTTGGGGTGAAAAACTACAGATTTCTACTGAAAAACTTTTTGAAAATCCTCAACTTAAAAAAGAAATTTTAATTGCAAAAACAAAAATTAAATAATTTTCCAATTATTAATACTGGTAAATATTTATTTACCTATTAATCTTAATTTAGTTTATGAAAGCTTGCTGTAAATTTCCTATTAAATGACTAAGGAAAAATTCACTTCTATATCGTTGCAAGAAGAAATGCAACGTTCCTATTTGGAATACGCAATGAGCGTGATAGTTGGTCGTGCTTTACCTGATGCTAGAGATGGCCTGAAACCAGTCCAAAGAAGAATTCTTTTCGCAATGCATGAACTAGGACTTACTCCAGATAGACCATTCAGAAAATGTGCCAGGGTTGTTGGCGATGTGCTAGGTAAATATCATCCTCATGGAGATCAAGCAGTCTATGAAGCACTGGTTAGATTAGTTCAGGATTTTTCTACAAAATATCCAACTCTTGATGGTCATGGAAATTTTGGATCTGTTGATAATGATCCGCCAGCTGCAATGAGATATACCGAAACACGACTAGCTCCAATAGCACATGAATGTTTTCTACAAGAGATTGGATCTGAAACAGTAAGTTACTCAAATAATTTTGACGGTTCGCAACAAGAGCCAGATATATTGCCCGCACAATTACCCTTTTTGCTATTAAATGGTTCATCAGGAATCGCTGTTGGTATGGCAACCAATATTCCTCCACATAATTTAGGTGAAATAGTTGATGCTTTAATTGCTCTAATAAATGATAAAGAAATAAACGACTTAAAATTGTCAAAAATTATATTAGGACCTGATTTTCCAACTGGAGGAGAGTTAATTTGCAATGATGCTATGAAAGAAGTTTACCAGCGCGGAAGAGGATCTATAACAGTAAGAGGTGTAATCAAGAATGTAGAAATTAATTTAGGGAAAGGAAAGCATAAAAGAAACGCACTTATCATTTCGGAACTTCCTTATCAAATAAGTAAAGCCGGATGGATTGAAAAGCTTGCAGAATTAGTAAACCAAGGAAAAATTGATGGTATATCTGATATTAGAGATGAAAGTGACAGAGACGGGATGAGGATAGTAATCGAATTAAAAAAAGATTCGAATTCTGAAATTGTAATATCAAATTTATTCAAAAAGACGGCGTTACAATCTAATTTTGGCGCAATATTTTTAGCTTTAGTTAAAGGTAAACCTATTCAACTTACATTAAGAAAGTATCTAAATTATTTTCTAGAATTTAGGGAAGAAACAATTAAAAAAAGAACAAATTACTTTTTAAAAATAACATCAGAAAAACTTGCAATATTAGAAGGTTTTTCAATAGCAACTAAAAATATAAAAAATATTATTGAGATCATTCAAAACTCGGAAAATGCAACTGAAGCTAAATCAATATTAATGCCCAAACTTAAACTAAGTAATAAACAAGCAGATGCGGTTTTGGGTATGCCTCTGAAAAAATTAACAAATTTAGAAAAAAAGCAAATAGAAATTGATATGAAAGAATTACTTGAGAAGAAAAAATATCTTAGTAATCTTTTAAATAACAGAAGATTATTGCTTGAAACTTTGATTGAAGAATTAAAGCATTTAAAGAAAAAATTTAATATAAGAAGAAAAACAAAAATCTTAAAAGATGTTAATCAAGAGGAAGAAATAGATACTATTAATAATCAGATATTAGATGATCTTATAAACAAAGAGACAAAAATATCAATAGATAGTAGATTTTATTTCAAAAAAATAATTTCTGGTAACTATAAAAAATTATTGGATCATGACAATAAATTTATAGATAATAAAAATGTCCAAAAGTTTATATGCAAAATATATAAAAGTTTAAAAATTATTGGAATTACATCTTCAGGAAAAATTCTTCAGATTAATTGGAAATTAAATATTAATACTGACTACAAACTGGATAGAAAAGTTTTAGGCAATATAGATCCACTAAAAATAATAAATTTTCATCATCTAGATAGTAATTTAAAAAATTATTTATGCATTTTGAGTTCAGATGGAAGATTTAAAAAGGTTTTATATGATGAAGATATGAAAAAAAGTACTAGGATATTTTCAATTGCTAAATTAAAAAATTCTACAAATATTATTGATTCATTTATTTATAGCAAAGAACAAAAATTAATAATATTAACTTCTATTGGCAGGCTTTTTAAATTTGATTTATCTAATAAATATTTAAACCCAAGTACAAAACAATCGTTAGGAATGTTATTAGTTAATCTTTTGCCTACAGAACAAATAGTTTCTTGTTGCAAAAGCAAAGATAAAGATATTCTTTATTTAGTTTCTAAAAAAGGGAAATTTTTTAAATTAAAAATTGATGAAATTTATGATTCTTATAATTCTAAATTAGGTTATGTAAATGAGAAAATTCACCTTAAAAATGACCGTTTTATAAAAGTTCTTACCAACAGCCAATATATTGATATTGAGACAAATAAAAATAAATCTGCAAGATTAAACTTAAACAAATTAGCAATTAACTCTGGCAAAAATAATTTAACAGTAGATTTTTTGAATTTTGAAAAAGATGAATATCTTGAGAATTGTTCAAGACTAGAAAATTATATAAATTAAGAATTATATTCATTTTCAACCCATTGTAAATACTCTTGATTTACCGTTCCAGTAACATAAGAACCAGTAAAACAACTCATTTCTAATTCTTTAATAGAAGAATCACTAATTATAGATTTTTTCAGATTGTCAACACTTTGATAAACAAGATGATCTATTTCAAGCTTTTTGGCTACTTCAATAATTGTTCTATCATGAGCTATTAATTCCTCCCTATTAGGCATATTAATTCCGTAAACATGAGGATATCTAACTGGTGGTGCTGCTGAGGTAAAAAAAACTTTATTTGCTCCAGCATCTTTTGCCATTTGTACTATTTGTTTTGATGTTGTTCCTCTTACAATAGAGTCATCAACAATTAGTACATTTTTGTTTTTGAATTCTGTACTCATGGCATTCAATTTTTGCCTTACAGACTGTTTACGTTTTTGATGACCAGGCATTATAAAAGTTCTACCTACGTATCTATTTTTAAAAAAACCTTCTCTATACTCTATACCCAACTGCCTAGCAACTTGCATTGCCGCAGGACGCGAAGAATCAGGAATAGGCATAACAACATCGACATCCCCGGAATTTATTGTTTGCTTAATTGTTTCAGCTAAATAATCACCCATTTTTAAACGGGCTTTATAGACTGATATTCCATTCATAACTGAGTCAGGCCTAGCTAAATAGACATATTCAAATGCACAAGGACATAGCCTTGAGTTTTCTGAACATTGTTTTGAAAAAAATTCACCATTATTAGTTATAAAAATTGCCTCACCAGGTTCGACATCTCTAACAACTTGATAATCATTATTTTCTAAAACTAGAGACTCACTGGCTACCATCCACTCTTCTTTTTGAGTAGTTAGAGATATTCTTTTTCCAATAACTAAAGGTCTTATACCAAAAGGATCTCTAAAAGCTAATAAGCCATGTCCTGAAATTAAAGCAATTGAAGCATATGAACCTTGAATTCTTTTATGTAAGGTTTCAACTGCATTAAAAATGATTTCTGGCTCTAAATCTTGATTATGAATCTGTTCTTGTAACTCAGTTGCAAGTATATTTAACAACATTTCAGTATCACTTGAAGAATTTGTATGGCGTTTATCTACATTAAATAATTGTTTTTCTAAATCTCTGGTATTAGTAAGGTTTCCATTATGAATTAAAACAATTCCATAAGGAGCATTAACGTAAAAAGGTTGTGCTTCCTCAACACTTTCTGCTGAACCTTTTGTTGCGTATCTAACGTGCCCTAAGCCAATTTTTCCTATTAAATTCCTCATATCTCTTGTTCTATAAGCAGTACTTACTTGTCCTTTAGCTTTATGTATATGAAAAACAGTATTTTCCATTGTAGCTATTCCAGTAGAATCTTGACCTCTATGCTGAAGTAGCAAAAGACTGTCATATATTTGTTGATTTACATCATCAGAAGAAACGATGCCAACAATTCCGCACATAATTTAATTTACGTAAATTTTGGAGATTTCCATATTTATGTTCATTATTAAAAGTAACTAGAAATACTATTATTAAATTTTTCTGTTAATTCATCAACCTTTAAATTGCAAATAGTTTTATCTTGGAAAGCTATATCAAGATTTTGTTCAGAAACAAATCCAATTCTTTGTACATATACGTTTTCACCAAACATTTTTCTATTAATTTTAATAAGTTTCAAAAAGTTTAATTCTTCTTTTTTATGAAGTGAAAAGATTATTCTTGACCCTCCCTCACTGAACAATATACTATCTTTACGTGTTTTATTTCCTTCTAAATGTATACTTGCGCCCTTAGAAGACAAAATACAACATTCTGATAAAGCAACAGCTAAGCCTCCATCACTAACATCATGAGAGGAAGCAATATAATTTTTTGAAATTGCATCTCTTAAAAAGCTTTGACAATATTTTTCATCTTTTAAATTAATTTCAGGAGGTCTTCCTGTAACTAAGCCATGAAAATACTCTAAATAAGAGCTTGCTCCAATTGATGATTCAGAGGAATTCGAACCAATTATCCAAATTTGATCATTTATATTCTTCCATCCTGAACTAATAGCTTTATTTACATTTTTAATTGTTCCTACCATACCAATAACAGGAGTAGGATTGATGGGAGTTAATTGATTATTTTGATTTTTTGATTCGTTATATAGAGAAACGTTTCCTCCTGTTACGGGAGTTTCTAATTCAATACAAGCCTTAGTAATCCCATCACATGCTGATGAAAGTTGCCAATATCCTATTTCAGTATCAGGTGATGAAAAATTTAAATTATTTGTTATCGCTATTGGCTCAGCGCCAACACAACTGACATTTCTTGCAGACTCTGCAACTGCTGCAATACTTCCTCTATAAGGATCTAATAAAACCCATCTACTATTGCAATCTACGGAAGCTGCAACTCCAGAAAATATATTACTTTTATTTTTCTCGTCTTGTCCTCGTAGTCTTATTAAAGCTGCATCTGCTTCTCCTGGCTTAAATACAGTATTTGATTGTACTTGAGAATCGTATTGTCGATACACCCAACTTTTAGAAGCAATTGAAGGGTTAGCTAAAAGTTTTAAAATAATTTCAGAAAAAGAATACTTTTTGTCATCTTGTAAAGAAAGAATTTTATTATCGCTGATACTTGGTAATTGATCTTCTGACCATTCCCATTTCTTTAGTAAATAGTTAGGAGGCTCTTTAATAACACTATGAATATTAATTGGAGTTTCGTCAGATAAAGCAGAAGTAGGGATTTGAGCAACTATTTGATTTTTTTGAGAAATGATAACCTCTCTTTTAGATATTACTTGACCTATGACATTTGCAAAAAGTCCCCACTTTTTAAATTGATTAATAAGTATGTTTAATTTATCTTCTTTAACAACCATCAACATTCTCTCTTGGGATTCAGATAACAAGTATTGGTAAGCAGACATGTCATTCTCTCTTGCCGGAACTAAATCCAAGTTAATCGAAATTCCTAAACCACCATTTGCAGCCATTTCAGCACTACTACATGTTAATCCCGCAGCACCCATATCTTGAGCAGCGAGTACATCTCCTGTTTTAAAAGCATCTAGACAGGCTTCAATTAGACTTTTTTCTATAAATGGATCTCCAACTTGTACTGCTGGTCTATTATCTAAAGAGTTAGCGGTTAATTCAGAACTAGCAAAACTAGCGCCTCCTACTCCATCCTTTCCTGTAGTATTTCCTACATATAAAACAGGAGAACCTACTTCTTTTGCGCCTGAACAAACAATCTCATCAGTTTCTAATAAACCTAAAGCCATAACATTAACTAAAGGATTTCCAGAATAACTATTATCAAAATCTATTTCTCCACCTACGGTAGGAACGCCTACACAATTACCATAATGGGAGATCCCCGAAACTACCCCGCGAAGTAGAGAAATATTTGATGATTTATCAAGATTACCAAATCTTAAAGAATTTAAGACTGCTATGGGTCTTGCACCCATCGTAAAAATATCTCTTAATATACCACCAACTCCTGTTGCAGCTCCTTGAAAAGGTTCAATTGCAGAGGGATGATTGTGACTTTCTATTTTGAAAACAAGTTTCTGATTATTTCCGACATCAATAACGCCTGCATTCTCTCCTGGACCGACCAATACGTTTTTTCCTGTAATAGGAAAATTAGCTAATAATGGTTTTGAATTTCTATAACAACAATGTTCAGACCACATTACTCCAAACATTCCCAATTCAGTTCTATTAGGTTTTCTTCCTAATCTCTTACATATCTCTTCATAATCATCACGAGTTAAGTTTTCAACTTTAAGTGATTCATTAACATCGTAAATATCGTCATTTAAAGAATTTATCATTAGTCAAATCCAAGGGTCATCTTCTCTTTTATTTCTGAAAGATCTTGCTACTTCCTCATCATTATAAAAACTATTACGATTAAATTCTGATTTTTGGTTTATATCTTCATCTTCTTCAAGCCAATCTTCTAATTTATTTGTTGCAATGTTTTTCATATCGTCAAAACGGTCAATTATTTTCTTTCCTTTTTTTAAAAATTGATATTTAATACTTGATTTTACTAAAGGGAAATCCTCTAAAGAATCGCAAGAACAAAAAACTAAACCAGGTTGCTGATCGACAATATTTTCTATCTTTAATTTCCATCTACTTGACCCTGGAATCCTTGGGTTAGAGCGAGAAATTAGATAAAACTTTATATTACCTGTTTTCATTTCGAATAAGAAATCAGCTATCACTCCTATTTTTGAACCTTCTGAATTAACTAAACTAGCTTCTATCAAATTAGGAAATCTATTCAAAGTAGCAAGATCTGAAATCGCAGGATTTCCTTTTACAAAAATATCATTATCTATTATTTGACTTATTTGATTTAACTTCCATACATTTCGTTTTAGATCAAAATTTGATGGACGGGAATACCAACCTAAAATCCTGTGAACAGGTGGATGCATCCAAACATTTTCACCGTTACCAAAGTTTAAAGTTGCATTACCTTTAACATTATGACTTAATAATTCACTTAATAAGAATTCTTTTGGTAATTTCAACTTAAGAACGAACTTGAACAGGCATAACTAGATATGTAAAAGAATTAATATTATTATCAGGAACTAGAACAGCTGGGGTGGTAGGAAGATTACATTTAAAAATTACATTTTCACTTGAGATAACTTTTAAACCTTCTAATAAATATCTCACATTGAAAGCTATATCAAATTGATCAAAATCAAAAGATGCAGGAACTAATTCACTCGCATTTCCAATATCTTGAGCATCCGCACTTACTAATGCTAAATTTTTTTCCTCTAATTTGATCTTCACAACACTGCTTTGTTGATCTGCTAAAACTGCTATTCTTTCAAGTGATTCGATTATTTTTTTTGTATTAAATGTAAACAGTTTATTAAAGTTATCAGGTATTAATTGAGAATAATTTGGGTAAGAACCTTCAAGAGTTCTAGTAGTAATTATTTGATTGGAAGAAATAAATACAACTTGGCCTTTGTCATAGAAAAGTTTAATTGAATTTTCAGTACTTCTAAGGCTAACAAGCTTTTCAATTTCCCTTAAAGATCTTGTTGGAATAGTAACTGATAAATTTTCTTCATTATTAACAATATCTTCTTTTTCATTAAAATTTTCTTTATTATCAACCAAAACAACAGCCAATCTATGCCCATCCGTTGCAGCTGACTTTAAATATTTTAAATTAAATGTAAAATTTACGCCAGTAAGTAATTGCTTAGAATCGTCACTACTACTAGCGAATATGGTTAATTTTAAAGCTTTCAAGAAAGAACTTGGGTCAATATTTAAAGATGTACCACTTTCCACGAACGGTAGACTAGGATAATCGTCTGACGGGATACCTTTAATATTAAAAGAACCTCTGTCACTTTTAATTAAGATATTATCAGAACTCTCATCAACATTAAGAGAGACAGGAGTTTCGCTTGGTAATTTATTAACTATTTCGGATAAAAGTTTTGATGGAACGGTAATTGCTCCACTTTTTTTTACATTCGCATCAAATGAAGTTTGTATTCCTAAATTCAAATCAAATCCAGTCAAACTAATTTTATTAGTTCCTTCATCAGCTGTGAGAAGTAAATTTGCAAGAATTGGATGTGTAGGTCTTGAAGCAACTGCCTTACTTACTAACTGAATAGCATAATTAAATTCATTTTGATTACAAATAATCTCCATCTGAATTCATAACTTTATTTATATATTACGTCTATTTTCTAGATTATTGCAATTAAATATTTTTCTTTTAAATTTTCAATTCTTCTAAAGTATATTTTCTAATTATGAATATATATAGTTGTAGTAGTATCTGTGGAAACTGTGGAAAACAGTTAAGATTGATCGTTCTGATTGATAATTAACAAGATTACGATAGTGGAAAAAGAATTACTAATGTTGATAAATTTTTATTAATAAAATCTTTTTCTTAAATTTTCAACATTCTTTTTTTAATTTATAGATTTATTCAACAGTTTTTTAAAGGTTTTGAATTATTTCCACAGCCACTTTTAATTTTGGTCTAGTTAGTAACCCAAGATTTTTGTTATGTTTTTTAACGAAGGTTCAATATTTTTTAAGAAAATAGCATCATTATTTTTAATCGCACAATCTGGATCTTTTAATCCATTACCTGTTAAAACACACACTATTTTTGATTCTTTTTTGATCCTGTTTTTATTTTTAATAAGTCCTGCTACTGAAGCCGCGCTTGCTGGTTCACAAAAAATACCTTCTTTTGCAAGCAATTTATACGCTTCAATAATTTCTTCGTCAGTTACGGATTGAAAATTTCCTTTACTTTCTTTTCTAACTATTTTTGCTTTTTCTCTATTTACGGGATTTCCTATTCGAATTGCTGTCGCAATCGTTTCAGGATTTTGAACTATAATATTTTTCACTAAAGGTGAAGATCCTTCAGATTGAAACCCCATCATGATTGGTAATTTTAAATTTTTTTTATTTTTTGCATATTCTTTAAAGCCTAACCAATAAGCTGTTATGTTTCCGGCATTTCCCATAGGTATACATAACCAATCAGGAGCGATACCTAAGTCATCTATTATCTCAAAGGCGGCTGTTTTTTGACCTTGTATTCGGTAAGGATTAACAGAATTTACAAGATTTATTGGATATTCGGAAGATAATTTTCTGACAATTTCCAAAGCCTTATCAAAATTGCCTTGTATAGATATGATTTCTGCACCATACATTAAAGCTTGCGCAAGTTTTCCTTGAGCTACATATCCATCTGGAATTAATACATAAGATTTCAAACCACCTCTTGAAGCATAAGCAGCCGCAGCTGCAGATGTATTTCCTGTACTAGCGCATATTACTGCTTCACGCCCTTCTTCTTTTGCTTTACTTATTGCCATTGTCATTCCTCTGTCTTTGAAAGAGCCAGTAGGGTTAAGACCATCATATTTTAAATAAACTTCCGTATCGTTTCCAATTAAATTACTAATTGATGTACTGAAAATAAGAGGAGTATTTCCTTCGTTTAAAGATACTATGGGAGTCTTAGAGGAAACTGGCAGATATTGCTTATAGGCATTGATTAATCCTGGCCATCTTTTTTTTCTGTAATTAAGAGAAAATTTGTTTTTAATTTTATTTAATATAGACATAATTACTTAATAGTTTTTGATTTTTTCTAAAGGCTTGCTAGTGAAGAATTCTAATAATTCTGATATTGATTGTACTTTATTCATAACTTTACTTAAAGCGTTTACGTTTAAAATAACAGTTTTAGTTGGATAACTTTCAAAAAAACTCACAAGATTTATTTTTCCGTTTCCAGTATATAAACCTTTTATAACAGTTGATCTCAGGGCTAACATACCTGTTCTTTCATCATTTGTATTAGGAGTGTGAAGTATAGACGAAATTCTATTTAAAATTACATTACCTATTTCGGAATATACTAATTTACTTGCAATAGTTATAGGTATTTCAAAATTGTTATTTATTACTGATCGAATTTCATTATCTGAAGAACCTGTTGCATTTAAAATCTTTCTTAATGATTTTGATGAATTACCGCTTTCAGCGAAAGTTTTTAAAGAATCGACAGTTACTGTTCTTGAAAACACACTGTATATAATTTTGATTTTTTCTGCAGATTGAGATTTAGGAGCATTAAAAAAAAATTGATTAGTAAATAATATTAAAAAAATTTTAAGAACTAATTTTTTTGAAAATTTCATTTATATTGTTGTACCAGCAGCAATTTTTACAAGCCTGACTACGCTTTTTTCTGTAACTTTTTTTGCTATTTTAAAACCCATTTCTTTTGTATAGGGCTCGTTTATAAGTCTAGGCACCCGTTTGAAAAAGATATCAATAGAATAACCCGGTATTTTTTGTATGATTTCCAAGAAGTTCTTGAACGGTTCAATAGACAAGATTAAATCATTTATATTATTGTTGCCTTTGGCAATATTTAATTTTATTGATTTTGGAAGGTAATTATTAACGCTTTTTAATAACTTAAAACCTATCAAATCTATTTGATTAGTTAAACCATTAATAATTTCATCTCTTAGGAATCCACCTTTTGGAGAAAATAGAAGATTTATAACTTCATCTAGAAGTCTTTCTAAATCGAGATTAGTCTGTTTTGCAGCATTAGAAAGTAAATCTTCTAATCTGTCCCATTTAAATTGTTTGTTATCAAAAAGCATTTCTTTTAAACTTTCTCTTAATTGAGGATCAGGGTCTTCCATTAATCTTCTTGCAAAATAAGGATAAGCTGCACCAAGTATTTTAAAGTCAGGATCTACACTTAAAGCAATTCCTTCTAAAGTCAGTAAAGATCTAATTATAAGAGCGTAATATGGAGGTAATTGAAAGGGAAATTTATACATAACTCCTGACATATCGTCAGTTACACTTTTGAAATCCATCTTTGATACACCAAGTTCTACTGCATTTATAAATACATCTTGAAAAGCTGGAACAATAGGTTCAAGATTAACTTTTTCTGAAAGAAAACCTAACTTAACAAAATCTTGAGATAATTTATCAAAATTTTTATTTACAAGATGAACTACTGCTTGAATTAAACCTGATCTTGAGCTTCTAGTAACTTCACTCATCATTCCGAAATCTAAATAACATAATCTTCCATCTTCCAAAGCTAATAAATTACCCGGATGTGGGTCAGCATGAAAAAAACCATGCTCTAATAATTGTTCTAAACTACATTGCACTCCAATTTCAATCATTTCATCAGGATCAATACCTAATTTTTTAACGCCCTCAATATTAGTTAGCTTTGTTCCATCTATCCATTCCATAGTTAACACTCTTCGTGAAGTAGTTTCTTTATAAATTTTTGGCACAGCAATTTTCGAGTTATGAAGATGCAATTCTTTAAATTTTTCAGCATTTTTAGCTTCATTTAAATAATCCATTTCTTCAAAAACTCTCTTTCCTAATTCATCAATTAAAGCAACAAGATCACTTCTTATAAGTCCAATATTGTTTTTTAACCAGTTAGCTATATTTCTAACTATGTATAAATCAAGTGTGATTTGTTCTCTTAAACCTGGTCTTTGTACTTTTATAGCTACAATTTCTTTATTTTTAAGGACAGCTTTATGAACTTGTCCTAAAGAGGCTGCAGAAATAGGTTCTTTATCGATGGTTAAAAAAATCTCATCAATTTTTTTGTTTAAATCTTCTTCTATTAGTTCCATTGCCTTATTTCCATCAAATCCTGGTAATTGATCTTGAAGTTCAGACAGCTCTTCAAGAAGAACGACAGGAATAATGTCTGGTCTGGTTGATAACGCTTGACCTGCTTTAACGAATGCAGGGCCTAATTCTACTAATAAATTCGTTAGTTGTTTTGCCCTAAACCTTGCTTTTGATTCTTTCTTTAATTGTCCCGTTAACTTATCCCATCCAACTGAAATAATATATATAAATATGGGGATTAGGGTTTGCCAGAGTCTTTTGAATAATCTACTGGGATTCTTTTGATAAATTCTCGAGATTATTTCAGGATCATATTTTAGTAATCCTGAGGCCTCTATAAAATCTGTATAATCTTCATTCATAACTTTATTTATTTAAACCCTTTTATTTTCTTCAAAAAGAAGTTAATTTTTTTGTATAAGAGAATTATCATGTTAATACAATTAACTTTAAAAAATATTGCCTTAATAGAGATTATAGAAATTAATTTCGAAAAAGGTTTGAATATTTTTACGGGAGATTCAGGATCAGGAAAATCATTGATTTTAGATTCTTTAAATGTTTTATTCGGTGGATCTAATATACCTTTAAAGCACTTAATACGTCCAGGAAAAGAGGAATGTTTAATTGAGGCAAAATTTTCAAATTCTTCGTTACTCATTGATTGGTTCTCGAGAAATGGTTTTTACAAAATTTCAGGGACAATATTCGTAAAAAGAAAATCTTATATAAAAAATAATAAAATTCTTTCAAAATATACGATAAATAATTTTTCTATTAGTAAAAAGCTATTGGAACAGCTAGGTTTATTGTTGATAGATTTTGCTGGTCAATCTGATAGCGTCTTATATGATAATCAAGATTACAAAAGATCAATAATTGATGATTTAGGTCCTAAAAAATTAAAGACGATAAATTTTCAAATTAAGAATACATGGGAGGAATTTCAGATTCTTAGAAAAAGAAGAGAAGATAAGATGCAATCATTTAAGAAGAAAGAAGAAAATAATTTTGCAATTAAAGAGATGTATAAAATATTGGAGGAAGCTAATTTAAGTTCAGATGATGAAATTTTAGAATTACAAACGAAGGAATTGCGACTTTCAAATAATTTTGATATCAAACACTCCATACAATTAACACTTGATAATTTAAATAGCTATAAAAACGATGCTCCATCAGTAAGCCATTTAATTGCTCAATCAATTAAACAATTAAGTAAAGTTATTCAATTTGATTTAAAGATTAAGGATTTAAATGAAAATTTAATAAATATTCAAAATGATGTAGAAAATTTAATATTTGCTTTAGCAGAATATTCTGAAGAACTTGAGAACGAGGATATTAGTTTGGAAGAAATTCAAAAAAGATTATTTTATTTGCAAAATTTAGAGCGAACTTTTTCATTAGAACTTCCTAAATTGATTTTGAAGAAAAACGAATTAAAAACATTCATAGATACAAATTTATATGATGAAGAGATTAAGAAGTTGGATATTCAAATCAATAAATCGCAAGCTAATTTAAATACTCTTTTTGAGATTCAGTCTTCTCACAGAAGGGAAACGGCTAATCATCTTCAAGATTCTGTAATTTCTATTTTGAAAAATTTAGGTTTAGAAAACGCAGATTTCTTAATTGATTTCTCAAAAGTTACACCTTCTCCAGAAGGAAATGAAAATATAGACTTCCTTTTTTCTGCTAATCCTGATCAAAAGTTAGCTCCATTATCTAAAGTTATTTCTGGTGGAGAAATGTCAAGATTTTTATTAGCCATAAAATCTAGTATTTCTAAAAAAACCAACACTTTTTTCTTAGATGAAATTGATAATGGTTTAAGTGGAAAATCATTATACTCTTTAGTTGATTTAATAAAAGTGACTGCACAGGAAAGGCAGGTTTTGTGTATTACTCATCAGCCCTCTCTAGCAGCAACTGGAAATACTCATTTTAAAGTAAAGAAAAATGTTATTAATGGAATGACTTTTACTTCTATTTCCAAATTACTTACAAAAAAAGAGAGACAAAACGAGTTAATTGAACTAATTGGTGGTGGTTTTAGTGAAGCAAATAATTATGCATCGACACTTATAGACAGAGCAGCCGCATAAATTATAAAATTTCCACTATAATAAGTGTTCTTTAAATCATTTTAAGATTTAAGCATGGTTAATAAAAATATTGGTATTGACGAAGATAATTCAATAAAGATTCGAGGCGCTCGCCAACATAATTTAAAAAATATAGATTTAACTCTTCCAAGAAATAAATTTATTGTTTTTACAGGGGTGAGTGGAAGCGGTAAGAGTTCTTTGGCTTTTGATACTATTTTTGCTGAAGGTCAAAGAAGATATGTAGAAAGTCTTTCTGCGTATGCAAGACAATTTTTAGGTCAAGTTGATAAACCAGATGTAGATAATATCGAGGGTTTATCCCCTGCCATATCCATAGATCAAAAATCAACGAGTCATAATCCTCGATCAACTGTTGGAACTGTAACTGAGATACAAGATTATTTAAGATTATTATTTGGGCGAGCCGGAGAACCTCATTGCCACCACTGTGGTTTACCCATTGCTCCTCAAACAATTGATGAAATGGTAGATCAAATAGTCTTGTTGCCCGAAGGAACTAGATATCAATTGCTCGCACCTGTTGTTAGAGGTAAAAAAGGAACGCATGCAAAATTACTTAGTGGATTAGCAGCAGAAGGTTTTGCTCGAGTAAGAATTAATGGTGAGGTGAGAGAACTTGCAGATAGTATTGAATTAGACAAAAATCATACTCACAATATTGAGGTTGTAGTTGATCGATTAATTGCAAGAGAGGGAATTCAGGAAAGATTGAATGATTCTTTACAAACTTGTCTTAAAAGAGGAGATGGACTCTCGATCGTAGAAGTTGTTCCAAAAAAAGGCGAAACTTTACCTCCGAATTTAGATAAAGAAAAGTTATATTCAGAGAATTATGCATGTCCGATTCACGGATCTATCGTTGAAGAGTTGTCCCCCAGACTATTTTCTTTTAACAGTCCCTACGGTGCCTGCTCAGATTGTCATGGTATTGGATATTTAAAAAAATTTACTGCAGATAGAGTAATACCTGATACTTCTTTACCTGTTTATGCCGCAATAGCCCCTTGGAGTGAAAAAGACAATACTTATTACTTTTCATTACTTTATTCAGTTGGTCAAGCTTATGGTTTTGAATTAAAAACCCCATGGAAAGATCTGAGCGATTTACAAAAAAATGTCTTACTTTCAGGATCTGATAAGCCGATTGTAATTCAAGCTGATAGTCGTTTTAAGAGTTCTAGTGGTTTTGAAAGACCTTTTGAAGGAATTTTGCCAATTTTAGAAAGGCAATTAAGCGAAACTAATGGGGAATCAGTTAAGCAAAAGCTTGAAAAATATCTAGAATTAGTCCCTTGTAAAACATGTTCTGGTAAAAGATTAAAACCAGAAGCACTTGCCGTTAAGCTTGGACCTTACAACATTACTGATTTGACTTCTATTAGTATTTCAGAAACTTTACTTCATATTGAGAAAATAATGGGGTTAAGTAAAAACATAAAAGAAAATATTTCTTTATCTGAGAAACAAAAACAAATAGGTGAATTAGTTTTAAAAGAAATTCGGCTACGCTTAAAGTTTTTAATTAATGTGGGTTTAGATTATTTAACTTTAGATAGACCTGCAATGACTCTATCAGGAGGTGAAGCCCAACGTATCAGATTAGCAACTCAAATTGGAGCTGGTTTGACTGGTGTTTTATACGTATTGGATGAACCCAGTATTGGTTTACACCAAAGAGATAATGATAGATTGCTAGAAACATTAAAAAATCTCAGAGATTTGGGAAACACTCTTGTTGTTGTTGAACATGATGAAGATACTATGAAATCTGCTGATTACTTAGTAGATATTGGACCAGGTGCAGGAGTTTATGGAGGAGAAATTATTGCAAAAGGTACATTTGAAGATGTTTTAAACTCAAAGAAGTCGTTAACTGGAGCCTATCTTAGTGGAAGAAAGTCGATTCCTACACCTAAAGAGCGAAGATCTGCAGTTAAGAAAAGTCTGATTTTAAATAACTGCGTTAAAAACAATTTAAAAGATATATCTGTTGAATTTCCTTTAGGGAAATTAGTTTCTATAACAGGAGTGAGTGGAAGTGGAAAAAGTACATTAGTTAATGAATTATTACACCCTGCGCTTAGTCATTCTCTTGGTTTAAAAGTACCTTTCCCTAAAGGTGTTAAAGAGTTAAAAGGAATAAAAGCTATAGATAAGGTCATTGTTATTGATCAATCTCCTATTGGTAGAACACCTAGATCAAACCCTGCTACTTATACCGGAGCTTTTGATCCAATAAGACAGTTATTTACTGCTACTGTAGAAGCTAAAGCCAGAGGTTATCAAGCTGGGCAATTTAGCTTTAATGTAAAAGGAGGTAGATGTGAAGCTTGTCGAGGACAAGGGGTAAATGTAATTGAAATGAATTTTCTTCCTGATGTTTATGTTCAATGTGATGTGTGTAAGGGAGCTCGTTTTAACAGAGAAACTCTTCAAGTTAAGTACAAGGGTTTTAATATTTCAGATGTTTTAGAAATGACTGTTGAGCAGGCTGCAGAAACTTTTTCTGCTATCCCCCAAGCAGCTGATAGATTATCTACATTAGTTGATGTAGGACTTGGTTACGTCAAGTTGGGCCAGCCAGCTCCAACACTATCTGGTGGTGAGGCACAAAGAGTAAAATTAGCAACTGAATTATCTAAAAGAGCTACTGGAAAAACTTTGTATTTAATTGATGAGCCAACAACTGGGTTAAGTTTTTATGATGTTCATAAATTAATGGATGTTATTCAACGTTTAGTAGATAAAGGGAATTCCGTTGTTGTTATTGAGCATAATTTAGATGTTATTAGATGTTCAGACTGGATAATTGATCTTGGGCCTGATGGAGGCGATAAAGGTGGAGAGATTATTGTAGAGGGTACACCTGAAGACGTTGCTAAGCATTCAACAAGTTATACAGCTAAATATTTAAAAGAAGCTTTAAATTAAGTCCTTAACTAGTTATATTTCTTCGTATTTTTAACATTATTATCTATAAATTTTCTTTTTATGAAGTTATCAAAAAGTCTTCATAGCCTCACTTTTGCTATGTATAACTTTTTTAAAATAATTAATCATAATGCTTTCTTAATATTTTTAAAGTTAAAAACATCTTATTAGTTATATTGTATTTTAGATGTGCCAAATGAGTTTGAAATTTTTACATTTACATTTGCATGGTTTAATACGTTCTAATAGTCTTGAATTAGGGAGAGATTCAGACACTGGTGGTCAAACGCAATATGTTATGGAATTGGTAAAAAGCTTAGCTAATACTCCTGAAGTTGATCAAGTTGATTTAGTTACTCGTCTTATTAACGATAGTAAAATTGATAGTTCTTATTCAAAAGAGCAAGAATTTATTGAACCTGGAGCACAAATTGTAAGATTTCAATTCGGACCCAACAAGTATTTAAGAAAAGAATTACTTTGGCCTTATTTAGATGAATTAACTCAAAATCTTATTCAACATTATGGAAAAGATGAAAACAAGCCAAGTTGTATTCATTCTCATTACGCAGATGCTGGCTATGTGGGAGTAAGATTAAGCCAAGCTTTGAAAGTACCTTTTATTTTCACAGGGCATTCTTTAGGAAGAGAGAAAAAGAGAAAACTACTTGAGGCTGGTTTAAAAATTAATCAAATTGAGAAGCTTTACTGTATAAGTAAAAGAATTAATGCAGAAGAAGAAGCTTTAAAATACGCAGATATTGTTGTGACCAGTACTAAACAAGAATCTGTACATCAATATTCTCAATATCACTCTTTTTCACCAGAAAAATCAAATGTTATTGCCCCAGGAGTTGACCATACCAAATTTCATCATATTCATTCAACAACTGAGACCTCTGAAATTGATAACATGATGCTTCCTTTTTTGAAAGACTTAAGAAAGCCTCCTATTTTGGCTATTTCTAGAGCAGTAAGAAGAAAAAATATCCCTTCCTTAGTTGAAGCTTATGGCCGATCAGAAAAATTAAAAAGAAAATCCAATTTGATTTTAGTTTTAGGCTGTAGAGACAATACATTTAAACTTGATTCTCAACAAAGAGATGTTTTTCAAAAGATTTTTGAAATGATAGATAAATATAATTTATATGGAAAAGTAGCTTATCCAAAAAAACATTCTCCAGCAAATATTCCCTCTTTATATAGATGGGCAGCTAGTAGGGGAGGGATTTTTGTTAATCCCGCATTAACAGAACCTTTTGGCTTAACTTTGCTCGAAGCCTCTTCATGTGGCTTGCCTATTATTGCTACAGATGATGGAGGTCCTAAAGAAATTCATGCAAAATGTGAAAATGGCATATTAGTTGATGTAACTGATACTAATCAGTTGAAAATTGCTCTTGAAAAAGGTATTTCAAACAGTCATCAATGGAAGTTATGGAGTAGGAATGGAATTGAGGGAGTTCACAGACATTTTAGTTGGAAAACTCATGTCAGAAATTATTTATCAATCTTTAAAAGTCACTATCAAAAATCTACTATAGTTTCATCATCTGGAATTAAAGAAAGTTGTTTGAAAGGCAGTTCTTCACTTATAAAACCCCATTGATCAAAAATTTGTGGATCAGAATGAATGATTAATTGATTTTTTTGAGTTTTTTTTAATTTAAAGCCTTTTTCAGATAATTTTTTTATTAGCTTAGCTGTTTCTTCAAATCGAGAAGCCATTGCATCAAGACTGACACAGTCACTTGTTAAGCCATCATCTTTCCAAGTAAAGAAGCTCATACTTAATAATTCAAAGATTTATTTTTAAAACTATACCTAAAACAACGAGTAATATGTTTATTTTCCAGAAATTTTCAACTATTTTTTGTTCTTTGATACCCTTTAGTTCAAAATGATGATGAATGGGTGTCATTAGAAAGACTCTTTTCCCATTCTTAAATAATTTTTTGGTAATTTTAAAAAAACCTACTTGAATTACTACTGAGAGAGCTTCAATAATAAATATTCCTGAGATAATAAATAATGTAAAAAAACTATTAGTTAATATCGAAATAGATCCCAATGTTGCACCAATTGTTAATGATCCGGTATCTCCCATAAATATTTTTGCAGGATATTTGTTGTATTTCAGAAAACCTATACATAAACCTGACATTGCATAAGAAATAAGACCATAAATTATTAATTCCTTTTCACTTTTAATAAAAATTTCTGTACCAAGTCCAAAAAATACTATTGAACTACATCCAGAGGCTAATCCGTCTAGGCCGTCAGTTAAATTTACTGCATTACTTAAACCTACCAAAGTTAAAAAACAAATAGGAAAAATCAATATTTTAGTATCTATACTCCAATTATTTGATATAGAGATCAAAGGATTAATATAATTATTTTGACTTGCCAATATGATAAATAAAATAGAAATTAGAGCTTGTAATATAAATTTTTCATTAGATTTTAATCCTGTATTTTTTTTGTTTATAATACTTAAATAATCATCTAAAAATCCTATAACAAAAAAACTTAGAGTACAAAAAAATAATAGATAGATACCAATAGAATCAAAGCTATTAACTATTAAAAGTAGTAATAGAAATGGCAAGATAATAAATAGTCCTCCCATCGTAGGAGTATTGTTTTTTTTTAAATGAAGTGATGGACCTTCATTTCTTATATTTTGTATTAAATTTAATTGTTTTATTTTTTTTAAACCGTATTTTGTTACTCCTAAAGAAATTACACTAAATATCAGAAAAATATTAATTATTAGTAAGCTATTAAAAATATAGGAATTTACTATTAAAGAAATTAAAATTAAAAAGAATAAAGATGTGAAAGTTAGTGATTTATTCTTCCCAATCATCATCTGAAGAATCTTCCTCTGTTTTATAGTCTTCTTTTTCTCCCATTAAAGCTGAAAGTTCTTCTTCTTCAATTGTGCTTATCTCTTGAGAATCTCCATCTTTTTCATTTACCAATCTGCCTGTTTCTTCTAACCAAGATAGTAAATCAGGTTCTTCTCTTAATGGTAATACAGGTGCAGGGTCGTCTCTGTGATAGCAAGTTAAGGCTGGATTTACATCAGCAATTTCATTTAATCTAATTTTGAGTTTATTAGAATCCATTTAAAAAAATCTGCACTTATATACCATAATACATAAACATCCTCATGAAAAATTGTGTTTGGTAAAGAAAATTTAAAATATTTGTTAATTTGGCCAATTTCAGTTTTAATTGCTATTTTTTTTAAAAGCTATGGCTTTTTAAAGCCAGATGTTTTATTAATTAATAATTATCTTGTCTTATTACTAGTTTTTGGTCCAGCAATTGTAGTTACAATACTATTAGTTTTTAATAAAATTTTGAAAGCTGAAAGCAATTAAGATTTCAGATTTCTTCATTGGAGGTAAATTTTAATGCAGAAGGTAAAAAAAGTCGTTCTTGCCTATTCAGGAGGGGTTGATACTAGTGTCTGCATTCCATATTTAAAAAATGAATATGGGATATCAGAAGTTGTAACTTTTGTAGCTGATCTTGGACAAGGAGATGATTTAGAGAGTGTTAGACAAAAAGCCTTAAACTCTGGTGCGACAAAATCTATAATTGGTAATTTAGTAAATAATTTTGTAGAAAAGTACGCTTTTCCTGCTATTAGAGCTAATGCACTTTATGGAGAAAAGTACCCTTTATCAACTGCTTTGGCAAGACCCTTGATAGCTGAAAATCTTGTAAATTTGGCAAGAGAATTAAATGCTGATGCAGTAGCCCACGGTTGTACAGGAAAAGGAAATGATCAAGTAAGGTTTGATTTAGCGATTCATGCTTTAGGACCTGATTTACAGATAATTACACCCGCTAGAGAATGGAAGATGAGCAGAGAAGAAGCTATTTTGTATGGAGAAAAATTTGGAATTCCTGCTCCTGTTTCTAAGAAGTCACCTTATTCGATTGACGTAAATCTTCTTGGTCGGAGTATTGAAGCTGGTTTATTGGAAGATCCAATGCAAGAACCAAATGATGATGTTTTTGCTATGACTTCATCTATTAATGAAGCACCTAATTCTCCAAAAGATATAGAAATTGTATTTCAAAATGGATTTCCTATTGCAATAGGAAATGAATTTTTAAGCCCTGTAGAGATTATTCAAAAGGTTAATTCCTTAGCAGGAGAACATGGTTTTGGAAGAATAGATATGATCGAAGATAGAGTTGTTGGTATTAAAAGTAGAGAAATCTATGAGGCGCCTGGCCTTTTACTGCTTATAAAAGCCCATAAAGAATTAGAAAGCTTAACATTAAATCCAGATGTATTGGATTTTAAAAATTTAGTAGAAAAGAAATGGGGTCAATTAGTTTATCAAGGATTTTGGTTTGGTCCTCTTAAGCAAGCATTGGATGGTTTTATTGATTCCACTCAAGCGTCTGTTAATGGTAAAGTTAAAATAAGATTACACAAGGGTAATGCAATAGTAATTGGTCGTTCTTCTGAAAAAAACTCTCTCTACAGAGAAGATTTGGCAACTTATAATAAAGAAGATATTTTTAATCACAAAAATGCAGAAGGATTTATTTATATGTGGGGAATGTCTAATAAAATATGGGCAGAATTAAATTCAAAAAATGAATAATGAAGATTCAAGTTTATTGAGGATCTTTAACTTGAGGAGATGGAGATTCAGTAGTTGCTATTTTTTTATCTTTAGTTTCGACTTGTTTAGATTCTGAATTATTAGTTGAATCATTATTCTCAACTTCTTTTTTTTCTGATTGATTAGATCCTTTACTTGAAGATCTTGGCGTTGGTAAAGGCCCTTCTTGTTTTACTGTCAAATATCTAATAACATCATCGCCTAAACGCATCGCTTTTTCAATTTTGAATATATGTTGGCCATCACCTTGATGACTTAATTGAACATAAATCCCTTCTCTATGTTTGGCTATTTGATAAGCTAATCTTCTTTTGCCTCTCATTTGACTATCAAGTATTTTACCGCCTAATTCCTCAAGAAGTTTATTATATTTTTCTATGTGATTAGTTACTTCATCCTCCGCTATATCAGGACGAAGGATATACATTGTTTCGTAATAAATTTGATCAGTCATAATTTCAGACAAGGTCTTTGGCTCAGAATTTGCTTAATGAGCGTCTGTTCATCTCTAACGATACATTATCAAGGTCAAATTATTTATAAATAGTTTTTATTTATTTGATTAAAGATATTTTTTTAATGCATCATGCATAACCTCAAAAGGTACTTCTAATCCGTTTGTCCAGAATGATAATGATTGTGCTCCTTGAGCAATTAGCATATTTGTACCATCTATAGTCATGCAACCTTTTTTATCGCAAAATTTCAAGAATGGAGTAGGGGAAGGATTGTAAATTAGGTCATAAACAATTGTTTTTGAGTTTATAGCACTCCAAAAACTTTGACCAAATGGTATTACATCATAATTTGTGGTATTGCTCATTCCTACTGGAGTTGTATTAATTATTAAATCAGTTTCTTGAATTAAATTATCAATTTCGTTATTAGTATTAAGCAAACCTTCTATGTCAATATCATATTTAAAATTGGAAATTAATCCATCTAAAGAATTGTTATTTCGTGAAATGATGGTAATTTTTGATAATTTTAATTCTATTAGACCTTGGATTACTGATCTTGCAGCTCCTCCTGAGCCTAAAATTAATGCAGTTTTTTTTGCTAAATTAAGGTTTTTTAATGGATAGATAAATCCATCAATATCGGTATTTGTTCCAATCCAATCTTTATTGTCGTTCAATTTAAGGGTATTAATAGCCTTTACTTTTTTTGCAACTGGAGATATTTCACTACAAATATCAAATACTTTTTGTTTAAAAGGAATTGTAACGTTCAGGCCTTTACAATTCATTTTTTTTAAAGAATTAATAACTATTTCTAAGTCTTCATTTTCACAAGGAATAGCCATATAAATTAAATCGAGGCCTAAATATTGAATAGCTGCATTTTGCATAATTGGAGATAAAGAATGACTTACTGGGTTTCCAATTAAAGCAAGAAATGATGTTTTACTTGTAATCATTATTTAAGAGAAATTTTGCAGAAAAATTGTGATCTGTTCGGGAACCACACCTCGTTTCAGAGTAACAATAATGTCGTCAATGACCGATTATGGAGAATATTAAATAGAGTATCTACCCATGGGGAAGGTTGTTGGAATCGATTTAGGGACAACAAATAGTTGTGTTGCTGTTATGGAAGGGGGTAAACCTACTGTAATAGCAAATGCAGAGGGTTTCAGAACAACACCATCTGTTGTTGCATACACAAAGAATCAAGATCAGCTAGTTGGACAGATAGCTAAGCGCCAAGCTGTGATGAATCCCGAAAATACTTTTTACTCTGCCAAGCGTTTCGTTGGTCGAAGAGTTGATGAGGTTAATGAGGAATCAAAAGATGTTAGTTATGGTATTGAAAAAGCTGGTTCAAATGTAAAATTAAAATGCCCAATTTTAGATAAACAATTTTCTCCTGAAGAAGTAAGTGCTCAGGTTTTAAGAAAACTTTCTGAAGATGCAGGAAAATATCTAGGAGAAAATATCACTCAAGCTGTTATAACTGTTCCAGCTTATTTTAATGATTCTCAAAGACAGGCTACAAAAGATGCAGGTAAAATAGCAGGGCTTGAAGTTTTAAGGATAATAAATGAGCCTACAGCGGCTGCTTTAGCTTATGGTTTAGACAAAAAAAGTAATGAGAGAATACTAGTTTTTGATCTAGGCGGTGGAACTTTTGACGTTTCAGTTTTAGAAGTTGGAGATGGTGTTTTTGAAGTTCTATCAACTTCTGGGGATACTCATCTAGGAGGTGACGATTTTGATAGATGCATTGTTGATCATCTAGCAAGCATTTTTAAAAGTAATGAAGGTATTGACTTAAGACAGGATAAACAAGCTTTGCAACGTCTTACAGAAGCGGCTGAAAAGGCAAAAATTGAACTTTCAAATGCCACTCAAAGCGAAATTAATTTACCTTTTATAACTGCTACTCCAGAAGGCCCAAAGCATCTTGATTTAAATCTTACTAGAGCTAATTTTGAAGAGCTTGCTTCTACACTAATCGACAGATGTAGAGTTCCTGTAGAACAAGCTCTTAAGGATGCCAAGCTTTCTACAGGAGAGATTGATGAAATAGTAATGGTTGGTGGTTCAACTAGGATGCCTGCTGTTCAAGAATTAGTTAAGAGAGTCACTGGTAAAGATCCTAATCAAACTGTAAATCCAGATGAGGTTGTAGCTGTGGGTGCAGCGATTCAAGGAGGAGTTTTAGCTGGTGAAGTTAAAGATATATTGCTGCTAGATGTTACCCCGTTATCTCTTGGTGTAGAGACATTAGGGGGAGTAATGACAAAAATGATTACTCGAAATACAACAGTCCCAACAAAAAAATCTGAGACATATTCAACTGCTGTTGATGGTCAAACTAATGTTGAGATTCATGTTTTGCAGGGTGAAAGAGAAATGGCTTCAGATAATAAAAGTTTAGGAACCTTTAGACTTGATGGTATCCCCTCTGCTCCAAGAGGTGTTCCGCAAATAGAAGTGACATTTGATATCGATGCAAATGGAATTTTAAGTGTTACCGCAAAAGATAAAGGAAGCGGTAAGGAACAATCCATTTCCATTACAGGTGCCTCAACTCTTTCAGATAACGAGGTTGATAAAATGGTTAAAGATGCAGAATCAAACGCTTCTGTTGACAAAGACAAAAGAGAGAAAATTGATTTAAAGAATCAAGCTGAAACTCTTGTATATCAAACAGAAAAACAGTTAGGAGAACTTGGTGATAAGGTTGATGCTTCCGCTAAAACTAAGGTAGAAGAAAAAAGTAAAGCATTAAAAGAAGCAACTTCAAAAGAAGATTATGAATCCATGAAGAAATTGTTAGAAGAACTTCAACAAGAACTTTATGCAATAGGATCCTCTGTATATCAACAGCCAGGTAATCAGCCTCCAGCTTCAGGTAGTCCCGATTCAAATGAATCGTCTAATGATAAAGGTAGTGATGATGATGTTATTGACGCAGATTTTACAGAGACAAAAGATTAAAGAAGATGATTTTCAATTTCAGTTGATATCCAATTAGAGCAAGCAGGGGCAAGTAATATTCCATTTTTATAAAACCCAGTACATAAAATTAATCCTTTTTCTAAACTCTTTAATATTGGTGATGGTTCACCTTCTGGGCGAGACCTTATACCAAACCATTTATTAGTTATATTATTTTTATTCAGCCACTGCGGTTTATTTTCTAGGAAATCTGTAAGCTCTTCAAAGGTATTTTCTTTTGGTCGAATATCATATTCGTCGGTAGATCCAATAATTAGCTTGTTTTTATTTGTTCGAAGAAAATTTTTACCATTGATGTTGAAATGTTTGGGAAGAGATAGTAAATTAATACCTTTTTCATGGATAGTAATCTCCATGGCCTGACCTAAAACAGGTTTTAACTTTATGTTATGACAATTTAAGTCAATTAATTTAATAGCATCAAGAGAGTTGCATAAAACAACGACATCACTTGTAATTTCAAGTTTATTGTTGCATGTAGAAATCCATTGATTTTTCAATTTTTTTATTTTTACTATTTCTTCATTAATAAAGTTAATCTTTTCATCTTTTAGGAAAATATTTAATGTTTTTAATAATGAAATAGGATCAATTCTTCCGTCTTGATTAGAGATAATTCCACTTAGATTATCTATTGTAAATATTTTATTAATGTTTTGAATAATGGTGGAATCTCGTTCTAAAACTTTTAAATCACGCATTGGATGATGAGAAATAAACTTACTTAGTTTTTCAAAATTTTTTTGTTTTGTTGTTAGTTGGATTAATGGTTTGTCAATGTTTAAAGTTTTATTGTATTTCTGAAGAAATTTTATCCATTTTGGCCATAATTCATTGCTTTTTTTTCTAAGTTCCCAACTTCTGCCTTTACTTTTTTGATACATATTACCCATCAGGAGACCTAACGCTGCACTACTACCATTTTTACTTTTTTGTGGATCTACAATAGTTATCTTAAAACCTTGTTTAGATAGCTCTAATGCGCTAAATTTTCCAATAATTCCTGATCCTATAATTAATATATGAGAATTTTTAAAATTCTTCTTTATTCCTTCCATTGATATATTATAAGTAATTAATCAAAAGATTAAATAATTTAGATTTCTTTTGGAAAAACCATCAATCATTCTAAGAACTGTATGTCCTGATCGTCCTGGATTGGTTAGTCAACTAACTAGTTGGATATCTAATTATGGCGGCAATATAAAGCATTCAGACCATCATACAGATCAAGATGCAGGATTGTTTTTGAGTAGAATTGAATGGGATATAAATCATTTATCAGTTAATAAATCTGAAATTTATGAGCAATTTGAAAAAATTGCAATAGATATAAATGGCAAATTTAATATTAATTATTCAGATGAAATACCAAATGTAGGAATTTTTGTAAGTAAGCAAAACCACTGTTTAATAGATTTGCTTTGGCGAGTAAGAAATGGTGAATTAAAAATGAATGTGCCAATAATAATTTCTAATCATCCTGATCTTGAAAGTATTGCTAATGATTTCAATGCTAAATTTTTTTATATTGATACATCTAATTCTTCTAAGTCTAATGTAGAAAAACAAATTTTAAATTTGTTAAAAGATTTTGATATTGAACTCGTTGTGTTAGCTAAATATATGCAAATTTTAAGTGATTCTTTTTTAAACAGTTTTTCTTCAATTATCAATATACATCATTCTTTTTTGCCTGCATTTAAAGGCGCACAACCTTATCATCGAGCATGGAAGAGAGGTGTGAAATTAATTGGTGCAACTGCGCATTATGTTACTCAAGATTTAGATGAAGGGCCAATAATTGAGCAATGTACTGTCAATGTAAGTCATAGAGATGAAGTTGCTGATTTGATTAGAAAAGGAAGAGACATAGAGAGAATAGCTCTTGCAAGAGCAGTTAGATTACATTTAAATCATCAGATTTTTGTATATGATAGTAAAACTGCTGTTTTTGATTAAAAATCCATTTTTTACTCTTCTAATTCAATCTGTATTTGTCTTTCATAAATAGATTTTTCATTAAAAGCTCTTGCCACTAAAAAACTTGTAATACAACTAATAAGAACAGGTTTCATAATTAATAAATTTTTTGTTAGTGCAAAAGCTAAGAACATAGCTGTTATTGGTGTCCTAGAGCATCCTGCTACAAAAGCTCCCATCCCAGCAAAGATATAGGTACTTGGTGCATGACCAGTAGCAATTTCTACCCAGCTTCCCATTATTAATCCTATGGCTCCGCCTAAAGTGAGCATTGGATAGAATAATCCTCCAGGAGCTCCTGACGCAGCCGCTAATCCAGTTGTTATAAAAAGTATAAATACAGCTAAAAGAGCTATCTCAATACTGGTATTTTTTTCAGCTATTATCTTTTGTAATTCATCTAAATTGTGAAAAGAACTTGGTAAAAAAGAATAAATGCTTCCAAGTAAAAGTCCGCAAATACTCATTTTTAAAACAAATTTGTTTTTATACCATTTTTTCCCAAGATCTTGCATAGCAAGAACATACTTGCTATAAAGTTCTGCAAATAATCCAACAATAACTCCTAGCAAAACAAGATAAATAAAATCTATGGGCAAGAAAAAGACAGATGGATCATATTCTTTTTGGATTAAAAACCCTAGATTGAAGTCAAAACCTCCGGCCTTTGGGTCTAATCCTAATGCTTGAATAATATCCGCAGAAGAATCTGCTATGAAAGTTGTTATTACTACTAACAATAAGATTATTGGCCTTGCAGAATTTAATAATTCTTCAATCGCGTAAATAAATCCACCCAAAGGAGCGCTAAATACTGCAGCGATCCCAGCACCTCCTCCTGCCGCAACAAGTACTCTTCTAAACGCTAGAGGTGCTTTAAGCCATCGTGCCATTTGCCAAGCAACTGATCCTCCCATTTGAACTGATGGACCTTCAGGACCCAAGGGGAAACCACTACCAATTGCAATTATTCCAGATACTAATTTAACTAATCCAACTTTAAGATTCATAGGTACTTTTTTGTGTCTCAAGAACCCCATGATTTGACTTACTCCAGAACCTTTAGCAGCAGGGGCAATGTTTTTAATTAAAAATCCTGCCATGGCTCCACCAACAGCACCAAATGCTGGTAAGACTGCAATGGATGGAAATTGATCTAAAAGTTCTAATCTCCAATTATTTATAAAATAAATACCAGTTTTAAAAAAAATACTAGTTATTGATGCCCCTAATCCTGTAAATAGAATTGATATAACGACAACAAAAGATCTTTGTTTAAGTAATTTTTTAATGCTACGAGATGAGTTAGTACTGGTTTTTTGAATATTTTCTTTTATTATTTTTTGCATAGTTCATTATCATTTTGACAAACTAAAATTTTCTATTTCGTCGAATTGAAGATAACGATAAAGTTCATCAGAGTATGGATTTATTTTGTTTTTAGTAATATCTTGATACTCATTTACTGTAGGTATTTTTCCTAGAAGAGCACAAACTGCTGCTAATTCAGCACTTCCTAAAAATACTTGGGCATTTTTACCAAGTCTATTATCAAAATTTCGTGTGCTGGTTGAGAAGACCACAGAACCTTCATCTACTCTTGCTTGATTTCCCATGCATAATGAACAACCTGGTAACTCTAATCTGGATCCACATTTTTCAAATATTTCATAGTATCCCTCTGCTTTTAGTGTTTCCTCATCCATTTTTGTCGGAGGACAAATCCATAGCTTTGCATTTAATTTTTTGATACCTTCAAGAATCTTCGCAGCAGCTCTGTAGTGTCCGATATTAGTCATACAGGATCCTATAAATACTTCATCGATCTTAGTATTTTCTACATCTTTAATTTCTTTGACATTATCTGGATCATTTGGGCAAGCTACTATTGGCTGAGTAACTTCAGATAGGTTAATTTCTATTATCTCTTCATAAGATGCATTTTCATCCGGTTGAATTAATTCAGGTTTTTTAAGCCAAGTTTTCATATCACTAATTCTTCTTGATATCGATTTAGCATCTTCATAATTGCTTTCAATCATTTTCTCTAAAAGGCATATGTTACTTTTTAAATATTCTTCTACAGTTTTATGTGATAAGAGTATTGTGCTTCCAGCGCATGAGCGTTCAGCTGTGGCATCAGTCAATTCAAATGCTTGTTCAAGTTTTAAATCAGGTAAACCTTCTATTTCCATAATTTTCCCATTAAATATATTTTGTTTGTTTTCTTTGGCAACGGTTAAAAGACCTTTTTTTATTGCAAAGAGTGGAATTGCATTTACAAGATCTCGTAATGTTATTCCTGGCAGTAAACTACCCGTAAATTTTACTAATACTGATTCCGGCATATTTAATGGCATTGATCCTATTGCTGCAGCAAAAGCAACAATACCTGAGCCTCCAGGGAAGGAAATTCCAAGAGGGAATCTTGTATGACTATCACCACCTGTTCCTACAGTGTCAGGAAGTAGCATTCTATTAAGCCAACTATGAATGATGCCGTCTCCAGGTTTAAGAGCTACACCACCTCTTTGTGAAATAAAATCAGGTAATTCTTGATGAGTAACCAAATCAACTGGTTTAGGATATGCAGCAGTATGACAAAAACTTTGCATTACTAAATCTGCAGTAAAACCTAAACAAGCTAGCTCTTTGAGTTCATCTCTAGTCATTGGACCAGTCGTGTCTTGGCTACCAACAGTTGTCATAATGGGTTCGCATGTCATACCAGGAAGAACTCCTTTTAATCCACATGCTCTACCCACTATTTTTTGTGCTTGAGTAAATCCATTATTAAAATCTTTTGGACTTTTTGGACGTATAAATATTTCACTAGGCTCTAATTCAAGTTTTTTTCTGATTTTATCTGTGAGCGATCTCCCAATCATAAGATTTATTCTTCCACCAGCTTGAATTTCATCAGTAAGTGTTGAGGGGTTTAATTTGAAGTGACTAATTATTGATTCAGTATTTGAAATTTTATCTATTTTTTTAATGACACCTTCATAAGGCAATATTTTTAGTAAATCACCAGTCTTTATTTCAGAGACATCAGTTTCAATTGGAAGAGCGCCTGAATCTTGGGCGGTATTAAAGAAAATTGGCGCTATTTTGTTCCCTATAATTATCCCACCAGTTTTTTTATTAGGAACAAAGGGAATATTTTCGCCTAAATGCCAAATAACAGAATTAATGGCAGATTTTCTTGAACTTCCTGTGCCAACAACATCTCCAACATAAGCTATTTGTATATTTTGTTTTTTAAGATCATCAAGAATTTTTAATCCATCTTGCTTCTTGAATTCAAGCATGGATAATGAGTGTAGTGGTATATCTGGACGGGTTGTAGCATGAACGGCTGGAGATAAGTCATCAGTATTTGTTTCTCCATCAATTTTGAATGCTAAACATGTAATTTCTCTTGGCAGAGAATTTTTAGTTGTAAACCATTCTGCATTCGCCCAACTATTGACAACCTCTTCTGCATAAATATTATTTTGAGATAAATCAAAAATATCATTAGCTGCATCGTAAACAAGGATAATATTCTTTAGAACTTGTGCTGCTTCTTGGGCAAGTAAATTATTTTTACTTTTGAGTATCTGAATAAGCGAGTTAACGTTATATCCTCCGATCATTGTCCCAAGAATTTGTATTGCTTTTTGGGAATTAATGAATTTGCAATGTTTTTCTTTGTTCACAATTGCTGTAAGCCAGCTTGCTTTTATATATGCTGCTTCATCCACTCCTGGCGGTACTCTATTTATAAGTAAATCTAGTAAATATTCACTTTCGTAATTGTTTTCTTGTTCTAAGAGTTGTGTAACACAATTTATCTGCTCTGCGTTGAGAGGTAATGGAGGTATGCCCTGAGCAGCTCTTTCAGCTACGTGGTCTGCATAATCTTTGAGCAATGTTTCCGATTTCTTCATTTGTGAGGTTTAATGCCTAATCTATTGTTATTTTTAATATTGATAAGGAGAGTATTCATCAATGCTTTTTTAAATATTCAAACTCCTTAAATAATTAATGATGACTTCATCAAATAATCAATCTTTAGAAAAAACATCTGATTTGCACGTTGTTGAAACACGGCCATTAATACCTCCAATCAAACTTCATAACGATATACCTCTAGATTATACCTCCGCTGATACTGTCTCAAATACTAGAAGATCGATACAAAATATTTTGCATAATAATGATCCTAGGCATTTAGTCATAGTGGGACCATGCTCAATTCATGATATTGAAGCTGCTAAAGAATATGCAGAACATATTCAGGAATTTAGAAAAAATTATAATGATAAATTGGAAATTGTAATGAGAGTATATTTTGAAAAACCAAGAACCACAATTGGATGGAAAGGATTGATAAACGATCCGCATCTAGATGGTTCATACGATATCAACACAGGTTTACGTAGAGCTAGAAGTTTACTCTCTTATCTTGCAACTCGAGGAATCCCTGCAGCGACTGAGTTGCTAGATCCAATTGTTCCTCAATATATTGCTGATTTAATCAGCTGGACAGCAATTGGTGCAAGGACTACTGAAAGTCAAACTCATAGAGAAATGGCTTCAGGATTATCCATGCCTATTGGTTTTAAAAACGGTACGGATGGTTCCTTCAGTACAGCTATTAATGCGATGCAGTCGGCTTCAAAATCTCATCATTTTTTAGGTGTTAATGATCAAGGTTATGCTTCTATTGTAAATACAACCGGTAATCCTGATGGACACATAGTTTTAAGAGGGGGTTCAAAAGGAGTTAATTTTGAAAATCAACACGTAAAAAGTATTTCTTCTGAACTAAAAGTAGGTAATCTTCCTTACAAAGTTATGATTGATTGTAGTCATGGAAATTCTAATAAAGACTTTAGGAAGCAATCTGATGTTCTAAAAAATGTAGCAAATCAAATTAAAAATGGGGAAAAAAACATTTTAGGAATTATGCTTGAAAGTCATCTTAAGGAAGGTAATCAAAAACTTTCAAATAGCAAAGATCTTGAGTATGGGAGAAGTATTACCGATGCTTGTATAAATATAGATACTACAAAAAATCTGCTCGCGAATTTATATGAGTCAATGTTTTAATTTATAAACCTGTAATAAAATAATTAAAACAAAATGCTGCTGAAATCGGCACAATAAGATTATCTATTCCAAAAATACTAAATTGTTCAATAACGGTGGAAATAAAAGCAATGGTAATCATATTTATACTCAAAGAATATTTCTGGAAATAACTTAAACCAAAAATAACTATCAAGCTTGTAATAAACATAGTTATTGTTCCAAAAAAGGATTTTTTCTGGTTTAAAAAAAACCAACTTTTGGATTGAAAGTTTTTACCTATTAATCCTGCAAAGCCATCACCAAATGTCATTATAAAAAATCCAGCCATAAGTGAAGTTGGATCTTTATTCCAATAAAGGTAAATTAAAATAAATAAACTGAGACAATAAAATAATGTTCCATAACTTTTTCTATCTACATCTTCAATAGTTGGGAATAATTTAGATTGGTAATTTATAAAAGTTAATAATGAAATAAGCCCTGTAAAATAAAGAGCAGAAATTTGATCTATACCTAAAAATTTAGCTAGAGGAATTAAAGGTCCTATTCCAATATGAATGATTTTTCTAAGTGTTTCTTTATTATTTGGATTAAACCTTTTATATATTATTGAGATAAAAAAGATAATAAATATATAAATTAAAATAAAAACAAAATTTAACAACTTAATTATGCTGCTTTTTGATGAGTAGTCATTACTCTCAGTTTTAATATTGCCTTTGCTTCTAGTTGCCTAACTCTTTCTCTGGATACATTTATTTGTCTTCCTATTTCAGCTAGTGTGAGAGGCTCTTCTCCATCTAAACCGAATCTAAGTTTCATAATTTTTTGTTCTCTTTCATTTAGTTGTGTAAGCCAGGTTCCTAAATGTTCTTTTTGAATGGTTCTATCCATCCCTTCCATAGGCTCTTCTCCATTTGGATCGGGAATAAGTTCACCAAGAGTACTACGATCTTCTTCGCCTCTTGCGTGAGCATCAAGAGATGCGCATGGAGCACTTTGAGAGATCAAGTCTTCCAAATCTTTTTGCTCAATCCCCATTTCTGTTGCCATTTCTAATCTGGTTGGTTGCCTTCCAGATTTTTGAGACAACTCTCTGGAAACTCTCCTCATTTTGGATAGCTTTTCACTGATATGAATTGGCAATCGGATTGTCCTAGCACTATTATCAATAGCTCTTGTCATTCCTTGTCTAATCCACCAATAAGCATACGTAGAAAATTTATATCCCATCGCAGGATCAAATTTATCAACAGCTCTTTCTAAGCCTATAGCACCTTCTTGTACCAAGTCTAATAACTCTAAACCTTGATTTTGATACTTCTTGGCAACAGAGACTACTAGCCTTAAATTGGCTGACATCATCCTATCTCTAGATCTTTTCCCAATTTTAATTAGGCGAAGATTTTTTGATGATCTTTCTATTTCAGGAATTTCTAGCATTTTTTTCATGTTTTGAACATGATGCGCTAGCTCTATTTCCTCTGCTGCTGTAAGAAGAGGAACTCTTCCAATACTGCTTAAGTAATAACCTATAGAATCTGAAGCAAGTCTTACAGATTTTTTTTGGCTTTGTTTAGCAGTTAAGCTCGATTTTGTTTTGCGAGTCTTGCCCGCAGTGTTTGGTAATCTAGGTTCTTCAGTTTTCTTTTTTGAAGAACTATTTCCAGATTCCAGAAGGATCCCCATCACCCTGGCCTCTTTAAATGGATTTTTTAAAAAGTTAGCACTGAAATCAAAATAAAAACTACTTTTGCGTTGAAACTTTAAAGACAAATAAATAAAATTTTTTCTATATTCCTCAAAAACTACTGATACAATTGAGTTTTAGCTAAATATAAAATATTTATCAATATTAAGTAATTTTTAAAATGTTATAAAAATTAATTGTTTCTTCAATTTTTGATCAAATCAATTTGAGACCGATTTAAGTTTGAGTCCTCCTTCTTTTTTTCATATACTCCATCTTTATTCATTACCCAGGAGTAATAATTATCATCAATATAAATTTGTAAAAGATTATATAGTTGAGATTTTAATTTTATGTCTTCTATAGGAGTTACTGCTTCTATTCTTCTGTCTAAATTTCTTCTCATCCAGTCTGCACTGCCAATAAATACTTCTGAATTATTGTTATTATGAAACCAAAAAATTCTAGAATGCTCCAAAAAATTTCCAATAATACTCGTGACCTTAATATTTTCGCTCAAATTCTTTCTTTGAGGATATAAACAACAAATACCTCTGATAATTAGGTGAATTTTAACTCCTGTTTGAGAAGCTAAATAAAGTAATTGAATAATTTCTGGATCTACTAGGGAATTCATTTTTGCAATGATTTCTCCTTTTTCTCCTCTTTTGGCATTTTCAATTTCTCTATTTATTAAAAAGATGAATTTTTTTCTTAATGATGTTGGGGATACTAATAATTTGTGATAAGTCTTTTGTTTTGAGAATCCTGATAAGTAATTAAATAGTTCAATTAAATCTGAGGAAATATCAGGATCTGTTGAAAGAAGTCCTATATCTGTGTAAAAGCGAGAAGTGTTTGAATTATAATTTCCAGTTCCGATATGAAAATAATTTCTTAGTTTTCCTTTTTCTTTTCTAACCACTAACGCAATTTTTGTATGTGTTTTGAAGCCTAGTATTCCATAAACGACATGAATTCCAGCCTGCTCAAGCTGTTTAGCCCATTGAATGTTGTTGTCTTCATCAAATCTTGCTTTGAGCTCAACAAGAGTCATTACCTCTTTCCCATTTTCAGCGGCTCTCATCAAAGCTTCAATAATTGGAGAATCTTTTGAAACTCTATAAAGAGTAATTTTAATAGCTAATACAAGGGGATCATCAGCAGCTTTATTGATAAACTCTTCAACAGAGGTTTTGAATAAGTCATACGGGTGATGCAGAAGTATATTTTGTTTCCTGAGAATGCTGAAAATAGAGTTAAAGTTTTTATCTTTTGGAGCATCTAGTGATTTTAATAATGGATGAGTGTTGCCAATTAACAAATTTCTTTTTAAATCATCGCGATTAATTTTCGTAAGATAATTTAAATCATCAAGTCCTAATAAGCTTTTGCAAAAGTAAATATATTCTTCTGTTATTTCAATACTCTCAATGAGTAACTTTAAAATATTCTCTGGTATATTTTCTTCTACTTCTAATCTAACTACATCACCCCCTAATCTTCTTTTTTGCAAGCTTTGCTCTACTGCAAGAAGCAAGTCGTCAGCTTCAAGTTCTTTTAATTCTAAATCCGCGTCTCTTGTTACCCTGAAAAAAGAATAATTTAAGCATTCCATTCCATTAAATAAGGCATTGATATTGTTTCCAATTAAGTCTTCAACAGTTATAAAAAAATGCTCTCTTTCATCTTCAGTTTCAATAATTTCATTGGGAATAAGTATAAATCTGCCTATATTTTTTGTCGGGATTTTAATTCTTACAAATTGATTTTTTGATTCTTCGCCATCATTAATTAGAGCAGCTAAATTCAGACTTAGGTTACTTATAAAAGGGAATGGGTGTGCAGGATCAACAACTAATGGCGTTAATAATGGAAAAATTGATGATAGGAAATAATTATTACACCAATTTTTTTGATTTTCATTAAGTTTCTGATATTTTTTGATGAAAATTCCCTTACTCCTGAGCTCATCATTTAGTTCTTTATTAAGGTAGTTTTCTTGGAGGGTTGTGAGATTTTTTACTTCTTTGTTTATTTTTTTTAGTTGTTCTTTAGGCATTAGTCCATCAATACTTCTTTTTCTAATTCCAGCTTCAACTTGAGCTTTTAATGATGCAACCCTAACCATAAAAAATTCATCAAGATTATTACTGAAAATTGAAAAAAATTTAATTTTATCTAGTACTTTATAGTCTTTCTCCATACCAGTAAGAAGAACTCTCTTATTAAATTCAATCCAACTTAATTCCCTATTAATGTAGTTATTTGCTTCGTATTTCATTAGGAGGTTTATTTCGTTAATTATAGGAAATTTTGTTATCTTTCCCTTCAGCAATAAGGTAGATCATAAACAGTAAAATAATTGATCCTGCAATAAATGGTGCTTTAGGACCAAAATCATCATAAACTCTCCCAGCCATACCAATACCTAAAACTCCTCCAAGACTTTGAAGACCTTGCAAATTACTTAATATGGATCCCTGATTATCCCCATCTAATTTTTTTGAAATTAAAGCTCTTAAGGTAGGGGTAATTAACCCTGCGCCTACAGCTAAAAATGAAACTGCAGAGTAAATATTTGCTGCCGCATTTTCTTTAGGGGAAGTTATCAATAGGAAACATGCTAACAGAATAAATCCTGAACCAATCAAGGTGAGTTTCATTTCTCCAAATCTTTTTACTAAGGGACCAATTAGGCCACCCTGTACAATAATTGCTATTACGCCTACAACTACAAGAGTTCCACTGGATGCCTTAGTAGTCCAATTCAGAGACTCTTGAAGGAAGAAAATTAAAATATTTGTTAGTCCAGTAAAAGCTATAAAATATATAAAAAAAGCTAGAGATAATTTTCTAATTTTTTCTTCTTTAAATACTTTAAATAATTGTTTTAAAGGGTTTTTTAAAATTTGAGTTGATTTATTTAATTCTTTTTGAGGCTTGGTTTCTGGCAAATAAAAGAATACTAGTATAAAGTTTATTATTGGAATTATTGAAGCTATAATAACTGGAATAATAAAATTATTATCCGTATTTTTAGCAAAAATAACAACAAATATATTACCTAAGAAAAAACTTAACCCAAAGGCAACTCCAATAAGTCCAAATGTTTTTGCCCTTTTTTCAGGACTAGAAATATCTGCCAGAATAGTAGTTGCTGTTGCTGCAGTTCCACCACTTAGGCCATCAATAAGTCTTGCTATAAACAATAGAAGTAAGGGTATAGTAGCTAGCGAAGTTGACCAATCAAATAAAACAGTAAAAGATAATATTGAAATTCCGATGATTGAGCCAGTTATACAAAACAAAGTTACAGGTCTTCTTCCATACCTATCGCTCATAAGCCCAATAAAAGGAGAAGCTGTAAATTGTGCTAATTGATAGGTACAAGATAGTAGACCATAAGTACTAGCTTTTGAGTCAAAAAGTAAAACAAAAGAAGGTAATATTGGTAAAAGGATACTTTCGCTTAGTCGATCATTTAGGAGAGTTACAAAAGCACTGAACAAAGTAAATTTTCTACTTGGCTTGAATAAACTTTTTTTCACAATATTTATCTACAATGCATTTTCTTCTACTACCATACTTGTTAATGGAGATTAATGTGCCCGGTGTAGTTTATTTAGTTGGAGCAGGTCCTGGAGACCCTGAGCTGCTAACTTTAAAAGCTTTACGACTTATCAAAAGTTGTGATGCTTTAGTCCACGACGCGTTAGTTTCTGGCGAAATCATAAAGGAAACTAACAAGAAAACCGAAATATTTAATGTAGGTAAAAGGGCTGGTTTGTGTTCTGTTCCTCAGGCTGAGACAAATTCACTTATTTTAAAATTAGCAAAAGAAGGAAAGAATGTTGTAAGGCTTAAAGGAGGTGATCCTTTTGTTTTCTCACGAGGAGGTGAAGAAGTATCTTTTTTAGAAAAAAATGGGATTTCAGTTGAAATTGTGCCTGGGATAACTTCTGGAATAGCTGCTCCTTCAAATTTTGGGATTCCATTAACTCATCGAGAAGCAGGAAGCTCCATAACTTTTGTCACTGGACATGAAGATATTAATAAAGACAAAAGGACTGTTAATTGGAGAATGTTAGCTAAATCATCAGACGGTTTAGTAATTTATATGGGCATAAGAAATATAGAATTTATTGTTAAAGAATTACTTTTAGGCGGTTTGGATAAGAATACTAAGTGTGCTGTTATTCAAGAAGCAACTTTACACAATCAAAAATGTTTAATTTCAGAATTAAAGAATTTAGTAGAGACAATTAGTAATAAAGGTTTTACTGCACCCTCAATTGTTGTTATTGGTAATATTGTTGATTTTAAAGTTAATAACTATATAAATAATCTATCTGATGCTTTTTTACCTGAGAAAAAATAATTTTACTTATATAACAATTCCCAGAAATACTTTGGATCAAAAGTTGTTATAAATTCTATATCATTAACTCTATTAATTTGCCTACAAGATAAACTATTAATTGCAATTAAAATATCATCATTATAAAATTTAGGTAAAATAAATTCTTCTTTTATGATTTTTAATTTTATAGCTTTTTTTACCATAATTCCCTGAAGACATCCACTTTCTTTTCTTGGTGTTATCCATCTATTATTTCTTTTTAGTAATATATTAAAAGTACTGCCACAACATAATTCATTGGCTGTATTTAACATTAAACAATCATCAAATAACTTTTTATTAGCTTCTATTAGTACTTGTATTGATTGATTATATGAGAAAGTTTTACATTGATTGATTAAACTATATTGATTTCTTTTCTCTGCTTGACTAATAAATGTACTTATTGGAGAAAAATTAGGTTTTATAACATAAAATTCAATCCATAAATTATGATTATAATCCTTCTGTTGATCATTATTAATTCTAATTGTTCTGTCATTATTTAAACCTCTACTGTAATTAATTCTAATTGATCCTAATTGATTATTTTTAAGAGATAATTGTGTAATACCCAGATTAATAATGTCTTTTAAATGTGATTTATTAATATTCACATTCATGTTTAAAACCCTACCGCTATTTTCTAGTCTCTGAATATGTTCGTCTATCAAAACAGCATTATTATTTTTTATTAAAATAGTTTCGAATATTCCATCTCCAAACTTAAGACCTCGATCATTTGCTGATATATAAATATCTTCAATATCTAGCCATTTATTTTTTTGCCAACCTATACTCTGTTTCATTTCAATGAATCTATTAAAGGCAAAAGTTTCCACTTTAGTTCTTCTGTTTCATTTTGAGGATCAGAATCACTAACTATTCCGCAACCAGCAGATATATTTATTTGCTTATTTTTTACTACAAATGATCTTATTAGTATGTTGCTATCAAACTCTCCATTCCAGTCAACTTTTATGAAGGATCCACAGTAAGGTCCTCTTCCATTTTTTTCTATTTCAAATAGCCTTTGGCATGAACGTAATTTTGGAGCCCCAGTTATTGAGCCTCCTGGCCAGCAAGCAATTAGTAAGTCAACCCAGCTTTTATCCTTTTTAAGTTTTCCTCTAATTACTGATGTAAGATGATGAACTTTCAAGTAACTCTCAAGTTTTAATATTTCTGGAACCTCAATACTTCCTATTTCGCATACTTTGCTTAAATCATTTCTCAAGAGATCCACAATCATAATATTTTCAGCTCGATCTTTTTCATTCGTTATCAAATCTATGGCATTTAATGCATCTTGATTTTTATCTTGATGCCTTGATCTTGTGCCTTTGATAGGTCTTGATTCGACGTATCCATCTTTGTCTATTTTCAAAAATCTTTCAGGTGAAGTTGATAACACTGATTCGTTGATTCCTTTTGAATTATTTATTATTATTCCTCCAAAAGGGGCTTTCAATTTTCTTCTTATTTTTGAATATATGGTTAAAGAACTATAAGTTTCTAAAGCTTCAACCTCACATTGAGTTGTTAGATTTGCTTGAAAAATATCTCCTATAGATATTAATTTCTTAACTTTTAAAATATTTGTTTGAAATTCGTTGGTAATTTCTTTTAAATTAATTTTTGAAAAATCAAATTTCAGATTATTTTTAATAGAATTTTTTTCTGTTTCAGCATTAATATTTAAAATTATTTTTTCAAATTTATTTATTTCAGTAGAACTAGTTCCCTCAAGAATTATTTCATTAGAAACTAGATTAAATTTAATAATTGGATCATAAGATGCAATCCACAAAGTTGATATTTCATTATTCTTCCATGGATTTTTTGGCTCGATATAAGCGCCCGCCTCAAAGTTTAACCAGCCCATCCAAAATCCTCTATCAATTTTTTCTAATTTAAAAAATGGATTATTATCAATATTCAAATTATTGATATCTCTAGAGCAAATAATTTCCTTTGGGTTGACTCCTAAAATAGACCATTCTCCATTATCTTTCCCATCACTATCTAACCAAGACAATCCATGGTCTCCAAATTTCAATGCAAAATGATTAGCTATCAATTCTGGATCAAGCCACTTAGATAATTTTTTTGTCTTAATTCTCATTCTTTTTTATTTGCCATTTTTCGTAGGCTGTTTGTCTAATTCTGCAACTATCACATTTCCCACAGGGTTCTAAATTTCCTGAATAACAACTCCATGTTTTTTCTAAAGGAACATTATTATCAAAAGCTAATTGAATAATATCTTCTTTATTTAGATCGAGTAAAGGTGTCCAAAGTTTAATTGGATTTTCTTCTCTTCCACGTTTGTTAGCAAGATTAGCTAGTTCTTGAAACTTTTTAATGTAATCAGGTCTGCAATCAGGATAACCAGAGTAATCTAGTGCATTAACTCCGAGGCCTATTAAATCAGCATTTATTGCTTCAGCATAGCTTAACGCAACAGAAATAAAGATCGTATTTCTTCCAGGCACATAGGTGTTTGGAATTATATTTTGCTGTATGCCATCAATAGGTAAATCTTTTTTTATATCTGTAAGAGATGACCCGCCCCACAAAGATAAGTCAAGCTTTACTATTTTAAATTCCTCTATTTCAAAGTGATTGGCTATTGTGAATGCGGAATCTAATTCTTTTTTATGTCTTTGTCCGTAATCAAAAGATAAACCAAATATTTTAGCTTTGGACGCTTTTGCTAAGCCTGTAACAGTTGAAGAATCTAAGCCTCCTGATAATAAAATTACTGCAGATTTATTTTTTAAATCCATATAAATTATTTAATCTTTAAGTATTTATGTGTCTGAAGACTTAAGTTCCATTCAGGATTATTTTTAACAAAATCAATCGTAAGTGAAAACCCACTTGCGTTTTCCCAAGCGGGCTGTACATAATATTTTTTATCTAACTTATAAAAATTGTCTTTTGATGATAGGTTCTGATATTTGTTCATTATTTCTTGTTTTATATCAATTGCAAAATCAATATCTTTTTTATCATTGATAATTATTTTTAATTCGTTAAAGTTTTCCAAAAAATAAGTTCTGGGGGGTAAATGTCTTTTTGGAGATAAAGTAATCCAATCATAATTACCTGATATTTTGTTTACGCCACTTGTTTCAATATGAATCTTGATTGGGTTTTGATCCTTTTCAGAAGTTTCTTTATTTATAGCTTGGCATAAATTATCTAAATTATGATGTAAAGGCTCACCACCAGTGATAACTAAAAAAGATGCGCCTTTTTTTCGAGCCTTTTTTATTTCATAAATGATTTTTTTGATTGGTATTAAAGTGTATTTTTCTTTATCCCACGAATGTTTAGTATCGCACCATGAGCATCCAACGCTACATCCAGCTAGTCTTATAAAAAAGGCACTTTGGCCTGTGTGAAAACCCTCTCCTTGTAATGAATGAAATTTTTCTACTAATGGTAAGAAATTTGTCATTATTTCATTCAAGAAAAATAAATAATATTAATTTGATTGCTCTAATTTTTCCTGCGATGCTTTGATCAACCCTTTAAATAATGGATGTGGCTTCCCTGGCCTTGATAAGAATTCAGGATGGTATTGGCATGCTAAAAAATATGGATGATCAACTAATTCAATTAATTCTACTAATCTTCCATCTGGTGATGTGCCACTAATTTTGTATCCAGAATCTAAAAAACTTTGTTTGTAGTAATTATTAAATTCATATCTATGTCGATGCCTCTCATATATAACATCTTCGTTATACAACTCTTTACCAGTTGTATTTTTTTGAAGTCTACAAGGATAAACTCCTAATCTCATAGTCCCTCCAAGATCAACAATGTCTTCTTGTTCAGGTAATAAATGAATAACAGGGTTTTGGGAATTTGGATTTAATTCTGAGCTAGATGCATCAGGTAATTGGGCTAGATTTCTTGCCCATTCTATTACTGCGCATTGCATACCTAAACATAAACCTAGGAAAGGAATCTTTTTTTCTCTTGCAAATTTTATTGCTTCAATTTTTCCATTCACTCCTCTATTTCCAAATCCTCCTGGAACTACAATTGCATCAACATCATTTAAATACTCTTCGGCTGATTTCTCTTCGATCATTTCAGCACTTACCCAATACAAATCTAATAAAGCTTTTTGTTCAATGCAAGCATGCCTTAATGCCTCCACTACTGAAAGATATGCATCACCAAGTTCTATATATTTTCCAACTAAAGCAACCTTTATAGGGTTACCAGGATTTCTAAGATTATGAATTATTTTTTCCCAATTTTCTAAATCACATTCTTTATCTTCGAGTCCTAGACAATTTAAAGTCTCTTTACATAAACCTTCATTCTTTAAAGAAAGAGGAACTGAATAAATACTATCAGCATCTAATGCTTCAATTACACAATTAAGATTAACTCCGCAGAAACCACTGAGTTTTCTTTTTAGCCCTTCATTAACTTCTTTATCACTTCTGCATACAAGTAAATCTGGTTGTATACCAATGGATCTTAACTCCTTAACAGAATGTTGAGTAGGTTTAGTTTTTATCTCACCAGATGTTTTGATATAAGGAAGTAAAGTTACGTGAATATAAGCGACATCATTTTTATTAACATCATTTTTAAATTCTCTTATTGCCTCTAAAAATGGTAGAGATTCAATATCTCCTACTGTTCCACCAATCTCAGTTATGACGACATCAGCATTGCTGTTAGCTGCTACTCTATGAATCCTTTCTCTTATTTCTCCTGTGATGTGAGGAATAACTTGAACTGTACCTCCGTTGTAACTCCCTCTTCTTTCTTTATTAATAACTGCTTGGTAGATGGATCCTGTAGTGACACTATTTAAACGAGTCATTGCAGTGTCAGTAAATCTCTCATAGTGACCTAAATCTAAATCTGTTTCAGCTCCATCTTCGGTAACGAAAACTTCGCCATGTTGAAACGGGCTCATTGTTCCTGGGTCAACATTTAGATAGGGATCTAGTTTAAGTATTGAAACGCTATACCCTCTTGATTTTAATAATCTTCCTAAGCTTGCGGCAACAATACCTTTACCTATGCTAGAAACAACTCCTCCAGTAACAAAAACAAATTTTGACATGCAATATTTTTTAATTAAGCACAACCTCCTTATATTTTATTTAAACAAAAAATTTATTGATCATCCATAAATACTTTATTCATCAATTGTTATTTCAATATCTAATTCTTTTAATTGGGATTTGGAGACATTTGAAGGTGCATTTGTAAGAAGACATTTTGCTTGTTGATTTTTTGGAAAAGCGATTGTTTCCCTAATTGAATCTTCCCCCAAAATAAGCATTGTTATCCGATCTACCCCAAATGCTATTCCCCCATGAGGTGGAGCACCCATTTCGAGAGCTTCAATTAAAAAACCAAATTTTTCATTAATTTGATTATCTGTTAATCCAACTGTTCTAAGAACTTCTTTTTGCATTTCAGCTTGATGGATACGCAGAGAACCACCTCCTAACTCTAATCCATTTAGTACTAAGTCATAAGCATGTGCTGTAGAGCTCTCTATTTTTTCTTTTAATTCTTTTGAATCTTCAAGCTTAATATTTTTAGGAGAACAAAACGGATGGTGTAAAGCTTCAAATCTTTTTTCTTCTTCATTCATTTCAAACATAGGGAAATCTGTGACCCATAAAAAGTTCCATTTATCTTTCTCTATTAGCTTTAAATCTTTTGCAATATATTGCCTGACTCTATCTAATGATTGATTTACAATTTTAGTATTTCCAGCCCCTAAAAGAATTAAGTCCCCATCTTTTGCTTCTGTTATTTTTAAAATATTAGAGATATGATCTTTATTTAAATTATTTTTTATTGCCCCAATTGTTTCAAGTTCATCTCCTTTAACTCTTATGAATGCTAAACCTCCAGCTCCTGCATCTTGGGCAACTTTAAAAATATCTCCTCCAGGTTTGATTCGAACGTTACTAATACTTGTGTTTCCATCTTTAATAGTTATGGATTTTATTGCTCCGCCATTTTGAATTGCTTTAGTGAAAATGTTAAAACCAATATTGCCAAGTATCCCACCTAAATTTTTAAGTAACATTTCATATCTTGTATCTGGTCTGTCTGTTCCATAGTTGTTCATGGCCTCCTGCCAAGTCATTCTTGGAAACTCCTCATTGAAGTTTATATTGAGTACATTTTTCCATACATTTTTTATTAGTTTTTCATTAAAAGAAATGATTTCTTCTTCACTTATAAAACTCATTTCAATATCAAGCTGAGTAAATTCTGGTTGTCTATCAGCTCTTAGATCTTCATCACGGAAACATTTTGCGATTTGATAGTACTTGTCTAACCCTCCTACCATTAAAAGTTGTTTAAATAATTGTGGAGATTGTGGTAAAGCAAAAAACTCACCGTTTGAAAGCCTAGCTGGAACTAAAAAATCTCTAGCTCCTTCTGGAGTCGATTTTGTCAGTAATGGTGTTTCGACCTCTGTAAATCCTGAATTATCAAGATATTCTCTTACTGCTTTAATAATTTTATGCCTTGTTTTTAAATTTTTGAGTAATTTTCCTCTTCTTAGATCTAAATATCTATATTTTAGTCTAAGCTCTTCTTTTGTATTTTCATAATCATGTACTGAGATAGGAAATGGTAAATTATTTTTTATTTGATTAAGAATTTGTAGATCTTTAACTTTTAGTTCTAACTCTCCAGTGAGAATATTTTTATTTATCGAATCTTTTGGCCTTTCATTAACAATTCCATTAACCATTATCACAGTTTCATTTCTTAAAATTTCAGCCTGTTTAAAAAGAGTCTCACCATCTTCAGGATTAATAGTAATTTGCATTAATCCACTATGATCACGTAAATCTATAAAAATTACTCCACCATGATCTCTTCTTCGATCAACCCATCCACATAAATTAACTACTTTCCCAATATCTGACTTATTGAGTTCTTCACAAATTTTGTTTCGCATCTAGAAATGACTTATTGAGCAATAATTAACAATAATAATTCTTCAAGGGTAAATTTAGTTAAATATCTTTTTTATAAAAAGCTCTTTTCGTTATGGTCCCTTTGAATGTTTTACCTCTGATTAAAATTTCAACAACATTATTTAAAGTTGCGTAAGAATTTTGAATATAAGCAAAAGCTATTGCCTTTTGCTTAGTAGGGGACCAACTACCGCTAGTAATAGTTCCAATATTTTCTCCATCTTTAAATACTTCGCATCCTTTTCTTCCAATAGCTCTCCCTTCAATATTTAAACCAACTAACTTTTTATTAATACCAAATCTTGATTGTTTTTCAAGAAACTCTCTTCCAAAAAAGTCATGATTATTTTCTAAATGTACTAGCCAACCTAATCCTGCTTCATACGGTGTAGTTGTTTCATCTAAATCTTGTCCATATAAGTGCATTCCAGCTTCAAGTCTTAAGGTATCTCTAGCACCTAAACCACAAGGCTCAATATTTTTTGAAACTAAGAAATCCCATAGATTAATTGCTGCTTTTGCGGATAATAGGATTTCTAAACCGTTTTCACCTGTGTAGCCTGTTTTCGAAAAGAAAATCTTTTCTTCAGTTGAAATATTCTTAAACATTTTATGTTCACAACCAAAGTAAGGGATATATGAAATCGATGATTTAATCCATTCTTCGAATAATTTAAAGGAATTTTTTCCCTGAAGTGCAAGGAGGACCTTATCTTTTTTAGCGTTTGATATAGAAATATTATTGGTATTTAAATTATCTTTAATCCAAGAAAAATCAATTTGGTATCTGCTTGCATTTACTATTAAAAAAATTTCTGAGATATCACCTTCTTGTTGACCAAGGTCATAAATTATTAGGTCATCTATTATTCCTCCCTTTTCATTGAGCATTAAGGTATAAAGGCCTTGCCCTTTGGAAAATGAATATAAATTAGTAGGGAAAAATTTTTGAATATATTCTTTCGGATTAATTCCTCTAAGAGAAATTACACCCATGTGGGAAATATCAAAGAATCCTGCTGATTCTCTTACTGATTGATGTTCTTTTATTAATCCCGAAAAGGATATGGGCATTTCCCATCCTGCAAAATTGACTAACTTTGCATTTGACTTAATATATTTTGAATAAAGTGGACTTTTAAGCAAATCCATGAAATATTTAATGAGTTATAAAGTTTTTCATACTATAGTTTAGAAATTTTTTATTGCATATTTTTTAATGACATGATTAAGCTTCTCACTACTTTTGCTGCAACTATACTACTGACATAATTAAGCTTCTCAGTACTTTTGCTGCAACTACACTACTGACTCCGCTGTTATCAATTTCTGGAGATAATTCCACAATATCTGAAGCAACAATTCTAAAGTTTTTTAAAGTTTCAAGAATCACTTCAAAGTCATTCCAAAAAAAACCTCCTGGTTCTGGAGTCCCCGTACCAGGTAATAAACTTGGATCAAACCAATCCAAATCTATTGTTAAATATATTGGAGAATTAGAGTAAGGAAGAAGAGCTTTTTTTAATTCTTGGGCATTTTCTCCTGGCAAGAATTTTACTAATTGATTGTGTTGACCCATAATTTTAAACTCTTCTTTGGTGCCACTTCTTATTCCAACTTGCAAAATCTTTTTTTCAGGTAAGACATCTAAGCATCTTTGCATTGCACAGGCATGACTATGTTCATTTCCCATATATGAGTTTCTTAAATCTGCATGAGCATCTAGTTGAATTAAAATCAGATCTGGATATTTATTTACTAACGCCTCAATAGCACCACTAGTAATAGAGTGCTCACCTCCAAGCATAATGGGAGTAAGGCTTTGACTAATAATAAAATCTGTTGCTGATTTGACTGATTTAATGACAGACTTTGAGTCATTTTTATTTATTTCTAGTGAACCAAAATCAACATAATTAAAATCTTCTAAATCTTTGCCTAATCTTGGACAAAATGTTTCTAAGCATGTGCTTACTAGCCTGATGGCATTTGGACCAAATCTAGTCCCTGACTTATAAGAGCACGTACCATCATAATTGACTCCAAATATTCCAATTGAACAGTCGTCAAGATTTCTTTTAGCCCCCATAAAAATTGCACTTTCGTTATCAAATAAATTTTTATTGATCATTTTTCGAATTGAGTTCTTTTGCAATTTTATTTGGCATCATTTTAAATGCAGCATTTTGAAAATTTAAATTCCAAATATCACAACCCTCTTCAATTCTCATGACTTCTTTGTAATTGAATTTTGATAAATTTAATTCTTCCTCTGAAGCGAATGTCCAACTCCAAATACCACTTGGATATATGGGCACAAATGAATACATAGTTTCAGATAATTTAAATATTTTATTGAGTGATTTTAAAATATGTATATGAATATTTTTGAATGATTCAGGTGATTCACTTTGAGTCGCTAAAATCCCCTTTTTAGTAAGTATTCTTTTACATCCTTTATAAAAAGAATCTGTAAATAACAAATTAGAAAATTCTGATGGATCTGAACAATCTATAAAAATAACATCATAAAAATTATCTTTAGTTTTTTCTACCCATTTAACACCATCATCAATATTTATAGATAATCTTTTATCACACCAAGCTTCACCTCCAATTTCTTGTAAAAATGTTTTAGATACTTGTATGACATCTTCATCAATTTCTACCAAATCAATTTTCGTAACTTGAGAGTATTTTAAGCATTCTCTTGCAGTTCCACCATCACCCCCTCCAATAATCAGTATATGAGATTTCTTATCAAGACTACTTAACGCTGGATGAACAAGACATTCATGATAATATTTTTCATCTCTCAATGATGTCATCCAACATCCATCTAACATTAAAGCTTTACCATAAAAATCATTTTCTATAATGAGAATTTCTTGATATTTAGATTTTTTTTTAAGTAATACTTTCCCATTGAGCCCAAATCTTGAGCCTTTATGGTACTCATCTATCCAAGTTGGCATATCTTTCATTTTTTTTTCAATTTTTCTCTTATTAGGGTTTTTTTAGCAATTTCCCAAAGTCTCTGAAAATCTTTTGGGTTTTGTTTTTTAATATTATCTCCTACATGATCTTCAATTATTGAAAATCTGTCTAAAAATTTTTTATTAGTTTTTTGAAGAGACGATTCTGGATTTATTTTTAGAAAGTTTGAAAGACTTATTAAAGTAAAGTAAACATCTCCAAATTCATCTTTTATATCTGGTGCCTTTTTACTTTTTATTGCCTCTTTTAATTCACAAATTTCTTCTTCTAATTTATCAAAAATCTTTTTACTACTTTCCCACTTGAAACCGTATTTTTTGACAGTATTGGTTATCTGGTTTGATCCTATAGCTGCAGGAAAACTTTTTATTTTTGAATTTAATCGTCTACTAATTGATAATTCCTTATAGGATGTCTTATTTTCTGAATTTTTAATATTTTCCCAAATTTCTTGTGACTTTTTTAGAGATACTTTTTCTTTTTTTTTAAAAATATAAGGATGTCTATTAACAATTTTGTTATTTAAATTTTCAATAACATCTTTTAATTCAAATTGTTTTTCTTCAAAGCCAATCTCCGCATGAAGCATTATTTGTAATAAGAGATCTCCTAATTCTTCACACATATTATTCGCGTTTTTTTCATATATTGCATCAATAAATTCACTACTTTCTTCATTTAAAAATGGGATTAAGGATTTATGTGACTGTATTTTTTGCCATGGGCAGCCCCAAGTTTTATCTTTTAAATATTTAATATTTGATATTAAAATCTTGAAACTCTCTAAAGTGTTTGGATCACTATCTTTTTGATTTTTATATCCATTTTTTAAGTTCATAAAACTGTATCTTATTTATTTAATTTTGCCTTAATCATGAAATATTTAAATACTTAGTATAAAATCTTCAACTTCATCTACTAGAATAGATATCTAAAGGGCGATTAGCTCAGCGGTAGAGCGCCTGCCTTACAAGCAGGATGTCCCTGGTTCGAACCCTGGATCGCCCATTTTCTTTTTTTAACAATGACTGAGATCGTTAATCTTTCAATCAGTCAAACTGCAGCATCAGAGCTTTCAAGGCAAGCATCCTTTGGCGGATCCCCAGGTGAAATGTCCATTGATTTAATTAAAGATGATATAGGCTCTGAAGCTTGGATACATATTAAATTAAAACCAGGTACATGTAATGGATCTCCATTATCCAGGACTGAAGGCATAACTTTATATGCTGACACTAAAAATTTTCACTTGTTAAAAGATTTAAAACTTGATTATTACAGTGATTTAAGTGGTGGAGGTTTTCTTATCTCAACTCCTAAAAATGCCAAGAGGTGTGCTTGTGGTTCTGGTTTTAAACTCTTGTAGTTTTAAATATATTTGGCAAACTGATATTTTTTTAAATAATTTGCTTCTGTCAATATAAAATAAGTAAAAAGCTAATGAAATAACTATTGAAAATGAATGAGTCTAATGATGAAATTATATTAAATAATTATTTACCTTCACAGGTAGAACAAAAGTGGCAAAAACAATGGGATAGTTTAAGAGCATTTAGTCCTAATCCTAGTGAGAAAGGGGACCCTTTTTGTATAGTTATTCCGCCTCCAAATGTTACAGGGTCTTTGCATATGGGCCATGCCTTCAATACTGCATTAATAGACGTGATTATTCGTTTTCAAAGACTTCTTGGTAAAAATGTTTTGTGTTTGCCTGGCACTGACCATGCTTCAATAGCCGTTCAAACTATTCTTGAAAAACAATTAAAAACTGAGGGTAAAAATAGCGAAGATATTGGAAGAGAAGAATTTTTAAAAAGAGCCTGGATTTGGAAAGAGCAAAGTGGAGGTAAGATAATATCCCAATTAAAGAGGATTGGGTATTCCGTAGATTGGGAAAGGGAACGATTTACTTTAGATGAAAAATTAAATGAAGCAGTTGTTGAAGCATTTAATATTTTACATGAGAAAAAGCTTATTTACAGAGGTGAATATTTAGTTAATTGGTGCCCAGCATCCCAATCAGCAGTTAGTGATCTTGAAGTTGAAATGCAGGAGGTTAATGGATACTTATGGCATTTTAAATATCCACTAATTTCTGATCAGGGTCAAATCTTAGATGAATATTTAGAGGTCGCAACAACTCGACCTGAAACCTTATTGGGAGATACTGCTTTAGCTGTAAATCCAAATGATGAAAGATATAAAAAATATATTGATAAAAAAGTGAAAGTGCCTTTTGTTGATAGAGAAATACCTATTATTTCTGATATACATGTTGATAAGGATTTTGGTACTGGTTGTGTAAAGGTTACGCCAGCTCATGATCCGAATGATTTTGCTATCGGGAAAAGGAATAATTTAAAGCAAATCAATATAATGAATAAAGATGGAACTCTTAATATTAATGCAGGTAAGTTTCAGGATTTAGACAGATTTGAAGCTAGAAAACAAATCATAAAGGAATTAGATACTCTAGGTTTATTAACTAAAATAGAAGACTATAAAAATACAGTGCCTTTTTCTGATAGAGGAAAAGTGCCAATTGAGCCATTATTGTCAACCCAGTGGTTTTTGAAAATGGACAATATTTCTTCAAGTTGTCTAAAAGAACTTGATTCTAAGAAGCCTACCTTTATTCCTCAGCGTTGGGAGAAAGTTTATAAAGATTGGTTAGATAATATCAATGATTGGTGTGTTAGTAGACAATTATGGTGGGGACATCAAATCCCTGCATGGTATGTATTAAAACAATCAGAAGACTCAATAGATCAAAATACTCCATATGTTGTTGCCAGAAATGAGGAAGAAGCATTAAGCAAAGCTTCTAAAGAATTTGGGTCTAATTTTCGACTTATTCGTGATAAAGATGTTTTAGATACTTGGTTTTCAAGTGGTTTATGGCCTTTTTCTACATTGGGATGGCCTAATACCAATGATGCAGATTTTATAAAATGGTATCCAAATAGTGTTTTAGTTACCGGTTTCGATATTATTTTCTTTTGGGTAGCCAGAATGACAATGATGGGAAAAACTTTTACGAATAATATTCCATTCAAAGATGTTTATATTCATGGTTTAGTTCGAGATGAAAATAATAAAAAAATGAGTAAAAGTTCAGGTAACGGAATTGATCCTTTGTTGTTGATTGATAAATATGGTTCTGATGCTTTGCGATTTGCTTTACTTCGTGAAGTCGCTGGTGCTGGTCAGGATATAAGGCTTGATTTTGATAGGAAAGAAAATACTTCTTCAACGGTTGAAGCATCAAGGAATTTTGCAAATAAACTTTGGAATGCTACTAAATTTGTTTTAATAAATAAAACTTCTTCTGTAAATTATTCTTTAAATGAAAGTGATGAAAAATATTTAGAATTATCTGATCAGTGGATTTTATCAAAATTAAATCAGTTGAATACAAAAGTATCTAATCTTTTAATTGAATATAAATTAGGCGAATCTGCAAAATTATTATATGAATTTGCATGGAACGACTTTTGTGATTGGTATGTTGAATTTGCAAAACAAAAATTTAATAATAAAGAATCCCACAACAGACAAATATCTGAAAAAATATTAATCAAAGTACTTACTGATGTGTTGGTTATGATGCATCCCTTTATGCCACATATCACTGAAGAACTTTGGCATAAATTGCAAATAAAACCTGACCAAATTTTATTATCTCTTCAGAAATGGCCTTTATTAGAAAAAAAATATATAAATTCTCAAATAGATAAATCCTTTCAAGAGCTCTTTGAAATCATTAGATTGATTAGAAATCTTAGAGTTGAGTTAGGACTTAAGCAGTCTCAACTGGTTCCTGTTTACTTAATTTCAGATAATGTTGAATTAACTAATTTTTTGAAAACTTTAATGGTTGATATTAAAACTTTTACTAAATCATCTGAAGTTTTTATTTGTAAATCTAAGGATATCGATAAAAATAATTTTGCTAAGTCTTTTTCTGGTATTATTGGTGATCTAGAAGTCTATTTACCTTTTAATGATTTTGTAAATCTAGAAGCTTTAAAGGATAGACTTACTAAGGACCTGCAAAAAGTTAATTCTGATATAGAAACGTTAAATAAGAGAATATCCAACAAAAACTTTATAGACAAAGCTCCTAAAGATATTGTTGAGGAATGTTTTGCCAAGTTGAAAGAAGGAAATTTGCAATCGGAAAGAATAAATAAAAAGCTTAAATTATTAAAATGATATGACTTCTTTTTTTGAAAATATCTATGAATTAGCCTTTTTTTTTAATACAAACATTGGGATTTTAGCTTTTATCCTTTTATATATCTTAATTGTTTTATTAATTCTTCCTGCTTCTTGGTTATCTTTACTAGCTGGTTTTTTATATGGTTCTTATCTCGGTTCAATAATAGTTTTTTTTGCGGCAGCTATTGGAGCTTCAGTAGCATTTTTTATTTCAAAAAGTTTTTTATCAATAAAGCTTAAAAAAGTTATTAATCGTTTCCCAAGATTAAGTCTTATGGAACAAGTTGTGCAGAAAGGTGGTCTCAAATTAATCCTTTTAGCAAGACTTTCTCCTATCTTTCCTTTTAGTATTCTTAATTATTTTTATGGGTTAAATAATATTAAATTTAGAAACTTTGCTCTTGGTCTTTTAGGAATCATTCCTGGAACATTTCTTTATTGTTCTATAGGCAGCTTGGCAAAAAGTTTGCAGGACTTAAAAAATTTACAGCCAACAAATAATTTATTTATAACAATTATTAGTGTGGTTTCAACTTTGATGGTTGTTTATTTTTCAGCAAAGTACGCTAAAGAATATATTAATGAATCAAAAGAAATTAATCTCTGATATTCCAATCTCTTATAGAAGCAATAATTACAAACCAAAAAAGTCTTAATTTTCCAAGCAAACTTTTATTAGATTGTAATTCTATATATTTTGATTGACCGCATGGGGTTTTAATATATTTGAAAAGATTTTTGTTATCCATAAAAACCAATATCTTTAGGTGGTAATTTATTAATCATTAATAGTTTATTTCATTATCTACTTTTTTAGTTTTTCATGATTTATTGCTAGCTTAAATACTGACTTCGAAGAAACTAATTATCTCAAAATTAGATTTTTTCACCTAGTTCGAAACCTCTAAAGCATTTGAATCTTGGGAACCTAAGGCTGAATGTTTCAGCATCTTGAGATTGAGTTCTTGCATCAGCTCTGATTTCTACCAATTGCCCGATTAGTTTATCTCTTCCCCTCCAATATTCTTCACGTTGAGAATCACTGAATCCACTACCGCAATTAAGACGATAATTATATTGATCATCTTTACCTTCAACCAAGATTGCTCCAAGTCTGCCTTCGTTTCGGCCTGTCCCTTCTTCTATTGCTACAACTCTTAAGGTGACTTCTATGAATGGTTTTGCTTTTAACCAATTATGTGTTCTTTTGCATTCATACCAACCATGAGGATTTTTAATCATCACGCCTTCATATCCCCCCTCGACGGCTGATTTGTTAAGTTCTACAAATCTACTTTGTCCTTCAGGAGTATCTAAATCCACATTTTCCCAGTCAAGTGTTTGAACATGTTTTAAACGAGTTGCATTTTTTGCTACCCAATCTTTTACCAACATACTTCTAGTAGTTTGATCTTTTTCCCATAAACCTTTCTTAAAATCTTTAATTGGACAAATATCAAATAAGTGTAAAACTGCATCTTTGGATTGTTTACCATCTTTTCTATGTACTTGCTTCATTAGGTCTTGAAAATTAGCACTCATTACTTCACCATCTAAGACTAAATCGTAGGGGGTAGGATGTTTCTCTAATACTTTTTCTATTTCTGTAATGATATGACCAAAGTTATTAAACTGTTTACCATTTCGAGAAAACATTTCTACTTTATTTTTTCTAATAATTGTTAATACTCTGACTCCATCTAATTTAATCTCAATTTGTTTTTTGCCTATCATTTTCTTTTCATGGTTTGCGCTGTCATGTGCAAGGGGACATGAGAAGATAGGTATCGTATATTTTGGAAATTTTTTTGCAACTTTGTTTATTGTTTTTTCAGAAACACCACAACGAAGATCTTTAATCAATACGCGTCTATAAAATCCGTTCCATTGTTCTTTAGTTGAAGATTTCATAACTAAATTGATCGCATCTCTCGCAGCATGCCCAGTAAGTTCTCTTTTGATTAATTGATTTGTTAATTGTTTAAAAATACTCCATTTACATCTTTGACTAGATGTCTCTTCTTCTTTTTCAGGTACCTGCTTTACTCCAAAAGTTACTAAAGGATCTAAGGCCATACTTATTCCCTCAAAAAAATCATTCAGCCCTTGTTCCATTGCTTCAAAAATGATTTTTTCTTTATCTAATCTGCTTGGGTGTAATTCTAATTTTTTTATTATTTCTTCTTTCCGAAGTTCTTCATGTTTCACAAATTTTGAACCTTTACTAATTTACTTTAGCTATTCTGTCTATCTTCCAATCTTTATCACTTTTTGAAAAAGTAAAATCTAGGGGAAGTTCATCTTTCTTATCTTCAGATTTTAAATTTAAAGTAATTATGATTTGATCTTCTTGAACTCTTGGTCTTCCTGACTTTAAATTTCTATACTTATTTAAATTTAAGCCAGCTAAAAATTTTAGAAAGTCCTGACGTTTTACATGTGTTTTGTAAGTTTTAGTGGTTAGTCCATATGCAGCGTCAATTCTACCCGCTGCTACTTGATCAAAAAATTTCCGTACCAACGGATTAATTCCTCTAGCGCTTATAACAAGTTTAACAGCATTGAAGGTCCAAAAAGAAACAAGCACTGCTCCACCAACCAATAAAGCTTTAACCCCAATATCTTTTACTAGTAATGCATCCATTTTGTAAATAGTTTTTTTTAATTTTAAGAAAATAAATCGTTTTTGATGACTTTTTTTGTCAAAATAATACTAAATTTAATCGATAATGTCTTTAATTCCTCTTTTACCAGTATTTCATAAGTTTAATAGGCAATTTTTTGATCAATCTTTAACAACTACTAATAGAGAACCTTTAATAAAGGTTAGATGGAGCGATAATAGATTAAAGACAACTGCAGGTTTTTATAAGCGCAAACAACTTAAAGGTGTAATTGATTCAGAAATAATTTTGTCAAAGCCAATTTTAACTAAATTATCTTGTAACGAAATTTACAGTACCTTATGTCATGAAATGATTCATGCATGGGTAGATAGGATTCTGAATATTAATGAGATACATGGGCCAAATTTTTTAAGTAAAATGAATGAAATTAATAAAGAGGAGAATAATTTTCAGATAAGTATTAGACATAATTTTCCTGTTGAAAGAAAGGCATTAAAATATACCGGTAAATGTTTAAATTGCGGGGAGAAATATATGTATAGAAAAAGAATTAGAAATATTGCTTGCAAAAAATGTTGTAATTTGTTCTTTAATGGATCCTGGAATAAAAAATGTTTAATTTTGTTTGATTGATACTTTAAAAATGTGACTTTGTTTCTTTATTTAGAATTTTCTATTATGTTGTTGTAACTTGATATTTAAAAGCAAAGATAATTTATGGATTCTCGTAGACCTAGAAACTTTAGAAATAATTTTGACAGAACAATACTTGATAAACAAGTTGGCAAAATTTTTGAAACAGGTAGACAATTTGTTGATGGTGTATCAGGTTCTAGACCCGGTAAAAAAAGAAATACTGATTTTCAAGGAATATCTCGCAGGAATGTTAAAAATGTAGGAAGATGGGTCTCAGATAAAATGGATATGTTTTTTGAAGAAGAAGATGATTGGTCTGATCAGGAAAATAGTAATGAAGCGATACAAGATATGAAATCTTTTTCAAGAGAATCTAAATTTATTGATGAAGAGAAACCATCATCTAAGCGTCCTTTAGAGGCATTATCTTTAAGGCAACCTAAAAGTCTCCAGATAGATGAACAAAAGAAGTTACCTTATGGAACATCAAACTCTTTTGATGAATGGCCGGATGATTCAGATTTAAAAGTTGATAGATGGCAAAGATCTTATGAAAGAAGTGATGAGATTAATGTAAATCAAGATAATCCAAAAAGCATTTCAAATAGTGGAAGAAGTATTCCAAGGTCAAGAAGAAGAAGAATATAGATTAGAAAAACTTTGAATTCCTGATGGACCTAACCAAGTTTCTAATAAAGGATTGAAGACTTCGCGAATAATAGTTAGAGGTTTTTTATTACGAAAAAATCTGTAATTTCTTGACCAAAAAGGTCCTTTAACGCAAAATTCTTCCTCTAACCAATTTGAATTAACTATTGAAATGCTATCCACTTCTCTAAATAATTCTGATCTATCTTGAGTTAAGTTTTTCCATATTGGTTCTTCTTTTGCTTTTAAATTTTGACTGACTTGTTCTGAATTCCACCAACTTTCAGCCCAGGCAAGATTTTTGTTTTGATTTCTAATCCAAACTTGTCTTCTAATTAAAGGTTCTTTTAATTGATTGATTTCTCTTGGGCCTTCTTTATAAAATAAAGGATCTGTCTGCATAGTTATTAATTTGATTTTTGTTTCGTGATTAGTTAAAAGCTGTAAATGTCTTGTTGGACTACCATCTCCTAGTAACATTAATTTCCATGCTCCAGATATTTTAGGTAAAGAATTTGCAAGTAAAAAAGTAGTGGCTTTCTCTTCCCATAAAATTCTTGGTGAGTTGAAGAGTTTATTATTCAGTGCTGTTGCCTATATCTTTTAAGATGATAACTTTTTTTCAACAAAACTATTTGTCTTTTCTTTTTTTAGTTCCTTTATTTTGAGCCAAACTAGTAATGCTGTTAAATCAGCTTTGCTGACACCAGGTATTTTAGATGCATCACCAAAATTAGTAGGTTTTATTTTATTTAAATTTTCGCGGGCCTCCAAAGATAAAGTATCTATTTGGTCATAATTAATTTCTGTTGGAAGTGATTTGAGACTTTGACGATTTATCTGATCAATGTTATTTTTTTGTCTTTTAAGGTAGCCTTCATATTTAATATCTATTTCAACTCCTTCAATTACTGCTACCGGAAGAGTTTTGTCTACTAAATCATATTTTATAAAATCAGAATAGTGAAGATTTGGTCTTTTTAAAAGTTCTTTTAATGTCGTCGATCCTTTAATTTTTGATCCACTATCTAACTCTATTTTTTTAGCGATTTCATCAGTACATTTTAAACGTGTATTTTCTAATCTTGAATTTTCTTCTTTCAGTGATTTCATTTTTTTCTTATGAGCCAACCATCTTCTTTCATCTATTAAGCCTATTTCAAAACCTAAAGGAGTTAATCTCCTGTCCGCATTATCTCCTCGTAAGGTAAGTCTATATTCACTTCTACTTGTAAGAACTCTATATGGTTCTTTTAGATCTCTTGTTATTAAGTCATTTATCATAGTGCCTATATAGCTGCTTTCTCTTGAAAAGATTATTGGATCTTTCATACTTAGTTTTCTAGTTGCATTAATTCCTGCAACTAATCCCTGCGCAGCAGCTTCTTCATAGCCAGTTGTTCCATTAATTTGTCCAGCACTATATAAATTTCCTATTTCAATTGTTTCCAATGAAGATTTGAGTTGTGTCGCAGGGATGTATTCATATTCAACAGCATAAGCAGGCCTGAGCATTTTACATTTATTTAATCCGGGTAATGTTCTTAAAAGTTCTAATTGAATATTTTCAGGTAATCCAGTAGAGAAGCCTTGTACGTATATTTCTGGCGTATTTATCCCTTCAGGTTCTAGGAAAATTTGATGTGAATTTTTATCTGCAAATTTTACAATCTTGTCTTCGATAGAAGGGCAATATCTAGGACCTTTACTATCTATAAATCCTCCATAGATTGGAGTTAAATGCAAATTATTACGAATTAATTCATGAGTTTTTAAAGTTGTTCTTGTTATATGACAACTAACTTGTGGCATATTGTTTTTGATTTTGGGATCAAACGAAAAATATTTATCTGCAGCTGTACTTGGTTGAATATCTAATTCATCAAAGAAAATACTCTTTTTATCTACTCTTGCAGGAGTTCCAGTTTTTAATCGCTCAGTTTTTATTCCAAGATTATGTAAGCTTTGCGTTAATCCTTGTGCTGCTTGCTCTCCAGATCTCCCTGCAGACATTGATTGATTACCTATCCAGATTCTTCCTTCTAAAAAAGTTCCTGCAGTAATTATTATTGATTTTGCAGAATAGTGGGTACCAAAAAAAGTTTTTACACCTTTGATTTGCTTTGTCGTATTCTTTGAGTTATTGGTAAAAGTTTCTACTTCTTTTACTACTAATTCAGTAATCATAGCCTCCTTTAACGAGAGATTATCTGTGTTTTGGAGTATTTCTATCATTCGTCTTGAGTATTCTCTTTTGTCTGTTTGAGCCCTTAATGCCCAAACGGCTGGCCCCCTGCTCGCATTTAAAATTCTTTTTTGTATTGCAGTTTCATCAGCTAATTGTCCAATGATTCCACCTAAAGCATCAACCTCATGGACTAATTGACTTTTTGCTGGCCCACCAACAGCAGGATTACATGGTTGCCAAGCAATTCTATCTAAATTTATTGTAAACAACGCAGTGGAAAATCCTAATTTTGCTGTCGTAATTGCAGCTTCACAACCTGCATGTCCTCCCCCAATAACAATAATGTCAAAAGACTCATTTGGGGATTGTGGATCTTTCATTATCGTGATTATTAATTAGCTAAGTTTCTAAATCTTGTAAATTGGGGTTCAAATAATAATTTAACAGTTCCAACCGGTCCATTTCTATGTTTCGTGACAATAATTTCAGTTATGCCTCTATCTTCAGTTTCTGGATTGTAATACTCATCTCTATAAATCATTAATACTAAGTCTGCATCTTGTTCTATAGATCCAGATTCTCTAAGGTCACTTAACATAGGTCTTTTATTTGTTCTTGATTCCACTCCTCTACTTAATTGAGATAAAGCTACTACTGGTACTTTTAACTCTCTTGCCATACTTTTGAGACCTCTAGTAATACGAGATAGCTCTTGAACTCTGTTATCAGGTGTTGTACCCTCCATTAGTTGTAAATAGTCAATAACTATTAATCCAAGTTCTTTTTTCTGCTCAGCTATTAATCTTCTGCAAAGGGACCTCATTTCTAAAACACTTAAATTAGGTTTATCATCGATAAAAATTGGAAGTTGACCTAATGAGTTAATTCCTTCTCCAAGTAAAGGCCATTCTTCTTGTTGTAGTCTTCCGGTTCTTAATCTTCCACTTTCTATACCCACTTCCATTGAAAGCAATCTATAAGTAAGTTGTTCTTTGCTCATCTCAAGGCTAAATACACAAACAGGAAGATCCTGAGATTGAGCTACATTTTTTGCTAGGTTTAAAACCATTGAAGTTTTCCCCATTGAGGGTCTTCCGGCCACAATTATTAAATCACTTCTTTGAAAGCCTTGAGTCATTGCGTCAAGGTCATAAAAATTTACTGGAATACCAGCTACAGATGTTCCTAATGATCTGGACTCTATTTCATTAAAAGTACTTGTAAGAATTTCTGCAGCAGGGGTAAGACCTTTTGTCGGTTTTTCTTGACTAATTTCAAAAATTTTCTGTTCTGCCTTATCTAAAACTTCATTAGTTTCTTGTGTTTGATCAAATCCTAGTTGAACAACTTCATTTCCAGATCGGATAAGTTGTCTCCTTATAAATTTATCACTAATTAAATTCGCAACTTGTTCTATTGAGGCTGTGGAAGAAACATTTTCTACAAGTTCTACTAATTTAGTATTGCCTCCAATTTTTTCAAGTGATCCATTGTCAGCAAGCCATGCACTCATTGAAGTTAGATCTGTAGGTTTGCCTTGTGTATGTAACATTAAGGCCGTTTTATATATCTCTTGATGAGCATTTATATAAAAGGCTTCTGGTTTAATCAAGTCTGCAATTCTTCCTATCGCATCAGGATCTAGTAAGATTCCTCCCAAAACAACTTCTTCTGCTTGAATATTTTGGGGAGGAACTAAACCTGCGTTTTCATTATTAAAGTCTTTTTTAAAATTTTTATTAGACCCATTATTTGAAAAAGGAACTGAAACCATATACTTGTAGACTTAGATATATACTCTGACTACTTTTCTAAATAATGCAACAAAGTTATTAACTTGTTACTTCAATGTTTACTTCCGCACTTACTTCTTGATGTAGTTTGATCTTCGCAACGAAAGAACCTAAATTATGAATATCAGGGACAGTTATATCTCTTCTATCAATATCTTTTTTTGTAGCTGCCTCTATAGCATCAGCAACATCCCCATTGGTAACAGTTCCAAAAAGGACTCCGTCTTCACCAACTTGTTTCTTGATAGTAAATCTACCAATAGTTGCTAGTGCGGTTTTAAAGTCAATAGCTTCTTGTTTTACTTTCTCTGCAGCAATTTTTTCTTTGGCTCTTTTTCGTTCAATTTGTTTCAGAATTGAGGGTGTCACATTAGCTGCTTTACCAAATGGCAATAAGAAATTCCTTGCATAACCAGGTGCTACTTCTACTACATCACCATCTCTACCAAGAGTGGTGATTGATTCTGTTAAAACGACTTTTACTCTTTTAGCCATGAAAATATTTATTTATATATTTAATAATAAGTCCTAGAGGGTAATTTTACTTTTTTAGCAAATCCTAATTTGGCAAGAATCTTAATATGTTCCCAAGTTAAATCAATTTGACCTCTAAATAATCCTTGCTTAGCAGAATTAGGAAATGCATGATGATTGTTATGCCATCCTTCTCCAAATGTTAAAGCTGCAACCCAAACATTATTCTTTGATCCGTCACCACTATCAAAAGGAGCTTTACCCCAACAATGGGTAGCTGAGTTTACTAACCAAGTTATGTGATAAACCACTACAAGTCTTAGGGGTATTCCCCACAATACTAATGCCCATCCTCCAACGCCTAATTTTTGCCCTATCGCAAACAAACACAAGCCAATAGGAATTTGTAAAAAGAGGAAATACTTATTAAGAAATCTATAATATGGATCTTTAATTAAATCTGCACTTAGTTTGGGTACAGCTTTTAATGCCTCAACATCTTTAAACATCCAACCCATGTGGCTCCACCAAAATCCTCTTTTACTATTGTGATGATCTACTTCTGTATCTGAAAATGAATGATGATGTCTATGCAAGCCAACCCAATCTATTGGACCATGCTGGGCACTAATAGCTCCACAAGTAGCAAAAAATCTCTCTAACCATTTTGGAACAACAAATGATCTATGGGAAAGCAAACGATGATAACCCAAAGTGACTCCAAGACAAGCAGTTAACCAGTAAAAGAAGAATAATGCAGTTACTGCAGGCATGCTCCAAAACTGAGGTTGTAATGCTACTAAAGATAATAAATGTATGGTAATCATAAAAAATATGGTTCCCCAAGTTTTGTGTAATCTAGGAGGATATCTTTTAGAGTGACTAGATGGTTCAAGTAATTTATCCGAAAGTTCTATAACTTTTTCTGCGGGTACAGGTTTTTTTAATTTGGCTGTTTCTTGGAAGATAACTGATTTCATAATATTGGAAAAACTGTTTTCAAAAAGGCCGATATGTAATATTATCATACTATACTATTGATTATTTTAATTATCCGTGAGCTTAGGATATCGCGATAAATTATTGAAGGGACGAAGGGCAATGGCTCATCTGATTCATCTTTGGCATGAGAGAAATGGTTGGTCTCACAGAGTTCTGCCCTTACTTTCAGAAATACTTGATTTAGGAAGAGTACATAATTCTCAGATTTCAAATCTAAGGAATGGAAAGTTATCATCTCCTGGACCCGAGGTTTTTCTTGCATTAGCACAAGTCAATACGATTCTTGATCAAGGAATAGAATTGATAAGGGATCAATTAGAAAAGAGTCATCCAGAATTATGGAGATCATTACAAGATTCTGCTCTTCCGTTAAAAAATGATGCTGGGAATCCATTGTCAGCAGGAGAATTATTTGAAATTTTTTCTGGATTGAAACCTCTTCCTTCATCATTTGATTGGTATATAGAGGATTTTGAAGCGTCTACTTTAAGTGATGCGCTTTCTGATCATTTTTGTCAAAATAGGCCTTGGAGATCTTGTAAAATTATTATTATGGATGCGTATGCAGTTTCTAAATCTTCAAGAAGAGATCGTTTTGCAGAAGTAATAGCTGGAATAAAAGATTTTACAGCAGAAGAATTAGATGGTGAATTATTAGATCTTTATGAGACCTCCAAAAAACTTTCTTATTTCAATGAAGGAGGACCGAATGCTTTTCTTACGCACCTAAGAGATATAGCTTCACAAAAAAATAAAGTTTTAAAGAATGAAAAATAAAAATTATAATTTTTACCTAGCTGAAGAAATGGTTATATCTGTTGAGGAAGGCTTAAAGGATACTTTTCATGAAAGATCAAATCAAATTTATTATAAATTAGATAATATCTTGAAAATTTTTAAAGAAGAAAAAGTCTCAACTAGTCACTTCAATCAATCTACAGGTAGTGGACATGATGATATATCTAGACAAAAGATTGATGAGGTCTTCGCTAAATTTTTCCTAGCAGAAAAATCAGCTGTAAGGATGCAATTTGTAAGTGGGACCCATGCTATAAGCTCCGTTCTTTTTGGTATTTTGCGGCCAGGGGATTTAATGTTATCTGTAACTGGAACTCCTTACGATACATTGGAGGAAGTGATAGGTATAAGAGGAAAGGATAAAGGCTCTTTATTAGATTTAGGAGTTGAATATCGTCAAATTAGTATTGATGAAGAAACCAATTCCTACGAAGATAAACTTGTAGATTTTTTTAAACAAAATAAATGTAAATTAGTATTTATCCAGAAAAGTTGTGGTTATAGTTGGAGAAAATCTTTAACTAATAATCAAATAAAACAAATCTGCACCCTTGTTCATTCACTTAATCCTGAGTGTATTTGTTTTGTGGATAATTGTTATGGAGAACTCGTAGAAGATAGTGAACCAATTATTAATGGCGCAAATATAATTGCTGGATCGCTAATTAAAAATTTGGGAGGAACTATTGTTCCTACGGGTGGATATATTGCAGGTGATTCTGAATTAGTTGAAATGGCATGTTGTAGATTAACTGCACCAGGAATTGGTGCCGATGCAGGAATTAACTATGGTTTCGGAAGACTAATTCTCCAGGGATTATTTTTAGCACCTCAAATGGTGCATGAATCTCTAAAAGGTGCTGATTTGGTCGCTGCAGTATTTAAAAAACTAGGTTTTATGGTTTTACCAGAGCCTAAGTCGCACAGATCAGACATAATTCAAGCAGTTAGATTAAATAATCCATACTTAATACAAAAAGTATGTCAGTCCTTTCAGAATTCTTCACCGATAGATTCTTTTTTAAATGTTATTCCTTCTCCAATGAGTGGTTATGATTCAAATTTATTAATGTCAGGAGGTACGTTTATTGAAGGAAGTACAAGCGAATTTTCAGCTGATGCCCCTCTAAGAGATCCATATAATATTTTTGTTCAAGGTGGTTCTCACATGGCTCACATCAAAATTGCTTTAATTCAATTAGTATTTGAACTATTGGAAGAAAATCTAATTGAAAAGGAATCTCTCATTTTTTTATAAATTTTATTATGTCCTATAAATTTCCAAATTATTTAAAGTATGCCGATACACATGAATATGTAAAGGAAGAAAATGGGTTTTTAAAAATTGGTGTTAGTGAATTTGCAATTGATCAATTAGGAGATATTGTTTTTGTTGAATTAGTTGAGAAAGGAACTAGCTTACAAAAAGGAGAAACTTTTGGAACAATTGAGTCTGTTAAGGCTGTTGAAGAAGTATATCTTCCTTTTGCAGGAGAAGTGATTTCTGTAAATGACAGTGTCATTGATAATCCAGAAATTTTGCAAAATGATCCAATTGGTGATGGTTGGTTGCTAATTATTAAATCAGAATCAAATGTTGTATTAGACGAATTAATGAATTCAGATGAATATAAATCAAAGGTTGTTCCGAATTAAAGCAAATTTCTAAAAACCGGCTATTTTAAAGAAAAATAAATTAAATATGAATCCCACAAGTAACCCGGATTTATTTATTGAAAGACATCTTGGATTGAAGGACAATGATGAAAAAAAGATGCTTCAAAGACTTGGTTTTAATAATATAGATGAATTTATTAATCAAGTCATCCCAGAAGATATTCAGTTAAAAGAAAAATATTCAGATGTCCTGCCAAAAGGATGTTCTGAAATTGAGGCGTTGAATGAATTAGAGGAGATATCTAATAAAAATAAGAAATTTAGATCCTTAATTGGACTTGGATATTACGGGACACATACGCCTAAAGTTGTCCAAAGGCATGTATTAGAAAATCCTAGGTGGTATACAGCTTATACGCCTTATCAAGCAGAAATAGCCCAAGGCAGATTAGAAGCTTTATTTAATTTTCAAACTTTAATTTGTGAATTAACAGGGTTCTCAATAGCTAATGCATCGCTTTTAGATGAGGGAACAGCTGCTGCAGAAGCAATGACAATGAGTTTTTCTTCAAGGAAAAATAAGTCCTCAAATATTTTTTTAGTAGATGAAAATGTTTTTGATCATACATTTAATGTTTTATTGACGAGAGCTAAACCATTAGGAATTAATTTAAAACGTTTTAATCAAAAGTATCCGAAAAATCACGATGATGTTTTTGGCCTTTTAATTCAGCTTCCTGGTAAAAATGGAGACTTATTCGATCCAACATTTTTAATTTCTCAAGCTCATAAAGCAGAAGTAGTCGTAACATCAATTATTGATCCTCTTGCTCAAGTTTTAATAAAACCAATAGCCCAATTTGGAGTTGATATAGCTGTTGGAAGTTTGCAAAGATTTGGGGTCCCAATGGGCTTTGGTGGTCCTCATGCAGCATTCTTTGCATGTAGTGAAAAATATAAAAGACTTATACCTGGAAGGATTGTAGGACAAACTCTATCTAGAAATGGAGAACAATCACTGAGATTGGCATTGCAAACAAGAGAACAACATATAAGGAGAGAAAAAGCGACTAGTAATATTTGTACAGCTCAATCCTTGTTAGCCATAATATCTTCTTTTTATGCCATATATCATGGGTCTTCTGGATTAACAAAAATGGCTAAGAGGTTAGTTGTGTTAAGACGATATCTAGAATCTTTTCTTTCTGAGTTAGGTTTAAAAATACCTCATGGGAGTAGGTTTGATAGTTTTGATATTTACTGTGAGGAATCTGAAAAGATTCATAACGAAGCTTTAAAAAATGGTTTTAACTTTAGAATTTTACCTTTGGGTTCAACGATTGAGGATTCTACAGGATTTGGAATTTCCCTAGATGAGCTTACTGATAAAAATGAAATCCATATGATAGTAACTTTCATAGCAAATGGGCTAGGTAAAAAAGAAGATTTAAAGCACATTACACTTAATAACTGTTTTCAGTTTGAGGGTATTCCTCTAAGAAATAAAGAATGGATGCAACAAAATATATTTGAAAATTATCAAAGTGAGACTGATTTGATGAGGTATATTTTTAAACTTGCTGAGAAAGATTTTTCACTGGTTGATGGGATGATTCCACTAGGAAGTTGCACTATGAAATTAAATTCTGCAGCAGAGCTTAGTCCAATTTCATGGGCTAATTTATCGTCAATTCATCCTTTCGCTCCAGCTAATCAAACTAAGGGGTATTCAAAAATAATAAGCGATCTTGAGAAATGGATTAGTGACCTTATTGGTTTGAAGGCAGTTTCATTTCAACCAAATGCAGGTTCTCAAGGTGAGTTTGCGGGTCTATTGGCAATCAATTCCTATTTCGCTTCAAAAGGTGATTTATCAAGAAAAAAATGCCTCATTCCACAAAGTGCTCATGGAACAAATCCTGCAAGCGCGGTTATGGCAGGGTTTGATGTTGTAACTATAAAATGTGATTCTGAGGGTAATATTTCTTTTGAGGATTTATTAATTAAGGTCCAGGAATTTGATAATAAAATTGGTGCACTAATGTTAACTTATCCCTCTACTCATGGAGTTTTTGAATTAAAAATAAGAGAAATCTGTGACTTAATTCATTCAGTTGGTGCATTTGTTTATTTGGATGGAGCAAATCTTAATGCTCAGGTTGGATTGTGCAAGCCTGGAGATTATGGCGTGGATGTTTGCCATTTAAATTTACACAAAACATTTTGTATCCCACATGGAGGCGGTGGTCCTGGAGTTGGTCCAGTTGCCACATCCGAAACTTTAAGTCCTTTCCTTCCTTCTCATTCTTTGAAAGATAACATTTCAAGTCAATTGGGTTATTCTGTATCTTCTTCACAGCACGGAAGTGCAAGTATTCTTCCAATAAGCTGGATGTATATAAGGATGGCTGGTCAAAGTGGTTTAAGAAAGGCGAGTAGTCATGCAATATTGTCAGCAAATTTTATTGCTAATATATTAAAAAATAAATTCAAGATTTTATATAAAGGACAAAATAATTTTGTCGCACATGAATGTATCCTTGATTTTAGAGATTTGAAGTCAAAAACAGGCTTAAGTGTCAATGATATAGCTAAGAGATTAATAGACTATAGCTTTCACGCTCCAACGATAAGTTGGCCAGTTCCTGAAACTATCATGATAGAGCCTACTGAAAGTGAAAGTTTGACAGAGTTAAATAGATTTTGTGAAGCTATGCTCTTAATCAGCGAAGAAATTGAAGAAATTGAAAATAATATTGATCTCAGAAATAATAATTTAATTAGTAATGCTCCCCATACCATAAATGAGTTAATTTCAGATAATTGGAATTATCCTTATTCAAAAGAAAAGGCTGCATATCCGTATAAAGGTAAATTTGAACACAAATTTTGGTCTTCTGTATCAAGAATTAATAATGCTTATGGAGATAGGAATTTAATTTGTTCTTGTAATGTCAACGATCAAGATTTATTAGATGACAAAAAATGCGCATAAAGACTAGCACTCCTCTGCTTTTTTAGTTATCGTCTGATTGAGTTAAAAATTTAATATTTTCTTATAGAATTTTTTTAGATTTTTTGATTACTATTATCAAGCATCAAATTTATTTGGGGTATTTGAAGCTATGAGCAAAGATTTTAAATCTGGTAAGGTTAAACACTTGCCAGTTAAAAACTTGGATCTACCAAGTTTTGTTAATAATTCCTCGGGGATTAATTCAAAGGTAAATTCCGTTGAGGGTACTAATGTAATAAGAGTGCCATTTGGCAAGAGATTTCCTAAAAAACAAAGGCCAGATAAGAATCAAAATATAGCTACTTTAATACTTCCAATCAATACATTTATGAATCCTACGCCACCACCACATGTTGCTTAATTTATAGAAATTTAGGAGATTTTTTTGAGTGTTTCTGAGTAATATTTTTGTAATTGAAGAGTAGCTTGGTTCCAATCCCATTTTTCTGCCTCTTTTCTTGCTTCTTTTCTCATAGTTTCTTTCTTATTTTTATCTACCAAGATTTTTTTAGTAGCTTCAATTAAGCTTCTTTCTCCATTGTCTTTTTCATCTGGGTTATATAAGCAACCATTTATTCCATCATCGATAATGTCGGGTATACCCCCTTTATTAGCTCCTATTACTGGACAACCTGCAGCCATTGCTTCTAACAATACTAATCCGAGAGTTTCTGTGCTTGATGGGAATAAGAATATATCTCCAGATGCGTATGCACTTGCCAGCTCCTCACCAGATAAATAACCAATAAAACTTGTTTGTGTGTTTTCAAAAATCTTTTCTAACTGTCCTCTGTATGGACCATCTCCTACTAGAGCTAGACACGCTCCAGGTATATTATCTAATACAGGTTTAATTCGTTCAATTTGCTTTTCTGCCGATAATCGACCTACATAAATCAAAAGTGAATCGGTTTTTTGATATTTCCCAAATAATTTCTCTCTCATTTTATCGCTTCTTAACTCTGGTCTGAAGTTTGTAGTGTCTACACCTCTTTGCCATAAAGCAGTCCTTTGTATTCCTTTTTCTTCGAGTTCATTAACCATTGCAGTTGAGGTACAAAGATTTAATAAAGCTTGATTATGAGCTGCTTTTAACAACTCCCATAAAAGGGGTTCTAACATTCCCATTCCATAGTGTTCAAGATATTTAGGAAGATGAGTATGGTAACTTGCAATTAGAGGAATATTATTTGTTTTTGCTAGCCATATGCCTCCAAGTCCAAGTACGGCGGGGTTAACTACATGTATTAAGTCTGGCTTGAATGCTTCTAACTTATCAGAGACTGCAGGACCAGGTAAGCCTAATTTCAACTCAGGATATAAGGGTAACGGCATTGCAGCAACTCCTACTATTGTTGCTCCTTTATAAGAATCAGGACATCCCTCAGGACAAAATACGATAACTTCATCACCATTTTTTGTTAAAAATTCAATGGTCTTAGTTAGTCTTGTTACTATTCCGTCGACTTTAGGTAGAAAAGTTTCAGTAAAGAATGCTATTTTCACTTTTTTAAGTTTGATATTAAAACAATTTTTAATTAGTTTTTATTGCTTTAGCCTGTTTCTTTGTCCATGTTGAAATACAAGGAATTCTTTTTTTATCACATCTTATAGAATATTTTTTTGCTACTTCAACAACTTCTTCTAATAAGCCATTATCAAGAGTAGTGGGATTCAGTCCCAATTCTATAAAACATTTATTATCAACTATTAAATCATTTTCGACGGCTTCATTACGAGGATTTGGTAAATAATTAATTTCAGCTCCAGTAAGAGAAGCAACTTTTTTAGCTAATTCGCCAACCTGATGACTTTCTGTCATTTGATTGAATATTTTTACTCGTTCGCCAGATTGTGGAGGATTTTCTAGAGCTAATTGAACGCATTTAACTGAATCTTTGATATGTATAAAAGCTCTTGTTTGTCCCCCTGTTCCATGAACAGTAAGGGGATATCCGATCGCTGCCTGCATAAGAAATCTATTCAGAACAGTACCGTAATCTCCGTCGTAATCGAATCTATTTGTTAACCTTGGATCTTTTAATGTTGTTTCTGTATTTGTGCCCCAAACAATGCCTTGATGTAAATCTGTAATTCTAATCAAGTCGTTTTTATTGTAATAAAGAAACAATAACTGATCTAATGTCTTCGTCATATGATAAACACTACCAGGACTAGCGGGATGAAGTATTTCTTCTTCAAAACGACTTCCGTCCGGTTGAGGTACTTCAACTTTTAAATAACCCTCAGGAATTGTTGCGCCTCTATGTGATCCATATCCATATACTCCCATAGTACCCAAATGAACAATATGAATATCTAAATTACTTTCTACAATTGCAGCAAGTAAATTGTGAGTACCATTTACATTATTATCAACTGTATATCTTTTGGTATAACTTGATTTCATTGAATAAGGTGCAGCCCTTTGTTCAGCAAAATGTACAATCGAATCTGGTTTTTCCTCAATAAGTAAATTTAGTAATTTTTGATATTGTTTAGAGAGATCAATATTGATAAATTTTATTGGTTTTCCACCGGTCTCTTCCCATGCAGCAAGTCTTTCATTTATTGAAGAAATTGGGGTTAACGATTCCACTTCAAGATCAATATCTATTTTTCTGCGACTTAGGTTGTCAACTATAATAACTTCATGATTTTGTTCTGCTAAATTCACCGCGCAAGGCCAACCGCAAAAACCATCTCCGCCAAGAACAATTACTTTCACTCAAAACTCCAGAATTAAAATATCATTTTATATTTATTAAATTACTACAGAGTGCTTCCCAAATGCGAAAAAAGATTGTAAAAAGTTTCAAATCTTTTCTCTTTAATTAATAAATTAGTTATTTTTGCAATTTTTTAACATTAAGTTTATTTTTTAAAGAATCAAATTACTTTATTGATATATTTTTTTCAGGTGAACTAGCGCTTGCTAACTTCTGCTTTTCAATTCTTCCAGCTAAAAAAGCCTCTCTCCCAGCTTTTACTCCATAATTCATCGCTTTAGCCATTTTTAATGGGTTTTGAGCTAATGCGATAGCACTATTGACTAAAACTCCATCTGCTCCAAGTTCCATAGCCTGAGAAGCTTCACTTGGTACACCTATGCCGGCATCAATTATTACTGGAATATTAGAATTTTCTATAATTATGGATATATTAGATAAATTTAAAAGGCCTTGACCGGAGCCAATAGGCGACCCTAATGGCATTACAGTTGAGCAACCTATGTCTTCTAACTTTTTAGCTAATATTGGATCAGCATTAATGTATGGAAGAACAATAAAATTTTTTTTTATTAATATTTCAGCTGCTTTAAGAGTTTCAATGGGATCAGGTAATAAATATTTTTTATCAGGAATAACTTCTAATTTGACGAAATTATTTTCTTCTTGACCTGATAATTTTGCAAGTTCTCTTCCAAGAATTGCTATTCTTATTGCTTCGTCTGAGTTGGTGCAACCAGCAGTATTAGGAAGCATCCAGAATTTTTTCCAGTCAATTTTTTCTAGTAAATTTTCACCACTTTGATTATTTTGAATTCTTCTTACTGCTACAGTGACTATTTCAGATTCAGTATTCGATAAACTTTCTATCATTACTTTTGAAGAGGCATATTTTCCCGTACCAACCATCAACCTACTTGAGAAGCTTTTACCTCCAATTTGTAAGGATGAATCTTCTTTCATTTTAAAATCCTTTATCTTTTGTTCCTTTGTAAGGGGTGTAATTAATTCTTTTTTCAAGCTCTTTACTCTTTTTAATTGCTGTTTTGTTGTTTGGATCTATTACTAAAACTTTCTTATAAGTTGTATATGCCAAATCATATTCCAGCAATCGTTGTTGTGCGGATGCAAGATTATTTAAAGCGACTGTATAACCAGGTAGTGATTTTATAGCTGAGTTATAGTACTTTATTGCTTTTTTAAATTCATTTTGTGCAGCATAAGAAAAACCGAGAGCATTTTCTATGATAGCTTTTGCTTCGTTAGGTTCATTATCATAAGATTCAATAGCTTTCAGAAAAGTCTTAGTGGCCTCTGAATACAACCTTTTTTTAATTTGGATAGAGCCAAATTCATATAATTCAGAAGCTTTTGTTAGTGAATTTAAGCCTTTTTGCTCAAATTTTACTAAATTTAATTCTTCCTTTCTTGTCCTAAGAAATTGTCGAAATACAAAAATAGATATTATTATAAGTACTACAAAAAGGATGATCAAATACGATTGAAAGGAAGATATTTCCATTACTTATAAATATTATTCACAATTTTATTTTTTTACTTAATTGCTTATAGTAGAAACTATTTTTTCAAAACATTGTGGATCGCTCAAAGCTAATTGCGCAAGCATTTTTCTGTTGATAATTATGTCAGAGCTCTTCATACCATTAATTAATTTGCTGTAATTTGTGCCATTGATTCTTGCAGAAGCATTGATTCTTGATATCCAAAGTCTTCTAAAGTCTCTTTTTCTTCTTCTTCTATCTCTATAGGCATTGCAAAGAGCTTTCATTACTCTTTGATTTGCGGTTCTGAAAAGATTTTTGTTTCCTCCTCTGAAACCTTTCGCGAGGTTTAAGATTTTGTTTCTTCTTTTTCTGGCTATGTTGCCTCTTTTAACGCGTGCCATAAATTTATTTTGAAAGTAACTTGAATGCTCTTAAGCGTAGGGAATCATTAATTTTACATTATCAGCATCTCTTTCATCAACTACAGCTTTTGTTTTAAGGTGTCTTTTCAATTTTGAGCTTTTGTGATCTAATAAATGATTATGGAAAGCTCTTCTTCTAGTAAATTTACCCGTAGCAGTAGCTTTAAATCTTTTTGCTGCTGATTTACGAGTTTTTAGTTTATACATTTACATTGAGAATGTTTAATTTAGATAATCTAAACCTTTATATGCATTGGTGCAAATTAAAGTTTTGAATTGAAAAGGTAATGTTGATCTTATGCTGCCCAAATTGAATTTAAAATTTCTGATTTATGGATGTTGGTTCCTTTGTTCAATAACGCGAATATTGACAGTAAGCGGCTTTGCAGAAGAATCTTCAAAAATAAATCTTACTCAAGAATTAAAAAAAGGTAATTTTTTAATTGGATTAAAACAATACTTAGGAGCTAAGAGTGATAACTTTCCAGAAAAAAGCAATATTACTTTTACTACAAAAAATGATTTTTTAAAACTCCATTCTATTAATGGTGTAAAACATAAATCTAAAAAAATCAATATTGTTTTGAAGAAAATAACCTTGCAAACCCCTTCCACTGTTGAAAGGCTTGTATTTGGTCCATTTGCAAGCTATGAATCTGCAATAAAGCAAGCTGAGATATTAAAAAGAAAAGGTTATGAAGCTATAGTAGCCTTTCCAAAAAATTGGGAAGTTTGGATTCCAGTTGGCAAAAACCTTCCTGATAAAAAATTAAACTATAGACTTTTTAAAAAATCTTACAAGTCAACCATTATCCCTTTCCTTGTTACTGAATACTCGCAACATAAACTTCAAGGCCCGATATATATCTCTTCATCTGAAGAGATAAGAATTAATGATATTAATTATGGTAAAACTTTTTATTTAGCTAAAGATTCATATGGAACTTGGACGTTGATTCAGAAAATCAAATTTGATGATTATTTAAAAGGTGTTCTGCCTCATGAAATTGGCTCTAATTCACCTTTAGAAGCATTGAAAGCACAAGCAGTAATCGCTAGAACTTGGGGACTTTATAATTCTGATAGATTTAAAAACGATAAATATCATTTATGTATAACTACTCAATGCCAAGTTTATAAACCTCCTGTGATTAAATATAAAAATGTACATAAAGCGATAAAAGATACTTCAAATTTAATAATCACTTATAAAAAGAAACCAATTAATTCCTTTTATCATGGATCTAATGGAGGTATATCAGCTAGTGCAAGTGAATCCTGGCAAATAAAAGATTATCGTTATCTTAATTCAATGATTGATGGTTCAGATTCTTTTAAGAAAGCTTTTAAGCTTCCAATCAAAAGTGAGGATGAGTTAAATAAATTCCTCGATTTTGCAGAGGCAAAAGCATATGGTAATAAGCATTCTCTTTTTCGATGGGAGAAAATACTCCATAATGAGATAATCCAAAATAATCTAATAAAAAATCAATATATTGAGGAGAATTCAGATTTGGTTGATCTAAATATTATTGATAGAGGTGCTAGTGGAAGAGTAATAAAATTAGAAATTAAGCTAAAAAATCTTAAGAAACCAATAGTTCTCATAAAAGATGATATTCGTCGAATATTGAGTTTTCTGCCGAGTAATTTATTTATTATTAATAAATTAAATGATAATCTTTGGCTTTTTAAAGGAGGTGGCTTCGGTCATGGTGTAGGTTTATCTCAATCAGGAGCGATAGAAATGGCTGAATTGGGTTTTACTTATGAACAAATATTGAATCATTATTATCAGGGAACAAATATTAGAGAAATTGAGATATTGTCTCAATAATTAAAATAAAAATTAATAGTTAGCATTTATGAGTAACGGTTTTTATAAAAATCGAAGATTAAAATCATTTTTATTTTTTGCTGTTTGTTTATTAGTAAGTACTATTCCACATATCTTTCAATTCAAACATTTTCTATTTTTTACATTTACGATTTCCTTTTTAGTTGCTTGTTACGGATTAAATGTAATTTCAAAAAATTTAAAAAGAAGTGTTACTTTAAAAAATAATGAAAATAGGATTAGTGATGATAAGTTACCTAATCTAGATATTTTAGTAGCTGCAAGAGATGAAGAAAATGTTATTGAAAGGTTAGTTGAAAGATTATTTAATTTAGATTATCCAAGTAATAAATTAAATATTTATATCATTGATGATGGTAGTTCTGATAAGACTCCTTTAATTTTGAAAAGGTTATCGAAAGAGTTTGATAAATTAAAAATTATTAGTAGATCTGCAAATGCTGGAGGTGGTAAATCAGGAGCGTTAAATTATGCTTTAAAGTTTACACATGGAGAATGGCTATTAATATTAGATGCTGACGCCCAATTGAAAATTGATACGTTATCAAGACTATTTAGTTTCGTTTATGAGGGATCTTGGTCAGCAGTGCAATTAAGAAAATCTGTCATAAATGTAAGTAAGAATTTTTTAACCACTTGTCAATCTATGGAAATGGCAATGGATGCAATTTTTCAATATGGAAGATTATCTGTGGCTGGAGTATCTGAATTAAGAGGTAATGGTCAATTAATTAATAAAGAAGTTCTACTTAAATGTGGTTCGTTCAATGAACATACAGTTACTGATGACTTGGATTTAAGCCTTAGGCTTCTACTCTCAAAAGCAAAAATTGGGATTCTATGGGATCCTCCTGTTATGGAAGAAGCAGTTGAAAACATATCTGCTCTATTTTCACAAAGACAAAGATGGGCAGAAGGAGGTTTGCAAAGATTTTTTGATTATGGCGAACAATTGTTTTCAAAAAAAATCGAACTTATTCAAAAGTTTGATTTAACTTTTTTCTTTATCTTGCAATATGCCTTGCCTGTTATTTCTATGATTGATTTGATTTTAAGTATCGCTCTAGCGGAATCACCCAGTTATTGGCCAATCTCTATAACTGCATTTACTTTGTCTGGAATCGCAGTTTGGTATGGCTCTTCATGCAAGAGCGAAGGTCCAGTTCTCCAAAATCTCAATTTGATGATGATGTTAGTTTCTCTTTTATATCTGTCTCATTGGTTTTTAGTAATACCATGGGTAACAATAAAAATGTCTATTTTTCCTAAAAAAATCCTATGGAAGAAAACACTTCATACTGGTATTTAATTTATTCATCTAAATCAATAATTTCCCCATTAAAAAAATTTGCTAGATTTTTGGAACTGTTATCATAGGATTCTGTTTGAGGTTTATTAGAAGAGGGGAGAGGATTTTGAAAATTGGTACTGTGTCTTTCTTGATTTTCATTTAATTTCTTTATTACTTTCTCTTTTGATTTTGTAGTGTTATTAATATTAATTTTTTTGCTAGAAAAGTTAAGTTTTACTTTATCTCCAAAAACTTTTTTTATAGCATCCTCAATTATAACTTTTCGATTTTTGATCATATTTTCCCAGTTGGGTGATAATGCTATTAAAACTTCATTCGAATCAATACTTGCAAGTTCTGCTTGCTGAGAAAGTAACATTTTTGTTGATGGCAATTCTAATTTAGAGAGAATTAGCTCCCACTGTTCTTTTAAATAATCAGTTTGACTATCATCTTGAGAATTTTTGT
>QCVS01000002.1 GCA_003210285.1 Prochlorococcus sp. AG-686-J21
ATTTCAAATAATTTTCACTAAATAAGTTAAAATAAACAAATATACTTCTAGAGAAATTAATAATAATGTCTAGTAGGTTTATTTTTCCAATAATTTTATGTGGAGGATCTGGCTCAAGACTTTGGCCCTTATCAAGGGAAAGTTATCCAAAGCAATTTTTATCAATAAGAAAAGAAGATGAATACAGCCTTTTTCAAAAGACGATCAAAAGGATATTAACTTTAAAGAATCTTAAAAAACCAATATTGGTTTGTAACGAAGAACATAGATTTATTGTGGCTGAACAAATGCGGCAACTAAACATTGATGAATTTATAATATTGCTTGAACCATTTGGAAGAAATACTGCACCAGCAATTACTCTTGCAGCATTAAAGTCTCTAGAACTTGAAGATGATCCAACTCTTTTAGTTTTATCTTCTGACCATGACATAAAAAATGTTGAAAAATTTTTAAACGTAGTTAAGACTGGTTTAAAATTTGCAGAAAATAATAAGTTAGTAACCTTTGGAGTTGTTCCAAAATCTGCTGAGATAGGTTATGGGTACATAAAAGCTACAAAACCATTTGGGGAGAACATAGAGGGTTTTAATATTGAAAGTTTTATAGAAAAACCGGATAAAAAAACGGCCCAGAAATTAATTAAAGACAATCGATATACTTGGAATAGTGGAATGTTTATGTTTAAAGCTAAAGAGATAATTACAGAGATAAATAAATTTTCACCTCAAATTTTAAACTCCTGTAAAAAAGCTATTAGTAAAAGTAAGTTCGACCTTTTTTTTCAGAGATTAGATAAATCTTCTTTTGAGGAATGTGATGATATATCAATAGATTTTGCTGTAATGGAAAAAACATCTAAGGGTATAGTTATACCCTTAGATGCTGGGTGGAGTGATATCGGTAGTTGGGAAAGTTTATGGGATAACTCACAAAAAGATCCTCAGGGAAATTATACAGAAGGGAAAGTTATACTAGAAAACTCAAAAAATTCCTATCTCAGAAGTGAGCACAGATTAATAGTAGGAATAGATTTAGATGAATTAATAATAGTAGAAACTAGAGATGCAATATTAATTTCTAATAAAAAATCATCTCAAAAAGTAAAGGATATAGTTAATTATTTAAAAAAAAGTAAAATTCCAGAGGGTAATACGCATGCAAAGATTTATAGACCATGGGGACATTACCTTTCTTTGGTTGAAGATAATCGTTGGCAAGTAAAGTTAATATCAGTTAAGCCAGGAGAAAATTTATCTCTGCAAATGCATCATCACAGATCAGAGCATTGGGTTGTTGTAAACGGGACCGCAAAAGTAGAAGTAGGAGCAAAAGTAGAAATATTATCTGAGAATCAAAGTGTTTATATTCCTTTAGGATCAAAACATAAATTATCAAATCCTGGCAAAATACCATTAACACTTATAGAAGTTCAAAGTGGTTCATATATAGCTGAAGATGATATTGTGAGATTTGACGACAAATATGGTCGGTTAGAAAAATAATTAAAAATTAAAAAAATGTATAAACTTTTAAAAAATATTTGTTGCATAGGAGCTGGATATGTTGGCGGCCCCACTATGTCTGTCATAGCAGACAAATGCCCAAATATAATAGTTAATGTAGTTGATAGCAACAAAAAAAGAATTGATTTATGGAACAGTACAGATCTTAATAAATTGCCTATCTTTGAACCTGGTTTGGAGCAAATAATAAAAAGATGTAGAGGTAGGAACTTACATTTCAGCTCTAATATTAGAGAATGCATCGCAAAAGCAGATATGATATTTATTTCTGTAAACACTCCTACAAAGAAAAAAGGCATTGGAGCTGGGAAAGCAAGTGATCTTAAATGGGTCGAAGCATGTGCTAGACAAGTAGCTGAATTTTCAAGTGGATATACTATCGTAGTAGAAAAAAGCACCTTACCAGTAAAAACAGCCGAAGCAATTAAAAGTATTCTTGAGACCGCGCAGTTATCTTTGGGGGGGGATTCAAAAAAAAGTTTTGATGTTCTATCTAACCCAGAATTTCTCTCTGAGGGTTCAGCAATTGAAGATTTAGAGAATCCTGATAGAGTTTTAATAGGAGGAGATAATAAAAAAGCAATAAAAATATTAAGTAATATTTATCGAAATTGGGTTCCAGAAAAAAATATTATTTGTACAAATATTTGGAGTAGCGAACTTGCAAAACTTACGGCAAACGCTTTTTTAGCTCAAAGAATAAGTTCGATAAATGCAATAAGTGCTTTATGCGAATCTACAGGTGCGGATGTGAGAGAAGTTGCAAGAGCGATTGGAACAGATAGCAGAATTGGTTCGAAATTTCTTGATTCAGGACCAGGCTTTGGGGGAAGTTGCTTTAAAAAAGATATATTAAATTTAGTTTATTTATCAAATTATTTCGGTTTGAATGAGGTTGCAAATTTTTGGGAAGGTGTTGTTCATTTAAATAATTGGCACCAACATAGAATATCTGAATTGATAATCAAAAAGCTATTAGGAACAATTACAGGTAAGAAAATTTTAATTCTTGGCTTTGCATTTAAGGCTAATACAAATGATACAAGAGAGTCAGCAGCAATTAGTATTTGCAGAGATTTGCTCGAAGAGGGAGCGATTTTATTTATTCATGATCCAAAAGTAGATCCTAATCAGATTTCAGAGGATTTAAAGATTAAAGAAAATATTGAATTGAAAAAATATAAAGAAATTAATTATTCGGAGGAAGGTTCCTGGTGTTCAGTTATTAATATTAAAAGCTCTTTTAAAAATGCAGACGCAGCAGTAGTACTAACAGAGTGGGAAGAATATTCAAGAATCGACTGGGGAGATGCTGCAATAAAGATGAGACATCCAGCTTGGGTATTTGATGCTAGATCCATCATTGAGAAAGATCAATTAAAATCTTTTGATTTAAATTTATGGAGAATAGGTGATGGCTCTATGGTCAAATAAATATTATTTTTATTAACCTTTTACCTGTTGCCATCTCCACCCATCCTTACACATTTCATTAATTGTCTTAGTTGGTTTCCAATTTAAGAGAGAGTATGCAAAACCGTTATCAGCAACAATTCTCGCGATATCTCCAACTCTTCTATCTGCATAATTAAAAGGCACCTTAACTTTATTTTCTTCCTGAAAAATATTTACAAGTTCTAAAACACTAGTACCTATTCCTGTTCCAAGATTTAAGTTTATAAATCTACATTCGTTTTCAAGTAAAAACTCTAATGATAAGATATGCCCTTCAGCAAGATCCATAACATGAATATAATCTCTGATACATGTCCCGTCGCTAGTATCCCAATCATTACCAAATATTTCTAATCTTTCAATTTTTCCGATCGCAACTTGATTAATAAATGGGAATATATTATTTGGTATACCATTTGGATTATCTCCAATAAGGCCAGTACTATGTGCACCTATAGGATTAAAGTATCTAAGACAAGCAATTCTCCATTTATCTGATTTACTATCATAAATATTTTTTAAAAAATTTTCTATAGCAGCTTTGGTATGACCATAAGGATTAATAGGATTAACAGCAGCATTTTCAGAAATTAAAAAGTCTTTTGAACAACCATATACAGTAGCGCTACTACTAAATATTAAAGTTCTACAGTCATATTTTTCCATTACTTCAATTAATCTAAATGTACCTATAAAGTTAAAATCCCAATATTTAGAGGGTTCCTTTAATGATTCGGCAACAGCTTTAAGACCTGCAAAGTGTATTACACCTACTATTCTTTTGCCCTCATTTGCTGATTTCCTAAAAATTCCTTCTAATAGATTTTTATCCCTTATGTCACCCTCAAAGAAAATAATTCTTCTTAGTAAATTAGAATCAATTCGTTTAGCAAGAATTTTTATCCTTTCATAAAAATTTCTAGAGCTATTAATGAATGAGTCAACAATGACAACTTCATAATCTTTTTGCAATAAAACTATAGAAGTATGACTTCCAATAAAACCATTGCCACCAGTAACTAGGATTCTTTTCATAGATAACTTTAAATTTAAAAAAAAATTAATTTAATTTTTTAGATTTATTCCAATAATAATCAAGATACCATTTAGCGAATTTAATGATCCCCCTCTCTATGGACACTTTTGGTTTAAAGCTTATCCATTCTTCTAAAAGTTTTGTATTTGCGTAAGTTTCCTGAACATCACCTTTCTGAATAGGTTTCATTAATTTTATAGCTTTTTCTCCTAAAGCATTTTCTAATAATTCAATGAATTTCAATAATGCAATTGGATCACTATTACCAACATTAAAAATTCGATGTGGTGAAAATGAAGTGGAAGGATTGGGTCTAGAACGGTCAAAATTTATATCTGGAAAAGCTGGTTTAATACAGCAACTAATAATAGAAGTCACAACATCATCTATATAAGTGAAATCCCTTTTCATCTTTCCATAATTAAAGACGTCAATAGGAATCTTATTGAGAATAGAATTTGCGAAAATCATAGGGGCCATATCAGGTCTCCCCCATGGTCCATAAACTGTAAAAAACCTCAGTCCAGTTGAAGGTATTCCATAAAGATGACTATATGAATGAGCCATTAATTCATTAGATTTTTTTGTTGCAGCATAGAGACTTACAGGATGATTCACACCATCAGTTTCTGCAAAAGGTGTTGTAGAGTTTCCGCCGTAAACTGAACTACTCGAAGCATAAATAAAATTCTTAATTTTTACTTTTCTACAACACTCCAATATATTTGAAAACCCTAAAAGGTTACTATATATGTACTCTTCAGGGTGATTAATTGAATGCCTAACTCCTGCTTGAGCCGCTAAATTAATAACAGTTGAGGGATTTGCATGATAGAAAATTTCATTAATTTGCTTTTTATTTCCAATATCACATTTAATGAAATGCCATTTATTTTTTATACACAAGGAAGATTTTTTTATTAATTCAATACGTTTTAATTTTAGATTTACTTCATAATAATCATTTAGGTTATCTAATCCGACAACATTAAAACCTTGATTAAGTAATTCAGTGCATAATGCTGCGCCTATAAATCCTGCTGCACCAGTGACTAAGATTTGATCATTATTTTTATTCATATAATTTTTTAATTTTATTAAATTAATTTAAACATTTAAAAAATCACAACATGCTGAAAGAATTCTTTTACTTGACTGACCATCTCCAAATGGATTAATTGCTTTGGACATCATTTTATAATTACTTTTATTTGATAAAAGTAGATGTGCTTCATTAAAAATATTATCAGGGTCTGTTCCAACTAATTTCGCTGTTCCAGCACTTATTGCTTCTGGTCTCTCTGTATTTTCTCTAACTACTAGAACGGGCTTACCTAATGAGGGAGCTTCTTCTTGCAATCCCCCTGAGTCAGTAATTAAAAAATAACATTTTTTAATTACAAAAACTAATTCATCATATTGTAAAGGTTCAATCAATAATACTCTCGATGAATCTTTTAGTGTATTGATGAAAACATCTCTTACTATTTTATTTGGATGTAATGGAAAAATCACAAAACAATCTTTATGTTTATCCAATATTTTTTTAATTGCTAATGCTATTTTGTAAAGATTCTCCCCCCAATTTTCCCTCCTGTGAACTGTAAGCAAAATGATACGATTACTTTCCCAATCAACTTTTAAAATATTTTTAAAAGATTTGGCTTTATTTGCAACAAACAAAAAAGAATCTATTACTGTATTACCAGTAAGGTATACATTTTTTGATATTCCCGATTTAAGTAAATTTTCTTTAGAGTTTTGTGTAGGACAAAAATGTAAGGTTGCTATTTGGGATATTAATCTTCTATTAGCTTCTTCAGGATAAGGATTAAATATATCGTTAGTTCTTAAACCAGCTTCCACATGACCAACAGGTATCTTTTCATAAAATGCTGCTAATGACGAAATAAAAGCTGAAGAAGTATCGCCTTGTACTAAAACAAGATCAGGCTTGAAACTAGAAAATTCTTCTTTCAAACCATTTAGTATTGCTGATGAAATGTCTGAGAGGCCTTGATTCTCTTTCATCAAATTTAAATCATTATCAGCTTTAAGACAGAATAACTCCATAACATTAAAAACTATTTCTTTATGTTGTCCAGTAAGAATTATTCTAGTTTTAAATTTTTTGCATTCCTTGAAAGATAAAATTAATGGTGCAAGTTTTATTGCTTCTGGTCTGGTTCCTAATATTATTGATATTAGTGGTTTATCATTTATCAAAATATAAATCTTTCCCTTTTATTTTTTTACCTGATTATAGTTTATATCGAAATAATAAATCATAGAAAAATTAATCTATATTTCTATTTGATTTTTCTTCCCAAGTTGGAACAAGCTCTTTTAATAACTTTAATGATGATTCTAAATCAAAATTTTCCAAATAACTATTTAAAATTTCTATTTTCGGCATAAATTCTTCATAAGGAATAAACTTTTCATTGGCCTTAAATATAAGAGGGTGTTCAGTTGTTTCTGATTTTGCATCAATCAATAATTCTTCATACATTTTTTCACCAGGCCTCAACCCTATTGATAGTATTTCTATATCACCATCAGGATTATCCTTATTTTTAATTGTTAATCCACTAAGTTTAATCATTTGTTCAGCTAAGCTGAATATTCTAACTGGTTGACCCATATCTAGAAGAAATAACTCTCCACCTTTTCCTAAGCATGATGCCTGAATAACTAGATAGGAGGCTTCAGGTATAGTCATGAAATATCTTTCTACATTTTTATGGGTAAGAGTTATGGGCCCACCTGATTTTATCTGTTCATTAAAAAGCGGTACTACTGAACCTGATGAATTAAGTACATTCCCAAAACGTACCATAGAAAAAATTGTTTTATTTTTACTAGACTTTAAACAGCTGATTCTTTCAGCATATGCTTGAACAATTAACTCTGAAAGTCTCTTAGAAGCTCCCATTACATTTGTAGGTCTAACTGCCTTATCAGAGGAAATAAGGACAACCTGTTTTAAATTATTTTGAATAGCTGCTTCACAAACAGATCTTGTTGATATTACATTATTATATAAACCTACGACTGGATTATTTTCTACGAGAGGAACATGCTTGTAAGCAGCTGCATGAAATATTCTATCTACTTTTTCTTCCTTAAATATTTTATTAAGTAATTTCAGATTATCTACATTTGCCAAAATAGCCTTTATTTTTGTTGAAGTATTTTGCATCAAAATTTCCTTTTCAATTTTGTACAAACTTGGCTCACTATTATCTAGTAATATTAAGTTTTTTGGCCTAAATTTCAAAATTCTTCTACTTAACTCAGATCCAATAGAGCCACCTGCTCCAGATACACAAATATTAGATTCTTTAAATTTATCTCCAATCAAGTTATTATCTAAATCCACCATGTTGCGACCTAAAAGGTCTTCAACCATTATTGGACGTAAAGAATCAATTTTTGCTTTGCCTAAAATTAAATCATCTATTGAAGGTACTTGTAAAACTTGAATACCTTCACTTTGAATTTTATTTATTATCTTGCGCAATTCTTGACGTCCCAATGATGGAATTGCAAGAAAAATCTTATCTATATCATTAATAAATAATTTTAAATCATTTGGAGACTTAATATCAACGCCATTGAGAGATCTTCCCGATAGATTTGGATCATCATCAAAAATAACAACTACCTTATAAGTATTATTTAGTGAAAGAGAACTTAGAAGTTGAGCACCAGCACTTCCCGCACCATATATAGCAATCTTTAGTTTTTTTTCATTTTCTTTGAATTTCAATTTATATATTAATTCCTTTAAGAAAATCCTACTAAAAGCAATGGCTGTCGAAAAAAACATCCAAATCAAAATCACTATTGCTATTGGAGGCTTCGTTAACTTTGAAAAATAAATAAAAAAATAGAAAGAACTAATCCCAAAAAAATTAATTAAGAAATTTTTGTAAATCATATTATTATCAAAAAATCTTGAAATATTTTTGTACTGTCCTAATAGATTATTTATTAAAAAAATAACTAAATAAAGAAAAGGTATAATTTGAAAAAAATTTTTAAATTGAGGGCCTAATAATTTTTCCTCATAAACAAAAAAACTTATTAAAAAAGATAACCACAATAATATGGCGTCAATAAATAAAAGAATAATTCTTTTATTTAAATTACTTAAATTACTTACTTTTAAAAAAAATCTTAAATTATGCATTTTCAATTTTTTTTACTATTATCTCATAATTAATTTTGTAAGGTAGCTTCTAGAATGATTCTTTTTATTATCTGAGCATATTCAAACATTTGCACCTCAGTTATAGTAGGGTGAACTAAAAACATTAAACTTCTTTCTCCCAATTCCTTGGCTACTGGAAGCCTTTTTACAGGGAAACAACCTAGATCCACGAAACATTTTTCAAGGTAAATCTCACTGCAACTACCAGAGAACGCAGGATAACCATAATCCAATATTTCATTAATAATCTTGTCTCTGCACCATCCTTCTTTAATAAATGCAGGTTTTATAAAGCAGTAAAACTTATACCATGCATGTTTAATGTTTTTATCAGGCATTGGGATTCTTAAGCTTCCCAGACTTTTTAAGTTATCGTAAAGAATTAAAGCATTTCTTGTACGTAATTCGATACTTTTCTCAAGTTTGCTAAGTTGAATTCTACCAATAGCAGATTGTAATTCTGTTAATCGATAATTAGTACCCAAATCATCATATATCGACTTGTAAGAAGAGGAATTTACTTGTTTTGATAAAGATTCAAAATTTTTTCCGTGATCTTTAAGAGAAAATATATATTCCCACAATTTATTATTATTTGTAGCAATCATTCCCCCTTCACCTCCTGTTGTCATAATTTTATCTTGGCAAAAACTCCAAGTTGCTATATCACCAAAACTTCCAACAGACTTTTCTTTACCATTGATTTTTATAAAAGCTCCATGGGCCTGTGAACAATCTTCAACTACATAAAGATTATATGTTTTTGCTAAATTACAAATAGAAACCATTTCTGCTGGCCAACCGCCTAAATGCACTACACTAATCGCTTTAGTTTTTTTACTAATTAAAGGTTTTATTGATTCTGCAGTAATTGCTCCTGAATTCTTATCAACATCAGCAAATATAATTTTCACTCCTAACATTGCTGCACATGAAGCCGTAGCTATAAATGTTCTAGAAGTAGTAATTAATTCATCTCCTGCTTTTAGTCCAAGTGATTTATACGCCGCAGTAAGTGCCAAAGAGCCATTAGCTAAAGCTATTGCGTACTTTGTTCCACAATTTTCAGCAAATTCTTTCTCAAAAAAACTTGTTTCTAATCCTGTCCATCTATTTACTTTCCCTGATGTTAAAACTCTATTAACTGCTTTAATTTCATCGGAACTAAATTGAGGCCAAGAAGAAATTTTCAATTTTTAATCTAAATATAAAAGTATTATACAATTTTTTCTAAATATATAAACTTAGCTGAAAGACCTATTGCAATTATTAAATATGGGTAACCTTGCATAAATCCTGGTCTCACACAAAGATTTTAATCAGATCCAATAATTTTTTAAAAACTAATTATCCATCACAAAAAATATTTATAATCTTTTACTTACATAATCCCTTTAGAATGGATAGCTGATGGGAAATATGTGTTCACTTAATTTTCCAAAACTACGTTATGGCGAAATGCATATGCAGAATTCAAGATTATTTCAAATTCAGTTTTGAAATTGTCTTGATGCTACAACTCTAGCAAAAATAAATGTTCAAGAACTTACTTAAGCTTAAGGGGATACCCATGCTAAGGGATGAACAAAAGGATGTATAAATTTATGAAATTTATTAAGTCAACTTAATCCCCGCTTATTACTGCTTATTATACGAAAAACTGTAAAGCCATAACAATAAGAGGAAATGTCTTTATCTAGCGAAAATGATATTTTTCTACAAAATTTTCAAATTATGAAATAATCTCAAAGCTTCATTTCCATTGAAATATATGGCATCAAGGAAAGCAACTTTTAAAAATTTGCATCGCAAAACTTTCTTTTTTATTCACTATTGCCACAATCTCCTAGAACAATAAAGCTGTCATTTTTTTTGGCCCTTAAATGAAGGCATAGTATCTTGACCTCTATAACTTATTCCTTCTCTTTTCAAGACCTTAATAAATGTTTTAAACAAAATGTATAGATCCAAAAAGAAGCTTCTATTATCAACATACCAAGTATCCATCTCTAATCTCTTTTCCCATGAGATATCATTTCTTCCATTAACTTGCGCCCACCCTGTCAATCCAGGCTTAACTTCGTGTCTTCGACTTTGATCATGCGAATATAATGGCAAATATTTCATTAACAATGGTCTTGGGCCTACAAAACTCATTTGACCTCTAAAAATATTAACAATAGTAGGTAATTCATCCAAAGACGTACTTCTTAGCCATCTTCCAAAATCATTTAATCGCATTGAATCTTCTAATAAATTACCTCTATGGTCATATTTATTTTTCATAGACCTAAACTTTATTAAATGTAAAGGTTTACTATTAAACCCAGGACGCTTTTGAATGAAGAAAATTGGTCTTCCTAATTTGAACCTAATTAATAAAGAAATTATCAACAAAATGGGAAATAAAAAGACTAAAGATAATAAAGAAAAAATACGATCTACCAAATTCTTTATTAAGGAATAAATCAAATTAAGATTATATCGATTTGTTCTATTTTTATTTTGATTAAAAGCCTTTTCAATCAATTTATTAAATTTTTTAGATTGTTCATGTCTCGAAAAACTTTCAGTACCTAATCTTCTTGAGTTTTTTGAATATTCTTTGACTAAGTAATCATTTTCAGACATAAATAATAAGGCCTGTGCTAATGCTTTTGGATCTTGTGGCTGAACACTTTTCCCGATTTTATTATCTACAACTAATTCAGATATCCAACCTGGATAATTTATTATTACTGGTAATCCTGTAGCAAGATAATCAAAAAACTTATTAGGCGATGTTCCATATTGAAAAGCAGGTATGTCCTCTAGGATCATTAATCCAACATCAATATTTTTGCTTAAAACTTCTGCAAGTTTTGTTTTTGGCATTGGATCAAGAAAATGACAATTATTAAGACTTTCATTTTTTACTCTTTCAACAAGTTTCAATTTCTTACTACCATCACCAATAAAAATAATATGTATATTTTTATTACCAATTTTTTTAAGTTCTGCTGCCGCATCAAGAACAGCATCCAATCCATTAGCCAACCCATGAGCCCCAGTAAATGCTGCAACAAATTGCCTTGAATCTTTATTATTTAATAATTCTATTTCTTTTAGATTCTGTTTAATGTAACTTTTAGGAGGATAAAAAAAATCTAAATCGCATCCATTAGGAATCATGTTGACTTTTTTAGGGTCAATACCTTTTTTTAAAATTCCATTACATATCCCAGGAGCTAATCCAATTAATTTATCTGCAGATTGATAACTTACTTTTTCAAAAATATTAATTATATTGAGAATAATTGGATTAACTTTTAAGCCCATTGCAAGAGGCAATTCCGGCCATAAGTCTCTTACTTCAAAAACGAATGGAGTACCTTTTATCCATCGGCAACATATTCCCGGTAAGGATACACTTAAAGGAGTTGAAGAACAAAATATTAAATCTGCTTTTGTTGTTAATGAAAAATAAAGTGATTTCAAACTAAATTGAAAAAAAACGAATAAACGCTGCATTAAATTAAGCTTATTAGAGTATTTGCAATTAAATTCAATAACATTTATGCCATCTATAATTCCTTTCCTAAAATTATTTTTAAAAGGTTTTTTTAGGCCTGAATTACATCGATCATCAGACAAGCAAACCATATAAACCTTATGCCCCGAATTAACTAGTTGTTTTGCAAAAAAATAAGATCTGGTGCCTGCAGAACCTTTGGGAGTTGAAAAATATTGATGAAAATAGATTATTCGCATATAAATAAATTTAATTTTTCTGAAATTCGATTACTGTTTTAACCTTAATCGGCGATGTACTAAAAGTAACCTCTAAAACTTGTATGTTATTTTTTGATTGATAATAAAGAGATTCAAGTCCATTTTTTAACTTTAAAGAGCTTATTTCTTTATCACTATTAACTCTTATATTTATACCTTCAGTAATTATTTTATCACTCTTAATTTTCCAGTTTCGATTTAACAATCTCCATCTAAGCGTTGCGATCTTAAAAGGGCCAGATATTTCATCAAAAATTTCCCATTTTGATCCATTTTCTAATGCACTTATTGTTCTTCTATGTCTACCAAATTTACATTTATAAGAAGAAGAAACTTTTTTAAGCCCATCTTTATTGATCAAAATAGGCTCCTCTTCAGTTTTTAACCAATTCCCCCATAAAAATCTACTTAATCTAGGCATAGGGTTAAATTCATCGAACTGTACTGTATTGTGACTCCTGATTCCACCAAAATAATCCATTAATTCGTTAGAAGTATTATAAGAAAAACTTCCACCATCCCTCAGGATATTTTCACCATTATTCCATAAATCAAAATGTAAAGGATCACATTGAGAGGGTCGAAATTTATACCTAGGTAGTCTTAATAAAGACCAATTAATTTGATTTGATTTAATTACAACATATCCTCCTTGAGGGAAATAAAACATTTTTTTCTCTTTTTTGGAAGTAAGATTTCCAGATGAAATTTTCTTTTTTTTATTAGAGTTTTTATATTTTAATCTAAGCATAAATAATGTTTCATCCCATGGACCAGAAGAATAAAGAAGTTTCTTTTTAAATAAGAAATAACTTAATTGTAAAGTTGGCTTAAAATTTTCATAAGGTAATGAGTGTAATTGGTAGCAAAAAGTACCGTCATTTGCGCCTAAATTTGGAGCCCTACCTGTTTTAAAATCAACAAAAACTTCAAGCCATTCAACTGCCAAATTACAGTAATTAATATATCTATCTGAAAACAAATTATCATTATAAAATCGTCTCCAAATTTCTATTTGGCATAGTGTATCAACTAAAAAGCGATGATAATTTATAGAGTTTTGGGAAAAAGAACCATCTTCTTTTACTAATTTATAAATATCAGTTTCTAAACCTCTTCTACCAATTTTAGAAAAATAATGACCAATTTTTTCTTTTTTTGAACAGGATTTAGATAACCATTTACCCCCAATGTAAAGTGCAGCTGATTCAGAAATTGAGTGGTTATTATTTTGAGCTTCAGCGTAAAACCTAGTGGAAGATATTCTATCTAAATGAGCAAAGACAAAATCAATTCGGTTTTGAGAAAAATTATTTAAGAAATTTTCACCTTCAATTAAGTACCATCCCAACATAATATTTATTAATCTAATTGATACTTCTTGACCGCACATCCAGTTATGGCCAGAATTTATAGGATTTTCTATGCACCAATTTTTAATCCATAAATTCAAATAATCTAAATAACGTTTATCTTTAGTCAATATCCAACCTCTAGAAAAAATATTTATCCAATTAAATCTTGATATTTCCCATATATTCTTAATATCAATTTTTTCATTATCTGAGAAAGAACTCCAATGTATTTTATAAGCTTTGAATCTATAAAAGCTTAAAGGATCTTTATGCCAATCTGGTGGGGAGCCAACATTTATTGATTTATTTCCGTATAAAATTAAATTGCCTTTTATGAGATTTTCGCAATAAGTGACCAGAGTTTTAGCTGAAAATGAATGATAACTTTCTGAATTCAAATAATAAGTATTTGGATTACTAGCAATAATGTTGACCTTTGGGCAATCTTTTATTTTATTGAAGAGTTTAAAAAAACCAAATTTCTTTAAAATTCTATAACATAAAACTTTTAAGATATTTTCAAATCCTAGCGAATAAGAGGTAGTTATATAGTTATATATTCTTAGCATTAAGGGCGTAGCGCTTTACAAAAATCAATTGTTTTTTTCTCTGAAAGTTTTAAATTATAAAATTCTTTATGAGGTACTAATATTGATATTAAATCTGCTTTTAAAATAACATCATCAATGCTACAGAGATCTATATTTGGATGACTTTTCAAATTCGGTTCACACACTAAAACTTTCATACTAGAATTTATCAAATCCATTACGATATCCAGTGCTGGTGATTCTCTTAAATCATCAATATTTGGCTTGTAACTTAACCCAAGACACGCAATAGATACTGACCTTTTTAAAACTTCTTCCATTTCTAATACAGTCTTTTTTATTTTGTTAACAACCCAATCTTTTTTCGCATTATTTACTAATCTTGCTGTTTGGATAATCTTAGTAATATCTTTATCTTGTGAGGCTAGAAACCATGGATCTACAGCTATACAATGTCCACCAACCCCGCATCCAGGGATTAAAATATTCACCCTTGGATGTCTATTTGCTATAGATACTAACTCATGAACATCAACATCAACTTCATCACATAACATTGAAAGCTCGTTTGCAAATGCAATGTTTACATCTCTAAAGCTATTTTCTGACAATTTAACCATTTCTGCAGTTTTAGAGTCTGTAATAATTAATTCTCCAGAACAAAATTTTGCATAAAAAGATTTTGCAAAATTAGATGATTTTTGTGAAATACCACCAATAACTCGATCGTTATTTTCAAGTTCATACAATATATTTCCAGGGAGAACTCTTTCAGGGCAGTAGGCAATATTAATATCAGATATATCCAAGTTTGATATTTTTGAAATTAAATCCAGAATCTTTTCGGTTGATCCAATAGGACAAGTTGATTCAATAATTAACAAATTATTTTTATTTAAGTATGGTGCTACTGATTTTACAGCTTGAAAAACAAAACTTAAATCTGGTTGAGGTATTTTATCTTTTGTTTTTCTAAAAGGAGTAGGAACAGCAATTAAATAAATATCAGCTTTACATGGTTTAGATTTTGCTATAAGTTTTTCATCTCTTACTGCTTTACTAATAACCTTTTCAAGATCTTTTTCAATTATATGTATATTACCTTTATTAATTATACTAATAATTCTCTCATTAATATCTACACCAACAACATCAAATCCTTTACTAGCAAGTAATCCAGCAGTAGGCAAACCAATATACCCAAGGCCAATAACACAACATTTCATCTTTTATCTAATGCCTCCAGAAGAATTTTTTGAACCTCAAATATTTCCTCAATATCAATTAAATCGCTTCCTCCAAATTCTATTAGATCAACAAACTTTGAAATACACTCGAATTGTCCTTTTGAGTTAAATTTTCTTGTGCTCCGTAAATTTCCTTCCCCCCAGGATTCCAACTTTTTAAAGTTATCTATTCTAAAAATATTGCCGCTTGCAAATACATCAATGCTCTCCTTAGGAAAACTTTTATGGCCATTTGTAAAATAATGTATTGTCCCTATTGAACCATCAAGAAAGCTAATAGTAAAAGTAAAGGAGTCAGAATTAATAAAATTATCTGGGACTTTGGTAAGTTTAAAATCAACAATTTGAGATCCAGCCAAAAATCTTATTAAATCCAAAAAATGACAGCATTCACCTATTAGTCTTCCTCCTCCTATTTCAAGATCCTGTGTCCAATGATCTTTTGAAATATATCCTGCATTACAAGTATAAATAAAGGTTTTGGGTCCCTTCTTAAAATCAAGTTTCTTCTTTAAGATTTTTATTAAGGGTGAGAATCTTCTGTTATAACCAACTGTCAATATATTTTTGCCATTATATAAATTTTTAATATTAATTAGTTCATCTAAAGTCAGACAAAGAGGTTTCTCCACAAAAATATTTTTGCCTGCTTTTAAACCTTTAATGACTAATTCAGCGTGACTATCATGTCTGGTCGCGATAACAAGAGTATTACATGAAGGATCATTTATCAAAGAGTCTAAATCTGTTGTTACCTTTTTTATGCCAAACTTTTTTGCTAAAAAAATCGAATTTTGTCCACTAAGAGCTCCTATTACATTTACATTAGCTTTTGCACTTTTCAAAGCTGGTAACAAAACTCTTGATGAGTAATTACCTGCTCCTATTAAAGCAATTACAGGTTTTGTATTTAACTTTTTATGAGAGTCTTTTTTAAAAGATAATGTAAGTGTTTTTGATAGATCAACCTTTTCAGGGTTAAATCTAAGTATTATTCCTAAAGTTTTTTTATCATTTAATAAAATTTCATAGGCCTTGTGGGCTTTAATAAAATCAAAATAATGCGATACTAAATTTTTTGTCTCAATTTTACCTCTTTCAAAAATGTTCAAAATCGCTTGGAAGTTCCTTTGCTCAGTCCACCTTATAAAGCCAATCGGATAATCTATACCATTCTCTTCATATGACTTATCATATCTGCCTGGACCATATGAACAGCTTACTTGGAAAGTTAATTCTTTTTTATAAAAAAGATCACGTTTCAAATCAAGACCAGTAGAGCCAACTAAAATAATTCTTCCTCTTTTTCTACAAACTCTTGCTGATAAATCAATAGGCTGATTACTTTTTGTAGACGCAGTAATAATTACAGCATCCACATTATTACCTGAAGTTTTGTTCTTACACCAAGAAATAGGATCTGCCGAAGAGGTTAGTTGTAAAACTTCTACTCCAAAACTTTTAGCCAATTCACATCTTTCTTTATCAGGGTCAATTCCCAAAACTCTTAAACCATTTTGTAACAGTAATTGTGAAGTAAGAAGTCCGATTAACCCTAATCCATTTACCAAAAAAACCTCACCCAATGTTGGATTTGCCAACCTTATACCTTGTAATCCAATTGAAGCAATTACAGTAAATACTGCCTCTTGATCATCTACTTGATCGGGAATCTTAGAAACTAAATTATGTGGAACTGAAACAATTTCTGAATGTGGGCCATTTGATAAAACTCTATCTCCTACTTTAAAACCTAAAACTTTTTCACCAACCTCAATAATTTCTCCTACATTTGAATACCCTAGAGGAATAGGTTTTTCAAGTTTATTTTTAACCGCATTGAACGTCTCTATAGGCCCTTCACTTTTTACTTTATTAATGACTTCACTTACTTTATCAGGTTGCTGTTTAACTTTATCAATAAGGCTTGATTTGCCAAAATCAACAATCATTCTCTCCGTACCAGAAGAAATCAAACTTAATCGAGTTCGAATAAGTATATTTCTAGGCTTTAATTCAGGTATAGGTAAATCTAAAATTTCAGTATTACCAGTTTTTAATGATTGAAAAAGTTGTTTCACAATTCTCCTTTATATATTATGTTTTTAAAGACAAATATGATGAACACCATAGCTCGATGGATAGTAATGAAAGAATAGTGTAACTGGCATCAATTTGACCGGACTCACTTTTAAAGATTAAATCATGAACTGCATTATGATCAAATATTCCTCTACTTGATAATCTTTCTTTAGATAAAATTTCAAATAACCAATCTCTTAAATCATTTTTTAATAAATACCTCATAGGAGCCCCGAATCCACTTTTTGGTCTATAAATAACATTATGAGGTAAGTAAGGCTCCATTGCTTTTTTTAAAATCCATTTCCCCACTCTGCCTTTTTGTTTCCATTTCAATGGAATTGATCTGGAAAAACTTACTAAATCATTATCAAGAAAGGGCACTCGTGTTTCAATGCCTAGAGCCATAGACATTTTATCTGTATAGATTAAGTTATGATCCGATAGAAAAAACCTTTGCTCTAAGCACAACATTTTTGTTAATGAATTCATATCTTCTGGCATTCTTAATACGAATTCTCGAATAGGAGCATCTATTTCTTGAAAATTAATTAACTTTCTAAAATTATTGCAATACAACTTTTCTAAATCTTTTCTTTTTGTCCATCTAAAATAATTAATTAGTCTTTCCTCCTTTGATAAACTTGCTGCTGAAAAAAGCTTGTTTAATCTTCTGAAAAATGGATTTGAACTTGGTAAAGTTGCAGTTCCTTTTTCTAGTTTTAATTTTATTTTTTTTGGTAACCAATCCCAATATTTCTCTAGATTCAAAGCTAAATGTCTCCTATAACCGGTAAATAAATCATCGCCACCAGCGCCAGATAATAAAACCTTTATTCCTAATTGTGAAGCAATCTCACTAATCCAAAAGACATTGAGAGGGGCAGGATCAGCTAAGGGTTCATCCAACTGAGAAATCATATTTTCAAACCCTTTAGCCAACTTAGTATGATCAATCTCTACAATCTCTAAAGGTACATTTAAATATTTAGATACTTTTTTTGCATAATCTATATCTCCTAAAATCCCCTCATTATCTTTATACTTGGATCCATCAATAGTAAAACATTGAACATTTTGATCAATTTCTCTTGCGAAATTTACAATACTACTCGAATCTAATCCACCTGATAAGAAAGCTCCCACTGGAACATCAGAGAGCATTTGCCTATGTACAGCTTGCCTAAGTAAATATCTAGTTTGTTTGATATTTTCTTCAAGACTTAAATTATTAATACTCGATGATAAGGCAATAATGTCATACCATTTATGAAAAGTTACTTCATGATCTTTATTAATTTTTATATATTCACCTGGATTTACTTTTTTAATAAAAGAAAATGGAGTCCCTTCTCCTGGGCACCATAAATAAGTCAAATATCTATTAATAGAATTCAAATCTAACAACTTTTTTTGATCTTTATTTTTAATTAGTTCCTCTTTGTCTTTATTTATTATTAAAGGAAGTAAACCTTTAATTTCGCTCGCAAAATAAAATCCATTATGAGAATTAAAATAATAAATAGGCTTAACTCCGAAAGAGTCTCTTGCAATAATTAATTCAGCTTTCTTCTTGTTCCAATAGGCAAATGCAAAAATTCCGTTTAATTGATTTAATAAGCTAGTTATAGAAAAACTATTTTCAGAAAAATAATTTAATAAATTTATTAATACTTCACTATCTGAACTACCTTTCCACTCTATAGAGTCATCATTGAGGAATTTCTCTTTTAAATCTTTATGGTTATATATTTCTCCATTATAAGATAAAAAAGTTTCACTATTATTAGATACCATTGGCTGATGACCCGCAGAACTTAAATCAATTATTGATAATCTGGTATGCCCAAAAGCAACTTTTTTAGAATCATCATAAACAATGCCCTCATCATCGGGTCCTCTATGATGTAAATTCTTTAAAGAAGAACTTAAATTTTTAAATAAATCATCATTAGATTTTTTTAAATAAAAGCCTGAAATTCCACACATATTAGTTATCGTAATTTGTTAAATTTAAAGCAACTGTTGATGTTCCATTTAATTCTGAAGCTTGTTCATAGAAATGGAGATAATTTGATTTATTTAAACCTGTTGGGAAATAAATATCTCCGAATTGGAACAATCTTGGAGGTAGAAAATCCTTTTTAGAAATATGAATAACTTTAAACCCTTTTTCAGGACTTCCATAATAAATAAACATATTATTTGACAATACTCCTGGCGGCAATCTTGAGTCCCAAAGAGCAAAAAAACTATTTTTTTTAATTGATATTGGTTCTACAACAGTAGAAAAAACGAATTTAGAATTATTACATTTAAAAAAATTAATAGATGGTCCATTAATAGGAAATAATGGTTCAGGAAAAGGATTGGATTTGAAATCTTTTGCTAATCGATAAAAATAATTTATTTCATCTTGGCGATCAGAAGCATAATACAAATAATTTTCATCTTGAGTCATCCAACATGCCCTCGTCGATTGTCCATGATGAGAAATTATGTATACATTTTTAAAATTAAGGTCTGCTTTCCAAATTGAGGATGCTCTTCCAAAATCTCCAGTAAGTATATAAAAGCAGTTATTTCTTAAATCCTCATGAATAGAATGAATGTGATTAACATCTCCTTCTTGGAAAGAGAATAATATAGACCATAAACCATTTGAATTTCTTTCATAAATTGAGCATTTCTTTTTGAAAATGTTAAATGTGTAATCTCCTATTAATACTGATTTCCTCAACTTAGATTCTAGTAAATAAAAAGGATTACCTTTAATAGATACATTTTCTTTTATATATTTTCTTTTCATCAAATCGCATAAAAAAATGCCTCCCTTTGAAATTAATAATAATTTTTTACTTTTGAGAACTATACCAATACTTGAATTTAATCTAAATAAACGTGAAAAGATATTTAATCTTCCAATTAATCTTTTTAAATTTGAATATATAGGTAATCTTAAAATATGATTTATATCTTTTAATTCAAGATCTGATAAAAACAAGTCTGGTCCCTTTATCAAGATTAATTTATCTTCAAAATAAGATAAGGGTCTATAACCTTTTCTTCTTTTTAATTTATAAGTTTCAGACATTTTTATATTCCAGAAATAAATGGCAGATAATAAGGATAATGATTATTTAGATTGCTATTTTTTGTTTTTAAAAAATTAAAAAATTTTTTACTTTTACACTTATAGACTTTTATTCCATCAATATTGTGAATTTCTAAAATATTTTCAGTAATTAAATCTTTCAAAAGCTTATTTTCACAATAACTCATGCTCCATTTAGGATGCCTTTCAAAAGTGTTGAAAATTTCAATTTTTTTTCCTTTGAAAACTTTAAAAATTCTTTCTCTATACCAATTCTTAATTGGCCATTTATGAGGATCATAATCTTCCAAATAATGAATAAATGTACAAGAATGTGAAGGATTTAAATCTAAGAATATAATTAATGAATCTAAATTATAGAGCTCTTGCCATGGAGAATAAATTCCACATGGATAAGGAGAATCACCATAAAGATGTTCTTTTTCAAAAAGTTTGTAAGCTAACGGGCCGATCGCTGATAAATTATTAATCGGAATTTTACTTCTAAAGGAATTTTGTTTCTTTAGTAATTCTTTTCCCAACAATCCAGTAGATATTCTTTTTGATTGCAAGTCAAAGGGAAATTCTTCTGGATCTAATGATGGATCTTTAAATCTATCTAATGATTTAAATTCATTTTTAAATATAGGAAATGTTGGGGTTGCAATAGTTATTGAATTATTGAGAGAAAGTTGTAGCAAATTTTCAACAAATAAATTTTTATCAACACCAATTTTTAGTAAATTAGAAAGTGAACTATGGATGAGTATTACTTCTTCATTTTGGATAACTTCTTGGATAAATTTTTCGAAAAATGAAAAAGAAGACTTGTTGCTTACCTTATAATTATTTATAGGGATTTTCTTTTTATTCTTTTGAGTTAAGAGTGAAATTAATTTATTTGTTAGTTTAAAACGCCAATAAAGATTCCTAATAATTGATTCTAGATATGGAAATTTAATAAGCATTATTTTTAATAATCTATTCATTAATCTACTCCCTTAATTTTTTTAAATATTTGTGCAGGACTTTTTGAAAATAAAATTTTTGAGAATCTCTCAATAAATCTTCCGAAAATCAAAATAATAAAAAAATATATAAATATAAATATATAATTCTGCTTTAAAGGAAATTTCTCATTTAAAAAAGATTTAAAAAAAAGATAGACTCCTTTTCTTTTACCAATCACATAAGCTCTTATAAATAATTGATAGCTTCTTATTGAATATTCATAAATAAATCTCTGAAAAAATTTTAATTTTACATTTTCCTGAGTCCTTAATATAGTTTTAAACAAGGCCTTATGATAAAAAATAGGAGAAAAAATATTTTTTCTATCAGCAAGAAATTCATTAGAAGGTTCCCCAGAATTTTTACCCCAACCCACTTCGCCATCGGCAAAAATAGTAATTAGAGGATATTTGATATATGCAATTCCATGCTTAGAAGCAATTAAACTTGACCAAAAAACTTGGGAATAAATCATGCCTTTAACTTCTTTTATATTTAATTTGAGAATTTCACTTCTCGATATGATAATTCCACTTAGTAAAATACAATTATAAATGCACTTTACATAATCTTTTGAAGAGCATAATATAGAATCAAAAGATGATTTAAATACTCTATTAATATTGTTTGAATTTGAAGAGGTATAAGCTGTAACAGCTAATTTAGCATTTGAATTAGAAATATAAGAAATAGTTTTTTCAAGATATTCTGAATTTATAATATCGTCATCAGTAACAAATAATAAAAATTCTCCTTCAGCATGGTTTATTAAATTTAAAGCATTTTCATCGAATCCAACATTTTGTTTTAGCGGTATGTAAGTAATAAACTGTGAAAGTTCTTTAAATTCTTCTATACAGGCAGTTATTTCTCTTTGTTTTGGAGAACAATCATCAATTATTAAAATTTGGCATGTAAAACTATTATTTATTTCGATTGAATTAAGCAATCTCCTTAATTGAACAGGGCGATTATAAGAAGGTATACATATAGTTAATTTAGTCATGAGGATAATTAAACTTAAGAATTGCTTTTTGATCTAAGGAAATTAATTTCCTGCTCAAAAAACAAAAGATTTGCAATAACGAATGTTGTCCAAAGTATTGGTTGACAAGAGGGGTCATAGATTACAAATCCAAATATCAATAATACCGATACTATTGCTGAAGTATCTGAAAAAGATTGATTGAAAATATTTTCTTTAGAAAATTTAATTAATTTAATTTTTTTCAATACATTATTTATAAATAAAGTAATTAATGAAACTGAAAATATTAATCCAAAAATTCCACCCTCCCTAAATTGAGTTATGAAAAATCTATGGCTACTTGGATGAATACCAAGTCCATCTCCAAAAATCAATTTAAAGAAATTAGATTCCAATGATGAATTAATAGAATAAAAAAGTAAATCGAGGTGACCTGAATCAGCAGTTAATCTCGTAAAAATAGCTGATATAAAAGAATTGTTTAGAATTATAGAAGCTAATATGATAATTAAAAATAGCAAAATAAAACTTATATTTCTTAAAGAAACTTTATAGGTAGAAAAAATTTTAATCAAAGGTAAAGTAAATTTAATAATTGCGAATAATATCAATAGAATAATTGATGTTTTCGACATAGATAATATGCATGGTACTAAAGCAAATAGGGTCCTTAAAAATTTAGGAATTTTGTGAACAAAAAAAGGTAAATACTTATCTGGAATTTGATAAATAATTACAAACATTAAGGCTGCATAAATACCAAATATACTTGGCTCTCCTATTAAACCAAATGATCTAAAAAAGCTTTTAATTGCATCACCAGTAATAGAGGTACTGTATCCAAAAGTTCTATCACCGCTAATTGTTAAATTAGGGTATTTATCAGCATCAACGAAGAAACTACCAATGACTGGATTTGAAACCAAGTTAAAAGTATAAAAAGCTATATTAAATGATTGAATTACATTAAGAATCCAGCCTAATATAAATGCTCTAACTATAAGTATCAATTGATTCCACTTTGTATAAATGCCAACTAACAAAATCAATAGAATTTCTAATCTTGGGCCTAAATCTTGAATTATATTATTTACGTATTCAGTATTAGATTTATCAAAAATTATATAAATTGTTGTTATTAAAAATAAGTAACTCGTATATAAAGATAAATATAAAAAATTCTTTCTTAAAAAATTTTTACTGTAAGTTAGCTCTTCAGCATTATTATTATTTTTGAATATTATATTCCATAAAAGACTGCTTACTAAAAATAAACGGGATAGTCTAATTCCATAAAACGAGTAAATTACTAAAGGAGAAGTTAAAAAAAATAATACAAGAATCATTTCTATTTTTTTAATTTACGTATCAAGTTAGTATTTCTTATGAAAGGCAAATTTCTAAAAGAAAAAATAATTAAAGTTAAGAGTTGAGAAATAAATAATTTAATATCATAATTCAACAAAACTAATATGAAATTTAAATCTCTTAAACATAAAGCTTTGTTTATAAGAAAGAGTGACTTGGAAAATATTTCAAATAACCTTTTAAAAGAATAAATCCTAAAGTAATATTTTTTTCTAAAAACCAAACTGAAAGTCATAGAATCCATATTTGAATGATCAAATATAGATTCCATACAAATATAGTTAGCTTTCAATTTGAATTTTCTTAAATATAAACAAATATAGAAATCAATCATTTCTACGAAAAAATTTTTAGGCAAAACATCATATTGCTTAAAGTATTTTAAATTAAAAAAAGTACCTGAATTTGGCCCAATTATCACATTATATTGTGGGGTCAGCTTGAAAGGCAATAAATATTGAACAGCATAATTATCTTTATAAAAATTATTATTTATTTTAATTAATTTCTTTCTAAAAGATATTTCATTCACTCTTAATAATGTATCTTGATCCAAGTATAATAGTGATCCAAAACCTTTTTGAAATGCTTTATCTAAAAGTTGTTTAATAGCAAAAGAAAGGCCTATATTCTTTTGATTATTAATTAATTCAAAATTATTCTTTAACTTTAAAGAATTAAATATTATTTTATTTGAATTAGGAGTATTATCCACAATAATAAGATCAATATTAGATTTCAAAAGTTTGGTTAAATTATCAATTGTTGATTCATTTGGGAAAAATGTAACAACTCCTATACAAAAATTATTAGTATGCATTTAATTTATAGAAAAGCTAATTCTTGGATGAATAAAAAATTTATTAATCAACGGTCTAAGATTTTCTGAGGAATTTTTTTTTAAACCAATCTTCAGATTTCTACATGGATGTTTATCAATAGTTTTTAGTAAATATACCAATATCATTGTTTCTCCAACAAAAATATTTTGTCGATATTCACTCATACTAGAAATAAAATAAGAAGCCTCATAAGGATTTAAAGTTAAATGAGTAGAGTCTATAGACAGGAAGTTTTTTGCTTTTCCAGGATGTGGTAAAAATAAGTTTGATTTTTCATGTCCAAAGCAATTATCTACCCCAGGGCTTTCTATAGTTAAACTATTTTTTTTTTCAAAAAATTTTTTTTTCACTTTGTAGGATTGACTTTCTCCTTCAAATATAGGCAATACAATTGAGGGGTTGATATCTATATATTCTTTTTTTAATGAATTAACCCAGAAAGCATTGTATTCCTTGAACTGCGCAGGCATTATTATTCTCTGATTACTAACTAAAGATGAGATTTTTATATTATTTGGAGATTCTCTATAACTATCTAAACCATCTTCAAGTATAGAAACATTAAAATTTCTTGCTATAAATTTTTGTATAAAACCTCCATTAGTATGAGGTAAAAAAATATTTTCATGATTTACTCTGAAGCAAATCAATAAAAGTATAATTCTATAAAAAATTGATCTATAATTACAAAAAATTATATTTGAAAACTTTTTATAAATTTTAGTTCTTTCTTGATCATAGAAAATTAAGTTAAAAGATCTTTGATTTTTATTAACATAACTTTTAGCTAAGTAATAAGAATAATTATTTAAACAAATAAATAAATTAATTGACTTTTTATTGAACAAAAAATGTTTCAAGAAATTTGAAAGCTTCAATAAAATCTCATAAATGTCTTTCATTCCAATTGTTATTAAATTTTCCTTTTTTGAACTATAGTAGTTATGTTTTTCCATAGGAAAAGAATTGCCCTTAAAGAATTTCTTTTACTCCCTTAAAAATAAAGTATATGGTACTCCAATTTACCATTTATATACAAGCTTTTTTCTATTAAGATTTTTTAAAGCCAGATTAAATTTTAATTTCTATAAATATAAATATGAGCTAAACGAAAGTTCGAATGCTCAGCCATTAAGCAGAAAAATATTACTTGAATTAATTAATAGTGTAAAAAATGATATTGAAAAGCCATCATCAATATGGAAAGGAATATTTGAAAAATACCATTCAGAATTTCTCTTTTTGATTAAAAACAAAGATATAAAAAAGATTAGCGATATTCTAATAAATCCTACAGAAAATAATTTAATGTATGGATTCGATAATATGTCTAAGGCACTCCAATCAAAGTTAAGACTTGAAACTCTTCAAGAAAATATTATTTTATCTGATCATTTTTTAGCTTTAAGTGAATATCTAGAAATAAATAGAGTGAACAATCCAGAATCATTATCTACAATTTTTAAAAAAAAATTAAATATTACTCCCTTAATAGAAGAAATTGCTGAAACATTATTTCATAATAATAAAAATATTTTCCAGAATCCTTTAAATGGAGAAAAAGGTATCAACACAAAATACGGTATTGTTTCACTGAGGGTTCCTAATTCAATCTATCAATCTATTATTGCATTGTCATTTGGGAAAAATATATGTGAGATAGGACCTGGTCTTGGAAGAGCTGCTTATTTCTCAACATTATTAGGAGCTACTAAATATACTCTAGTTGATATCCCTATTTCATCTATTGTGCAAGGTCATTATCTCATTCAATGCTTTAATCGCTCTGATGTATGCCTAAATAATGAAAAATATAAAGATCAGAAATTTCAATTAATGCTGCCTAGTAGTTTCTTTTCTTCAGAAAATATTTATGATCTAGTAATTAATGTAGATTCTTTAACTGAAATCGACAAAGGTACTGCAAAAAAATATTTAAACAAAATAACTAAAAATTCAAAATATTTCTTATCGATCAATCATGAGGCGAATGCATTTACAATTTCATCATTAACCAAAGAAGTAACAAATCTAAAAAGGATTTACAGGAAAAGATCATGGATAAGGAAAGGCTATATAGAAGAACTATTTGAAGTGATTTGAGAAAATCTTTAATAAGTAGATGAAGATTCACCCAATTTCTTTGTATTTCTAATTCTCATCAATTCTTCCAATAGATCTCTTAATCTATGTAATGGCACCATATTAGGCCCATCACTGAGGGCCTTATCAGGATCAGGGTGAACTTCCATAAACAAACCGTCAACGCCCACAGCTACTGCTGCTCTTGAGAGAGTAGCAACATGTTCTCTTTGCCCTCCAGAAGATGATCCTTTACCTCCAGGTTGTTGTACAGAATGTGTAGCATCAAAAATCACAGGGCATTTTAGTTTTCTTAATTCTGGTAGACTGCGATAATCAACAACAAGAGTATTATATCCAAAGCAAGTTCCCCTCTCTGTAAGCCATATTCTATTTGAATCACATGTTATGCCTGCTTGATTAATCTTATTTAAAACTTGTTTCATGTCCCATGGAGCTAAAAATTGACCTTTTTTAATATTTATGGATTTTTGAGTCTCTTCAATAGCTTTAACAGCTGCTAATAATAAATCAGTTTGTCTGCACAAATATGCTGGAATTTGTAAAGTATCAACAATATCCGATACCGGTTTAGCTTGCCAAGATTCATGTATATCAGTTAACAACTTTACTCCATATTTTTGTTTTATTTCAGAGAGAACGTCTAAACCTTTATCTATTCCAGGACCTCTGAATGAATTTATAGAACTTCTATTAGCCTTATCAAAACTCGCTTTGAATATAAATTTTATTTTCAAATCATCACAGATTTCAGATACTTCTTCAGCTATTTCAAATAGAATAGACTTTTCTTCTATTACGCAAGGGCCTGCTATAAGAGTGAAAGGAAAACTCATTTTAATACTTTACATTAATAATCCATAAGTTTAATTATTTTTACCTGGAGATATTAATCATTCTTATTAAAGAATCCTTCATGACAATAATTATTCCAAAGTTCTTTTGATTTTAAAATTATTTCACTTATTTCCCTAACAGCACCATCCCCTCCTTTGTTTTCTAAAACTAAATCAGATTTTCTTTTTATTTCTTTCGCAGCATCATTTGTACTTACAAATAGACTTACATGACCTCTAATTGGAAGGTCATTTAAATCATCCCCAACATAAGCAACGTTATTAGAATTAAATTTCAATAATTTCTGAATTTCAAAAAAACATTTTCTTTTGTCTTTGATGTCAAAATAGCGATATTTTATTCCTAATTGCTCAGCTCTTGAATTAGTAGATAACATGCTACCTCCACTAATTATAATAATTTCGATTCCATTTTCTTGAAGCATTTTGATACCTAAACCATCTTTAACAGAGTACTTTTTATGAATTATATTTTCACTATCAATGTATATGCATCCATCAGTCAAAACCCCATCGACATCTAAAATTAAGAATTCTATCTTTGCAAATTTTGATTTAAGTAAATGTAACTTTAATTTCTTATTAAATAAAAAATTTTTTATGATCGAAATTTTTATTTTTCTCATCCGAATCCTGCCTGAACTAAATCATGTAAACGCAATAAACCACAAATTTTACTTTCATCATTAATTACTGGTAAAACTGAAATAGGTTTCTTAAAGTTTTTTTCCATTTTTTTTACAGCATTAGCCGCTAATTCTTGTTTATTAATACATATAGGATCTACGGTCATGATATCCTTTGCTTTCAAACTAATCCAATCACTTGGATTATTTTTTTCAAGGGCTCTTCTCAAGTCACCATCTGTAATTAAACCTATAATTTTACCTCTTTCATATTGATCTTCTATCCATGCACTCCCAATACCATTTTGTGTCATAGAAGTTATTAAATCTACTAATGGATATGAAGGACTTAGTCCTGTAATTTTTTTTATTGGAATCATAAGATTTTCAACAATAAGTGTTAATTTTTTGCCCAATGATCCTGAAGGATGATTTATAGCAAAGTCTGCTTGAGATATTCCGCATCTTTCCATCCAAACAACAGCTAACGCATCTCCAATAGCCATTGCAACCGCAGTGCTCGCAGTGGGTGCTAAATTTAGAGGACAGATTTCTTTATTTACATTACCTTCTAATACCACTTTACATTTCTGTCCCAGTTCAGATTTGATATTTCCAAGTATACCAATGCAGGATATTTGTCTATTACTTAAATGCGGTAATAAGTTTATTAATTCTTGTGTATTACCACTATTTGAAATTAGAAGACATATGTCATTCTTAGCAACAATTCCTAAATCCCCATGAAGAGCATCTAGAGGATTTAAGTATAAAGACATTAAACCTATAGATGAGAATGTGGCGGCAATTTTCCTCGCTACAATACCACTTTTACCTACTCCAGTTATTATTACTTTAGATTTATTTTCGAAACATGATACAAGTAAATCTATTGCTTTATCAACTTGAATAATGTCAAGCTTATCCGCTGCCGATTTTATAGCTGAGGATTCTTCAATTAAACATCGAGATAAAGCTGACACAATTTTCTAGTAGCCTATATCATTTAAACACTTTTTTTGCATTTTTCTAAATAAATAATGTCAGTCCATATTTTTGGCAATCTTTCTCGCCTCTTCCAGTTGTTCTAATGTATCTATAGAAATAGAGTTACCTTGAATTTTAAAAGTTGAAATTTTATATCCCGCTTCTAATATTTTCAATTGTTCCAGTTTTTCTGCTTTTTCAAGTTTAGAATCTGGCATATCAAACCACATTCTTAATATTTCAGCCCTAAAACCATAAATACCAACATGTCCCCAAAAAGTTGAATGTTCGTGCCAATCACATGCTTCAACTCCTCTAATGTGTGGTAAGGCTGATCTTGAAAAATATATAGCATTTCCTCCAGAAGATAATATGGTTTTTACAACAGCTGGATTATGTATATCCTTTCTTCCAAGAGCATATATAGGAGTGATAACATCAAATCTATCTATATCATTAAGTAATTTATTTGACATCAACGTAAGAACATTGGGGTCTATGAAAGGTTGATCTCCCTGAACATTAACTATCGCAGTTTTAGCAACAAGTTCAGAAATATTTTTTCTTTCTTGAGAATCACAATCTTGATCCCATGCCTTTGAAACAATTTGATCAACAACTGTTGCAATTCTCTCACTTCCTGATTTACATTCTGAAGATGTCATTATGGTTTGAAAACCCCATTTTTCAGATAGTTCTTTTAATTTTGAATTATCAGTACATAAAACCAAGCCGTCATAACCTTTTGCTTTAGCACAGTTTTCTAAAACCCTTCTTATCATTGGTTTTCCACAGATATCTGCCATTATTTTCCCAGGTAATCTCTTTGAATCCAATCTTGCCGGTATAGCTAAAATAGTTTTCTGAACTAAATTACTTTCTAATCCCAAAGTTTCATAGCTCCTTCTCTAGCAGAAAACCATTTAGCTGCTAAGCTGCCACCCATTGTCCTTTGATCTTTAAACCAAGGACCTCCTAAAGTCCAGTGTACCAACTTTAATGAATCTTCTTCAAGAATTTCATTTTCTAAATTTGTTTCTCCAACTAAATAATTCCATTTACTATCTAATGAGCCAATTAGATGATCTCCTTTAAGCCATTTAAACCTGTGTAAATCTAATCCTGAAGCTGAGTTAACATATTCAGGTGTTAATGCTTTACAATTTTCACAATTAAAAATCATTAAAGAACTCCAATTCTTTTTTGGATAAGCATTCTGCGGTTCTCCTAAGAACTTTTTCTTTTGAGTAGTAATATAATTATGTTTGACACATTGAACTACAAATTTAGGATCTTTTTGATCCCATAAATCTGCAATATCTGAGAAGCTTAAAAAATCACAATCTAGAAAAATTGCATGGCCCTCAAAATTCATTAAGTAAGGTACAAGAAATCTAGTGAAAGAAAAATCGGTACTTTGTTTAGGATCTTTTTTTCTCCAAAAAATATTTAATTTCCTGAGCTGTTCAGTAACTAGTGGGGTGATTGATACGGGTCTAGAAGAATTTTGATAAATACTATCTATTAAAACATTTGTTGCAGCTCTTTCTCTATAATCGTATCCAATAAATATTGGAATTTGCTGCTTAATCCTAATCATAGAAAATTATTTTGAAATTTTTCTAGGTTAATTATTAAAGAAAATTTTTAATTTATTAATTAACCTTACAATTAAAAGTCGCATTTGTAATGAAACAATAGGATTAGCGATAAAACTTATTAATAAAGGAGTTGAAAAATCTTTAAGCCTTAATCTTAATTTTTTTCTTTTATTGTTTTTAACTAATAAAGTCTCATTTTTAAATTGATTACTAAATAAAATGTCATACTTTTCCTGAATAAAGTTGAAATTTATTCTTTGAGAATTAATTTTCCTAAATATACCCTGCACGCCTGTTTTATAGTATGTATTAAAAATAGCTAGTAAACAAAGCTCCGACGAATTAAGCAAATCAAAACTTTGAGAAATAGATGTTAATTCTAGAGAAAACTTTTGCAATTTTATTGAAGAATTATATTTATCAAGATCTTTAAAAAAGGTTGGAGAAAATTGAAAAAATCCATGATTCACCCAATTATTACAAGGTGATCCAAAATAAAAAATGCCATCATTTTTTAATAAGTCAAAAATGTTTTGTAATGCAATTGGAGTATTACTTAGATGTTCAATTGTGCCTGCATCAAGAACGACATCATAAGAATCTTTGAATTTATCCTCTAACTTTATATTTAAATTTGCGATTAATTCTGCACCTTGATAATTAGATATATCAAGAGTATGAAAGTCTTTGGCACCTAAAATATCTTTAAAAAAATGACTTGCGAATTTTTCCTTGGAGATATTCTTATCTATTCCTAAAATGCTTAGTTTTTCTCTTTCTATATTTGATAAGAAAGGATAAAGAACTCCTAATGATATTATTTTTTTATTTTTAAAAAATTCACTTTCGTTATTAAATATTCTTAATAATGATTTATAGTTTAATCCCATAATATAAATTTTTAATCTATTTTATCATTAAAAATAATTAATTTAAGATTACAATAAACAAACTATTCTTTAAAATAATTTTTGAAATGAATTTTAGAAATTGCGTAATAAGATAGTCCATATTTGCTCTTTAAACTCAAATTTTCATGAAATAGTAGCATCAAAAAGTAGAAAATCTAATCAAGAAATAATTTCCTTTAAAAAAGGTAATTTAAATTCATTTTTATTGATTTTAAAAATAATTTATAAAAACTGGAAATATAAAAAAACATTATTTGTTTTCCATAGAGTGGATAACATAAAAATTTTTTTTATAAAACTATTTACTCTTAATGAATTTAATTATTGTTTAATTTATTGGGGACATGATTTTTATTTTTCATTTATTGATGAAAGAATATTAGATGAACATTGCCTTAAAAAAATATCCATTTATGATCAAATTTCAAAATTCATTAATATATCAAAGAATAAAAATCATGAGGTAATTAACAATATAAAAAAATTAGTTAAAATTTTTTATTCTTATTTAGCATTAAAAAATGTAGAGGATTCAGTTGCTCTTGTTGGGATGCCTCCAAAACAAAGGAAAATTTTAAATAAGATTTATTATAGATTCTTTAAAAAAGAATTAATAAAAAAAAGTTTATTTCTAAGACCTTACATTGAAATTAAGAATAATTCTAATAAGAATTTTTTAAATAATGAAACCAATGACCTAAACTTCTTAATAAGTCATAGTGCTTCACCAAATGTTCACCATGAAGCAGCTATTGAGATTATAAAAATTTATTTTAATAAGTGGAAATGCAAAGTAAATATTTATGGTTTTATTTCTTATTCAGGCGGTGATATAAATTATCGAAAAGAATTATTTGAAAAGCTTAATAAAGCGGCATCTTTTGCAGAATCAGCCCATTTTGAATTGAATTTTCTTGAAAAAAGGTTTTTAAAAGAAAAGTTAAAAAATTTTGATATTGCCATAAATTTATCTTCAAGAGATGAAGGTTGTACATTATTAGGTGAATTTGCACTAATGGGAGGCATCCTATGTTTTAACAAATTCTCAATGAATTACGATGTTCTTAAGTTAAGTTTTAAAGAAAATATCCTTTCTATTAAGGAATTTTTAAATACATCTCCAAAAAAACTAAAATTAAAGAGATCGCAAATTAAAATTAATAAAACGAATAAAATTGATTACCAAGATTTATTTTACTTATAAGATTCACATGAAAATTAAAAAAATCATTGAAAAAAGTTTTTAATTTTATGGATTATTTCATCTTGATATTTTTCTATCCCAAGCCAAATTGGTAATCTTACCAATCTACTAGAAATATCTGTAGATATTTCGCAAGACAAATTAGTTTTTCCAAATTTTGAACCGAAAGGAGAATCATGAAGAGGAATATAATGAAATAAACATTTTATTCCTTCATTTTTCATATAATTGATAAATTCATCTCTAACTTTAGATGAAGACAAGATTATGTAATATAAATGGGCATTATGAATACAATCCTGAGGAATAAATGGTCTATTTATTAATTTAGATTTCTGATAAATCGATAGCTCTTGATGATATTTCTCCCAAATCTTAATTCTTCTATTAGTTATATATTCAAGAGATTCAAGTTGAGCATAAAGATATGCTGCAACCATATCACCACAAAGGTATGAGGAACCTATATCAACCCATGTATACTTATTAATTTCCTCGCGAAAAAACTTTGCTCTATTAGTTCCTTTTTCTCTTATTATTTCTGCTCTTTCAAAGAATTCATTATTATTAATCAAAAGAGCTCCCCCCTCTCCAGAAGTAATATTTTTAGTTTCATGAAAGCTCAATGTACCAAGGTCGCCAATACTACCAAGACTTTTGCCTTTATAAGAAGAATTTATCGCTTGGGCAGCATCTTCGACTACGAAGAGTTTGTATTTATTGGCTAAACTAATTATCTCATCCATTTCACATGACACACCTCCATAATGAACTGGCACAATTGCTTTAGTATTTTCAGTTATGGCGCTTTCTATTTTTTTTTCATCTATATTTAACGTGTCAGATCTAATATCCACGAAAACAGGAGTGGCTCCCCTAAGAACGAATGCATTTGCTGTTGAGACGAATGTGTAAGAAGGCATTATAACTTCGTCCCCAGGCTTTATATCTAATAAAATTGCAGCCATTTCTAAAGCAGCAGTACAAGAATGAGTTAATAAAGTTTTAGAAGTGCCTGTTTTTTGGCAGAGGAAATCTTGGCATTTTCTTGTAAAATCGCCATCACCTGAAAGTTGGTAATTTGATTGTGCAATGACAATATTTTCAATTTCTTTACCAGTTTGATAAGGTCGATTAAATCCAATATTCATTAATTAAAACAAAACAATCACTTACTAAAAATTACTATAAATCCAAACAGTTAAATAATCCATTAAATAGAAGCAAGATAAAAATATTATTAATTTTTCATAGAAAGATAGATATTTTTACAAGATTTCCTATCTATTTTTCCAGATCTATTTGTAGGTAAAGAACTTGTTAATACAAAATCAGCTGGAACCATAAAATTAGGTAAATTATTTCTTAAGTATTTTCCTAATGAATCTTCTCTTGATTGAAATGAATTAACAAAATCATTTTCTTCAATTACAGCCGCTAAAAATCTAAATCTATCATCAATAACAAAGAGACATGACTTAGTTTCTTTTAAAAGAGAATTTATTCTATACTCAACCTCCTCTATTTCTAACCTAATTCCATTAATCTTTATTTGATTATCTTTTCGACCATTTATGAAAATTTGACCAGATTTATATTTACAAATATCACCTGTTTTATATTTATCAATACTTTCTTTTATTTCATAAGACAAATCTGGCTTTGTTGTTGGTTTTATATAACCTCTCATAAGCGCATCCCCAAATATAATTAATTCATCATCAATTATTTCAAAATTAAAATATTTAAAAATTTCTCCCAAGGGTGGACATTTTGAATATTGGGAATATAAATCTTTTAATGAAGAAATATCACCTGAATTAAAGGAAAAACAAGAACACATACATGTACCTTCTGTAGGACCATAATAATTATGAAATAAAATATTATTCTTTAACTCTTTTGATAAATATTCTAATTCTTCCCAAGAATATCCTTCCCCACCAAAACCAATGAATCTAAGATTTTGCTTTAAAGAAATCTTTTTAATAAGTCCTGATAATTTAAGTTTTTTTATTAATGATGGAGTTCCATAAATTGAATTAACCATAAGATTATTTTCATATCTTCCTAATAAATTTTTAAACTCATAAACATCATTAATGGTAATTAGGGAATTCAAACATAAAAACATTGCTAAATCATGAATTGAATTATCAAAATGAATCGGACTAATAGATAAGTGAAAATGAGGGAGAGGATTATGCATATATTTTGATTGAATCCAATTAATATATAAGGCAAATGATTCTCTTTTAATACAAACGCCTTTAGGTTCTCCAGTACTTCCAGAAGTAAACATAATATAGGCATCTTGAGTAATATTAGTTTTATTATTTTCATATATAAGAGACCTCAAAAGATCAGTAACTTTTAAATTAATTGAATTTATTTCTGAGATCTTTTTGCTATCCATAAAAAAAGTATTTCTTAAATTATTTATAGAATTTTTAAGTCTTAAAGAAGAATTTTCATCTTTATCATCTATGGAAACAAAGGGTATCCCTATAATTAAGGAGGATAAAATCAAAGGATAAGTATATTTATTTTTTCTTGAGTCAATTACAAGTAATTTTGAAGATCCTAAGTTTAATCTTAAAAAATTTACTATTCTAAAAGTATATTCTAAGAATTCGTTATAAGTTAATTCACATTTTAAATTATTTTCTGAATAAATAATTGATACCTTATCTCTTATCTCCCAAGAGTCCAACAGAAAGTTTTCAATAATCTTTTTTATGCTTAAATTATTCTGACTCATTTAATAGAATATCTTAAATTTTTTGAACCTTGTATTAAATAAAAAGGTAATTTTTCCCTAATATCCAAGATCAATAATTCACTATTCCTTATCCATAATATTCTACGTTCTATGAAATAAATAATCTGATTACTTTTGTCAAGATTTATATCTTTAAATAAATAACTAAAATTTGAAGCAATGCCTATATTTTTGATATTTTCAATTTTTATTTCTTTAAAAAAACCTTTATTTATTTCATATAGAGCAGCTTTTAGTCCATAATTATCTAAATTAGATGCTCTAACTGCTTTCTCGAGATAGGAATTTGAAAATTCAGAATCATATAATCCATAGTTTTCAGATCTTTTAAAATAATCATTTTCTCCATTTTTAACAATTTTTCTTTCTATATTTAATTTTTTGAAATTGTATTTTTCTGAATTTATTATATTTTTCTTAACAAACAAACCTGCATAATATTCACCTATTGCAGAAATCGCATAAACATCTTTAATATCTAAAACATCCAATAAAGGAAACTTTTCCCATTGCCAAATTAATTCTCCTTCATCGAAATTTTGATTCATTTTATGTATTGATACGTTTAAGGGAATTTTTTTCATTAAAGCCCCTATTCCTGGATCTTTTCCTTTTAATTGAGGCAAATCAGAGGGATGAATATTTATTAAGAGACTATTTTTATATAAATCAATTTGAATTTTATATGGGCATCCACAAGAAATTAAAACATCAAATCTAATTTTATTAAGTTCAAAATGAAGTTCTTTTTTCGATTTAAAAGTAGTTAATAATATTTTGTTTGGATTATCTTTAAGTAATTCTCTATGTAAATATGAGTTTTCCAAAGCCAAAATTTGTGTAGGTAATGGACCCTCGGATATTTCTAAAATCCCCTTTAAAGTGGATGATCTATTTCCTACGTAAATATATGAGTTCAAATAACTAATCCTCCATCAACGCTATAAATAGAGCCGTTACAGAATTGATTTGAAATTAGAGTTTCAATAATATGAGAAACTGATTCTGGTTGACCCAATTTCCCTGTAGGTGTCCTTTCGGAAATTTCTTTTAAGTTGGTGGTAGTCACATTATTTAAAGTTGAATTTACTTCAATAAAGCCAGGCGAAACACAATTAAATCTTATTCCGGTTTTAGCATATTCTTTACAAAGTGTTTTAGTGGCAGACTCAACTGCAGCTTTTGAAGCAGCATAATTAATTTGTCCAGGATTACCTTTAGCAACTACTGAGCTGAAATTTATAATTGATCCAGATAACCTTTTTGATAATAATTTATTTGCAAACTGAATTGACAAAGCAATTGGTAAAGCATAATTTTCTATTAATTGAATTTTTGAGTTTTCAATAAAATCTTGCATATTAGAGTTATCCCATTTTTTTAGACTTATAACTCTTTCAGAGGTAATTCTTCCTATGGCATTGACTAAATGTACACAAGAGTTTGATTCATTAGGAAATTCTTTTTCAAGTATTTCAAATATGCCCTCATTAAGATCAATTTTATGAATTTTAGAATTTAAATCTATGTGTTTATCAAAACCTGATATTTGATATTTGTCTTTCTCATTTAAATATTTAAAAAGATTACTCCCTAAACTCCCAGATGCTCCTAAGATTATAACCTTGTCTTTATTCATATTAAATACTTTGCAGTTGCAATTTAAGTGCTTGCTCTAAATCATTAAAACAATTCATATTTTCAATTTGTTCCTTAGTAAATCTTATTTTATATTTATTTTCAACGTATAAAACAAACTGAATGACTGAAAAAGAATCAAAATTTTCATGTTCTTCTAATGGCCTATCTTTAAGAATTATTTGATCAATCTTAAACCCTAAAAATTCAGAGGCATCTTCTGTAAGGTTAATCTTCTGACTCATAAGAATCTAATATAATCTAAAGATTTTATCATCTTATTATCTTTTCCCCCAACAAAACCTCCTGGCATAGTTAATGAATTATTTTGAATAACTTTATTTTTTTTTACTCTTGTACTGGATATTGCTCCAGAAGTTAAAAGTACGTATTCTTCTAGAATACTTCCTGTAGGCACAATACTAGATATCCCGAAAAAGCAATTTTTACCAATCACACAATTCGCACCTATAGTTGTACCTGCTGCAATCCAACAATTACTAAATATCTTTGAATTATGAGCGACATGTGATCTAAACCATAAGACTATTCCATTACCTAATTCTACTGATGGTTCGATTATAGCTAATGGTAAGATGATATTCGCATTACCTATTTTTAAATCACTTGATATATAGGCTTTTTTGCTAATCCAATTAACATTAACTAACTTGGGGTTATTCATAACAAAACTTATAGTTTCCTCTCTATAGTTATTCATATTTGAATATCCAATACAAACCAAAACCTGTATTAATTCATTACTTTCAATTTCTTCAGGAAGATTTATTTTCTGATTTTTTAAATCAACTTCATGAAGGCCTAGAAAACTTCCAATTGAATGATTTTCATCTTTAATACTTAATAATGTAGTTTGAGCAAACGATCCCTTTCCTATAATAATCCACGGCTTTTTAAGATCAAGATTAAAATCTCCCATCATAACTATAACTTACTAACAAAATCTATTATATGATCAAAAGCATCCAATTCAATTGATGTCATCCATATACCAAGTTCTCCATAATTATTACCATTGAATAACAGATTAAGTTTTTTTTGATAAATAAATGGAAATGGGTAACAGGCGACCTCAGGATAAAGTGATTCATTTGTAAATATAGGCAGAGTAATATCATCGCATCTTTGCCAACTTAGATAATCTCGTGAAAAAGCGAATCCTATCTTATAAAAATCGCCTTTTTCATTAGCTCTATAAGAATAAAACATAAAAAATAAATTTCTAATTTTGATTACTCTAGGAGTACTTATTGCATATTCAATTTTATTTTTAAATTTAATAGTAAAATTTTCGTTTGTATTCCAATTTATACCATCTTTTGAAGAAGCATACTTAATAGAGTATTTATGTTTTAAAGAATATTTCGAATTTTTATCATTTAACCATTCTTGACAAGATAAGTACCAAGTATGGAAATTGCCATCAAAAAAACAAACGTCATTAACTGCGACAAAAATGGGGTCAAATTTGTTTCTTTCAAGAATTGGACCTTTATATAGTTTTTTAAAGATTTCATTTTTGAATTGTCTTTCAGATACACCAATTGCACAAGAAAAAGGGGTTTTCTTACTTAGATTCCAACCACAATAATATAATCTACTTTTATCATTAATTTCGAGAATACAACATGGACAGACTCCATTATCATCAAAGAACCCTAAATCTTGACTATAATCAAGGACCAATTTTAATGACCCATAGTCAACCTCAAAATTATCTATATTAAAATCTAATTGATAAATTCTTTCAATTTTATTGATATCTCTACTAGCAAAATATATTTGAGTTTGTTGTTCTTTTGGAAATTTTTTTATAACAGGCAGACGGGTATGACTAAAAATAGCTGGATGATTTAAACCTGATGGATCAACAACTAATTTTGGATTTTCCCAACTAACATGTTCTTCAATTAATTTATTTAATTCCATTAATAGTTTATTGTTCAATAGATTGTTGCATGTAGTTTAAGGACTTTTTCCCGCAATTAAATAATAAGTCAATTATGGAAACTTGATGAATGAAACCATCCCATAATTGATCGTAAACCGGATAATTAGAATAATTAAACCATTCAACTTTAATTCCCATTTCATTAAAAATATCTTCATCTAAATAGTTCTTAGCTGACATGCCAGAGACATATATTGACCCTCCTATATCAGAAGTGAGATTTGCCAAACGATTAGTTTTCCCATCTTTCAAAAGATAATCTTTAGATAAAGATATTTTTGTTTTAATACCTAGATAATTACAAATTATTTTAATTAAAGCTAAATTGATACTTGAAAGATGTGAATATTCATTTTGTAAATAAATAGGTCTTAAAAAAGAAGAAACTTCAGAAAAATAATTTGCTTTTTTATAATTAACTTCTATTGATTTCCAATGTTTCACTTGCCATTCTTTACCATTCACTTCAGTATCAAATATTTTTTGGTTATATTTATTTTTAACTTTTACAGGAATTGTAAGCCAAATCAAACCTTGTGGGGTTTTAATTTTATTTCTATTTCGCCAGTCTCTTCTTGTATATTGCATATCATCAAAAATCACAAATTCGTCAACATTTTTAATAATGTCAAAATAGCCTTTCCATGGAATATAGTTTGATTGTATTATTGCAACTTTTTTATTATTCATGTTTAATTTTTTTTATTAAATGATTAACAATTAATAATTTTTAGATTAAGCTTTTATTCAATTTGGTTGGGCAAACCATCAAATATTACTTTACCATTTTCTAATTTAATCACTCTATCAAAATTTTTAATTGTCGAATAACGATGAGCTACTGAAATAATTGTATACCTTCTTGAAAGTTTATTAATTTCCAGCATTAATTCTTTTTCAGTTTTATTATCTAGGGCACTTGTGGCTTCATCTAATATTAGGACATCTGAGCCTTTATACAAAGCTCTTGCTATAGCTATCCTTTGACATTGTCCACCACTAAGTTGAATCCCTCTTTCTCCAACATACGTGGAATATCCTTCTTCAGTTGAATCTATGAAGTCTGAAATCTTTGCAGAATTTGCAGCTTTTTTGACTTTTCTAAAATCGATATCTTTTTGTTTGATTCCAAATGCAATATTATCTGCAATTGAACCATCTATTAAATAAATATTTTGTGGAACATGAGAAATATTAAGCCTCCAACTGTTCAAGAAATCTTTTTCGGAGGAATTATAAATTCTTTTGCCATCAATTAATACGTACCCTTTATTTGGAGGTAGAATACCCATTAAAATATCAATAAAGGTGGTTTTACCACTTCCAGTAGATCCTATAATTCCAATATGCTGTCCTTTTTTAATTTGCAAATTAAAATTCTTTAATATATGTGGTGTACGTTCACTATATGCAAAATCTACATTTTTGAATTCGATTGAATTCTTAAAATTATATTTTTTTAATTTGTAGTTTATTTTTGGGGTATCAAACTTCTCATCTAATATTTTTATAATTTGACCTGCTCCTGAAGACCATTGTTTCATTCCTACCCAAGATGCATATATTTGTTGCATTGATGGAATAATTTTCTGTGCAGAAAGCGCAAAGGTCCCTACTAGTGGAATTACTCCTATTTTATTAGTCTCTGAAATAGAAATGAAGAATGCTAAAAAAGCAATCAAAATCAAACTAAGAGACTCAATACAATATTTAGGAAAAACAGCATAAATTTGACTTTTAGCTGCTCCGTCTCTTATTGGCCAATCTATTTGTTTATATAGATTTAAATAATATGGCTGTCTCAAATTTAAAATAATATCTCTTATGCCAGAAAAGCTCTCTTGTAATACAGAAACCTGTCTTTGACTCTGGACTGCAATAACCTTACTTAATTTAGTTAATTTACTTTTAACAAATAATGAAAGTCTCAAATAGATCAACCCAAAAAGAAGAAATAAACTAATGGCAATTTTCCAATCAATAAAAAACAAAAGAAAAATAATGCTAGTTCCAATAGTAAAAGCAGTTAGAATTTGCAAAAAAGCATAAAGAATTTCAACACAACATAAAATATAGTTCGTAAAACTCGTAATCAATTGACTACTATTGGATTTTAAGTGTTGTTCATAAGACTTATAAATGGATCTTTTAAAAACATCACAACTTAATTCATGCGAAATTTTAGCTATTAATCTAGTCCCGATAAAAATATTTAGTCCTCTTAATGTGGCAGAAAAAACTACAAATAAACAGAAGATAATTAAAACAAAGGTTAATAATTTCTCATCAGAATTAATATTCAATTGATTCAAAAGTTTTGCTAAAAAAGAAAAACTATAAATTTTTCCAGGTTCTGCAATAACAGTTAGAAATGGTAATAATGCGCTGACAGATAATAACTCTGCTATTCCTCCAAGAATCATCAAAAAAAGTAATATTAGACTTTGATATCTTCTTCTAGGTCCAATATTATTCCAAATTCCTTCAATGATATATGACAAGCTCTCATTATTTTGAAGTTCTACTTTTCTCATCTTAAATAACTAAATTTCAAATATAATCTATTGAGGAAGTTCATCTTTTTTCTTATCTTTCAGAAACTTATTATTACTATCTTTTTTAGAAATAGTTATTTCATGATTTAATTCTAAAGGCCAATTAATTCCTAAATCAGGATCGTCCCATAAAATACCTTGTTCAGATTTAGGATTATAGTAATCACTTGATTGGTAACATACATCAGCATATTCACTAATTACATAGAAACCATGAGCAAATCCAGGTGGGATCCAAATTTGTTCATGAGATACATCATCTAAATATCTATAGAAAGACTTTCCAAAAGTTGGTGAGCTTATTCGAACGTCAACTGCTACATCAAAAATCTTTCCATTTGAACATCTAACTAATTTCCCTTGCAGTGGGTTTAATTGATAATGCAATCCTCTTAAAACACCTCTAATACTTCTTGAATGATTCTGTTGAATAAGAGGAGGTATTTTATATTCATTAAGATAAGATTCACGACAAGTCTCTACAAAGAATCCTCTTTGATCTTTATAAATAATTGGTTTAAAAACTATTATACCTAAATCTCTAAATTTTATGAATTCCATTAAATTAAGTCCTCCCACCATTCTTTATTACTTAAGAACCATACTATAGTTTTTCTAATTCCATCTTGAAAATTAACTTTTGGTTCCCATTGTAATTCTCTTTTCAATTTCGACGAATTAATTGCATACCTTTTATCATGTCCAAGTCTATCTTCTACAAATTTAATTAATTTTTTACTTGGAATTACAGGCAATTTAACATCATACTTTGGAGCAATTTCGTCTAATAAATCACATATAGTATTCACAATTTCAATATTTGTAATTTCATTATTACCCCCAATACAGTAGGTTTCGAGTGATTTTCCCTCTAGTAAAATCTTTCCAAGAGCGATGCAGTGATCTTGAACATATAACCAATCTCTTATATTCATTCCATTACCGTAAACAGGTATATTTTTGCCAAGAATGATATTTAAAATAGTCAATGGAATTAATTTTTCTGGATAATGGTAAGGACCATAATTATTTGAACAATTAGTTATCGTAATAGGCAAATCAAAAGTTTTCCCCCATGCTTTAACTAAATGATCACTCGCAGCTTTACTAGCAGAGTATGGTGAACTTGGATCATATCTTGTTTCTTCTGAAAATGGGTTTTCTTCTAAATCTAAACTTCCAAAAACCTCATCAGTACTAACATGCAGAAATCTCCAATTATTTTTTGATATAGCTTTTCCATAGAGTTCTCTAAAGACTTCAACTAAGTTAAAAGTTCCAATAATATTTGTTTGAATAAATGAATCAGGTCCTCTAATTGATCTATCAACGTGACTCTCTGCAGCAAAATGAATAACGTTATTTATTTTATTTTGAACAAACGCATTTAAAACAAGAGATTTGTCAGATACGTCACCTTTTAGAAAAGATATTTTTTTAGTATTTATTAGTTTTTGTATATTCTTTTTATTTCCTGCATAAGTCAAAGAATCCAATACTATTATTCTATCCATGGGATAATTTTGTGCCCAATAATGAACAAAATTACTTCCAATAAATCCTGCTCCTCCAGTAACTAATAGATTTCTATTCATAATTCATAATTTATAAAATAAAATCAACTCAAAAGGAAAGGATCATTTATTATAAATTTTAAATCCTCTTGCCATAATGGCATATTAAGACCAAGATTTGAATAAGTACTTTCGCAATTTAAACATGAATTTAAGGGCCTTTTACAGGGAGTAGGGTATTTATCGGTTGAAATTGGAATTGTTTTTACACTTTTATTTATTAATCCTGAAATCATAGCTTGATATATAATTTCTTCACCAAATTCGAACCAACTTACTTTCGGTTTCCCTTGAAAATGATATATTCCCCAAGGAAATCCTTCTGAATCTCCATATAGCGGGTGAGAATTTTTTACGGCATGATCAGTAATGTCAAGCAAGCATTTTGCTATAGATTTTGCACTTGTAGGGCCCCCAATTTGATCATTAACTATTTTTATTTCTTGGTTTTTTTGAGAAACTTTTAATATTGTTTTTACAAAATTTTTCCCTTTATTGCTGAAAATCCAACTTACTCTAAGAATAAGTGCTTTAGTATTAAATTTTAATACATTTGATTTAATTAATTCTTCTCCAAATAATTTACTTAATCCGTAAATCCCAAGAGGATTGAGATTATCAGATGGAAGCCACTCATCAGATTTAACGCCATCAAAAACATAATCCGTTGACAAGTGAAAAAGGGGTATTTTTTTTATCCCGCACACATAAGAAATATAGTGCATGGAATATCCATTCACCTGCATTGCTATTTTCTTTTCATCTTCAGCTTTATCTACTTGGGTATAAGCCATCGTATTTATAACGAGGCAAGGTTTGTATTGATCAGTAATACTATTAAATTTATCTTTTATATTAAAAGATAAATCCAATTCATTTCTAGATAAGAAAATAAATTCTTTAGTATTTTTTATTTTATGATCTAAATCTTGTAGGGCATTACTAACTTGTCCGCTACTTCCCAAAACCAGTACATTGTTGTTTTTCAAAACTCTATATATTTAGATCAAATTTAATAAATATTCACCATATCCGCTCTTCATTTGTAATTTTGCAACTTTTAATAATTGATCATCATCAATCCAACCATTTCTCCAGGCTATCTCTTCAGGACAAGAAATCTTTACACCCTGCCTTTTTTCTAAAGTACGTATAAAATTTCCCGCTTCAATAAGGGAATCAAAAGTACCAGTATCTAGCCACGCAATGCCTCTACCCATCAAGTTTACATATAGTTTTTTATCCTTAAGATATAAATTATTGATATCTGTTATTTCAAGTTCCCCTCTATGGGAGGGTTTAAGGCTCTTTGCATACCCTATAACATCAGAATCATAAAAATATAATCCTGTTATAGCGTAATTTGATTTAGGAATCTTTGGTTTTTCATCAATACTTACAACCCTTTTTGTCCCATTTGCATCTTCATGCCAAGTCACTACTCCATATCTTTCTGGGTCAGAAACTCTATAAGCAAAAACTATTGCTCCTGATTTATTTTGATCAACCTTTTGTAAAAGAAAGGATAAATCATGTCCATAAAAAAGATTATCTCCTAATATGAGCGCAATAGAACTATCACCTATAAACTTTTCACCAAGAATAAAAGCTTGCGCAATTCCCTCGGGTTTGTTTTGTACACAATATTTTAAAGATATTCCCAAATCAGCCCCATCTCCTAATAATTCTCTGAAAGTTGAAATATCTTCAGGTGTGCAAATTATTAAAATCTCTCTAATTCCTGCGAGCATAAGTGTAGACAAAGGATAATAAATTAATGGTTTATCATAAACAGGTAAAAGTTGTTTACAAACTGATTTTGTCAATGGATATAAACGAGTTCCAGTCCCTCCAGATAGTATTATGCCTTTTCTACTAGAATTTAATGAGTTAATTGTTTTAGAATTTTCCAAATTTTAATAGATATATTTACTTAAGTTTTTATATTACATGAAGTTTTGGGAAGGGGACAATAAAAGTTGAATCAACATTACCCATATCACGAACTTTTGTAATAATTTCATCTTTATAATTCCAAGCAGTTAATAAAAAACAATCTGGAGGATTATCAAATGCAAAATTTTCATTTAAAATTTTTATCTTTGAGCCAGGAAGATATTTTCCCTGTTTAATATTTGTACTATCTATACAAGTCGCAATATTTTTATAGTCTAAACCAACAAAATTCAGCAAGGTATTTCCCTTAGCAGTAGCTCCGTAAGTATAAATTTTGTTATTTTTTTTATTTGAAATATTGATCATATTTTTTAAATCTTTTTTTAACTTAAAGGCATTATTTGAGAAATTACTAATCGAATACTCATTTAATCTTGATTTTTCGTACTCTAAATGAGTCTCCACAGAATTTGAGACCAAATTTTTTTCTTTAATATGCTCTGCAATGAAAACGATTGATCCTCCATGAACTAAAGATATTAAAATATCAACTAACTTTAGTCCATTCATTTCTAGGGCTACGGAAATAGACTGTATGGAATAATAAAACATATGTTCATGGTATATCTGATCAAACTCATTATTTTCTATTGTATTGAGTGCATAAGCATTCTCAATTATTACAAACCCATCCTTAGATAAAACTTCCTTCGCTCCTTTTAATAAATCATGAGGAGAAGAGTTATGTGCAAAACAATGTCTTGCTATTATAGAATCATATTCACCATTAGACTTTTTCAAATTTTGAGCAAAGTCAAAGCTAAAGAAATCACAAATTGTTTTTATTCCTTTTGCATTTGCTAATTTAGCAATGTTTTCTGCTGGATCAACACCTATTGTTTCTTTAACAAATTTTCTTATATGTGATAAGTAGTTGCCAACATTGCTACCAATCTCAAGAACTTTAGAATCCTTAGATATGTATTTTTTTGAAATTAAAAAATTAGTCAAATATTCGTAATGTTCATTCAGCGTTGTGGAGTTTGGTGTTAGGTAAAAATAGTGTTTATAAAGTTCATTACTTTCCAAACAATCTTTTAATTGAAGATTAGAACAAGATTTACAATATTGTAGTACAAGTGGAAAGGAAGCTATTTTTTGTTCTTGAAAATCAAGAAGAGAGTTTGCAGGAGGGCTATACCCAAGATCTAATACTTCTACTACTTCTCTTGAGCAAATTCGACAAACCAAGTTTTTAAATTAGATTTTTGAACAATCTAAATTATACTTTAAAATATATATAATCCACATTATTACAATCTTTCTGGTTTTAAATGTAAAAAAAATTTTTGAAAAAGATAAGATTTTGAGATGAATTTTAATATAAAGATTACTATATTTCAATTTTTTAAAATTATCGATTTATTTTTTACATAAAATTATTATTAAAATCCATGAAGTATTTTTTTTGAGATTAAAATTAAATTTCCCTGAAGAGACCTATATTTGGCTTTTTTTAAATAGTGTTCCAGTTAAAGAAATTTCTAAAGAAGAGGAAAGCTGGACTAATAAACTTAGTCCTTCAAATTTCAATCGATATAAACATTCTAGAAGCCTAATTAGAGATGTATTATCTAAAAAATTTAATATTAAACCTCTTGATATACCATTAAATGCTCCTCCCAATAGAGAACCATTACTAGAAAATGGTTTAGGATACTTAAGTTTAAGTCATTGCAAGACTCATACTATTATTGCTTGGGCGCCATCACCAATAGGAATTGATATTGAATGTAAAGAGAGAAATTTCCAAGCATCAAAGTTGTATAAACGTTTTTTTTCTTCAGAAGAAAAAAGATATTTATCAAATATTGAAACTAAAGATCTCAAAGATGAAGTACTAAAGTATTGGGTAATAAAAGAATCAGCCTTTAAGTGGCAAACAAATAATGAATCTAATGATTTTATTAATTGGGAATGGAATAGACTAGGAAATTTTGCAATTAATAAAAAAAAGGGATTTAAAGTGAATACTTACATCGAAACTTTAAACCTTTTATATATAGGATTAGCATATAATTGAAAAATTATTAATTCAATTAAATAGATACTTTTAAATTTTATTAATTTATTATATTTCTTTATTATATTTCTTTATTACTCAAATAATCTTTGACGGATTGGCATAAGCAGTTTTACCTCTTGGAACAGACTTATAAACAATTGCTCCCAAACCAACTAAAGAATCCTCTCCTATCTTTACCTTTGGCAAAAATCTTGCACCTGATCCTACCAAAACCCTTTTACCTAAATGTACATTTCCTGTTAAGTCAACAAATGAACTTATAGTACAAAAAGATTCAATTAAAACATCATGACCAATTGCAGAGTGCGTATTTACAGTAATAAAATCATTTAATTTTGAATTATTTGAGCATACTGAATAAGGGAATATAATGCATCCTTTACCATGTTCTGAAGAAGGTGAAATAATAACTGATGGGTGTATAAAACTTTGAAAATTAGCTTTTCGTTTAATTAATTGATTAACAATTTTAAATTTTATTTTAGGATCTGAAATGCCTAAATAAAGCTTATCTTTATTAGTAGGAAAAAATTCAGAAATCTTTCCAAGACAAATAACTTTAATATTATTAATACAAAAATTTTTATTTTCTTTATCATCAATAAAAAATAATCTTTCTTCAATTTTATTAAATAATCTTGATTCAATCATCCAACTTATTAATTCCTTCGCAAGTTCACCAAAACCAACTATTACTATTCTTTCATTATTAATCATCTGATTTTGATATCCCTATTTAATCTTTATTATTTTAACTCGCACTATACCCTCCATCAATAACGATTGATGTTCCAGTAATCCATTCACTGGCTTCACTCATAAGAAAAGTAGCCATATTTGATATATCAGATTTCTTACCGAATCCAAGTGGATGTTTTGCTTCATACTCTTCTATAGACTTAAGAGATAAATTTTTTAAAAGTCTCTCATGCATGGGTGTTTCAACTGCTCCAGATAAAATAGAATTAAATCTAATTCTTCTATGAGAAAACTCCAAAGCCAAAGATTTAGTAAGGCCAATAAGGGCAGATTTACTAGCTGCATACGCTGCTAATCCTGATGTTCCTGAAATAGCTGCTATTGATGACATGAAAACAACTGAAGAATTATCAGAAATAATATTCTTTTTAGCCAATGCTCTGCTCATACTTAATGCGGATTGAACTGTTGTTGATATTAAGTCTTTAAAGTCAGCACTTTTTGTAAGTAATGTTGGTTTAATCAATTCTTTACCAGCTGAATGAAATATTCCATTTAATGGGAGAAAGTTTTTAGGTAAATTTGTTATTAATCTAAAAGCTTCATCATCTATTGATAAGTCAGTTTTCACAGTAATATGTAAGTGACTATTTCTTAAATTTGATTTAATTTTTTTGAGTTTATCTTCGCTCCTACCTATCAAAATCAATTCAGCTCCATAATCAGCGAAAAGTTTTGTAGTATTAGCACCAATACCAGAACTTGCTCCAGAAATCAAAATCTTTTTACCCAAAAGTAAATCTTTGTTAAAAAATTTCATCTTATTTTGTATTAATAAATATTTTATCCATAAATATATTTGGCTTTAAATCTAAAGATGCGGCAGACCATGAAAATCCAACACCAAAACCAATAAGAGCAATATTAATAGCTTCTTTAAATTTTTTATTTTTAAAATAATCAGTAATTAGTAAAGGAATTGAAGCACTACTTGTATTACCATAATTTTCTATATTTAAAGGAAAGGATTCATTATTAATCTGACATTTCTTCTTTAAATAATTGAGCATGAACTTATTAGCCTGGTGAAAAAAATATAAATCATGCTTACCTCCATTTGATAAATCTATTTGCTTGAGTAATTCTGGTACTCTTGATATAGAAAATTCAAATACTTTAGAGCCATTCATTTCTAATTTCTCTTTATATTCTGCTTTGATGTTTTCTGATCCCTGACCATCTGAACCAAGAATAAATTTCATAGAGCTATCACTTTTTAAACTTAATGCTGTAGCACTTCCAGCATCTCCAAATAAAAAAGCTGTTGCTCTATCCTCCTTTTTAATCAATTTACTGATAGTATCTCCTACCAAAATTAATACTCTTTTTGCTCCAGTTTGCAAAAGTGAACTTGCTACCCATAATCCATAAGGATAAGCAGAACAACCTAAATTAATATCAAAAGCGAATGATTGCGAAGAGAGTCCTAGTAAGAATTGAAGCTTATTTGAAGTGGCTGGAATAAGTTTATCAGGCGTTTGTGTTATAAAAATTAAACCATCAATACTTTCTTTTTCCCAATTTAATTTGTTTATTAAATGTTTTGCAGCTTCTAAACATAGATCAGAAGTTTTTTGTTGAGGAGATGTGTAATATCTTAATTTTACGCCTGTCGATGCAGCTATTTGTGAAATCTCTTTTTTAGAAAATTTGTCCTCAAAAAGATTATTATCAACTTTATTTAATGGCAGGCAAGTTACAATTCCCTCAAGATTTACATTATCTACTTTCTTAAGTAATTCAGGCATGATTTAAGAGAGAAAGATTATTGTTTTTTAGATATTAATTGAAAAATATCTCCAATGGTAATTATCTTTGCAAGCTCATCTCCAGATAACATTATATTAAACTTTTCATCTGCTAGAGCTATACAGCTAATAACAGCAAGTGAATCCCACTCAATATTTTCTATTTTTGTATCCAAATTTAATGTGCCATCTGGTAATTCAATACTTTCAGTTAGTTCTGTAAGGAAATCTTGAATTTGTTCTTTTTCAAACATTATTTATTAATCAGTAATAGATTTATAGCACAATATTTGTGAATCCCCAAGATAAACCCACTCCAAAACCAGCGAGCAGAATAGATCTTTTTTTATCATAATCATCATTTATTAATTCTTCAAGGACTAGGGGTATTGAGCTTGAAACTGTATTACCACTATTAGCTAATGAAATAATACCTTTATTTCCAGCATTTATTTTTTTATAAAGCTTTTCAAGAATAAATTTATTAGCTTGATGAAAAACAATGTGATCATAATCTTCAATTCTTTTATTATTTTCTTCTAAATAATTTAAAAGAGATTTTGGAATTTTATCAAGGGTAAAATTTAAAATACCTGGACCATCCATAAATAAGGATTTTTGTTTATTAATAGGAGTCTTTAAGCCTAGATAATCACAATTCAAAAGATCTTTTTTAGAACTATCTGTACCAAAAGAAAAATTTCCTATCCCTTGTTCATTACCCTCCTCATTTACTATCAATGTAGCGGTTGCACCATCACCAAATAAGGTTGCAAGAGAACTGTCTTGTGGATTTATAAATTTTGAATATGTATCAGCAGTAAGCATTAAAATATTTTCACATTCTTTACATTTAATGAGACTTTTTGCAAGTGATAATCCATATATATAACCAGTACAACCATGATTTATATCGAAACAACCACAATTTTCCTTTAAATTTAGTTCCTTATGAATATGAAATGCAGTTGAGGGAATACTTTGATCTTGAGATTGGGTTATCAAAAAAATCATATCAATTTTATCTTTATCAAAAGATGTTTTATCAAAAAGATTTTTAGCGGCTGCTATCGCAATATCAGATGAAGTTTGATCATTTTCAGCAATATGTCTAAATTTTATTCCGGTTTTATTAAAGATTTTTTCTGAATTCCAATTTTTAAATCTTTCTGCGAGCTCATCATTTGTTAAAACCCTTTCAGGCAAAAATGAAGCAATATCAAAAATTCTAGCCATTAATAAAAATCAAAAAATCATAGCTCTAGAAGATAAAAAATTAATACTTTCACATTATTTTGAGAAAGCTTAACTTAATCTAACTTTACTTTATAAGATAATTTCAATATTTTTTTATATTTCATAATTATTGTAAATTAATATAAAACAAAAAATCTTGATTCTTTACTCTTTAGATATTGCAAAATAATGAAATTTACTTTAGCATGGTTCTACCATAGGTTCTACCAAGATGAGCAGGATTATTCAAAGGAATGGTAGAAAAGGCTTTTATTTGCAAGTTGTTGTTCCTAGAGAATTAAGGGAGATAATACGAACATCAACAATTGTAAGGAAATTAAGTAATGATAAAGCTGAATCATTAAAAATAAAGAGACAAGTTGAAGAGCAAATAATAAATAAATTTGATGAAATAAAATTTAAATATAACTTTAAAAAGAATGAATCAAATAATTTGATTGATGAAAGTTTAAAGAAAGAGTTATATGAAAAACTTCGTCACCATTTTTTTGAACCTAGCAATGAATTAAATGAAAAAGGTATTGTATTATCTTATTGGCATTGTATAGGTCATGATGTTGATTTTAAAGAAATAAATTCTTATCAGATAATAAAATTTTTCAATGCAGAAGTAATAATTCATAATTACAGAGGTAAATTATGGGCTTTTGAAAATTGCTGTCCCCATAGAGGTGCAAAATTTCTTAAAAAAAATTTTTCTACCTCGCAAATAACCTGCCCATATCATGGCTGGACTTTTACTCCTTACTCCTCTTATATTCCTAGAAAAGATAAATTCCCTGAAATAAATTCAACTTCAGAAGTTAGACCAAAGTTATGGAAGATAGAAAAAATTAATGGTTTTATATTTATCTCATACAAACCTTTCTTTACTTTACATGATCAATTAGGAAAAGAAGTAGTTGATATAATCTCAAAAATTGGACAATCAATTAATAAAAATTACTCCTCACAAGAAATAATTTTTAATTGCGACTGGAAAATAGCTATAGAAAATGCGCTTGAGCCTTATCATGTATCTTGCGTTCATAAAGATACATTATCTCCTTTAGGGATAAGCGATGGAGAAAATATCCTTTATGATTGGGTATCAATTTTTAAAGATAAGATTAAATCAAAAAAGGTCAGAAATTCAAAAAAAATTTTTGAGAAAATGTTGCAAATAAAATATGATTTTGATGGATATTGGTCTCTTTATCTATATCCTTTTAGTATGATTTCTTCAACAGAAGCTACTACTTTTGCTCATCAATTTTATCAACCCTACGATGATGGAAATACAACTTCTTGCTTAACCAAACTTTGGTGTTTAGAAACTTCCAAAGAGCAATATGAAGAAACACTTAATAATTTCTATAAGAGTGTATCAGAAACAAATTTGCAGATTTTTCAAGAAGATGCAGAAATATGCTCTTACGTAAACAAGGGCATATGGAATAAAAAACCTTTATTTTTCAAATCAGACCTTGAAGTAAAAGTGGATCATTTTAGAAAATGTATAAGAAATTTTGAAAGTATTATGAGCAGCAAATATTAAAACTTAAAATTTTTTTTCTCTCAATTTAATTAATAAGAATAACTCCCATGAATTTTTTATTATTTAAATTCATGATTCTATTGATTTTATAGACATCTTCAAATTTGATTTTTGAGATATAACCAAAGTATATAAAAGAATTTTTATCTAAATGATTTTTTATTAGATTAGAGAAGAAATATTTTTTATTGTTTTTCTTGATTAATTTTTCAAAAAGATTTTTATCAGAATCATCTATTCCACATTCAATAAAAACAATTTCATTATCTAAATTTACGTTTAAAAATTCGTTTATAAATAAATCATCTTGTGTTAGTTGTGATAATTTCTTTTTTGATATTTTTTCTATAATTTTTGATTGCAAGATTTTCTCAATTTTGACTTCATCATAAATAATATCTGATCTTTTTTCCCTTATAAATGAATAAATTAATCCTAGAAATAATCCCCCAATTAAACCAAAAAAACCTATGTTTTTTCTAGAAGGTGCGACAGGACTTTTATTAATAGTTGGTTTGGTAATTAATTCCCAAGGATCTTGTAATTTTGATTTCTCAAGATCCAAACTAATTAATTGATCTTCTAAACCAATAAGTGTTTCTTCGTTTCTTCCAGCTTCTCTAATAAGTTCTTTATACTTAATAATTATTCCTTTTGGTCTTTTCGCAGCTTCCATCTGCGATTCAGCAACTAACCTTTCTGCTTTCAAGAAACTAATTGCTTTTTTTTGAAGAAGTTTTATTAAAACTTCTCTTTTTTGTTTAAGTCTTTTTACAGATATATCTTTATCTGTATACTTTGATTGTTTTTCAAGCAAAAATGCATCAAGTTTTTGTAATTCCTGGGGTAATCCTTTTGCAACTGCCTCTGGTAAAGTTAAAACAATAAATTCAATTTTCTCATCATCTTGATTTAAATCTTCAATCTTTGATATTTGCAAATTAATTTTTCTTATTTTATTTGATGCTTCTACCCTAGCTCTTTCTATATCAACATTAGCAATAAGTGAATTTTGAGAAACTTTATTATTAGTTTGCATATTATTTAAAATATTTGGCAAAGCTAAATTTGAACTACCAATACTATTTTGAGGACGTATATCAAGGATTGTTAGGTCTTGATCAATAGCAAATGACTGTGCTTTTTTTAAGGAATTAATTGCACTGACTTTATAAAGAGATATTTGTTCTTTCAAATAAGTTTTTGATAACTCTAAATTTCTTCTTTTATTTCTTCCTGAATAAGATTGATATGCTGAAGAAATTTTATTTAATACAGGAAGAATTAACTCTTTTTTTGTATCTTTGTAAGTAATATTTAAAACAGAAGTTCCTTTCTTTAAATTTATATTTAGATTCTTTTTTTTCCAGTTTAAAAATGTCAAGTCTTTATTTATGTAATCTTCATTCTCAATTTTTACGAAATCAAAAATAGGCATTAAGACTGATGGACTTTGCAAAACCTCAACTTCTGTGTTCAAAGAATTTGAATTGGTATCTAAAAAATTCCCCAAAGGAAGGTTCTTAAAAAAACTTGATTGAATATTATTACTTTGATCTTTATTTGAATTAACTACAATTTGGAATTCTCCTTCCCAAACTCTTTTAAGTGTTAATGAATATAAGCAAGCCAAAATAAATGTAACCAAAGAATAAATGCTTATTATTTTTTTATTTCTTAGAGTAAAATTTAAAAATGACTTTAAATCTAAATAATTATCTAATTCAGGTAATTTATTGTTTTGATTATTTATAAGATTATCCATAAAGAACTAATTTGAAAGGGCTTCTATAAGGCTATAAGTAGAATACAAACCTTGAAAAGGAGCTGTAATTTCCTTCAAAAATTCAGTACTATTACTTAAAAAACTTTCTCCAACAATTATCATATCTCCTTCAGCAAGATAAGGATTTTTAAATGAGCCTCTTTTACTTCTTTTAGAATATTTTATTTTTCTTTTCTCAATAGTGCCGTCATTATTATAACTTAAAAAACTAACTGGTCCTTTTATTACGCTTGTTCCTCCAGATATATCGATTGCATCATTTAAGGTACTTAATTTTCCTATTATCTTTGTTCCAGGAGCTTTTACTCTTCCTGCGACAAAAACTCTTATGTATTTCGGATTCAGATTCGACCTAATCGCTTTTGAAATTACGGATTGATCACCATTAACCAAACTACCTATTTTTATAACATCACCATCATAAATTCTAAAATTACTTAATCCATTTTTATCAGTAAATGATTTATTTCCATCAATAATAGCTTCAATTTTGCCGCCTCCTCTGCTTATACTGTTTTTTCTTATTACTTTAATATTAGACAAGTCAGAAAGATCATTAATACCACCACTAGACCTTATAGCGTCAAACAAAGTGGGGTAATAATAAGAAATTGATTTATTATCAACATTATTATTATTAAAAGAAGCAGGAAAATCGGGGGTATTTGATTCAAAGAAAGTTGAATCAGGGTTACTAAAGATTTCAAAAACATTGGCATTTTGAGATGAATTAAGAGATCCTCTTAAAGTATGAAGGCCAGGATCATTAACTTCTCCATCAACAAAAAATTTCACTGGCCTGTAAGATAAAACTTTAGTAGAAACGTCAGGGTATTTAACTATTTCAATATAAACCTCATTTAAAAGTATATTTAGTTCTTCTAAAGTTAAACCTCTTACGAATAATCTTTCAATTTTTGGAAGGATTAAATATCCTTCCCCATCAATAAATGCTCTAGCGTTGAGTTCAGGATAATCTCTTGAAATTGAAACATCTATTTGATCTCCAGAATCAATTATGTAAAATTCTTGAGGTGAATTGTTTATATAATCATTTTTCAATATTTGTATTATTTCTTCTTTTGATAATTTTTCCAAATCTGCCTTAACTTCAATTTGAGAAATTAAAGTTGATATAAAAGCGGAAGATATTATAAGATTTTTAAAAAATTTAACAAATTTCACGAATTCAATTTTTATTTTAGGTACATAATTTTCGAATTATATAATTCTAACTTAATATGGAGAAATTATAAAAAAAATTTTCAAAAGGTAAAAAAACATTTATTTTCGTTTAAGTCGGTTTCAAACTTTCTAAGCTCAATATATAGTTCTATTTTAATTAAAAAAAATTTGTTTTAAATCCTCTTTAGATCAAATGAATTATCTTGAATGGGGAAATTTTTGTTTTTAATTAAAATTTTTTATAAACAATTTTAAATGATATTACAATCTAAAATCCTGATGGAGCCAAGCGGACTCGAACCGCTGACCCCCTGCATGCCATGCAGTAGCCAAAAGCCTTGTAAATACTGGCAATTACTTGATTTATGACAGTTTTTTAATAAAGCTGAGTGCAGAAATAAGTGCAGTTTTGTCTAAGCGAAAATAAGTAAGAAGATCAATAAGCATATCTAGCTTTTACCTACTTTATTAACTATATTTTGAAACAAAAAAAGGAAAAAATAGTACGCTTAATTATCAGAGAATATGAGTAACAACAATGGTTCTTATGTAATCAAATCGTAGAAATTGAGTATATATTGAAGTTATGTCAAAGAGAGCAACTAAACAAGAAACTGAATTAAGAGTTGCACATGCTGCTGAATTAGTTGCTGAAGGACAAGCTTATTCTTTTATAACTTCCCTTGTTGCCGCAAAATATGGAATATCAAGAAGAAGAGCTAGGCAGATTACTTCTAATGCTTATCTTTTACTGAAAGATGATATTGAAAAAGGGGATCTAAATCGTCCAGAAATGACAGCCAAATTATTATGTACGTTAGAAACTGCAATGTATAGAGCAATGCAAGAAAAATAATATTCTGCAGTTGCTAGTAATGCAAAAGTTCTTATGAAATTAGTTGGATTAGACGCAAAATAAAAAGTTAGAGCGGGTGCTTTGGAAGCTTTAGGTCGGAGGTTCGAAAAACTTTGATGTCATTAAAAAGATATCTTACTTTCAAAAAATATATAGAATTTTACTTTAATTTCCTCTGAAGTCAAAATCTGAATTTTTATAGAAATATTAAAAAAAAATGCTAAGATTATTTCATTGAATAGACAAATGATTTTTTTATTTAAATTTGGTATTGCTTTATCAACATTTTTTATTTTTCCAGTAAATGTAAAAGCTGACTTTGGTTTACTAGATTCTGCTCCTTCCTTTGATTCTATTACGGGTTCTAATTCTATTAATTCAGGAATAGATAAATATCGGACCTCTGATAATAATTGGGGTGATATCGGTAAAGATGCTGAAGTTGACTTAAGTGAATGGGGAGGTAAGGCACCTACTTGTGCAGAAGCTCCAGGATGTCCTGTTTGTATAAAATAATTTAACTTAAGATTCAGTTGAAACGCCTATTTTTATACCATCTAATTTTCTTAAAATATCTAGTATTGATATAACTTCTCCATATTTAACATCTTTATCTGCTCTAATAATTACTTTTCTATTTTTATTGTTTTTTATCTTTGATAATATTTCATTCTTTATTAAACTAATATCTAATAATTTTTCATCAATAAATATTCTGTTTCCCAAATCTAAAGTAATAACAATCACTGAATTTTTTTCTTGATTGGACGTTTCAGCATTTGGTAAATTTACTGGAATAGTTTCTAATCTCACTAAATATAAACTCGAAATTATAAAAAAAGATAAAATCACAAAGATAATATCAATCATAGGTAAAATATTTATCTGAGGAATATCCTCTTCAAAATCAAAAAAATCTTTCATAAAATTCACTTTGATTTTGATAAATTATTAAAATATTGAATTTGAAATCTTGTTCCAAAATCTCTTAAGGAAATAATTTCATTTTTTCTACATGAATTAAAGTAGCTTAAAAAGACTATAGTAAAAATTGCTATTATCAAACCATAAGCGGTTGATACTAATGCTTCACTAATCCCCCCTGTTACCTCTTTAGAGTTAATTCCAACATTTCCTAAGTCTATAAAAGAAAAACTATTCATAAGACCTAATACCGTTCCTAAAAGACCCAAAAGAGGTGATATGCCAACAGTTAAATTAAAAATATTTCCATATTTATTAAGTTTATTATTCTGGTTTACTAAATTAATTTCGAGTGCTTTTTCAAAATCTTTTTCTTTCATAAAATTCGAATTGAAAACATCAATTAGAATTTGAGAATAAGGATTATTATTTTTTTTATTTAGAAATTTAATAAATTCATCATTATTAACGTTATAAGTTTCTAAAATTAATTTAGGGATTTTATGATTTTTATTTCTTAAATTAAACCAAAATAAAATTCTTTCAAAAATACAGGCTAAAGTGATAATTGATATAAAAAGTAAGGGCCACATGACAACCCCACCCGAAAAAAATAACTTGATCAATAGTTGGAATATATAATATAAATATTATAAGCAAAAACAAGAAAATAAATTTTTTGATAAAGGATTATTAGATATTTCTAAATACGAATTATGAAATTAAAATTATATCTATTAATCTCATTAATAATACACTTATCATTTTTATTTTTTTCTCCTGAATACCAAAATAAAGAAAGATTAAAAGGTAAAAAAATTGTTCCAATTGAATTAATAAATAATAAATCTTTTAATTCCGCAAAAGGAAATTCAAATCAAAATTCTTTAAATAAACAAGAAAAAAAAATTATAGATAAAAATAATGAATTGATAAAAAATGAAAAAAAATCCGAACCAAATAAGGCTTTAAAATCAAATGATATGAAAAAAATTATTACAGGAGATCTTAATATAAAGAATAAGCAAATAGATAAAAAGAATAAAAAGATATCAGATAAAAAACCTGAACTTAAACAGAAAAAATTAGATGATACAAAATTTTCTAATCCTAAAAAAAAGGGATTTGCTACTAAAGCTGATAAAAAAGATTTAGAAAAGGGGAGTGTTAAAGGAAAAGGGAAATTAAAAATTACTTGTTTAAATTGTGTATCACCAAAATATCCAAGGAAAGCATTAAAAAAAGGACTAGAAGGAAAGCCTACTGTTAAAGTTTGGATTTTAATGAATGGAAATGTAGAAAAAGCTGAAATAATTATTTCAAGCGGTATAAGTTTAATAGATAAAGCAGCATTAGAGGCTGCCCAAAAATCAAAGTTCTATCCTATACCTTATAAATCATTTATTAATATTGAATATGATTTGAAATTAAAATAAGTGAACTTATATATTTGACAATTTCATACAAGCACTATTTATAGTTTTTAAGCTTCCGGGATTTATTAGACCGTAATAATTAAAAGTAACTATTTCATTATTATTAGAATCTATAATTTTTTTTAACATGGGATTAGCCAATAGAGAGTTTTGATTCATTCCTGGAAATGAAATAACAATTATTTTTGAAGGTTTCTTTTTTAAAATTATTTCAGGAGATAAATTGACATAACCTTTAAATTCTGTTTTTGATTCTAAGTCTTTCGATATATTATCAAAATTAAATCTATCAAGTAATTTACCTGCCCAACTATTTGAATTAGGAGATAGAAGTGGTTTTGTGCTGGCTAATATAACTGCAGAACCACGATCTTTTGATGTATTAAAATAACAACTCTTTATATTTTCATTTACTGATGATGGATTCTTGTTCAAATAAAATGCTAAATCTTTAATAAGTATTTCTAGTTGATTAATAGACTTAGTATTGGTTTTTAAAGTTTCAATATTAAGGTCAGCAAGTTTATCCAAAATTTTGTCATGAAATCCCTCAGAACCAATAACTAAAGAAGGTTTTAATTTTATAATTTTTTCTAAAGAAGGAGGCATTCTTCCCTCACTAACAATTACCTTGCCAGCAAATTTATCATCTTTTTTTAAAAGAGATGAACCAGGAATCCCTACTAGAGAATCATTATCTAATTTTGAAACTATATCTGCCCCAAGAGAATTTAAGCTAATAACTCTTTTATCAACTCTATCAAATTCTGTAGTTAATCCTCTATTTGGATAAATACAAAGAGATAAGGTCGCTAGGAGAAAAAAGAATCTAAATTTAGAAAGTAACATAATTAAATTTTAAAACTTTTTATTAAAACCTCCACTTAAATCCTACTTTTAAACTTGTGCCAGGCTGAGCATATCTTTGATAGGCTTTGTCATCATTCCCCGAAATTCCATTAGATCTAATATCAGACCATAGATAATAGGTCGTATCAAGAAGATTATAAACACCAAGGTCAGCTATTAATCTTTCTGATGCTTTATATTTAAGTATTAAATCTGTTGTTACAAATGAATCTGGAATATAATTATTAGTTTCGCTTTCTGCTTTATAAGATTTGGAAGGGTCTGGAGTTCCAACATAAGTATTAACTAAAGATGCGCTTAATTTATTATTGGGAAATAGATAATTAAATGTTGTAATTGCTGTAAAAGGATTTACTGAATCTAAATTTTCGTCATCCGTTTCATTTTCTCCTTTAACTAAAGAAGCAGAGGCAGTAAAGCTAAGACCTTTATTTCTTTCTGAGAAATGATATTTATAATCAGCTTCAATACCATAGATTTTGACATCAAAAATATTCCTAGTTTGATATTCATTAGCGTTTATAGAACCCCCAACCACATTAAAAGGATTAGCAGAGTTTAAAGCTCCAAAGGGATCTGTAACCTGATAACTAACTGTATTTCCAGTTGCATTAGTTTTATCAAGGAAATTTTTGTAATCATTTAAGAATGTCGCAATCCCAAAATCTGAATTACCTGTTCTACCTTTCATACCTAATTCATAGTTATTACTGGTCTCCTCCTTAAGATCAGGGTTGCCTACAGTTGTATAACTAAAGAAAGGGGAAAGTGATATATAACTGCTATTAAGATCTTCCCAGCTTGGAGCTCTAAAGCCTCTCGAATACTTTCCATAAAAATTAAAATTATCATTTACTTTATAAATTGCAGCGATACTAGGACTCCAATTACTATAATCCTTACTTATTGGTTTCCCTACGGAAGTTTCTCTGTCTGTGAGAAAACTACTTCCAGAGGCATACCATTTGTCATCTGCAAATGCTTTTATATTATTGGCATCATATCTGACGCCTGCAATTATATCCCAATTATTAATCTTAATCTCATCCTGAACGTATAAACCCATTTTAAGAATATCTGAATCAGGATTAGATTTATAAGAGCCATCTAATGCACCATCTTCATATGCATCCCTCGATCTAGAAGCATCATTATGATTAATCTCAAAGCCATAAGTTAATTTCTGATCAATTCCTTTTATTTTCAAATCATTTGTAATTTGAAGATTTCCTCCTAACATTTCTTGGCTTAAATTTATTTTTGTATTTGCAGTAGCAGAGGAGGTAACTGTTTCATAATCGCTTTTATTCTCCATAGAGTTAGAATAAATTTTTCCTGATAATTTATCTATAAATTTATCTTTATCAGATTCATAATTAATTCCAAGACTTATTCTTGTCCGTTCACTTTCTCTAATATCTTTTTGGCTAAGTAAGGAATTTTCTGTATTGTAATAACTCGATCCAATGGAGGTAGAATCTTTATTAAGATTTTCAAAAGTTAAATCATAATCTGTATTTCCATTAGATTTTATAAATTTTAAATAATAAGAATTTAAATCTCCATCAAAATCATTAATATACTTGCTATCAGTTTTTCTATTTAATTCTCCTTGGCTTCCTGCACTAATAGCAAAAATTCCTGATATATCTTTATCTCTAAAAGCATATTTTATTGAGGGCTGATAAGAAGAATTTTGTGAATTGTAAGGGGATGATATCTCAAAAGAATTAGATTGATCTTCTTCCAAAATATCATCTGGCTCCAAAGATCTCAATGAAACTACTCCTCCCATTGCATCACTTCCATAAAGTGAAGATCCTGGACCTTTTAGAACCTCAACATTACCTAAATTATTAAAATCTATATAGTTAAGCCTACTTGCAGCAAAAGTTCCGCTCCTTCCATAACTAAATCTAGGAATAGGAATACCATCTATTAAAGTTAATACCCTATTTCCTTCAACTCCTCTAATATTAATGTTGCCCTTATCTCCAGTGACATAAGTTCTACTACCATCTGATCTAGAAAAATCTTGTGAAGATATAGAAGCATCATATTTAAATAAATCTCTCCATGATAAGGGTGCTAAGGAATTTACTTCATCATAATCATATGAAGTAATTGCACTTGGAACATCTTTAATTGCTCTCTCGGTTCTAGTTCCTGTTACAGTGATTTTCAAAGTATCAAAACCAACATAACTTACTGGATTATCTTCAATATTTTCTGCTATTAATAGTGGTTTCTCAAAAATAGATTTAGAGTCGTTTTTATTTTTTCTTTGAATGAATGATTCACTTGCTCCTGCAAATGTTGTAGATGCAAATGCAAATAGAGATGAGGTTAATAAAACCCTTTTGAATATATTCAAGTGTGTCCTCACACAATAGATTCCTAAATATTATTAATATCAACAAAAAATTAAATCTTAATTATTCTGAAATAAGCTTGTTTTTGGTAACAAATAGTACCTTTAAAAATTTGGAATACCATAGTGTATATTCCTTTCAAATAATATGTAACTTTTAAAAATAATAAAGGATAATATTTTACATCTAATTTTTTGCAAAATTAATTTATTGCATAAACTTGCTTGCCATATGGAGTATCTGAAACTAAAACATTTACATCAAAAATATCTTTAATTTTTTTCTCACTAATTATTTCATGACAGGGTCCATAACCTAAACTTCTTCCATTTTTTAAAGCTAAAATTTTTTCTGCATATCTAGCAGTAAGATTTAAATCATGAAGAATCGTGATAATAGAAATATCTTTTTTTTCTTTAAGCTTTTTTATTATCTCTAGAAATTTTATTTGGTATTTTAAATCTAAGGCATTTGTGGGCTCGTCCAGAATAAGAATTTCAGGGTCTTGAGCTAAAGCTAAAGCTAAATATGCTCTCTGCCGCTGGCCTCCAGATATTTGAGTTATGAGAGTATCTTTGAAATCATACATATCTACTAAATTTAGTGCTTCATTAATTTTTTTTTTATCAGTTTTATTTAAATCAAATTCCCAAAAATTTTTATAGGGTGATCTACCTAGAGCAACTAACTCCTTAACAGTAACGTTCATGTTGGAATTAAATTGTTGAGGTAAAAAGGAAATAGTTTGCGAAATTATTTTGTTTGTAAATCTTTTAATATCTTTTCCTTTTAAATAAAGACTTCCTTGGAAAGGTTTTATAATCCTACATATCCCTTTAATTAGAGTTGATTTTCCTGCTCCGTTGGGACCTATTACTCCTAACCATTCACCAGATTTTACTGATAAATCAATTGACTTAATAATAAAATCATTTGTATAACCTGTAGAGAAATTTTCTAGTTTGAGATTTTCCATTACTTCTTATAATTTGTATTGTTGTAAAGAATAATCATAAATACTGGTGCACCCAATAGTGCGGTGACAATACCTACTGGAATTTCAATTGGCCCCAATCTTGAAATTAGGTCCGCACTACTTAAGGTTAATGCTCCTATAAGAGCGGAGAAAGGAAGTATATATTTAAAGTCATTACCAATTAATAATCTTGAGAAATGAGGCACAATTAAACCTATAAAACCAATCAATCCTCCAATACTTACAGCGCAAGCCGCTAATAAAGTAGCAATAGCTCCTATTAAACATCTTGATCGAAAAAGAGACGTTCCAAGACTTACAGACAATTCATCACCTAAACTTAATAAATTTAATTGTCGATATAAAAATAGGCCAATAAATAATGCTAGCAAAATAGGCAAAGCCGTAAATTTAATTTCTTGCCAACCTCTCGCATTCAAACTACCAATAAGCCAATTCAAGGCTGCTTGAATTCTTCCATCCTCAGCTTGCAATAATAAAGTCGCCTGTATGGCTCCAAATAAACTGCTTATAGCAACCCCGCCTAAGACTAATCTCTCAACAATAATTTTATTGCCATCTTTAGATAAAACAAAAACTATTAATGTTGTCAAGATTGCTCCTATCCAAGCGGCAAAAGGTATAAAGGTTTGGATTAAACCAAAACTAATAAAAAAAACTATTACTAATCCTGATCCTGCAGATATTCCTAATAAATATGGACTTGCCAAACCATTCCTAAGCATTCCCTGTAAAAGAGCACCTGACATACCCAGAGAAGAACCAACTAATAAAGAAGCAATTAATCTAGGTAATCTAAGTTCCCAAATAATAGTTTGATTAATTTGATCCCCTTTTTGAAAAATTGCAAGCCATATATCTTTATTGGGAATAAAAACTGAACCTTTAGCTAATGAAAATATAGAAATAATTATTAAAAGGGCAATAACTATTGATAAAGAAAATAAAAATCTCGTTTTAAATAATTTAATTTTTTCTCACCTCTGCGACTTATTAGTAATTATTCTTTAATTTAAAAAAAATTCAAGTTCAAATTAAACAATCATACGATTAATTTTGATGTTTTCTTTTATCTTCGATAAATAGCTAACAGTGAAATTATTAAATGTTTATCAACTGATTAAATAAAAAAAGTATTCATTATTTTTGATATCTATATCTTTTACAAAAAAAGGAGCTAATTGCCCCTTATTTTAGATCGACTGTCAATTAGTAACCACTCGGGCGCACCCAAGATTTCTAAGCCGCGTCGTTTATTTTATCTTTCATTCCTTCAATCTCTTTCATCTTTTCCTGAAGCCATAAAATATTTTCTGATCTTTTTGTGTAATAAGAAATCTTCGGTTGATTAATTTCTAATGTCTCAAAATCTCCACTCATAAATTTACCCAAATTTATAATCTTTAAAAGTCTAAATAGAGTATATAAACTTTTCTATAAGCTCTAATACTTAAAATTTAATAGATACTTATAAATGTATTAATTAATGGATAAAAAAGAATCAAAATAATCAAAAATCATAACCTACATTCAAAGAATATTTATCTTCAAATTTTGGGTTACTAAACTCTTTATAATCATTTTCATATTTAAAAGAAGTATTAAAACCAGAACTATCACTTGGTCTAAAAGTTAAGGTTGTTGATAATTCATTTCCATAAATAGCAGTACTTGCGTAACTTGAAGTGAAAATATTATTTATTTCTAATTCAAATTTTTTACTTAGTTTATTTGAAAAATTAATGCTAAAAACACTTGATAGATAAGTTTCACCACAGTCAGTAGTTATATCGCATTCATCACCTCCATAAACAAAATGTATTGCAGGTCCAGCAGAGATTGATAAAGAAGTATCATCTGAGTCAAAAAATCCTTTGGTTAAACCAATAGATGAAATTAATGAATTCTTACCATAGGATGCATCCGAGTTATAGTCATAATTATTAGAAAAATAGATTTCCATATTTCTATTACTTATATCCATACTTGTTTTTTGATCAATTTCAAGAGAATCACTCACGTAGTATGATCCTCCAATTTCATATTGAGATTCATCTTTTGTCCAATCAAATGAAATGGTATTTGTATAGATACTTTTTTCATTAGTTAAATCAATACTTAAATCTAAATCTAATGATCTTGAAAAATCTTCATATCCAATATCCTCATCTAAACCTATACTTATTGATCCACTCCATTTCGAAATCTCATCATTACTTTTTACTTCTGAAATATTATTGTTAGAACTTGAAGAAGTGGAAGTATTTGAATCAACGGTGTTATTAGTTTTATCTTCAGTAGCTTTTGCATCTAACTTAAAACTTTCGATTATTGATTCACTAAGAGTAAGCTCTCCTAATTGTGGATGATCTAAAGTTTTTGCATTATTTGTACTTTTACTTTCAATTAAAGTTCCATTCAATGTATCCCCATTTTTGAGGGTAATTACAACTTTCTTATTATCGTTTGCAGCATAAATTTTAAGTGGATAAATAAAGGAAAATATAATTATGATTTTGATAAAATAATTATTCATAAGAAATATTTATTGGAAGATGATATTTTTGTTTAGCTAGATAGTTTATATAGATATAGCAAAGTAATTAGAAAGGACAAACCTTTCAGATCTTTTCACTAATAAAGAAGTTTTTAAATTGAATAAACTACTTATTTACATATTTTTAATTGGTGCTCCAATACATAGCTGGTTAAATTCATTCCACACTGGACCATAGCGACCTTCATCTATTTGGCTTCTCTCGCTAGGATTGGAGCTAACTGAGCTCCCAGCATTTTTTTCAATTACCCATATTTGTGGATTTGGGGGAACAAATTCATACTGTAAAAGTAGATAAGATGTCCAACCTTGGTTCCCATGAACATTGCAGTATTGAGCAGGTATAAGAGAGCTACCTGTTACTGATCTAGTATTAATTAATGATATACAAGTTAAGAAAGTGAAGATAAATAGCCTGAAATTAGTGATTAACTTCATAGAAAAATAATAGATTTATTGTGTATTTATTCAAATACTATTTATATAGATATAGCAAAGTAATTAGAAAGGAGAAACATTTCAGAAATCTTAACTAATAAAGAAGTTATTAAATTGAATACACTACTTTTTATATTTTTTTATTGGAGCTCCAATACAAAGCTGGTTAAATTCTTTCCAACCCTCTTTAGCTATTTGGGTTCTCTCGCTAGGATTGGAGCTAACTGAGCTCCCTTCGTTCTTTTCAATAATCCATCTTGCTTTAGAACCATATCCAGTCTCTAAAATTAGATAAGATGTCCAACCTTGGTTCCCATGAACATTGCAATATTCCAAGGGATAAGGAGTTCTACCCATTACTGATTTAGTATTAAATAATGATATACAAGTTAAGAAAGTGAAGATAAATAGCCTGAAATTAGTGATTAACTTCATAGAAAAATAATAGATTTATTGTGTATTAATTTAACTACTATTTATAAAAATATAGCAAAATAAAAAAAAAGATTCTATTTTCCCCTTATTTTAGATCGATTATCAAAAATGCACCTAATTTTGCACCTTTTGTTTTTAAATAATCAGAACTTCATAAGCTATTACTAAGATTTAATGATTTAATTCACCTGCATACTAGGCAGGTGACGTTCATCTTTAGGTACAATATGCATGGATAAAGCATTAATGACCTCTATGTTTTTAGGGGTTATTTTTTTTTGTTCCTTTATGATTTTTTTGGCAAATTGGAAGTCCGCATATTTGGAAAATCCTTTTCTTCGAGTGGCTAGAGATTTCTTACAACGTTCTAAATCCCATCTAATAGGGCTATTGTCATAAGCACCAAAAAACCAATCTTTATCTTGAATTAGAAAACCGCCTTCTAAATCTCGATAACGTCTTAGGGTCTTAGTTGATACCCCAAGAATTGCGGCCGTATTTGCTGTTCCCAACAAATTAGGCGTATTAAGTTGTTCCACTTAAATGGATTGATATTCTTATTACGCTATCTTCCTTAAATGTCTAGGAAATTTAAAATCCTCTGCATTTATTAAACCTTGCTCCTTTGCTTTTAAAAAATCTTCAGCAAGTTTTTCTGAAGCCGCCCTTTGTTCAAAAGGTTTAACATCAGGATTTTTGCCATTTGGAAAAACTGGATTTTTAGACCCATTACCTAACGCCTTTTTTGGAAGCGTTACGACTTTTCCATTAATTTTTAAAAATTTATTAGGTTTCTTTTTAGGCATGATGCGAATAAGCGTTAACCAGAATTGCAGACAACATTTCTGTGTTAACTGGGATCAATCCACCAATCTCAATCGCCGAGTCGGTAGTCCCCTTCGCAACACAAAAGCAATAGTGTTGGATTTCCTTCATAGGTCGGAGCAAGCTCCTAAACCTATCGCCAGAAATCAGTTATTAGTAAGGTAGCCGTATATTCATGTACGTGCAAGTACGTACTTTTCTGCATTATTTTTATTAGCTTCTTCAATACGTTTTTTGTTCTCAGCATTGTTTGACCACTTGCCGTAATATTTGAGATGCGTGTCTAAATTGTGGCCAAGTAAATCTGCCAAGACTCTATAAGGAATAGCTGGAACAGTTTCCATACTTCCACGCCAAGCAAAAGAATGACGAAAACTATACGGCACAAGATTTGAATATTTTGTTTTTAATTCTTTCCAGAACCAAAATCTATTTATCATTTTTCCGAATCTTTCTCCGATTTCTTTGTAGCCTTTTTCATCATCTGATTTTGCAATAGCTCTAAGAATTGGGTCAGGAAATTTTATTTTTCCAGACTCTAAATCAGCAACAATTTCTTTTCCTAAATTTGGAAGATTTGGTAAATCTAAAGGCTCAACAATTCTTGTATGCGGTTCTTCAAGCATTGTTTTTACGTTTTGTTTTAACGTTGTAATTTCAACTTTTCCATCTTTAATTTTCATATTTGCAATCTCTGAAATCCTTATTCCATAGACCCCTGAGAGTACGCATATTGCCCTTAGACCATGCTTATTTTCTCTCTTTAATGCTTCTAATAACATCTCAAAATCAGCCGTTAAAATAGGCTCTCTTGTTCTATTTTTCTTCCTACCTTTTGGAACAGCACCAACATATTTTGCATATTGTTTTGCAGTTAATGGCAACCATTCAACGCCCAAATATTTTTTCTCTAATACAGCCCAATTTAAAAATGCTCTTAAATCTCCCATGTTTCTTTTTCTACCTTCTCCCCCTTTTGGCATGTTCCTATCAAAAAATAAATCTGCATAATTTTTGAATAATTGTTCTGCATTTCTTGGTAGTGGTTTTGTATTTAAAGCTTGCAAAGTTCTATCTAATCTTTTCTTCAAATCTCGCTTTGTTGTATCTCTTCTATTGCCACGTTCTTCATTAATAAATTCTTCTTTTAGTGCAAACCAATTAATTTCATTTTTACCATTTTTATTTAATTTCCCCCCACTAATTAATTCATAAGCTTTGACTAAATCAACGCTTCTTTCATTCATTAAATCTGATAGTTCAACAACAAGATTTGTAATTTCATTATTGTTTTCAGCATGCCAATCTAAGTCGGTTAAAACTGTTGTTCTTTGCCCTGTAGAAAATCTATAAACAACTTTTGTTTTTACCTTATTTTGTTTTTCTATGCCTTGAACAGACCAGCCAAAGCCAAGTTTTGATTTGATTGATTTTCTTGTGATATCAACCCAAGTTAAAGTTTTCATTTCTGCAACAAATAAAATTCTTATAAGTGCATTTTAGGGTGCAGAATTGCTTAAACAAGCTTGGACAAGTACGTACAAAAGTTATGTTATTACTAAACGCCGTCTAAAAACTATTGGTATGACTGAAAAAAATTAAGTGGAGCCATGCGGATTTGAACCGCAGACCCCCTGCATGCCATGCAGGTGCTCTACCAGCTGAGCTATGGCCCCTTAAAGGAATTTTATTATAATAATCAATCAAAAGTGTTTTAAAAGTTTTAAATTTAAAAATTAATAGATATTTAATTAAAAATCCATGATTCAAATATTCTTTCCTAAAGCAAATTTATTAAGAAAAAAGTTTAATTATGATTCACTATAAATATTTAGTCCTTAAAAAAGAAAAGACCTATCTTTAAAATATCATTTGTATTTTTAACTCATAATCTAAGTAATAAATGTAATATAGTGAATTGTTTAATAAATAAATATCTTATGTGAGATAATATATTTTTAACATTTAATTTATTAAGAGGTTTTGAGATACTTTAATGAAAAAAATCTATTAAATTTACTTAAAAAAGATAAATCAAAATTTATTAATGCGCAACCTTTTCCACACATAATTATTGATAATTTCTTAGATAATAAAGAGGCATTAGAACTCGCAAATAAATTTCCTGGTATTAAAGATAAAATCTGGGAAATTCACGGTTCCGGAGCTAATCCAGATAGTTTTGATTTTGAAGGAGTAAAAAGAGGAAGTTCCAATATTGTTGAAATGCCCAAAGAGATAAGGCAATTTTTATTAGAATTTAATTCAGAAATATTTTTGCAATTCTTGAGAAAACTTTCAGGAGTAAAACATATTATTGGAGACCCTTCCTTTAGTGGATGCGGATTGCACTCAACTGGTAAAGGAGGAAGATTGATGATTCATTCAGATGTAAACAGATACCCTATAGATAATTTTGTCTATCAATATTTGAATTGCATTTTTTATATAACTAAAGATTGGGATCCATCTTGGAATGGGAATCTTGAATTATGGGACAAAAAATGTAAGAAATGCATAAAATCAATTCAGCCCAAGTTTAATAGAATGATCATATTTGAAACAACACCATTTGCTTTTCATGGACATCCAAAACCACTTAATATTCCAATAACAAAAAGAAGAAATAGTATTGCCGCATATTTTTATATACCAAGAACTATCTATTCTTCAAAATATCTCTCCAATGAATTAAAAACTGTTTTCTGGAGAAGAACTCAGTCACAAGATAAATTATTTTCATACAAATTTTTAAAGGATAAATTTAATTTAATTATGCTTGAAATACTCCCTCCAATTATCTCTAAATCGATTCAAAAAATCAAAAGAAAAAGGCTGAATAAAAAATAACTTTTTATCTAATAGGAGCTAAACATAGAATAATTAATAACGAGGAATTTCCCTTAACTTTAATTGAGGTCCAATGTGGTGATTATTAAGGAGAGGATGATATTTTTAGATTTGATGATAATTATGGGAGAATAGATTAATATTAAAAATAATAAAATATTCAGTGATTTTAAATAATCCATAAAATGAACTCTTCCAAAAAAGCTTTTATCACTGGAATTACTGGTCAAGATGGGAGTTATCTTGCTGAATTTCTTTTAGAAAAAGGTTATGAGGTGCATGGACTTAAAAGACGTTCAAGTAGTTTCAATACCGAAAGGATAGACCATCTTTATCAGGATCCTCATGAAAGTAATACAAAATTTTTTCTTCATTATGGAGATTTAACAGATAGCACAAATTTGATAAGAATTCTTCAAAATGTAAAACCTAATGAAATTTATAATTTGGGAGCTCAAAGTCATGTGGCAGTAAGTTTTGAGACCCCAGAATATACTGCTAACTGTGACGCTTTAGGAACACTAAGAATACTTGAAGCAATAAGGATATTGAAACTAAAAACTAGATTTTATCAAGCTAGCACAAGTGAACTTTATGGAAAAATTCAAGAATCTCCTCAGAAGGAAACAACTCCTTTTTATCCAAGAAGTCCTTATGGAGTAGCAAAGTTGTATGCTTTTTGGATAACTGTAAATTATAGAGAAGCTTATGGAATTTATGCCTGTAACGGAATTCTTTTTAATCATGAAAGCCCAAGAAGAGGAGAGACATTTGTTACTAGAAAAATTACTAGAGGTTTAACCAGAATTGATGCTGGCTTGGAAAAATGTATTTACCTTGGAAATTTAAATTCAAAAAGGGACTGGGGTCATGCAAAAGATTATGTAAAAATGCAGTGGCTAATGCTTCAACAAGATCACCCTGAAGATTTTGTAATCGCAACTGGGAGGATGGAAACTGTACGTAGATTTATTGAGATTTGTTCTATTAAACTTGATTGGAACAAAGATAATAAGCCAGGAATTATTTGGGAAGGTGAGGGTATTAATGAGGTTGGGAGAAGGACTGATACTAATGAAATAGTAATAAAAATTGATCCCCGATATTTCAGGCCAACTGAAGTTGATGAATTAATTGGCGATTCAAAAAAAGGATCATTGAAGCTTGGTTGGACACCGGAAATATCCCTTGAAGAAATGATACAAGAGATGATTACAATAGATAAAAATAAAGCATTAGAAGAATCAATACTTTTAAAAAAAGGATTTAAGGTAAATTCTCCTTTTGAATCCCCACCTGAAAATTAATATTTAAAATTATATGGGAAAACTCAAAAACCAGAAAATTTTCATAGCAGGTGCTAGTGGAATGGTTGGTAATGCAATAAAAAAAGCAATATCAAATTATCATCGAGATAGTAAAAATAAAAATTTACTTTTAACACCCTCACGCCAAGAATTGAATCTACTTGATTCGATGTTAGTTAAAAATTGGTTTGCTAAAAATAAGCCTTCTATTGTAATTCTTGCTGCGGCCAAAGTTGGTGGAATACTTGCAAACACAAAATATCCTGCAGATTTTCTAATTGAGAATATAAAAATTCAAACGAATATTATTGAATCTGCCTGGTCTCAAGGTGTTAAAAGGTTTCTTTTTCTTGGAAGTAGTTGTATTTATCCTAAACATTCTCCTCAACCAATAAAAGAAGAATTTTTGTTAAATAATAATTTAGAAAGAACTAATGAATATTATGCAATTGCAAAAATAGCTGGTCTTAAACTTTGCGAATCATTAAGGACTCAATATGGCTTTGATGCTATTTCTCTTATGCCTACGAATTTATATGGACCAAATGATAATTATCATCCTGAAAATAGCCATGTAATGGCTGCCTTAATTAGGAAATTCTTAATCGCAAAAAAGAAGAAATTGCCTTCCGTTACCTGTTGGGGCTCTGGTTTAGTCTTTAGAGAATTTATGCACGTTGAAGATCTGGCTGAAGCTATTATATTTTGTCTTGAAAATTGGTACCCATCTAAAAAAGATGCTCCAAAAGATTCTTTAGGCAATAATTTAAACCATTTGAATATTGGTACAGGTGAAGAAATATCAATAAAAGAATTAGCTGCAAAAATTGCTAAATTCACAGAATTCAAAGGGGAAATTTTATGGGATAAAAGCAAGCCAGACGGTACCCCTCAAAAAAAATTGGATGTTAGCAGAATTAATAGACTTGGGTGGAAATCTAAAATAGATTTAGATTCAGGAATCCAAAAAACCTTAAGCAATTTAAATTTGTCTGAACTCTAAAAATACAAGCTATTTTGACATAAAGTTTATATTTTTCTCCAAACAGCCAATAATTTTCCTTGAAATACAACTTCATTTAAATTTAACTCGATTGGATCATAAGCCGTATTTGCAGCCTCAAGAAATATTTTTCCTTTTCTTTTGAAAAAATACTTTAATGTAGTACCTAAACCAGGAACCATAGCACTAACAATTGTTCCGTTCCTAATGGAGTAAGAATCTATAATTGGCTCCATCAAAACCATATCTCCATCTGCGATACAGGCATCAATCATTGAATCTCCATTAACGGTAAGCGCAAATACATCCTTCTTCTTAAAAACATCGGAAATATCTAAATTCTCCTGAACATCAGAGAAAGTTTCAATTAAACCACCAGCCGCTACTGAACCCATAATTGGAACCCCCTCTATAATGTCATCAACTATTTGTAGTGTTCGAGCTTTACCCTCTTGCCATGAAATATATCCTTTTTCTTGTAAGTGTTTCAAACGACTTTGGATTGGAGCTGGGGACTTTAAACCCATTGCCTCCATCATCTGTCTAATTGATGGACTATGTTTAAATTTTTTCATATAATCCTTTATCCATCCATAAAGCTCATTTTGAGCATCAGTAAGATTACCATCCACAGAAGATATCATAGAAACAAATGTACACTAATACATTTGTACCTATAAATTAAAAAATATGCAACCGATATTAAGAAAGGAGACAAGCTAATAGTGCTTGTTGAGAATGTAGTCTATTTTCTGCTTGATCAAAAATTCTATTTTTTTTACTTTCAAATACCTCATCAGTTATCTCTTTAGATCTATAAGCAGGAAGACAATGAAGAATAATTGCATCTTTATCAGCCTTTCTTACTAAATCACTATCAATAGTGAATCCGTTAAAAACCTTATCTTTCTCTTCTTTTTGATTCTCTTCCCCCATGGATGACCAAACATCTGTATAAAGAACGTTTGCTCCTAAAACAGCTTTATTTGGATCATTAGTAATTTTTAATAAATTCTTATTCTTATATCTCTCATATGCTTTATTGATCACCACAGAGTTAGGTTCATAACCTTTTGGACATGCAATCCTAACTTCTATTCCTAATAATGACCCACACAAAATAAGAGAATTTGCCACATTATTGCCATCACCTATAAATGTCAAAACTACATCTTTAAAAGTACCAAATTCTTCCTGAATTGTTAAAAAATCAGCTAGGGCCTGACATGGATGTTCTAAATCTGTAAGAGCATTAATAACTGGCTTTGTTGACCACTTTGCATATTCTTCTAAATCAGAATGATCAAATGTTCTAATTGCGATAACATCACAATATCTACTTAGAACTCTTGCAGTATCTTTAATTGGCTCGCCTCTTCCTATTTGTGATGTTGTGGGATTTAGGTCAATAATTGTGCCCCCCAGTCTCGACATAGCCACTTGAAAACTAACTCTGGTACGAGTAGAAGATTTATCAAAAATTAAACCCAAAACTTTATTTTTCAGTTCAATATTAAAGTTGTCGTTTTTAAATTTTTTCGCAACCTCTAAAATATGAATACATTCGTCAGTAGATACATCCAAGCTTGATAAAAAGTGATTATTAGTAAGCTTGTTTGGTTTAAGCATAAATATTTCTATTAAGATTTAAATTCTACTATGCAGGCATTTTTGTTTCTGCAAGAAGATTTTTTAAATCTTCACCTTCAATAACTTCTTCTTGAAGAATTTTTTGAGAGATTGATTCCAGTAATGGTAAATTATTCCTTAAGATATTTAATGCCGTCTCATGGGCATCATCCACTAAATCTCTAACTTCTTTATCAATTGCTTGGGCTGTAGCATCACTAACGGATCTTCTTGGATTATTTCCGTTGCCTAAGAATTGCCCTCCACCTTGTTTATCATAAGCTAGAGGGCCAAGTATATCACTCATACCAAAAGTTCCTACCATTTGTTCTGCTATATCAGTTGCTCTCTGAAGATCGTTAGAAGCACCAGTAGTTATTTTCCCAAAGACCACCTCTTCAGCTGAACGGCCACCAAGAAGCGTTGCTATTTGACCTTTTAATTCATCTTTGGAGTTAAGAAATCTTTCTTCAGTAGGAAGTTGAAGTGTATATCCTAAGGCACTCATACCTCTTGGTACAATCGAAATCTTCGCAACTTTCGACCCCCCTGGCATAAGATGACCAACAATGGCATGACCAACTTCATGATAAGCAACAACTTTCTTTTCATCATCTTGTAGAACTCTACTTTTCTTCTCTAAACCAGCTACAACCCTTTCAATGGCTTCACTTAAATCTTGTTGCTCAACACTTTTTCTTTTAGCTCTGGCAGCTAATAAAGCAGCTTCATTAACCATATTTGCCAAATCTGCTCCTGCGAATCCACTTGTAGCTTGTGCTATTGAGTCCAAATCAATTGATTCGGCTAATTTTACTTTTTTGGTATAAATTTCTAGGATCGTTTTTCTACCAGATAAGTCTGGTCTGTCAACTAAAACTTGTCTATCAAATCTACCTGGTCTCAATAATGCTGCATCAAGTACTTCTGGCTGGTTAGTCGCGGCTAGAACTATTACAGGTTTATCAGCTGAAGCAAAACCATCCATTTCTGTAAGTAGCTGATTTAATGTTTGTTCTCGTTCGTCATTACCACCAACAACACCCATTGAACCAGAGCGACTCTTACCAATAGCATCTAATTCATCTATGAAAATGATACAAGGAGCTTTTTTCTTGGCTTGTTCAAACAAATCTCTTACTCTTGCTGCTCCAGCTCCCACAAAAAGTTCAACAAATTCAGAACCTGAAATTATGAAGAAAGGAACTTCAGCTTCTCCTGCAACTGCTTTAGAAAGGAGAGTCTTTCCTGTTCCTGGAGGGCCAACTAAAAGGACACCTTTAGGAATCCTCGCCCCAATATCAGTATATCTTTCTGGTTTCTTTAAGAAGTCAACTATTTCGGTTAATTCATCTTTCGCCTCATCAACACCAGCAACATCATCAAAAGTTACTTTTGATTCATCATCAGGGACATAAACTTTAGCCTTACTTTTCGTAAAACTCAATGCACCTTGAGCACCGCCTCCACCCATACTCCTTCTAGCAAAAAATTGCAGTACCAAAATAAAAATTAAAGGAGGAACTACCCAGCTAAGAACTGTCGAAAAGAAATTCGGTTTTTTAGGTGGAGCTGCCGCGAATTCAACCCCTTTAGTTTCTAATCTTTGAGGCAGATCCATATCAAAAATTGGAGTGGTTGCTAATACTGAAGGAGCTCCCTCTTCCGCTCCATTCAGTTCATATCTAATTTGTTCTTGTGTTATGTAAGCCCTCTTAACTTCACCATCATTAACTTGATCAATAAATAAAGAGTAAGGAACTCTTGGTATTTGCATATTTTGATTAGGGAACAAGCTGCTGAATAATAATAGTGCTCCAACTCCAATTAAGATTATATTAATTATTCCAAATCTTCTATTAGGTTGGTTATCGTCTTGTCTTATTGGCATGATTAATATCGATTGTGGATATATTATAAACTAAACGAACGAGTTCTGTACCTGTATAATTTTTTTTGGGTAAGAACCGAACGGTATTCTAATCAAAAACCAGTTTCAAATTAATTAAATATTACTCTTAACAAAAATATCATTACCGATAAAACTAATTTCAGGTTTATTTAAATCAAAAACTTCATCCATATTTTCAAATTCAAAATCAGAAAAGGGATTCATGCTACTTTCACCTCCTAATATCTTTGGTGAAATAAAAGTCATTATTTCTTGAATACAACCTGCCTTCATTGCTGAAGTTGCCAACTTAGGTCCACATTCCCAGAAAACATTATTACAACCCTTTTTAGCTAGTAATTTTGAAAGCAATCTAGGATTATCAGAGGATAATGCTTCTATCTGTACACCCTCCGGGATTCTCTTAAGAAATTTTTTATCTGCAGTAGAAGCATCATATACAACAAGGGTCTTCGCTAATTTACAATTCCACAAATTAGATTTTTCTGGCAGATCTAAAGTTTTTGTGAACACTACTCTTAAAGGTTCAGGATCTCTTATACCTCGAGAAGTTAGAAGAGGATCATCTTTTCTTAATGTGTTACCCCCAATAACAATTGCGTCAAAGCCAGCCCTAAAAGAGTGAACTAATGATCTTGAATCTTTACTTGTAATCCATTTACTTTTTCCATTTTTCAGACCAACCCTTCCATCCATACTCATTGCAAACTTCATAACACCAAAAGCATTATCGGTAATATTCCTATGAATAAAAGACTTATTTAGTTCTTGAGATTCTTTCTCACATAATCCTAGATGAACTTTTATCCCAGCCTCATTAAGTAATTTAATACCTTTCCCTGAAACTCTTTTGTCGGGATCTACAATAGAAACAAATACTTTTTTTATTCCAAAAGAAATGATTTTATCAACACATGGAGGTGTTTTACCTTTATGACAACAAGGTTCCAGATTCACATATATTGTACCTTCTCTTGCATCTTTTTTTAAATTATTGAAAGCCATTGCCTCTGCATGAGGCATTCCTGATTTTGAATGGAATCCTTCTGAAATAAGATTTCCGTTTTTATCTAAGATTACTGCTCCAACCATTGGATTTGGACTTGTTCTTCCTTTACCTAAAGAAGCCAAATAAATAGCTCTTTTCATCCATTTGATGTCACTAATATGGCTATTAATCATTAAATGAATAAATTATTAATCTAATGATCTCCATTCTTTAACGACGAAAGGAGGAACTGGTAACTCTGAGAAAACACCTGATAAAGATAATCTTAGTGGTCTATTTTTATCAATATTATTTGTTAGTTCATTCAAATCAAATTCTGCAGCAGCTTGTCTTCCATCACTAGCTAATTCAGCATTTAATAGTGTTTTATCATTTAACATCCACTGTTTTCTTCCAGAATCTACTTGTAAATTCGTTGGATGATCAATCCTAAGATTTCCAGGATATCCAATTACCCTTAAGATCAATTTTTCTTCAAAAAATGGCGACTTATACGCAACTAGTTGCCATGTTTCAAAATCAAGATCTCTTAGAAACTCACTACTAGCATTTATTAACTCTCCATTGATTTCTGTTTCTGCTATTTCTGCAAAAGCCTTTGGTGGGTTAAAAACCAGAGAAATTAATATGGCAAAAGGTAGTAATCCCTTAAAAAAATTATTTTTATTTAATTTTGAAATTTTCATCATTTTCAGAATCCATAAGGGTGTCTAGAGTAACTGCTGTTCTAACAAGAGCTTGGTATCTTTTTATGATTTTACGATTTTTTTCTATAACTCGGGATAAATTCGCAGTATCTTTATCAGAAAAATTCGTTGTTAAATCACCAGAGTCCTCCACTATTAACTCAAAATTACTTTCTTTGTTAATTAGAGTTAACAATATTTCGTGTAAACGCTTTCTCCTGTCTGACAAGTAATTTATAGTTATTATTTTATAAATACTAGGATAAATTAATAAAACATACAAATAAATTATATTATTCCTTTTAAATATTTATGACTCAGATAAAAAGAAAAATTCACGTAATAGGAATTAATTCTTTTGAATTTAAAGATCTCCCTTTGAAATTACAAAAATTATTTATAAAAACAGAAAATATTGCAGTTCCAGATTCCTATTTTGAAGATATTAAATTATGGGGCCTTAGTAATACAAAAAAAGAAAAATTATTTTTCGCTAGCAGAAGTGACAATAAACTAATTAATTGGCTTAAATCTCAAGAATCCGACGTAATTTTATTTTCTAGAGGTGATCCTCTTTGGTTTGGTATTGGAAGAATACTTCTAGAAAACTTTTCAAAAGAAGAATTAAGTTTTTATCCATCAAATACATGTGCTCAACTTGCATTTAGTAAACTAAAAATATCTTGGCAAGAAGCTATATATGTAAGTATTCATGGAAGAGATTCAACTAAATTGATTGAGGCCCTAAAATTAAAGCCCTCAAGTTTAGCGATCATTACTGATTCAAATAACAATGGGTTAGAAATAATTCAAAATAATTTATTAGAGTTGAATCTAGAGAATTTTTACGACTTTTGGATTTGTGAGGAAATAGGTTTTAAAAATGAAAAAATCAGAAAATTTAACCTGAAAGAAAAATTACCATCTGATAGTTCTAATTTAAATATTGCTGTTCTATTAAAAAGAGAAAAAGATACACAAGGAGAAGTACTTCCTTTATTTGGATTAAAAGATGATAGTTTTAAAACTTTTGAAGACAGACCAAATTTATTAACCAAAAGGGAAGTTCGAATTCAAATATTAGCTGATTTAGAGTTACCTGAAAATGGCACAATTTGGGATATAGGAGCAGGTTGCGGTTCCATTGGTTTAGAAGCATTAAAATTAAGGCCTAATTTAAAATTATTTTGTATTGATAAAAGGATTGGTTCAAAAGAATTAATATCAGAAAACGCAAGAAGGTTAGGAGTTACCCCTAAAGATATTCTTGAAGAAGATATAAATAATTTATTTAATTCCAATAATATTAACTCTCTAAAAAAAGCTAAGAGAATAATTATTGGTGGCTGTGATAAAAAGACTAAGGTTCGAATTATTAATGAATTATCTAAAGATATGAATTGTGGAGATATTATATCTATTCCTGTAATTGATATTCAAACTATTAAAGATCTAAGGGAGACCTTTAAAGAAAATAATTTCGAAGTAAATTTAAATCTTATACAGACTTATAAAAGTTTAAGTATTTCAGAAGGCATAAGAATTGATCCAAATAATCCTGTATTTTTGCTTAAAGGAAGAAAACTAACTTAACTTAATATTATTTATTAGGTTTACCAACATGAGGCAAACCCCAACCTAATTTATTTCTCAATACCTGAAAAAACTCATGATCCTCGAGCCTTATAAACTTAACCGAGTGTTTACTTTTTCTAATAAGAACCCTATCTTCAGGCCAAACATAACAACCTGCATTTCCATCAACCACCATAACTAACCTTTCAGGTGTAGCAGGGAAAACAGTAACTGGTTCCGAATCATTAAAAACCAAAGCCCTAGAAGCTAATGAATGAGGAGCGATTGGAGTTAATTGAACCACTGGACAATCGGGTGTAATGACTGGACCCCCGGCGCTTAAAGAATAAGCTGTTGAGCCAGTTGGAGTAGAAAGGATGACCCCATCAGCAGATATATCGACTGGAGCATGTCTACCAATGGAGATTTCAAAATGACACATACTCGTCAAGGGTTCTCTATGAAGGGCCATTTCGTTCAAACAAAGAGATTCCCATCTTCTTTGCTCATTTCTCATAACGCTAATAATTAAACTTTTTCTTTCTTCTATATCCCAATTACCGATAATAAGTTTATCAATTGCTTCCTCTAGATTCGTAAGATATGCTTCTGCAAGAAAACCTAAATGCCCAGTATTTATTGTAAGGATTGGAATTTTTGCAGGAGCTGTCTGTCTCGCAGCAGAAAGGACTGTTCCATCTCCACCAAGAACGATTGCAAACTCCATAGAGGAATCGAACCCTTCTGGCACACAATTCGAATATCCTAATGGACGCACGTGCTGATCAGGATTGGCAAAGCCAACCATACCTCCAGAACTACTTACTCTTACAACTTCATAATTGGATTTTTCCAATTTTTTTTGAACAGAAATTGCAGTTTGAACTGCTAGTTCTTTACCATCATTGACGATTAGTCCAGCTTTACGTACCAATCGATAAATTTAAAACTACGTATATTTTAAACTAAATTGATTAAGAAACCTAATTTAAAATACTAATAATATTAAAACTGTTTTAAGAATCTTAGATCATTAGTGTAAAACCTTCTTATATCATCAATCTGATGTCTCACCATACAAAATCTCTCTACACCTAATCCAGCTGCAAATCCAGTCCATTTCTCAGAATCAATTCCTAATTTTTCAAGAACCTTTGGATCTACCATTCCACAACCCATTACTTCTAACCATTTACCTTTCCATTGAACATCAACTTCTGCAGAAGGTTCAGTAAAAGGGAAATAACTAGCTCTAAATCTTACAGGAATATCTCCAAAAAAAGTTTTTAAAAAAGTAAGCACAGTTCCTCTTAAATGACTAAAGTTAATATCTTGATCGATACATAAAACCTCTACTTGATTAAAAACAGGAGAGTGAGTAGCGTCTACAGCGTCTCTTCTGTAAACTCTTCCTGGGGCAATAATTCTTACTGGAGGTGGATTATTTTCAAGATATCTAATCTGCACGGGTGATGTATGAGTTCTTAGTAGACGATTTTCATCTAAATAAAATGTATCCTGCATATCTCGAGCTGGATGATTTTTAGGTATGTTAAGTGACTCAAAATTATAAAAATCACTCTCTATCTCAGGGCCATTCTCTACTGAGTATCCTAATCCGCAAAAAATATCTATGATCTCATCTTGAGTTGAAATTAAGGGGTGCTTATTACCAGGTAGGGTTCCTGTGGAGGGAATTGTAACATCAATTTTTTCATCTTCGATCTGTTTATCAATAGCTTCACTAATAAGTTGATTTTTTCTTTTAGTTATTAAATCTTGCAAGTTTATCTTTATCAAGTTTGCCTTTTGTCCAATAATTGGTCTATCAACAGAAGATAATTTGCCCATAGTTTTCAATATTATTGATAATTCTCCTTTTTTCCCTAATAAAGAGACTCTTAATTGATCCAATTCAGAATCACTATTCGCATTTTTTATATTTTCATTCGCTAAGAGAGAGAGATTATTTAGTTTACCCTCAATTTGGCTTAATGATTCAATTTGACTCACTGATATAGTAAAAATAGATATAGTTTTATCTTACTTAAATATTGTCCATAATAAAATGTATTGATTAATGGAATCATTAAATATTTTAATAAGTAATGACGATGGGGTTTTTGCTGAGGGAATAAGAGCTTTAGCCAAATCCGCATTAAAAAAAGGGCATAAAGTAACAGTAGTTTGTCCGGACCAAGAAAGATCGGCGACTGGTCATGGCCTCACTTTGCAGTCACCTTTGAGAGTTGAAAGAGCAGATGAATTATTTGATAAAGGTATTAAAGCTTGGGGTTGTTCAGGGACCCCTGCTGATTGCGTTAAACTTGCACTATCAGAATTATTAGATAAAAAACCTGACTTAGTTCTTTCTGGAATAAATCATGGTCCAAATTTAGGAACAGACATTTTTTGTTCTGGAACAGTAGCTGCAGCTATGGAAGGTACTTTAGAAAATGTTCCATCAATGGCAATAAGTGTTGCGAGTTTCAAATGGAAAAATTTTGAATTTGCTAGTGAAATTGCAATGAATATTGCTGAACAAGCAATAAAGGATAGTTGGCCAAAGTCTCTCCTTTTGAACTTGAACATTCCCCCTTGTGAAAGAAATAAAATAAAGGAATTATCATGGACAAGATTATCAATCCGAAAATATAAAAACCAATTTTCTAAAAGGGAAGATCCAAGAGGCGATGATTATTATTGGTTAGCAGGTGAGGCTGTTTTAGATCTTAAATCAAAAGGTGATGGCCCCAAGAATTGGCCTAGTGATGTCTCTCAAATACAAGAAAATAAAATTTCTCTTACACCAGTAGAACCAGACTTGTTTTGGAGAGGAAGTTTAGACGTTTTGCCAAAAATCAATACTTCATTTATAAATGCTTCTTAGCAACCATAAAGAGAAGCAAAGTCCAAAGAAATGAGCGGCGATAACTTGTGTATTACTTAGTACTGATAAAATCTCAAGACCAGTAATAGGAATATCAGATGACGCCGTAATAAGTTGACCAGTTGTTTGAGAGGAAGCCTGTATAAAAAGTGCGCCCATAAGTGCTTGATATCCAATTAAGCCAAACAAAATTCCTAACAAATCATTTATTAAGCCTCTTTTTATTAATTTGCTTGTTTGCCCTCTAGAGGGTCTAGCATTACTTGCAATTGCTCTGCCAGTTCTGACTATTAACCAACCTTGCCACAAACTAAAAAGTAGTAAAATCAGAGAAATTGTTGTTAGTGATAGACCCGGAGTCAAACTCAGTTGTCCTTCGCTTTTATTTACAACATTTGAAAAAAGCAAAACAGCTGTTACTACAACACCTAAAATGGATTGAATCCAAAAGCGTATCCACCCAATGCGCCGCATTCCAAATGAAAGCGACTGAAAATCAATTTTGTCAGGCATTCATTTGATTGAATAACTATGATCTATTCAAATTTGCCATCAAAATCATAAAATTGCACGTTATCTTGTGATCTCTTTAATATCACCATCTGAAGTTAAGAAGCCTACCTCAATCGCTATTGGTAGTTTTGATGGTCTGCACGCGGGTCATAGAAAATTAATAGAAAGTGTTGTCAAAGAAAATGATTACACACCTACAATCGCAAGCTTTTGGCCACATCCAAGAGAAGTATTATACGGGGAAACTCGTCTTAGACTTGATCTACCAGAGGAAAAGCTCCCTATCCTTGAAGATCTTGGCATAGAACAATTGGTTCTAATTCCCTTTGATAAGAATCTTTCTAAATTAAGTGCTGAGAACTTTATTAAAAATATTTTGATCAATCAATTACAAGCAAAAAGTATTTCAGTAGGGGCTAATTTTAGATTTGGCTTTAAAAGAAGTGGAGATATTAATACAATTAAACTTGCCACTAAAGATTTGGATATAAAACTAAAAATCATTTCAATTTTAGAGGATAAGGAAGGAAGAATTAGCAGCAGCAGAGTAAGAGATTTATTACAAAAAAGTGATTTAAAGAATGCTTTTAAAATTCTTAATAGGCCATACAGTTTTAAAGGAAAAGTAGTTGAAGGAAAAGGTATTGGAAAGAGCCTAGGATTTCCTACAGCAAATCTTGAAATAGATGGAAGAAAATTTTTACCTGGTGAAGGAGTCTATGCAGCATGGTCTACGATAAATAATTCTTCCAATAAAATTGCCTCTGTTATGAATCTTGGTTCTCAGCCAACTATTGATCCTCTCTTGCCATCTGCTGTTGAAGTTCATTTAATTAATAAAAATATCAACCTATATGGGCAGAATTTATCAGTAGAACCTATTGAGAAGCTAAGATCTCAAATCAAGTTTCAAAATATTGATCAACTCTCTAATCAAATTACAAAAGACAGAGAAAATGCATTAAAAATTCTTTGTAAGCATTATAAATAAATTTCTATATGAAAAACCCAAACATAATTCAACCTGAAGATTTACGAATATCTCAAATTATTGATGCTAATCTAGATAGAGCAAGAGAAGGTCTGAGGGTTTTAGAGGACTGGGCCCGATTTGGCTTGGGTAATGAAGATTTTGTTATAAGAATAAAAAACTTCCGACAAATATTAGGTAAAAATCATTTAGATATTTATAAATCATCAAGAAACCATATTAAAGATCAATGCAAAGGATTATCTCATGTTCAACAAATCAATAGGAATAGTTCCTCCAAAATTATAGGTTCTAATTCTGCAAGGGTTCAAGAAGCTCTTAGAGTTATTGAAGAATTTTCAAGGGTTCATAATAGTAAACTTTCTAAAATAGCTTCCGAGATTAGATATGAAATTTACACTTTAGAAATTGAACTATTAAATTTCAATACTCGTAAGAAAGCACAATTAATAATTAGTGAAAACAATTTATATTCGATAACAGACCAAAGAGAAAACTTATTAGAAATAATTGAAAAAATATTGTTAGGAGGGGTAAAAATAATTCAGCATAGATTTAAAGAAGGTAATGATAAAGATCATCTCAAAGAGGCAATTGCAATAAATAACTTATGTAAAAAATACAATTCTTTGTTTATCGTGAATGACAGATTAGATATAGCATTGGCTTCAAATGCAGATGGTGTTCATCTTGGCCAAGACGATATCGATATAAAAACAGCAAGAAAATTACTTGGTACCTCAAAAATTATTGGGATTTCAGCCAATAATTTAACTGATATCAATAAAGCTATAAAATATGGATGCGATTACATTGGAGTTGGGCCAGTTTTTCCAACCTTAACAAAGAAAAACAAAGAACCTCTTGGTCTGGAGAAGATTAAGGCTTTAACAAAAGATATAAATATTCCTTTTTTTGCTATTGGAGGAATTAATAAATTAAATATTTCTTCTCTAAAAAATAATGGGATTAATAAAGTCGCAATAGTTTCTGGGCTGCTAAATTCAGAAGATCCAAAAGAAGAAGCTATTATTATCTTAAAAGAGTTATTTCATGAAAATTAGAGTAAACGGTAAAGAAAAAAAAATAGAACTAGAAAATGAAAAAGCTTTACTTTCAAGTACTTTAGAATTCCTAGGATATAAGCAAAATACTGTTGTAGTTGAAGTAAATGACTTAATTATTAACTCAAAAAAATGGGATAGTGAAATACTTAAAGAAGGCGATAAGTTAGAAATCGTATCTATTGTTGGAGGCGGATAATTTACTAAATAGTAGAAATTCGGAAATCTTCATATTTTTTTAACGTTAAGCATGAAACAATAACCCAATTTTTATTTTTTTCATTTTATATTCTATTTACTTCAGCTGTAAAATGAAAGAAAGCTCAAACCAAAATTCAAGATCTTTGAAATGGGAACCTAATGGTGAATTAGCTCAAAAAGATTTATCCGAATTAATCGAAAGATTAAAAAATGTAGAAGGTGATGATACTTCTTCAGAATTATCAAGATTAGGTACCAAATCGAACATAATAAATTAATTTTGTTACTTAGAGCTTGCTTTTAGAGAAATTTATATCAAATTATAATTACTGTAGATTATATAAATGACCAAAAGATATCCAGAGTGGGTAAACACGAGTGTTGTTGTGAAGGCTATAAAAATGCGGGAAGAAGGAATACTTTCTAAACAACTAAATTTATGGATAGAGAATTTATTAGAAATTGAAAAAAATAATTAACCTTTAGGAAATCCTTTTTATAATTCTTAGCGCAGCCATTGCCGCTCCATAACCATTGTCTATATTCATAACCGATATCCCAGGAGCGCAACTTGATAACATACTATTTAATGCAGTTTCTCCATTTTTACTAACTCCATAACCTACTGAAACCGGTACAGCTATTATAGGTTGAGGTAATAAGCCTCCAATGACAGTTGCTAGAGCTCCTTCCATGCCCGCACAAACTATAAGAACATCAAATTTATTAATTTCCTCTAATTCACGAAATAAACGATGAAGTCCTGCTACTCCTACATCTATAAAAGATTGACAGCGCACTCCATAGATTTCAAGGGATAATTTAGCTTCAAGTGTTACAGCTAAATCACTAGAACCTCCTGAGATTATTGCAACTTTTTTTTCAGTAGAGATTTTTTTAATATTCTCCCCAATCCTGAGACAATTTGCTTCTTCATAGAATATTGCATCTTCATACATATCTAATAAATGTGTAGCTTTTTCTTTATCAATACGCGTAATAAAAACTACTTCTTTTTTTTCTAAGACTTCTTTAGACACTCTCTTTAATTGTTCTATACTTTTATCTGCACCCCAAATCGCTTCAATAAGTCCAATTCTTTCTCTTCTCTGAAAGTCAAACCTAATATCTAAATTCATCCTTGTTTAACTAACTCTCCTTCATAAATTAATTCAAAAGGATTAACATTTGTATTCAAAGATGTTTTAACGTTTTCTTCAAATTTTTCTTGCACCTCATTTACTTCGTTCATTGATATACTTTTCCATAGTTTTTTATTTTCCCAATTTACCAATATTAAAGCTTCTTCTTTTTCTTTATCCCAAAATATTTGTCTACCCAAAAAACCATCTTGAATAGATAACCAAGGCTCCCAAACTTCTTTTTCAGCCTGAAGCCATATTTTTTTAAACTCAGAAGGAATCTTAAGTCTTAATTCTTCTGTAACAAGTCCAGTTTGATAAGTATCCATGGAGAGAGCATTAAGGATTGGAGAATTGATTTGAAAAAGAAAAATGAATAGACAAATAAATAAAAAAGAAAGGGTTTTTATTTTCTCTTTAACTTTAAAGTTTATTTTCATTCTTTTTTCTCAAGCAAAACAACAGAGTGACAACTTATTCCTTCCTCTCTACCCTCAGGTCCCAATTTCTCATTTGTGGTAGCCTTTATTCCTATAAAACTATCTTCGATTTGCAAGATCTCAGCAATATTATTCTTCATTAGTTCTACAAAGGGTTTAATTTTTGGTCTTTCAGCCACAATAACACTATCAATATTATTCACTTCCCAACCTTGATTTCTAATTAATTCAATAACTTTAGATAACAAAAATAAACTATCTACATTTTTCCATTTCTGATCAGATGGAGGGAAATATTTTCCGATATCACCAAGAGATAGAGCTCCTAATAATGCATCCATTATTGAGTGGCTAAGAACGTCAGCGTCGCTATGACCATCCAGACCTAAATTATCAGGATGTTGCAATTTAACTCCTCCTATTATTAAGTTTCTGCCCTCCACCAATCTATGAATATCATATCCATTACCTATTCGGAATTTCATTATTTCATTTGAGTCTCTATTTATTCTCTTACTTTTTGGTAATTTTTTATAGTCATCATTCGAAATCAAGTCATTTCTTCTATCCAAGGTCCTTTCTAACATTTTTTGCTTACGCCATAATTTAATCTCTTCATGATTACCACTAACCAGAATATCTGGGACCCTCATCTCTCTAAAAATTAGAGGTCTAGTGTAATGAGGATATTCTAATAAAGAAGAATTATGACTCTCATCTATTAACGATCCTGGATCTCCTAAGGTTCCTGGTAATAATCTTGTTAAGCCATTTATTATAGATATAGAGGGAATTTCGCCACCTGAAAGTACATAATCACCTATAGAAACCTCTTCATCAGCTAAGCATCTAACTCTTTCATCAAAACCTTCGTATTGCCCGCAGATAATTATCAATTGATCTAAAGAAGACCATCTTAAAAGATCCTGCTGCTTTAAAACTTGGCCTTGTGGAGTCATTAATAGAGTTTTACTGTTTTGTAATTTATCTATTGAATCATGAGCCTTATAGATCGGTTCTGGTTTTAAAACCATCCCTGAACCTCCCCCGTAAGGCTTATCATCTACTTGCCTATAATTACCTTCTCCGTATTCTCTTAAATCATGCAAGTTGACATTAATCAGATTTTTATCTAAAGCTCTTGTTATGACACCTAAATTATTTATTGATTCAAAAGCTTTGGGAAACAAAGTAATCACATCAAAATTGAATTGAGTCATTTAATAATCCACCTCATAACCAAACTCCATTAATTTTGATTCTTTTTTTCTCCAATTTGGAACAACTTTTACAAACAACTCCAAGTGAACTGGACCATTTATTAACTTCTTCATATTTAATCTTGCAGTCTGACCGATAATCTTTAACATAGAACCTTTTTTACCAATAAGAATTCCCTTTTGACTTGTTCTCTCAACAATAATTGTAGCCAAAATAGCCGTAAAGTTTTTACCCTTATCTCTTTTAATTTCCTTAATTTTTTCTATGTTTACTGCAACACTATGGGGGACTTCTTCCCTTGTATTGATTAATACTTGCTCTCTTACTAAATCCGCTAATAAATTATCTAAAGGTTGATCGCATATTGTATCTTCCTCGTAGAGCATTGGTCCTATTGGGAGAAAATTTAAAATTATATCAATCAATTCAGAGCACCCGTCTCCTTCAGATGCACTTATAATATGAAATTTTTTATTAGTTCCAAAAACTTTTCTATATTGATCTAATCTTAGACTTTTGAATTCCTTATTCACTAAATCCCATTTATTCAATGCAACAATAAATTCAGTTTTGTTGGCAACTAAAAAATCTTTTATGTATTCATCACCTCTCCCAGGTTCAACACTTGAATCAAGAACTAAAACAACCATATCTACTCCATTTATTGCTGATTTAGCATTTTTCACAAGTATTTCGCCTAAAAGATGATGAGGTTTATGAACTCCAGGAGTATCTACAAAAATTATTTGCCCAAATTTTGTAGTAAGTATTCCTTTTAATTTATTTCTAGTAGTCTGAGCAACAGGAGAAGTAATTGTTATTTTCTCTCCAATTAACTTATTTATTAAAGTAGATTTCCCTACATTTGGCCTTCCTAGTAAAGTTACGAAACCAGATTTATAATTAGTCAAAAGTCTTTTAAAATATCCATAATAAAATTCTGATCAAAAATGATAAAAAAAGCTATAAAATTAAAAGAAACTTCTTTTACTCAGGCAATAAATATATCTGCTCAATGGTGTAATGAATGGGGGGAAGATCTTTTAAGTGAGGAAGTTTTGGCGGATAGAGTCGCAGAGCTAATTAAAACAAAAAACGGTTTGAGAGGTTTTTTTGCTTATGCATTGTCAGATCAAAATTGTTATTTATTAGATAAGCTTCCGTTCTCATTTGTTTTCAAACTTCAAGAGGCTGGAGATGATGTAGTTGAAATAGTAATTAAAAATCTAATTATGAGCTCTGCCCAAATAATTGTTCATGAAAGTGACAATAATCTTGAATATAAATCGAATTCAGAAAACATATCAGAGAGATGTAAAAACATTTTGCGAGTTTTAGAAACTAAGTCTGTTACAAAAAATATTAATCAAATAATGAATGATTTAGACAATCTTGGAAATAGCTTCGATAATTCAAAAAAATATAATGAAAAGCAAAAGCAATTTATAAAGCATCAAATTCTTGATATTGCACGATAAAAAAGCGTAGATAGTTATACGCTTTTGAATTGTATAAGTTTAGCTAATTATTTTTAATTTCTTCTTCCACCGCCTTGAAGTGCAATCATCAATCTTAAAATAAATACAAATAAATTTATATAGGTTAAATACATACCCAATGCTCCAGCTAGGTATTGATCATCATTATATCTTCTTGGCATTGTGTAAAAATCCAAGAAAGACATTGCGACAAATAAAACAGTTCCGAATCCCGCGATCATCAGTTCAAGACCTGAGCCTCCAAAAACTCCTGGTGCAAAGAATCCCCCGATTAATTGAACAAACATTGCTATTAATAAACCAATTAAGCCAAGTCCAACAACTCCGCTTAGAGCTTGTCCAACACTATCGCTCATCCTTTGACCTGTATAAGAAGCTATTACAAAAGTAATACCTGTAGCTAGTGCAGCTGTACCAACAGATCCAATACCAATTGTTCCGATTGCCAAAGCTACTATTCCACTTAACGTAAATCCAGTTAATAAACTGAATCCAGTTAACAAAGGAAGAGCTTTTGAATTGTTCGCGTTGTTAGCAGCACTTGTTGCAACAAAAAATAAAACCAATTCAGCGATTAAAGCGACAATTGATAAAGGCTGAAATAATGAGGGGTTTGTTGCTATCAGTGAAACACCTGCTAATACGCCTAAAGAAGTTAAAACCATTCCTCCTCCTACATAAGGAAGAGCTTTCTGTACTACATTTGGTCCAACGATTGAACTAGTTTGAGCATCGCGAATAGCTTGATTAAAATTACTACTTGCTGGCATTTTTACACCCTTAAATTGGTTTTATTCTACCAAATTTTTTATATTTCAGTGTACGGTTCACCCAAGTAATATTTTATTTATAAGCTTCAATAATTTTCTGAACTAAAGGGTGTCGAACTACATCTTCAACAGTTAAATAACAAAACTTTATTCCTTCAGTATTAGAAAATATTTTAGATGCTTCCACCAAACCACTTAACTGCTCATTTTTTAAATCAATTTGGGTAATATCACCATTAACGACCATCTTTGATCTCTCTCCTAATCTAGTTAAAAACATTCTCATTTGAGAAGTGGTAGTATTTTGAGCTTCATCTAAAATAACCAAAGAATTATCTAATGTTCTTCCTCTCATAAATGCCAGTGGTGCGACTTCAATAATGCCTTTATCAATTAATGAATTTGTTTTTTCGGTTCCAAAAATGCTATGTAGAGAATCAAACAAAGGGCGTAAGTATGGATCAACTTTTTGCTGCAAATCTCCAGGCAGAAATCCTAAATTTTCACCAGCTTCTACAGCTGGTCTTGTTAAAACAATTTTTTCGATTTTTTTCTCATTTAATAATCTAGCTGCACAAACCGTCGCTAAAAATGTTTTACCCGTACCTGCTGGACCAATAGCGAAAGTTAAATCAAAGTTCTCAATTGATTCAACATATTCTTTTTGTCTTATAGTTCTAGGCCTTAAATATCTCCCTTCTTTTGAACGGGCTAGAATCTTTTTCCCAAGCTCAGCATGAGAAGAAGATTCTCCCATATTTAATGAGCTTAGAGCAGCCTTAAGATCCACTTCTGGGACTTCTAATCCTTGTTCCCAAATTGGTCTTGTTAGCTCTACCAATGCAGATGCCCTTTCAAGATTAGGGATTACTCCATTCATTTCAAGTTGTAGGCCCCTAATAGTTAAGGAGACACCCGTAAGAGATTCAAATTTTTTTAAAAAAGAATTGCCAGGACCAGATAATGCAGTGGCAGCATCCGAACTTGGCAAATCTATTATGAAGTGACCAGTTTTGGAAACTTCTTTCATTTAGTTAATATGTAAAAAAGAATTCAACAATTTTTTAGCTTTCAGCTTCTTTACTATCACTTTCAGCTTCTTTACTCTTGGCCTTTGCAATCTTTTCTTTTTCCAACTTAGCCTTACCAATAGCTATGGAAGGTCTAACTTTCTTTTCTAATAATCCACCTTTTTCTAATAAAGTTCTTACAACATCGGTAGGTTGTGCTCCCTGAGTAAGCCTGATTCTTAATGCTTCTGTGTCAAGCCTTGTTTCTTTAGTTCTTGGATTGTAAAAACCTAATTCTTGAAGAGGTCTTCCATCTCTTCTGGAAGTACTATTGCATGCAACGATCCTGAAACTTGCTTCTTTTTTCTTTCCAAAGCGCTTAAGGCGCAATTTAATCATTTTAAATTAGTACAGATTACTTAATAATATCATTTGAAGGTAGCTATTCATAAACTATAAATCCCCAAAACCTTTTTTCTTTTTATTTGATTTTTGTTTTTTAAATGATTTATTACCATTTCCTCCGCCCATTCCTGGCATTCCACCCATTCCTGGCATCCCACCCATTCCTGGCATTCCGCCCATTCCTGGCATTCCACCCATTCCTGGCATTCCACCCATTCCTGGCATCCCACCATTTGACATTTGTTTCATAAAGCCTCTCATTCTTTGAAAATCAGCAAGTACTTTATCAACATCTTTTGCTTGATATCCACTACCTTGAGCAATCCTTTGTCTTCTAGATGGTTGAGCCGCAAGGACTTCTGGCTTTTGCTTCTCTTCTAAAGTCATAGAAGAGATCATTGATTCAATTTTTTTTAATTGTTCTTCCCCATTTTTTATCATTCCATCATCAATTTTATTCATCCCTGGTATTAATTTGATTAAGCCTCCAAGAGATCCCATTCTCTTCATTAACCTCATTTGCTTAACAAAATCATTAAAGTCAAATGTTGCCTCTTGAAGTTTCTTTTGCATTACTTCCGCATCAGCAAGCTCAACTTCTTTTTGTGCCTTTTCAACAAGTGTTAATACGTCTCCCATTCCCAGGATTCTGCTTGCCATTCTCTCAGGATGGAATGGCTGCAATGCTTCTATCTTTTCACCAGTTCCTAAAAATTTAATTGGTTTTCCACTTATTTTTCTAATTGAAAGTGCAGCCCCACCTCTTGAATCGCCATCCAACTTCGTTAATATAGCCCCCGAGATCCCCACCTTTTCATGAAATGACTTCGTCAAGTCAGCGGCTTCTTGTCCAATCATAGAATCGACAACCAATAAAACTTCATCAGGCTTTGTAACTTCTTTGATTCGAACCATTTCACTCATCATTGATTCATCTATTTGCAATCTTCCTGCGGTATCAACAATTAAGGTATCTACATTATTTGCGTTAGCATAACTCAAAGCATCCTTTGCTATTTCTTCAGGCTTGCTATTTTTTTCTTTCGCAGAGAAAACTTCTAAATCATACTGATTACCAATTGTCTTAAGTTGTTCAACAGCTGCAGGTCTATAAATATCAGCGGCCACTAATAAAACCTTTTTCTCTTTTTCTTTCAAATAAAGGCCTAACTTACCTGTTGCTGTAGTTTTTCCAGCACCTTGCAAACCTGCCATCAAAATAACAGTAGGTGGAGTATCTTTTTCGTTTAATGGGGAATTCTCATTTCCCATAATATTAATTAATTCTTTATTAACTACTTCAATAAATTTCTGTCCAGGATTAACACCTCTTACGACTTCTTCCCCAATAGCTTTATCTTTTACATCTGAAACAAATTCTTTAATCACCGATAAACTAACATCAGCATCTAATAATGCTTTTTTAACTTGCTTTAAAGCATCATCAATATTGTTTTCGCTAATTTTGGCTTCACCTCTTAAACCCTTAACGGCGTCTTCAAAGCGTGAAGAGAGTTCATCAAACATTATTAATAGTTAATTTCTTTAAACATTATAGTTGATACTTAAAGCTAGTCCTAAACACCACTTATGTAGTCAACTAATTTCCAGGAGTTATTTGAGTAACCTAAAATATATTTAACTTTCAAAAAAGGAGTAAAAGTAGTTTCATTTATCAATTCTCCATCTGTTTTTAATATTTTTTCTGTATATTTCAAGTCAACTGATACTGATATTCTGGATGCCGTTTGAGTTAAAAGTATAATGTTTTCAATATTGGTATTGATATTTTTGTAGATACCTTTTTCAATATCAAGTTGTCTTTCCTTCGTTAATCTATTAATCAAATCATTTTGTACTATTTTTGATAAATTAATTTCACTTTTCCCTGATAAAAAATCACTCTTATTACTAAGCCAAGTATTTATTAAGTATTTAATTTGTTCTAGGGAGGGAGAAGCCGTTCTTATTTCTCCTCCCGAAAAAGATATTTTTGTCTTAGTTTCTGAGAGATTAATTTTTGAGTTATCGAGAACTTTTTTTTTATCATCTTGATTTAAAACTTCATTAAAGACATCCTTATTTTCATTTATCAATAATGAGTTACCAATTATTTCCTTTTCCTGCGTAGGTTTTTTGAAATTATTTCTTATAAGTCCCACACCTAGACCAAACGCAAATAAAATCAAGAAAGCATAGAGATATGTTAGGTAGGGTGATTTATTAAATATTCTATATTTCTCTAACGCTTCTCCAAATAAAAATTTAAATTCGGCAATTTTTTCTATTGCGTACTTATAAAACTCTATTGATTTATTTTTAATAATCTCATCTGTATAAATATTTTCTTCAATAACTTCTTGATCATCTGCTCTTACTCCTCCAGGCAAAGGTAATCGGCCTTCTTCAAAATCATCAGAATTGGAATCAGGATCAGTAATTAAATCTTTTAGAGATTCTTGAACTTTAAAATTCGGTTGATTTTGAGGCCCAGACTTAAATACAGTTCTATTTGATTTTTTTTCTATTTGCTCAATAAATTCTTGGATTTCTTTATCTTCAAACCAAGAATCTAAATCGATTTCTTTTAAATCAATATCCCGATAACCAACCAAAACATCATTTTCTAACCAATTTTTACAAAAAATACATATTGCTTCTAATTTTTCACCAGGATAATTATTTAACCAATCTCTTAACTTTTCATCCGAACTACTTAAAAACCTTGCAGAGGATTGCTCAACATCTGCCAAAAGTAAGTCTAGGCAACCTATTAAGGGCATTGAGTCAAGTCCTGATAAATTTAGTTTTTTTAATATTTTTCGAGCTTCGAATAATTTTGCAGGTTTTCTTCTCGCAAAACCAATTGCTGTTAAAGATAAAAAAGCTAAAAATCCAGCTTCACTTGAACCCCTTTTTTGTAATTCTAAAAATAAATCTATCTGGTCCTGAACAGTCAGGAACGGCTTTATTTGTTGAAAGAAAGATTCAAATTCTTGCTGATTTAAATAATCATTATATTCAGATTTATTTTTCCCTTCTAATCCACCTCTTTTGATTATTAAATTTTCCAGCATACTTAAACCTTTTTTATGCGACTCATATTCATTTATATCTCTACTCAACAAATCAAGAATTCGATACGGAAGAAGCGATACTAAGTCCTCCTCAAGAGTTTTCCGTAATTCCCCTAGCTTTCCCATTCTTTGAAGAAGCTGTATGCCTTCTTGTAAAAAATCTGCAGCATTTGAATAAGATCTTTGATCTTGCTCTTGTATTGCAGCATCTCTAGATGTCAAAGCAGCTAACAACGTAAGATCAGCTTCTCTACTGCTACCCAAAGCAGGAGTTTGAGGGGGTTGCAATGCTTTTCTTGTTATTTTGAAGGCTTCTTTAGAAGAGCCAGATTCCCAAAGGAGAATTAATCCTGCAACCTCTCTATTTGAAGATAAATCTAAACCTGATGCTCCATTTAGTAATAAATTTTCGTAATCTCTTCTACTATCTGGATCTGTAAGCAAATCTGCAGTAAGGCGAAGCAATTCCGATCTTTGAGTTAAAACCTCGTATGTGAATCCTTCACCAGGAGTTTTATCCAAGCGCAATTGAAAAGCCCTTAATATTTCCTCAGATGTTGCTGAGGGGCTTACACCTATTAAACGAAAGTGGTCTAATGGAAGTTCCAAACAAATATCCTATTGAAAATCCTTTAAATAAATTTTATCAATTTATATTTTTTTTTCATAAGGTCTTGGAGAGTTATTAAAAAAAAACATGAAAATCGTCCATTGAAGCTTAGAATGTTAACAAATCAAAACTTCATTAAGGTATTTTCTTGGAAACACACGTAGAAAGAATTTCAAATCTTCAGGACGTTAAAAAAGCGAAGTTAGATCGTGAAACAGGATTATTTCTCTATGAAGATATGACGCTTGGCAGAAGATTTGAAGATAAATGTGCTGAGATGTACTACCGAGGCAAGATGTTTGGATTCGTACATCTTTATAACGGCCAAGAAGCAATCAGCACTGGTGTGATAGGTGCAATGAAAAGAAAACATGACTGGTTTTGCAGTACCTATCGCGATCATGTTCATGCGCTTAGTGCAGGTGTTCCATCTTTTGAAGTAATGAGTGAATTATTTGGTAAAGCAACAGGATGTAGTAAAGGCAGAGGAGGTTCTATGCATTTATTCTCAAAAGAGCATCATCTATTAGGAGGATATGCTTTTATTGGAGAGGGTATTCCAGTTGCCTTGGGATCAGCTTTTTCAAGTAAATACAAAAAAGAAGTTGCTGGTGACAATCAAAGTGACTCCGTAACAGCTGCTTTCTTTGGAGATGGGACTTGTAATAATGGACAATTCTTTGAATGTTTGAATATGGCTCAATTATGGAAATTACCAATAATTTTTGTAGTTGAAAATAATAAATGGGCTATTGGGATGGCTCATGACAGAGCTACAAGCAACCCAGAAATATGGAGAAAAGCATCAGCTTTCGGGATGCATGGGGAGGAAGTTGATGGAATGGATGTATTAGCTGTAAGGGGAGCTGCTCAAAGAGCTGTTGAAAGAGCGAGAGCTGGAGAGGGGCCCACTTTACTAGAATGTTTAACTTACAGATTCAGAGGGCATTCTTTAGCTGATCCAGATGAATTAAGAGCTGAAGAAGAAAAAGAGTTCTGGGCCAAAAGAGATCCTATTAAGAAATTAGCTAATCAAATGGTAGAGGGAGATCTTGCTAAAGAAGAGGAATTAAAAAACATAGAAAAAAAAATAGATTTAGAAATCTCTGAATCTGTTAAAAATGCTTTAGATGCTCCAGAACCGCCCTCTAACGAATTAACTAAATATATTTGGGCTGAAGATTAAATTAAATCCCACTAGGTAATTTTCTTGTTAAATTTCTTAGTTTTCTAAGAGCCTTTAGTTCCACTTGTCTTACTCTTTCTCTGGAGACTTCTAATAACCTGCCTATTTCTGCTAAGGTATGTCTCTCATTACCATCTAACCCAAATCTTAACTTCAGAACATGTTGTTCTTGTTCGCTTAAATGACTTAACCACTTCCCTAACTGCTCTTGATGCATTTTTTGCTCAACTTGATCTAGGGGCTCTTCATTGTTACTATCCGCGATGAGATCACCTAAGAAACTTCTGCCATCATCTCCATTTACAGGTGCGTCCAAACTACTTGTAGATAGAGCTTGTCTTAATACAGAATCAAGTTCCTCTACATCAATTTCCATTGCTTCAGCAATTTCAATTCTACTTGGCATTGCTCCAAGTTTATGAGCTAATTCCCTACTTATTTTTCTAATAGTGGCAAGTCTCTCACTTAAGTGAACCGGTAAACGAATAGTTCTGGATTGGCAGGCTATAGCTCTTGTCATACTTTGGCGAATCCACCAAAAGGCATAAGTAGAAAATTTATAACCTCTTGTAGGATCAAACTTTTCAACTGCTCTCTCCAAACCTAACGAACCTTCTTGAACAAGATCTAAAAGTTCTAATCCTTTACCTTGATATTTTTTTGCAACACTAACAACCAACCTTAAATTAGCTTTCATCATTCTCTCTTTTGCTCTTCTTCCAATTTTAATTGTTCTTTTATCTTGAGGAGGAAATTCTTTTGTTTTTTCGTTTAGTTGACCGTCCTCAGTTAAAACCATCATTTTTTGGACTTGGTTACCCAATTCAATTTCTTCAGCAGGGGTTAATAAAGGAACCCTACCAATATTAGATAAATACCAACTAATAGGGTCGTTGCCTCTTCTTTTTTGCGGTTCAGTTGATGTTGATACTGATGATGACATTTTTTAAACCTAAATTGAGGTATTAAAACTTTCCTATACTTTTTGGGAAATACACGATTACTTAATACCTGCTTCAGATTTCAGGTATAAATTGTGCAGTTATGTGTTAAAAACTATAAAAAACTCCTTATAATTGTTTCTTTCATAACATTAGCCTCGTTTTTGTTTTTCTCATTAACTTTGATAACTTGTCTCCTATCAAAGAGGCATTTGATCCTTTTTTACACTTTGATGCCGCTAAAGAGTGTAAAAAAACGTATTTTGCTAAAGATTCAGTCCTAATATAATCTTTGAAAGAGGACAATTCTATTGCTGAACATCCACCAATAAATCCAGATAAAAGATCTCCTAAACCCGCTCTTGCAGTCTCAGCATCTGTTCCAAAAAGTTGCCATGCATTTTCATTATTTGCAATAACACTATTTGCTCCTTTTAATAAAATACTTATATCAAATTCTTTAGCAGCTTTTATAGCTAGTTCAACTTTGTTAGTACAATCAAACTCAGGGAATAATCTCACAAATTCTTTATTATGAGGAGTAATCCAAGTCTCAGACTTTCTTTCTAAGAAAAATTTAGGTCCCAGATTTGATTTAGAAATTCTATTAAGTGCATCCGCATCAAGAATCAATAAACCTTTTAAATCCAATAAGTACTGTGTTGATTTTTCCCAGTCATCCTCATTCAAGCCAATTCCTGGGCCAATAACTATTGAATCATAATCAGAAAAGTCAATATTCTTTAATGCATCGAATAAAATTGAATTTCCATTTAGGTCGCTAGTAAGTCTTCCTTTAACTACTACTTCTGGTTCAACTTGCCAAATAGATTTTGAAACTAAATCAGGGATTATTGCTGATACGAATCCTGCCCCGCTTGAAATGGCACCCTTTAAAGCTAGATGTGCTGCCCCAGGATATCTTTCACTTCCCGCAATTAGTAATGTTCTACCTCTTTTATATTTACTTGAGCTTTTTGATAATAAAGGAAGACTAATTGTTCTTAAATCTTGATAAGTAATTTTCAAAACCTTACTTTCTAAATCACATAAATGACTTCTAGATATACCTATATCTATGTGATGTAATTCGCCAATATAAGGTAATGCCGTATCTTGTAATAATCCAATCTTATTAAGTCCGACAACTAAATTATAATTCGCTCTTACAGCATTTTTTAAGAAGGGTTTCCCAGAATTAGGACATAAACCAGTGGGAACATCTATGCTTACAACATTACCAGATTTTTTTTCAAATTTTTTATTAAATAATTCAATTAAGTCCTCATCAACTTTTCTTTTTTGATTATTTCCGAAAATAGCATCAATCCATAAATGTTTCCCTTCAGGATTGGGGGGTTCTCCTAATTTTTCTACTCCAATAGATGTAATATAATTTACATAGTTAATCGTTAATGTTTTTTTTAAAGGAAATGGGCACCATAATTTAACTAGATAACCCTTTAAAAAAAGCTCTTTAGCAATTACGGCCCCATCCCCACCATTATTTCCAGGTCCTAGGAAAACTACTACTCCCTCCTTTAAAAGAGATTTTCTTTTCAAAAGCCATTTAGACATCTGAATCCCAACCTTTTCCATCAAAGCCTCTTGAGGCATTCCTTGAGAAAAAATTTCATTTTCTAAATCCAACATTTGCTCTGAATAAACAACTAGATGTTTAGAGTCAATTGTTGGCCATCCAATTTCTTTCATAATTAGTTCAAAGCTATTAAAAACTTTTCAAAATTTTAAATTTACATGTTAAAGATTTTAAAGGATAAAAAATTAGAGAACTGTACCTCTATAAATAATAAATCTAAAAAACAAAAAAAAATTATTGTTGGTCTCTCCGGTGGAGTAGATAGTTCGCTATCAGCAGCTCTTCTTATGGAGGGAGGTTGGAAAGTTGAAGGACTAACTCTTTGGTTAATGAAAGGAGAGGGCTCTTGTTGTTCGGAAGGATTAGTTGACGCTGCAGGTCTGTGTGAAGATTTAGGAATCAATCATAATATATTGGATTCAAGAGAAATTTTTGAAAGGGAAGTTGTTAAAAAGACTACAGAGGGGTATGAATCGGGGGTCACTCCACTTCCATGCTCCATGTGTAATAAAAATGTAAAATTTGAAGAAATGCTCAATTTTGTTATTAAACAAAAGGAGTTTACCTATATTGCCACTGGTCACTACGCAAGAGTTCAAAAAAGTTCATACGAAAACATTAAAAACTTTGAAAATTTCCAATTCAAAGATTTCTTACTCCTGAGGGGGGCTGATAGAAATAAAGATCAAAGTTATTTTCTTTATAGTCTTTCCCAAGAAGTATTAAGCAGATTAATACTTCCGCTCGGAAATCTTAAAAAAGAAGAGACAAGAAAAGAGGCCTTAAGATTAGGACTTAGAACAGCAAAAAAACCAGAAAGTCAAGATCTATGTTTAGTTGAACATTATGGATCTATGCAAAAATTTATTGATAATCATATTGAACCTAAAGAGGGGAAAATTAAGCATATTAATGGAGAAATTCTTGGCACTCATAATGGTATTCAACATTTCACAATTGGGCAAAGAAAAGGTTTGGGTATTGCGTGGCCAGAGCCTTTATATGTGGAAAGTTTAGATAAGCAAAAAAATATAGTTTATGTCGCAAATAAAAATGACCTTTTTAAAAGAGAGGCCATAATAAAAAATGTCAACTGGGTTTCAATTGAAGAGCCTTTAAAAGAAATAGAAGTAGAAGCACAAATACGATATAGGAGTGAGCCAGTAAAAGGAATTTTAGTTCCTGTAAAAAATGTAGACAACATGACTAAAAAGTTTAAATTAATTTTCGAAGATAACCAAAGTTCTATAACTCCAGGGCAAGCTGCAGTTTTTTATAAAGATGAAATATTATTAGGAGGCGGATTAATTTGTGAATTTTCCAAAATATAAATTTAATCCTATTAAAAACATAAATAATAAGAACAAAGTTCTATCCCCATATTTTGTGTAGAAAGTTTTTTCAGTAGAAAAATTAGGATTTACAACATCATTTTGCTCAGTCTTAGGATCCAAGAGTTTAATTATTCTTCCGTCTTCACTTATTAATCCTGAAGGACCAGTATTTGAAACAATTATATTATCTTTTTTATTTTCTATACTTCTTATTCTTGCCAAAGATAGAAATTGATTATGAAGCTTCCTTGGATAAGGATCTAAGTTAGCTGCTGAAATTATTAGTTCTGCACCACTATTTATAGCATTTCTTATTTTAAATCCATCAGCAATTTCGTAACAAATTGCTATTGCAAGTGGCTGAGTAAATTTCCATTTAAAAAACCTTGAATTCGATCCTGGCTGAATACCTCCTACTGCCGATAGTCCTCTTGAGAAAATATTTAAGAATCCTGGAATTTTCTCCCCCAAAGGTACAAGTCTATGTTTATCAATAAAAGATGAATAAGTTTCGTCCCCAATTTGATATCCAAGTAAGGAACTTCTTAGGCCATTTTTAGAGTTTCTAAAACCTCCTGCCAACATCCAAATCTTGCTTTTGAAATTTAAATTAAAATTATTATTTAAAGTCCCTTCGGGTGTAATAAGGAGTTTTGCATTATTTGATAGAGCAATTTTCTGAGCAGAAATCAACTTATCATTTATATATTGACTATTAAAATTCGTTTTTTCTCTTGTGGGCATATTAGTCTGCCATAGGGCTACTGGATATTCATTATTCCTACTAATTTGATTTGTTAAACCTCCAAGTAAATGTAAAATAACGATAATTAAAAGCCCAAATAGGAATGTTTTTTTAAAATGGTATTTTCTTTTCCATTTCTCATAAATTAGATATATCCAAAAACCTATAATTAATTGCACTACACATAGGCCACTGGCACCGATCCATCTTGCTAAACCCGCAAGATACAAATCTCCAGGAACAATTCCTTCGCCCAAACCTATCCAAAAAAGAGAAGTTTGAGAAAGAATGAATTCACCTATACCCCAGGCAACAGATAACAATAAAACTTTTACAGCTAATGTCAAAGAGTTCATATTAGAGATATCTTTTCGTTGGAGAATTCTTTTACCTAAAAGACCCCATAAATAAACCAATATTCCTCCTAACAAAGAGCAACCTAACAAGATTGAAATAGAAATAATTAAACTTGATATCCATGAGAAACCTAACCAAGTCATTGGGTGAAGTTCATAAAGCCAAGAATGACTTACCAAAATAAAGAAAAAACCCCAAAGAAAGTTTGCTAATTTTTTATCACTTCTACTCCATAAAATAAATAAGGATAATGGCATAAAAAGTAACCAAAAGTGTGTTGATGTAGCAATTCCTCCAAAGATGCCTCCCAAGCATGGATAAAAATATTTATTAAACTTCTTATTTTGAGAGTTAATCAACAATATAAAATTTCTAAATTAATTCTTTTAAAAAGATATATTATTGTACCTTTATCTGTAGTATTAAATGTAGTAACTTTTAAAATTAAGTGAAAGAAGTTTTAATTAGTTTTACGATTTTTGTATTTTGCCTTTCATTAACTCTGTTTAGTCAATTTAACTCCCCTCAGGTTGTTAATGCCGCTGAATCAAAAACTGAATTCGTAAATAAAACACCTATTACAAAATCATCTAATGTTTCAAATACCAATATATTTGAACTAGATCCATCAGATCCAAACCCAATACTTTTCGCTATGGCAGAAGAAACACAAGAAGAAAGCAACTCAAGAACTACAGACAGTGGTTTAATTATTGTAGATATAGTCAATGGAGAGGGAGATGAAGCAAACTCTGGACAAACAGTTTCTGTTAACTACACCGGAACATTAGAAGATGGAACCCAATTTGATACCAGTATTGGTAGAGGGCCATTCAGTTTCCCATTAGGTGCAGGGAGAGTAATTAAAGGTTGGGATGAAGGAGTAGCAGGAATGAAAGTTGGTGGTAAAAGAAAATTAACAATTCCTCCTGAGCTAGGGTACGGATCAAGAGGAGCAGGAAATGTAATTCCTGCAAATGCAACTTTAATTTTTGAAGTTGAATTATTAAAAGTCAATTAAAGTAAGAAAAAACATCTAAAACTTTTCAATTTAGTTAATCTAGAAGTAATATATATTCAAATATAAAAAAACGAATGTTAACTAAATTAATCAATTCCCTTTTAAATAAAAGTTCTACTTTGGAAGTTCATGCTCACTGTGACGGTCCATGTGGTGTTTATGATCCCGCTTCTACAAGAGTCGCTGCTGAAGCAGTATTAGCAATGACGAAGAAGTTGATTGCTCTTACTCCTCCTTCAAGTACAGACTCAGGAGATTGGGCAGCTTACAGCAATACGTTTTCTAGATTTGTGGCTGTAAAAGAGGAGCAAGCTAAAGAAACTAAGAAAGAAATTCTAATCTTATGGACAGATTATTTTAAACCCGTTCACTTAGAAACTTATCCAGATCTTCATGAAACAATTTGGAAAGCCGCGAAATTATGTAGTGCTTGCAAAGTTAGTATTGATCTGACTCAAGCAGAAGAATTAATGAGTTATGTAGAAAAAATACATAATATCTTCTGGGAATCAAAAGGTAGAAGTGATGCTTTTGTAAAAGCTAGCTAGTTTAATTATTTTTAAAAATTTTTACGATTTAATTGCTTTATTTTTTGGATTTAGAAAAACTGCAATTGTTAGAGGCGATTCTATGCTGCCAAGTTTAAAAGAAAGTGAAATCGTTTTTTTTAAGAAATATATAAAAAACAAATCACTTTTGAAAGTTGGTCAAATAGTAGTTTTCTATCACCCTCTTAAAAATATTAGGTTGATTAAAAGAGTAAAAAATGTAAGTCAAAATAGTATCGAAGTTTTTGGAGATAATATCGCATTCAGTGATGACAGCAATAAATTTGGATTAATTAGTAATGATAAAGTTATTGGAATAGTTACTTCAAAAATTAAAAAAATCTTCTAGGTTAAAAATAGAACAGTACTTTTTTGGACCCAAAATAAGCCCATAGAAAAAGATAATCCACCAGCAAAAGCTATTAAATTTCTAATAAATTTTTGTCCTGCATTTAAAGTTGTAACAGATATTAGGCAAGTAAATAAAATCATACTTGCTAATGAACCGCTCAAATATGAAATTAAATAAGCCAATGCATTAGGAAGAGGTAAAGCTAATGCTGGAAGTACTGCGAGAAAATGAGAGCCACCTGCCAAACCATGAAGTAATCCTAAACCTGTCAATGCATGAGAATGCTTATTATGTTTTTTTTTGTCATCACTATGAAAATGCAAATGATGATGAGCTATGCCATTGTGTTGATGAGAGTGTGAGTGAATGTTTAGATGTAAAGAATTTCTTATCGCAAAGACTCCAACAACAAGAAGTGAGATTCCAACTAAAAATTCAGCAAAGTTGGAAAATTTACTTAAAGGGGCAATATCTTTTATAAAAATTGCTAAGAAGGCTAAAATAATAACTCCTGAAGAGTGTCCCAACCCCCATGAGATACTATTCCTTGCAGCAATTTTTGGACTGGTAATTGATGATGGGGCCATTGCAATAAGATGATCAGCACCACTTACCACATGAATAAATCCAGCAAGAATTCCAGTTACTATTACAACCTGCATTTATATATAAAATACAACTTAACAATACTCATTTTTATAGCACAAATATCAAGCTTTAATTAAATTGAGTTAAATAATTTCTTAAAAGAGTTTTCAATATCACTTTCCCTCATAAACCTTTCGCCAATTAAAACTCCCTTAATTCCAATCGAATTGAGAGTATTTAAATCTTCAGAGTTATTTATTCCAGATTCACTAATAGGAATAATATTATGTTTTAAAAATATATCCGAATAGTTACTCATTATTCCTATTGATGTTTTTAGATCAGTTTTAAAAGTCTTCAAGTTTCTATTATTTATTCCTATTAAATTAAATGATTTCAAACTCAATATTCTTTCAAGTTCTTTACCATCATGAACTTCAACTAAAACACTCATCTTTAAATTATCTGCAATTTTCTTCAAATAAAATAAATCATCATCGCTTAAGATTGCAGCAATTAGTAATATCGCATCAGCCCCCGATACTCTCGCTTTATATACTTGATAAGCAGAAATAATAAAATCTTTGCAAAGCAAAGGCAGATTAGTCACTTTTCTGACATCCTGAAGTATTTCATAACTTCCTTGAAAAAACCTTTTATCAGTCAATACCGAGATACAGGAGGCACCAGACCTTTCATAACAAGAAGCAATTTCTTTTGGATTAAAATCTTCTCTAATAACACCTTTACTAGGACTAGCTTTTTTAATCTCAGCAATAACTCCCGGTTTAATTTTGGAATGTAAAATACTTTTAAAAAAATCTTTTGGAGGAGAAACTTTATCAAGTTTTTTAATTAGATCTTCAAGGGAGATTATTTTCTTAAAATTTTTGATTTCAGTATCTTTGTGCCAAACAATTTCTTCAAGGATATTTTTTGCTTTTGCCTCTCTATGAGGAACAGCATATTCTAAGTTTTCTACCCTAACTGTTGGGTTTGGTGGCCTACGTCTTATTTCCATAAACAAATCAATTATTTTACTTGAGAAGCTGCCTGTTTATATGCAACCTCTACTACTTCACTAAGAGTAGGGTGAGTATGTACTTCAGTAGCTAGTTGAATTACATCTTGGTTTCTAGAGATTGCATTTGCAATTTCTTGAATCAAATCAGCTGCGTGCATCCCAAAGATATGAGCACCTAATACTTTGCCACTGTCTTTATTGAAAAGTAACTTAAGAATTCCATCGCTTTCTAATTCTGCTAATGCCTTGGAATTAGCTTTAAAATAGCTCTTCACAACTCCTAAAGTAAAACCATCTTTGATAGCTATTTCTTTAGCATCAGTTTCAGATAAGCCTACCGAACTTATCTCAGGATGAGTGAATGTTGCAGCTGGAATACTCCTATAATTAATTTCAATATTCTCACCACATATATTTTCAACAGCAATTGTTCCTTGAGCTGCTGCTGTATGTGCAAGCATAAGTTTGCCAGTAACATCGCCAACGGCCCAAACATTAGGTATTACTTTTTCGCCATTTAAAACTCTCATTTGATCATCAATAGGAATATAACCTTTTATAGTTTCGATACCAGCTGAATCAAGATTGAGATTTTTACTATTAGGACTCCTACCAGTAGCCACAAGAACGCCATCAACTTCTAAGTTTTCTACAATTTCCTTAGATTTTGCATCTGTTAGTTCTATTTTCACAGGGCATCCAGGGGTAATCTTAGTCGCAAATACATTAGATTTTGTATCAATATCTCTTGATTGGATAAGATTTTTCTTAGCTATTTTTGTAATATCCGGATCAAAAGTAGGCATTATATTTTCCAAAGCCTCAATCATGGTCACTTCGCAACCTAGAGCGGTATATACATCAGCGAATTCTAAACCTATATATCCACTCCCAATAATGGCTATCCATCTAGGGAGCCACTCAAGTTTGACGGCTTCATCACTTGTGAAAACTGTTCTATTATCTAAAGTTATTCCAGGAGGTACAAAGGGAGAAGAACCTGTCGCTAGAACTGTATTTTCACAGGTAAAGATCCTATCAATTCCATTGTTGTCTCTTACTCCTACTTTTTGATTACCCTCAAGTCTTCCAAATCCTAAAATAATTTCAACTCCACTTCTTTTGAGGGTTTTTGTTAAATTTTCTCTAACATTTAAGACCAAATTATTAGCATGATCAGCAATTTTTGATCTTTCGAATCTAACAGGGGAAGCATGAATACCAAACTTTGCTAAATGTTCATAATTGGCTATTTCTCTAACTTTTCCACTTGCTGCCAAAATAGCTTTGGAAGGTACGCATCCTTTATTGACGCAAGTACCTCCCATATCTCCAGACTCTATGATGGCAACTTTAAGACCTTTTTCTGCAGCATGCTTGGCGGCATCAAATCCTCCATATCCTGCACCAATTACTATCAAATCAAAGTCAAAATTTGGATCAGTCACTTTTGTATTCTTGAAGTAGAAGTATATGCGACTCTTTTTCGTTCAAGTAATAATGGAACTGCAACACAAGCCACATTCAATGATTCTACTAGCTCACTATGCGGAATAGTAATTGTTTCATTAAAAGCTTCTTGAATTCTTTTATGAATACCATTACCTTCATTACCCAAGATGAGTGCAGTTGGTTTAGACCAATCAATTTCCCAATATGGTTTTTGAGATTTATTAGGATTTTTATTATGGCTACTTGTAGAAATTATTTGAAACCCGTTCTTTGAAAATTGATCTAATGATGACAATAAAGAATTAATTATTTCCTCTTCAGTACCATCAAATCTTTTAAATGGGAGATGAAAAACAGATCCGCTAGATGCTCTTAATACCTTTTGACCTAAGGGGTGCGCCCCTCCCGCTAATAATATCTTTTTAACACCAGCTGCTAAAGCTGTTCTAAAAAGGTTTCCCATATTCCCAGGGTCTTGAATCCTATCAAGGACAAGAATAAAGTCATCTTCAATATTATTAAAGTCAAAATTAAGTATTGATGAAATCTCCACCAAAGCTGCTACTCCATCGGGATTTTTTGTAGATACTGCTGAAGCTAAAACTTCTTCTGATACTACAATTATTAATGATTGATCAATCTTATGATAAAGATCCTCATTTTTATCAAGCCATTTTTCAGTAGCTAATATTTTGGAGGGATAATTACCAGACTTCAGAATTTCTTCGATCAAATGAGTACCTTCAATACAAAAATAATCTTTATCCTTTGTATTAAGTCCTTTTTTATACGATCTAAATTTTTTAACTAAAGCATTACTTTTACTAGTTATTTTTGGGAAAATATTTTCTATAGTAATTTGAGATAATTTTGATATTAAATATATTTTAGTTATTTAAATATTTTGATCAATTATTTTTTTTGGGAATCTTAATTTTTAGCCATTTAAATTTACACTCTTTAGTATTTGTTAATATTCATCGCGTAACACAGGGTGGACTTACTATGTTTAGTTTGTCATTATTAAACCAATAAAAAAATTCTTAATGGTTTGCGAAAGCAGCAATAAGTCATATCTTAAATCTCAACATTTAAAGATTATTGGCCAAAATACCTTAAGAGGGAAGGTGAGAATAAGTGGTGCAAAGAATTCCGCATTAGTATTACTTGCGGCATCATTACTAACTGACGAAAAAATCACATTAGATAATGTCCCTCTTCTTACTGATATTGAGAAAATGGGAAATATATTAAAGAATTTAGGGGTTAAATTACATAATAAAGATCATCAATTAATCATTGATTCAAAGAATATATCCGTACAAGAACTTCCATATGAACTTGTAAATGGATTAAGAGCTAGTTTCTTTTGTATTGGAGCATTATTAACAAGATTTGGGGAGGCTTCAATACCTTTACCTGGCGGGTGCAATATTGGTGAAAGACCTATCAACGAGCATATAAATGGGCTAAGGGCACTAGGTGCAGAAGTTATTATCGATAGAGATGTCGTAAAGGCAAAACTAGTCGAGAAGAAAAGTAAACTATTTGGTGCAAATATAAGATTAAATTGTCCAAGTGTTGGGGCTACTGAAACGTTAATAATGGCAGCATCCTTAGCAGAGGGCAGAACTGTGATTAAAAATGCGGCAAGGGAGCCTGAAATTCAAGATTTATGTCAGATGTTAAATAAAATGGGAGCAAAAATTTATGACTCTGGTAAAGAAAAAATAATTATTGATGGAGTGCCAAAACTTCATGGCTGTACTCATAAAGTAATCCCGGATAGAATTGAAGCAGGAACTTTTTTAATAGCTGCTGCTGCAACTTCATCTTCAATTACAGTTTCTCCAATAATTCCAAATCACTTGGAGGCAGTATTAAATAAGCTAGAAGAAAGTGGCAGTAAAATAATAATAAAAGGAAATTCGATTTCAATAAAAAGTAATAAGATTAAAGCAGTAGATATAAAAACCGCTCCATTTCCAGGATTCCCTACCGACTTACAGGCTCCATTTATGGCTCTAATGTCTATTGCTAAAGGGAGATCTAAGATCACAGAAACAATTTTTGAAAATAGAATGACTCACGTTAACTTTTTAAATCAGATGGGGGCTTCAATTACAGTTGATAATAACACTGCGAATATAACTGGAGTCAACAAATTGAAAGGAATGAATTTAGTTGGTTCAGACTTAAGATCTTCAGCTGCGTTAATAATCGTTGCTTTAACCTCTAGAAATACTAGTTATGTTTATGGTCTCCACCATTTAGATAGAGGCTATGAAAGTTTCGAGACTAAATTAGTAAAATTAGGTGCAAGAGTAAAGAGAGAATATATTGTTGATTCGAGAGATCAAATTAAAAATTTTGCTACAGGAAACTCAGATATAGATTTGAATGTTGCTTAAATTAAACGTAAGCAACATTAGCAAGTGAGAAGCAGCCCAAAAGTAGAAAAGATAATACTAAAAAACGATTCGACCAATATTTATTTAAACCAGTGATATTTAAGTTTTTCATACCCATGTACCATTAGTGGAGCCGAAAGCTGTGAAAATAGCAACTGCTATAAAAATATAAGGCGCAAGTTTGAAAGATAATTTTTGAGTTTTGTTTTTTGATTTAATGATTGTCATTTGTTCATCCGTTTATACTAAGAAATATAACATAGTATTACTATCTGTGAAGCTTAATTCATAAAAGAACTCTAAATTACTTCATAAAGTAACAGTTTCGTCACAAAACTGTTTATAAACTTATATCTTTTGCGTAATTTGTTTAGGAATGTGTTTGATTTAAGATTTAATTTTAAAATTGAAATTTATACCTCCTAGCTGATACCACAAATAATTTATATGTTAGAAATTTTATATTTAAGAGACAAAAACCTTTATATCAAATCCTTTAAAAAGGAATGCGGTTAATGCGCTAGAGTTGTCAGAGGGCAAAAAAACAAAATTTTGCTATAGTAACCTCAGTTGTTTATAGCTGAAAAGCCTTGGGAGCGTGGTGGAATTGGTAGACGCACCGCACTCAAAATGCGGCACCTTCGGGTATGTCGGTTCAAGTCCGACCGCTCCCACTTTGATGAATACTTATACAAGGTTTGATATATCTTTTAAAAAAGGTAATGGCTGTTGGCTTTGGGACACTAAAGGTAAGAAATATCTTGACGCAGTTGCTGGTATAGCAACGTGTAGTCTTGGGCATAGCGATAGAATCCTTAGAAAAAAGTTATTAGCTCAATTAAAAAAAGTTCAGCATATTTCTAATCTTTATAAAATTGAAGAGCAAGAAGAATTAAGTAATTATCTAACTAAGGAGAGTTGCGCAGAAAGTGTTTTTTTCTGCAATAGTGGTGCCGAGGCGAATGAGTCAGCGATTAAATTAATAAGAAAATACGGCAACACAACATTTTCAGGTAAAGAAACTTTTATTCTTGCTGCTGAATCTAGTTTTCATGGGAGAACACTCGCAACTTTAAGCGCGACTGGTCAGCCCAAATATCAAGAAGGTTTTGGGCCAATGGTTAAAGGATTTAAATTTTTTAAATACAACGATATAGCTTCAGTGAAAAAATTAATTGATGAATGTCAAAAAAATAACCAAAGAGTTTCTGGGGTTTTAATTGAACCTATTCAAGGAGAAGGAGGAGTAATCCCTGGAGACAAATTATTTTTCAAAGAATTAAGAGAGATTTGTAATCAAAATAATTCTCTTTTGATTCTCGATGAAGTTCAGAGTGGAGTAGGAAGAACTGGAAAAATGTGGGGGTATGAGAATCTAGAAATTGAACCTGATGGATTCACATTAGCTAAAGGACTTGGAGGAGGTCATGCTATTGGTGCTTTATTAGTACAAGAAAAAGCTAATATTTTTAATCCGGGAGATCATGCAAGTACATTTGGTGGTAATCCCTTTGCTTGCAGGGCTGCTTTGACAGTTTTGGAAGAAATTACACGACGTAAAATTCTTAAAAACGTTATCGAAAGAGGTGCTCAATTAAATCAGGGTTTTACTAAAATTTCAGCGAAATTCCCTAAAATTATTAGTAGCATAAGAGGACTAGGATTAATACAAGGTCTTGTTATAAATGATTCCTACACAGATGCAAAAACAATCACATTAAAAGCTTTTGATAAAGGTTTACTTTTAGTACCGGCAGGAGGAAACGTGGTTCGTTTTGTACCTCCATTGATAATTTCTAGAAATGAGATCAATATACTTTTAAAGAAGTTAGATTTAATTTTCGAAGAGATATAAATTCTATTAATTTTGTTAAATGAAAACATTGAGATTTTTGATTTAATCTCGCCCAAATTAGAAAGGGAAAATATTCAATTAGGATTATCAAGAATAAAAAATGCTTTAAGAGATTTAGATGACCCGTGCAAAAATATTCCCGCTATTCAAATTGTAGGAACCAATGGTAAAGGTTCGATTACAGCTTTCATAGAAAACATTCTTTATACAGATAAAAAGAATATTGGGGTAACTACTTCTCCTCACCTTTTAGATATCTGTGAAAGGATTAGAGTGAACAAAGAGAAGATTAGTAAGGAAGAATTTGAAAGACTATTTAAGAAAATAAAAAATAATCTTTCAACCCATAAATTATCTCCATTTGAACAAATTATTTGTTGCGCACTAAATTTTTTTGATTTAAAAAAAGTAGATTTATTAATTCTTGAAGCTGGTTTAGGTGGACGATTAGACGCCACTACAGCCCATCCTTTTAGGCCAATAATTGCTATTGGAAATATAGGTTTAGACCATAAAGAATATCTTGGAGACTCAATTGAAAAAATTGCAAAAGAAAAAGTAGCTGTAATTGAAAAAGATGCATTTGTTATTTCTTGTCGTCAAGAAGCTGAAGTTGAGAAAATAATTAAAGCAAGAGTCCAACAAGTAGGTGCAAAAATAATATGGAAAGAATCACTCTCTAACGATTATGAAATTGGTTTAAAAGGAAATTTTCAAAAACGAAATGCAGCTGTTGCTATTGGAGTAATTGAAGAACTAATTAATTTTGGCTTTAAGGTTAAAGAATGCTCCATTAAGAAAGGACTTAATAATGCAAAATGGAGCGGGAGGTTAGAAATAATTAACTGTTTTAATAAAAAAATTCTTGTTGATTCTGCACATAACTACTCTGCTGCAAAAGCCCTTTCAGAGGAAAGGGAAACTTGGAATAATAATCAGGAAGGGATTTATTGGATTTTAGGAGTCCAAATACACAAAGATATTGCCTCAATGATAAAAGTTCTTATTAAAGAAAATGATCATATACTTTTAGTCCCAGTTCCTAATCAAGAAAGTTGGACATTAAAAGGTATTTCTAATTTTAATGAGCTTAAACATTTAAATATAAATGAGTTTGAAAAATTTGATCTTGCTTTTAACTATCTTTTGGAGCTTAAAAAATGGCCAAAATGTAATCCTGTTCTTACAGGCTCAATATTTTTAGTTGCTGAGTTTATTAAATTTGCAAATAATAAAAGTTTTAAATATTAAACTCATCTTTTATTTCCCATCCTTGCAATTTTCCAGGATTTAATAAACCTTTTGGATCAAATTTTAATTTTGCTTTTACTTGATCAGAATCAATAACTCCTAATCCACCTCCCTCAACAGTTAATACATGTGGATTAAAAATAATTGCTCCCAGTTTCTTACAATTATCAATTATTTGGTTTATTTGATCTGAACTATGCCATTTTATTAAAGGCAAAGCAGCTAATCTAGGGACTCCTTGTTGAGCAACTGCTTCAATATGCCAAAGAATATTCTTTTCCCATTTTTCTCTCAAAGAATTAATTAATTTGAATTCCTTATCTAGAGGTAAAAGCATCTGTAAATATGTCCAGTTTTTGTCCTTTGCTCTCATATGAAGGGTTGTATGATTCCACACTACTTCAGAGATTCCATTTGTTAATTTATCTTCTTCTCCAAGAAAAAAAGAATTAACTTCATATTTTTTGCAAATTAACTCAATAGTTTTTACCCCCCCAAGCGTTGATTGAAGCAAAATCTTGTGACTTTTAGATTTACCTTTAAACCAGTTAGGCATTTGATCTACAATTTCCTTCTCAAGAATTGCGCCAAGCTTCAAGTCAATTGCTGCAGAAGTACATGTTTTTAATATTTCGATTGTCTTATTTAATTCTTCACAGTCAATTACTATCGAGTACCACTTACGTTTTATATCAGTAGCGATTAATAATGAAGTAATAATTCCATTAGTTCCATAAGCATGATTTAAAGGTTCTGATTCTTGAGCATCAAATCTTAGTAATTTAGGCTCTTCATTTAATGTTACAGCTTCTAAACCGATAAGATTCCCAGGATCTCTTAAAAAACCCCATCTAATTGATCCAATACCTCCTGAGCCCCCTGAAATAAAACCTCCTATAGTTGCAGTTTTCCATGTACTGGGAAGCAACCTTAATTCTCTTCCATATTTTTCTAGTTCTTTATTTAAATCTCCCATTAAGCATCCAGATTGTACCTTTACGAAACCTGTCTCAGGATAAAATTCTTCTATTTTATTTAAACAATTCATTTGCATAACAATGCCTTTAAACAAAGGGACAGCTTGTCCATAATTACCTGTACCTGAACCTCTTAAAGTAAGTGGTATAGATAATTCCCAACAAATTCCTGCTACTTTCATTACTGCATTTTGATCGGTAGGTCTTACCACCAAATCAGCGATACAACCATCTAGTCTCTTTTCGAGTATTGGAGAATAATTATAAAAGTCTTTTGAAAGCCTTTTTACATCGGAAGTCTTTTCAATAATTTCTAAATTATCAATTCTTTTTAATTGTTCTATTAATTTTGAGTTTCTTAATGACATTAATAATTAATTTTTTACTTTAAATATAAAATAATTGATTAGCTATACAATTCGCCGTTTATCAGGACTTCTCTTTTTAAATTAGTTGAGAAAATATCTGCCCACTTTTCAGCATCTAAAAGAACAAAATCCACAGGGCAACCTTTTTTAACCAACCCGTCCCAATTTAAATTTAATAATCTACTTGGTGACAAGAAAATGGAAGATAAAGTCAATCTTTCCCAAGGATTTAATTGAAGCATTGGCATTGCAAGAGACATCAAATAAACGGGATCGTAATTACCAAATGGATACCATGGATCTTGAACATTATCGCTCCCGATAGAAACATCGACTAATGATTTTTGTAGTTGCTTTATTGGTGCAACTGGTCTTTTTAAAGATGTACTTTTTTCATTACGATTGAGCAGCCAGAAATTTGTAAGAGGAAGAGCAATCACTTTTATATTTTTCTCAGCAATTTTACTTCCCAGATTAAGAATCTCATTATTATTTAGAGATAAAATACTACTTAAATGACTACACGTTATTGGGACTTTAATATTTAATCTATCAATAGTTTCCAAAAGAACTTTTATACCCGCTCCTGGCTCAATATTTGATTCATCTATGTGTAGATCAATTTCTAATTTATATTTATCTGCAAGCAAGAGAGTTTTAGAGAGTAAGTATTTTAATTTTGTTTTATTTATGAAGGGAGGGACAAGAACACCCCCTAAAATACCATTTTCCTTAGAAAACATTTTTGCCAAATCCTCTCCATGAGGAGTATCCCAAAACTCCAATGGAGCTAATGCTACATATTGCAATTTCAACTTAGAAGAATACTTTTTTTGAAGTTTAAAGAGCTCATCCCAAATATTATTATCCTGACTTTCGTAGGTATCAACATGACTTCTAATAGCTCTATAACCATTTTTAAGTGCCAAGTTTAGTGATTTTTCAGCTCTCTCTAAAACTTTATTTATAGACCGAGTTTTATGCTCATCTAAATTTACTGATAATGCCTCTTGATAGTTTGATTTAAAATTAGGAAACTCTCCAAAAGTGAAAGATTTATCAAAATGTGAGTGAGTTTCAACAAATCTTGGAAAAAGAATTTTTTTTGGTTTATTTTTTTTGATTTTTAACGGCTTTAGTTCAGAAACAATTCCTTTTTCCCAAGCAACAAAAACAGAAGCAAAATCCTCATTATCAACTTTGAGGTTATCAGCATCTTCAATTTCACAAAGGCTTCTCGGTATAAGAACCTCTGTGTTTCCGGAATTACTCAAGATTTAATTTACTTTTATTTTATTTTAAAACATCAATAAAACTTATACAGAAATAGGAAATTACTTCAAAATCTTCTTAAACATACAAATATGCATGAAATTTTACACGTAAGTTGTTAAATTTATAAATGTGAGGCGGGCGTCGCCAAGTGGTTAAGGCAGTGGCTTGTGGCGCCGCTATTCGGGGGTTCGAATCCCCTCGCTCGCCCTCAAAAATATTGCTCCAAAATTATTTAAATTATAATTTTGAATTAACAAATCCCTTTAAAACTTTTAGCAAAGTGCTAGCCAAACCAATACAAGAAGAAAAAAAGTCTTATCAAAATTCCTCTATTGGTAGTTATTGGATAACAACTTTTGGTTGCCAAATGAATAAAGCAGATTCCGAAAGGATGGCTGGCACTCTTGAGAAAATGGGATATTCAAGAGCTATTGATGAATTAAAAGCTGATTTAGTTTTATATAACACCTGCACAATAAGAGATAGTGCTCAGCAAAAGGTTTACAGCTTTTTAGGAAAACAAGTCAAAAGAAAGCATAGTACTCCAAAATTAAAATTAGTTGTAGCAGGTTGCCTAGCACAACAAGAGGGTGAGTCTCTTTTAAGAAGAGTTCCCGAACTTGATCTAATCATGGGACCACAACATGTTAATAATCTTGAAAATCTTTTAGAGAGGGTTGATTCAGGTAATCAAGTCGTTGCCACTGAAGAAACTTTTATATCTGAAGATATTACTAATGCGAGAAGAGATAGCTCTATTTGTGCCTGGGTGAACATCATTTATGGTTGCAATGAAAGATGCTCTTATTGTGTTGTCCCATCTGTTAGAGGTAAAGAGCAGTCAAGATATCCAGATGCAATTAAAAGTGAAATACAAACTTTAGCTCAAAATAATTTTAAAGAGGTAACTCTTTTAGGGCAAAATATTGATGCCTATGGTAGAGATCTTCCTGGAACGACAAAAGAAGGGAGAAAAGAAAATACCCTTACTGATCTTCTTTATTTTATTCACGATGTAGATGGAATTAGTAGAATAAGATTTTCTACTAGTCATCCAAAATATTTTTCAAAAAAACTTATAAAAGCTTGTAATGAATTAGACAAAGTTTGTGAGCATTTTCATATTCCGTTTCAAAGTGGTAGTAATGAAATCCTGAGATTGATGGCTAGAGGTTACACGATCGAAAAATATAAAAGAATAATTGAAAATATAAGACTATTAATGCCAAATGCATCAATTACTGCTGATGCAATAGTTGCTTTCCCCGGAGAAACAGAAAACCAATATCGTGAGACATTAGAATTAATATCTGATATTGGTTTTGATCAAGTAATGACCGCCGCCTATTCTCCAAGACCAAATACCCCAGCAGCCATATGGGATAATCAAATTCCTGAAGAAGTTAAAAAAGAAAGATTAAAAGAAATTAATGAACTAGTTGGAACAACCTCTAAAAAAAGAAATCAAAGATATTTAAATAATACTGAAAGTGTTTTAATTGAGGGATTGAATCCAAAAAATACCTCACAAATAATGGGGAGGACCAGAACCAACAGACTTACTTTTGTAGAAATACCAAAAAATAGTGGATTTAATTATTCATTTGGTGATGAAATAAATGTTAAAATAACGGAAGCGAGATCCTTTTCTTTAAGCGGTCAAATTTGTAAGTAATTTTTCTAAAATGTTAGAAAAAAAATGTATTGGAATAATTTTTGGAGGAGAATCTAACGAGCATTATATTTCAATATCTTCCGCTAAGACAGTTTTTAAAGCATTAATTTCCAAAACAAACATAGATAGATTTATGGTTAAAGCTTTTTATATTAATAAGCATGGAGTTTGGCTTGAAAACGAGAAATCTCTCGAATTATTAAAAGAAGAAGATAACAGAAATGAAGCGGTCGACAAGTACCAAGTATTACCTAAAGGAGAAATAAACTTTTTAGACAAAATAGAATTCCAAAGTATCGATATATGGTTCCCCCTTTTGCATGGTTTAAATGGTGAAGATGGTGCAATTCATGGATTATTAAAATTTACCCAAAAACCCCTAGTGGGAGGAGGAATTTTAGGTTCTGCACTTGGAATGGATAAAATATTAATGAAAAAAATATTTTCACATCTAGCAATTCCACAAGTAAATTATTTAGCTATCCAAAATTATGATCTTAGTGATGTTAATGTTAAAAATAATTTATCTTTTAAGATTATTGAAAAATTAAAGTTACCAGTTTTTATTAAGCCTGCCAATTCAGGATCTTCACTTGGCATTTCTAAGGCCAAAACTAAATCAGAAATATTTAAAGCTTTAGAAAAGGCTTGGGAAATAGACTCAAGGATTGTTATCGAGGAAGGTTTGGATGTTAGAGAACTTGAATGCGGAATCATTGGCAATTTAAAACTTTCCGTATCTGAAATAGGTGAAGTTTGCTATTCAACAGATTGGTACGATTATGATTCAAAATATTCGATGGCTAATCAAATAATTATTCCAGCTGATATTGATTCTCAAATCTCTAAACAAATTAAAGATATTGCTATTCGAAGTTGTAGAGCATTAAATGTTTACGGGTTTGCAAGGGTTGATTTCTTTTTAGAAAAGATTTCAAATAAAATTTTTCTGAATGAAATAAATACAATTCCTGGTTTTACTAGTAATAGTATGTTTCCCATGCTTTGGGATGCTTCAGGTTTAAATATTGATCAACTTGTGGCTAAACTAATTTATATATCCTCAGATTTATAGATTAAAGTCAAATGTTGCATGGACTACTTTGGTTACCATTACTTTTAATCTTCGTTCTATTAACAGCTCTTGGTTGGCTAGAAAGAAGAAGACAAAATCTTTTTAGGAATTGGGCTACTGGTTCTGAAATTTGCAAGTTAGATAGTTCTGGTGCAGCCTTTTTAAAAGATGGGGAATTAAGATGGAGTGCATTTGAAGCTGGAATATTTGAAGAGAAAGACAGTTTTACAATAAAGAAACTAGAACTAGTAGAGTTAATGGCCCTTACCTCAGGAGAAGCTCCTTTAACCGATGAATCTCAAGGTAAGTGTAGACTCAGACTCGTTGGGGATGGGAAAGAGATGGATGTTCCATTTTCAGATGCAGAGAGAGCTAGAGAATGGATGGATCAACTGATGGAAAAATCTAGATGTGATTTGTGAAGGATAAACAAAAAGGGGAAAAAAGAAGATTTTTTCTGTTAATTACCTTTTTATTCTTTTCAAGTTATGCAACCTCTAAAACTTTAAAGAAAGTTAATTACCAAGACATTTCTATTGTTGGTAGCGAATTATTTTCAATCGACGATATAGTTGCTAACTCATCTCTAAATTTTCCGACTCCATTGATATTTGTCAAAACCACATACATAGAAAAAGAATTAAAAAAAAATTTATCTTTAAAGAACGTTTCTGTTTTCAGGCAAATATTCCCTTTTGGTTTAAAAATTCTAATTAAAACAAGAACTCCAATAGCTTACGGCGAGAGAATTTTAAAAGGAGAAAAAATAACTGGTTTTATAGATGAAGATGGTTTTTTTATAAATGAAAAATATTCAGATCAAGTAAATTTGAAAAAATTATCTAGTAAAATTTTTGGATGGAAAGAAAATTTTAGAGAGACATTATCAAAAATTTTGGATTACCAAAAGTATAGCGATGTTGAATTCATTACAATGGCCTTCTCGCCAAATGGTTTTTTAACTTTAGAGGAAAAAAGTTTGAAAACAATATTGCTAGGATTTAATCCAAAAATAATAGAAATTCAATTACAAGTAATCAATGATATTAAAAAACAAATAAAGGAAAATAATATTTTAGAAAAAATAGATAATATCGATATAACTGACCCCAACAATCCAAAAATTAAAGTGTTCAAACCCTAATAATTGGAAACAAATTTCATAAAAGTTTTTTTGATCAGTTCAGTGTCAGAAAGGGTTTAGACAAAATGCTCAATTTTTTGAGAAGTTAATAATTGAGGACTTTCTTCAAAAAATTCCTACATATCAGCTTAGTGAGTTCATAATGCACCCAATACTAGTATTTGATTTTATTTAGAGATGAGCTTCGGAAACAATCCAAACTTAGATCAATCAAAAGGCATCCTTCCAAGTCAAAGTGCCAAAATTGAAGTAATCGGTGTAGGGGGTGGTGGAAGTAATGCTGTTAACAGGATGATTGATAGCGATCTTGAAGGCGTTTCATTCAGAGTTCTTAACACTGATGCCCAAGCCTTACTACAGTCCTCTGCAGAACGTAGAGTTCAATTAGGTCAGAATTTAACCAGAGGACTCGGAGCTGGAGGAAATCCAAGTATCGGTCAAAAGGCTGCAGAAGAATCTAGAGATGAGCTTCAACAATCACTAGAGGGATCCGACTTAGTTTTCATAGCAGCAGGAATGGGTGGAGGTACTGGCACAGGAGCAGCTCCGGTTGTTGCTGAAGTAGCAAAGCAAAGCGGAGCATTAACAATTGGCATAGTAACTAAACCATTTTCTTTTGAAGGTAAAAGAAGAATGCGTCAAGCAGAAGAAGGAATTGCAAGATTGGCAGAAAATGTTGATACTCTTATCGTCATACCAAATGATCGGTTAAAAGAAGTTTCTTCAGGTGCCTCTATTCAAGAAGCGTTCAGGAATGCAGATGATGTTTTAAGAATGGGAGTTCAAGGTATAAGTGAAGTAATTACCCGACCTGGTGAGGTTAATCTTGATTTCGCTGATGTTAGATCAGTCATGACTGAAGCTGGTACAGCGCTTCTTGGTGTGGGTATTGGATCTGGTCGATCTAGAGCCATAGAGGCTGCTCAAGCTGCTATTAATAGTCCATTACTAGAAGCAGGAAGAATTGACGGAGCAAAAGGTTGCCTTGTAAATATCACTGGGGGGAGAGATTTGACTCTTGACGATGTTAACTCAGTTGGAGAAGTTATTAGTGATGTAGTAGATCAGGATGCAAATATAATTGTTGGTCAAGCGGTTAATGAAGATATGGAAGGTGAGATACAAGTTACCGTTATTGCGACAGGTTTTGATACAAATCAACCATTGAAACAACAAAGAATTAAAAATAGATTAACTAATCAATCTTTTTATAATGTTTCCGACAATAAAGACACAGGAGCAAATATTCCAGACTTTTTAAGATTAAGGCAAAATAAAAAAGATATCGAATAATCGCTAAAATAAAGTGACTCGGTTATCTCGCCTGCCTCAAGCATCCCTTGTGGCTGCTACCTTCCGATCCTGACCAGGTTTGGGCGTTAAAACCGCGAAAGGCCGAGTCAAAAATATACTAGCAATTTTTGATAAAAAAAGATACATATCTCTTATGTTGCCATCAGAACTAGTTAAATATAAAAAAAATTCTCAAAAGATTATTGCATTAACTGCATGGGATTCTATTTCAGGTTCTCTAGCTGAGCAATCAGGAGCAGATATTGTTCTAGTGGGGGACTCTTTAGCAATGGTGTGTTTAGGATACAAATCCACCTTGCCTGTTACTTTAGAAAATATGATTCATCACACAAATGCAGTTTCTAGAGGATTCAGCAAAGAAATAGAAGAACAGTCTTTATTGGTATGTGATATGCCTTTTCTTACTTATCAATGCGGAGAAAACAAGGCAATGGAATATGCTGGAAAAATAATTAAGAACACCTATGCAAAGGCAGTAAAAGTTGAGGGTGCTGATCCAGAGGTACAAAATGTTATTTCAAGACTAATAAGGATGGGGATTCCTGTCATGGGACATATAGGGCTTACTCCACAGAGCTATTTGAATCTAGGATTTAAACAACAAGGGAACAATTCAGAAAGTCACGAAAAAATCAAAAGAGATGCTTTATCACTAGAAAAACTAGGATGTTTTTCTATAGTTTTAGAACATATTCCAGAATTACTTGCCAAAGAAATTCAAATCGAATTAAAAATACCAACAATAGGTATTGGTGCAGGAAAATTTTGTGATGGACAAGTAAGAGTTACTGCTGATTTATTAGGGCTAAGTGATAAGCAACCTCCATTTTGTAAACCAATTATTGATGGGAAAAAGTTTTTTGGTGAAAAATTAAAAGAATGGGTAGCGTCTGAAAGGCTCAGTTAACTTTTTCCCACCACCTAAACATCGAAACAAGAATTTGATTGCTTAATTCCATCCCTTTTGGATCACTCAAAAAAAATCTGTTTCCTCTTTTAATCAAAAGGCCAGTTTCTTGGAAGGGTTCCCATTCTTTTAATAACTTTGTTAAAGCTTTTTTGGACTTTTTATTATCCCAATTTTGTTCATCTACTAACTCATAAATATTGATTCCTTCTTTAAGTCTGATTCCTAACATGATTTTCTCATCCAATTCTTTATAAATATTTTCTTGGTTAACGAGTGAATGTTCTAATTTGATTTCGCATTGCTTAGTTACCCATTTTTTATAATCTTTACTAATTCTTGGCCTTGTAAAATTCTCCCCCCATGGAGAACTAGTCGATCCTTGACCAAAACTCCACCATCCATGACCCTTCCAATAAACTCTATTATGTCTTGATTGATGTCCAGGAAGAGAATAATTGGAAATTTCATATCTTGTATAACCTGACGTTTTTAAAATAAAACTTGTTAGTTCACTATTTTTAAAAGCCTCATCATCATCCGGTAATGATAGTTTACCTAAATCAACTAATTTCTTAAAAACAGTTCCATTCTCAATACTTAAATCGTAAATTGATATGTGTGGAGGACAGAACTTTAAAGATAGTTTTAAGTCTTCTTGCCATTTTTTAAAATTACATTTTGGTAAATTTTGAATTAAATCCAAACTCCAACTTTTTATAAAACCATGATCATATGCTTTCTTTAACCAAAAACAAGATTTTTCTACATCTTTACTGCCATGTCTTCTTCCTGCCTGTTCTAGAACCTGATTATTAAAACTTTGAACACCAAGACTAAATCTATTTATCCCAGCCTTTATAAAGCCATATAGATCATCTTCATTAAAACTAGCTGGGTCGACCTCCATTGTAATTTCAGAACCATAATCAATTCCGTAACTCTCCTTAAAAAGATTTATTAAATCTTTAATCTGCAAGGGATTTAAAATTGAAGGAGTTCCTCCACCGATATAAATTGTTGAAAGAGGAGATTTATGTTTGATTGATAATATTTCTTTATTTAAATAGGTCAAATATTCTTTTACGGTTTTACTCCCATATCCCTCCAAACTTTCAATTTTATTGCCTAAAGGTATAACTGCAAAATCACAATAGAAACATCTTCTGTGGCAAAAAGGTATGTGTACGTAAGCACTTCTTGGAAACTTATTCATAATACAAATAAAATATTAAGCTTTAAAAAAAACCATATAGGATTATAAAAAATAAAATCTTTATTTACTCAATTAATAAACCCTAGTAGATTATATGTATGACGGATATCTTAGTACTAATTTTATTTGTATTGTCTGGAGCGGCATCAGGATGGCTTGGGGTTGATCTTCTACCAATAGACGTACTTAAGCAGGTCTCAAATGTAGAAGGTTTTAGAGTTGTACTTGCGATAATAGGATTTTTTATTGGACTAGCAGCAGGTTTTGTCTTTTTACAGCTAAGAAAGACATTCCTTGATCAAATACGCACAATGCCTACAGATTTACTAATTAGTAGAGCGGTAGGTTTGATTTTAGGATTACTTGTTGCGAATCTACTACTTGCTCCAATATTGTTGATTCCATTTCCAAGGGAAGTATTTTTTGCAAAACCTTTATCAGCCATTCTTAGTAATTTTTTCTTTGGGGCACTTGGCTATAAATTAGCTGATACTCACGGCAGGACACTGCTAAGACTATTCAACCCGACTAATACTGACGCTTATTTAGTAAACGAAGGAATAATTCCAGCAGCAAGCCCAAAAATTCTTGATACTAGTGTAATTATTGATGGAAGGATAAATGGTTTATTAAGCTGTGGATTACTTGAGGGTCAATTAATTGTGGCTCAAAGTGTGATTGATGAGCTACAAACTTTAGCTGACTCTAGTAGTAATGAAAAAAGAGGGAAAGGAAGAAGAGGTCTTAAATTATTGAAAGAGTTAAGAGAACTCTATGGAAGGAGACTTGTAATAAATCCAACTAAGTATGAGGGTAATGGGGTAGATGAAAAACTTCTAAGAATTACTGAGGATATGGCAGGTACTTTAATTACGGCAGATTATAATCTCTCTCAGATTGCAGAAGTCAAAGAATTAAAAGTTATGAATTTGAGCGATTTAGTTATAGCTTTAAGGCCAGAAGTACAACCTGGAGAATCACTTAATATAAAAATAGTCAGAGAGGGGAAAGAAAAATTGCAAGGAATTGGATATTTGGACGATGGGACAATGGTTGTAATTGATGATGCAAAGAATTTTGTTGGTGAAAGATTAGACATAGTTATTACTGGTGCATTGCAAACTCCCACTGGAAGAATGGTCTTTGGAAAATTGATAAATAATCCTGAGTCAAACAAATCTTTTAAATCTCCAGCGACACAGGGCTAAATCTAGCTAGAATCAAAACAATATTAATTTTGTGGAACATATGACTGTATCTGCTCCTTATTACGGCGAGAATACCGCTATGAGGACTCCGCCACCAGATTTACCTTCACTTCTGCTAAAGGAGAGAATTGTGTACCTCGGATTGCCTTTATTTTCAGACGATGACGCTAAAAGACAATTAGGAATGGATGTTACCGAGCTCATTATTGCTCAACTCCTTTATCTAGAATTTGATGATCCAGATAAACCTATTTATTTTTATATAAATTCAACAGGTACTAGTTGGTATACAGGAGATGCGGTGGGTTTTGAAACAGAAGCTTTTGCTATTTGCGATACCATTAATTACATTAAACCACCTATACATACAATTTGTATTGGACAAGCAATGGGTACAGCGGCAGTCATCTTATCTTCAGGGACAAAAGGTCATAGAGCAGCTCTTCCTCATGCTTCTATTGTCCTTCATCAACCAATTAGCGGTGCTAGAGGGCAAGCCACTGATATCCAAATAAGGGCAGAAGAGGTCTTAAAAAACAAAAAATCAATGCTTGAAATTTTATCACGCAACACTGGTAAAAGTATTGAAGAGCTTTCGAAAGACTCTGACAGGATGAGTTATCTTAATCCTCAAGAAGCTTTAGATTATGGAGTAATTGATAGAATACTAACAAGCCAAAAAGATTTGCCAAATAACATTTAATTCTTACTTTTAACTAACTACTTATTACAATTATGCCAATAGGAACTCCAAGCGTGCCTTATAGACTTCCAGGAAGTCAATACGAAAGATGGGTGGACATTTACACAAGATTAGGTGTTGAGAGGATTTTATTCCTCGGACAAGAAGTTAATGATGGAATTGCTAACAGCTTAGTTGCTCAAATGCTCTACCTCGATTCTGATGACAATACAAAACCTATTTATCTTTATATAAATAGTCCTGGAGGATCAGTTACTGCCGGTTTGGCAATATATGACACTATCAAATACGTTAAGAGTGATGTGGTCACTATATGCGTAGGTCTTGCAGCCTCAATGGGAGCATTTTTATTGGGAGCTGGTACTAAAGGTAAAAGGGTTGCTCTTCCTCATAGTCGAATTATGATTCATCAACCACTAGGGGGGACTTCACAACGTCAGGCTAGTGATATTGAAATAGAAGCTAAAGAAATACTGAGAATTAAAGATATGTTGAACCACTCTATGGCTGATATGACAGGCCAATCATTTGAAAAAATAGAGAAAGATACTGACAGAGATTATTTTCTAAGTGCTGAAGAAGCTAGAAACTATGGACTAATTGACAGAGTAATTTCACATCCAAGCGAGGCCAGATAGGTCTAATTATCTAAAATTAATATTTGAATATAAATTTTTAAATGAGCAATTATATGGTTTATTTACACGTTTAATGCCTAAAATATTAACTATCAAAAGTTAAGAAACTACAACTAATGACACAACTCTTTTATGACACAGATGCTGACCTAAGTTTATTAAAAAATAAAACTATCGCAATTATAGGCTACGGTTCACAAGGCCATGCACATGCTTTAAATCTTAAAGACAGTGGAATGGATGTAATTGTAGGGTTATACCAAGGTAGTAAATCTGAAAGCAAAGCTATTAATGATGGATTAAAAGTATTTACTGTTTCTGAAGCTTGTGAAAAAGCAGATTGGATTATGATTCTGCTTCCAGATGAGTTCCAAAAAGATGTTTATAACAAAGAGATAGAACCAAACTTAAAAGAAGGTAAGATATTAAGTTTTGCTCATGGATTTAATATAAGATTTGAACTCATAAAGCCACCTAATTTTGTCGACGTTGTAATGATTGCGCCAAAAGGGCCTGGACACACTGTTCGTTGGGAATATCAGAATGGACAAGGAGTTCCTGCTTTATTTGCAGTTGAACAGGATTATTCAGGCAATGCGAGATCATTAGCCATGTCTTATGCCAAGGGTATTGGAGGTACAAGAGCTGGGATTCTTGAAACGAATTTCAAAGAAGAAACTGAAACAGATCTTTTTGGAGAACAGGCAGTTCTATGTGGTGGTTTATCAGAACTTGTTAAATCAGGATTTGAAACTCTCGTTGAGGCAGGTTATCAACCCGAACTAGCATATTTTGAGTGTTTACACGAAGTAAAGTTAATTGTCGATCTAATGGTCAAGGGAGGGCTATCTCAAATGAGAGATTCAATTTCAAATACTGCAGAATATGGTGATTATGTGAGTGGGAAAAGACTTATAAATAGTGATACAAAGAAAGAAATGCAGAAAATTTTAAAAGATATACAGGATGGTACTTTCGCTAAGAATTTTGTGGATGAATGTGATAATAACAAACCCTTAATGACAAAATTGAGAGAAGAAAACTCTAAACACGAGATAGAAAAAGTTGGAAAAGGTCTTCGTGCTATGTTCAGTTGGCTGAAATAAATTTATTTTTTATATTTATTGGCTCGATTGGGTTTGATCTGTTAATTGGTGATCCAAGGTTTATCATCCATCCTGTTCAAATCATTGGGATTTATATTAAACAAACAACAAATTTTTTTATCCATAATTTCAAGAAAAATAAGAGGATATTATTTTGGGGAGGATTATTTATTGCACTATCCACTATCGGGATAAGCTTCATAATCGGTAAGATTGTCGAATTAATTTTCATTCAATCAAAAAGCAATTTTATTTTTGGAATATTAATTTTCCTAGGTTTATCGAGTTGTTTAGCTTCAAAAAGTCTGATCTCGAGCGTAAAAGAAATTTCAAGTCTTATAAACGACAACATAACTGATCAAAAAACTGAACAAATAGTAAAAGAAAAAGTTCAAAGAATTGTAAGTAGAGATGTGACTACATCTTCGTTAGAGCATCTTTTGAGATCAAGTACTGAAAGTCTCACAGAAAATTCAGTTGATGGGATTTTTGGACCGCTTTTTTGGGTATTTATTGGAACAATTTTTATCAAATTTTCAATTTTTCTTCCAGGTCCTTTATCACTTGGCTTTTCATATAAAGCAATAAGTACTTTGGATTCAATGATTGGCTATAAATATGATCAGTATAAATACTTAGGTTTTTTTAGTGCAAAAATTGAAGATTATTCAACTTTCATTCCAAGTAGATTAGTTTTAATAACTTTACCTTTGGTTAGTTCTAAAATTAAGAGATATATTTCTACCATTAAAAAAAGTTACTCTGATGGAATTAAATATGATTCTCCTAATTCTGGTATTTCAGAGGCCATTTTTGCATATATTTCCAATATTAAATTAGGAGGTGAGAATAAATACAATGATGAAATTATTGAAAAGCCAATTATCAATTCCAATGGCGATATTTGCTCCAAAGAAAAAATAAATCTTATTTGTCATTTAATTTTCAGACTTCAAATACTATGGATAATTATTTTTACCATAATTTTTTTTAATATTTGAAATCTAATTCAATGAAATTTGTTTTAAGTCACTATTATTATTAAAAATACATTTTTCATGAAAGAAGAAAATCCTCCAATAGAGAATTCGGATAATAATCCTATTAAGAATCCAAATGAAGATTTAAATAATACATCTACTGATAGTGAATATTCAAAGTGGGTTGATAACAAAGGGGATGAAGTAAAAAATGTTTTTGGATTTAATAGTAGTGCTGAACTTGTTAATGGCAGAGCAGCTATGATCGGTTTTTTAATGCTCTTATTAACCGAATTAGTTTTTAAAGGGAGACCTGTTACTTCCTCAATATTTGGGATAAATTGAAAATGGAAGAAAAAAAATCTAATCCGCTAAAAATTTTCCTATATATTTCAGCTTGGGTAATAATTTGGGGAACATTTGGTTCCTTTATAGATTTCCCTCTTTATAAAAATAATATTTATCTAGAGGGGAGCATATATCAATATCTTACTTTTACAATTACAGCAATCATATCAATTTTAAGTGCAAAATTCTTTTATAAAAAAATCAAGCTATAAAAACTTATACCTATATTTTTTGATAATTTTTGCTGGATCTGAATTATCTTGAGTCTCATAGAGGATCCATTGATGAGTTTCAGTATCATGATCACAGCCAAAACTACCTGATTGGTCAGATAAATTAGAAAGGTATGAATGACATGACTGATCGGCCTCGAAAGCTGAATCATAACCTGTTAAAAAGTATATTAAAAATCCAACGAGTATAACCGAAAGAACTACTTGAAAAAATAAGCTAACTATCTTCATGAATTTCCTCTCAAAATTTAAATATATCACTTCTAAAAATCTTTCGATAAAAAATTAAGCTATCGCCCAACATTAAAGATGAAATCATGGAATCCTTGATTATTAAGATATAAAATAACCAAAAGTACTAAAAGAATATTTAAAGCTAATACAATTGAACCAAATATATTTATCTGTTTTTTTCCTGGTAAGGTATAAGTAAATTTTTTTCCTTTAAGAAAAGCAGCTAACCCTTTTTTCTCTTTCTTAAATTCCTTAATAGGTTTATCATTTTTAAATTCACTTTCAGAAAAACCTTTAACCATTTCAACCTACATAACAAATCAATAATATTCTAAATTTGAAAATTTCTTCAAGAATTAACAATTTTTAATCACATATGGAAGCATTATTCCATTTTTATTTTTCTTTAACTTTTTAAAGTAATAAGCTTCAATAAGTTCTGTCTGTAACCCCAAAATACTTGCCTGACATTTATATCTATTTTGCTCAGACTCGACTAACTGCAATTTCTCAATTTCCAAAAATAAGTTACTACATACTTTATCTTGCAAATCTTTAAAGCATTCATTTGCTTTTCTTAAAATTTCCGATTTAGTTGGTAATTGTTCCGCAACAATAGGATTTAATAATAAAACAAACACAGGAAGTGAGAAACTCATGAATTTCTTATAACTAAAAGAAGTCAAAAAGTAAAAATCCTCCTAATAAAATCATGTTAAAAATAATATTGAAAAATAATCAATCCTTTTTTCTTTATAAAAAAAGGTGCTCAAAAAGAACACCTAAATTAAGGAAAAATTAAGCTATTAAAATATTAGCCTTGAACTCTATCCTTAAAGAGTTTTCCTGCTGAAAATGTAGGAACTCTTTTAGCGGGAATCGCAATTTTTTCCCCTGTTTTAGGGTTTAAGCCCTGTCTAGCAGAACGGTCCCTTGGTTCAAAAGAACCAAATCCTAGTATGGAGACTTTTTTGCCTTCCACTACTGAATCAACAATCGTTTCAATAGCTGCATCGACAACTAAAGATACATCTGTTTTTGTGAGCTCAGTACGAGCAGCTACAAGATTTACTAAATCAGCTTTGTTCATTGAATTGTTTATATAGCAGAGATTTGAAAGACAAGAGTTTTAAAATCAAGTCTAATTACCTCGAACTTGCATATCATATGGAGCAAACACAAATACGGCAACCAAAAATGCCGGCAGCGCAAAGCTTTATACAAAATTTAATGACATTTTTAGCTATTTAATAATATTTTTAGATCTTAAACTTTTATGGGCACTTAAAGTTACTTTAGCCAAAATAATAGGGTAGAAGTCTTGCAGTAACACGTTTTTTTTTTTAAGTTTACTTTCTAATTATGAAAAATTTTTATATTTAAAAGTAATTAATTTAAGAATTTCAAATATTTATTATTTTTTATTAACTTTCAGATATATTTCCTTCTCAGCACATGATGGAGCTATTCTTTCCATTATGAAATCAAAAAGTTCAGTAGCATCTTGCGTTTGAACCGAGGAATTGAACTTTTTTATGTATAAATATCAAACCAAGAAAAGGTTATTCAATTAGTAATAATAAAATTCTGTAATTTTAAAAATATTGATGAGTGAAACATCAAATTTGATTTAATTTTTAAATTTTACACTTATGATTCGAATGTTTGAATTATTTAATTAAGAAAGTTCATTCATTAAAAAAAAACCAAAGTAATAAAGAAACAGTGCATGATATAAAGGTAGGGAAACCATTACCTCTGGGTAGTTCAATAACTTCAGAAGGAGTCAATTTCTCTCTAATCGCTTCAAATGCAGAATATATAGAAATTTTATTATTCGAGAAAGAAGATTCAGTTGCTCCTAAAACAATCTTCAAATTAGATCATATTCATAAGACTGGGTCTTACTGGCATGCTGAAATAAATAATCTCAAAGAGGGTTCAATCTATGCTTTTAGAGTAAAACAGAAGGATAATGAGCTAAATAAAAATTATTCTAAAAAAGTTCTAATTGATCCTTGTTCAAGAGGCATTACTGGATGGGGTAAATACAAAAGAAAAAATGCGCTCAACAATATAGATAACATTGATTGCTGTCTAAAAAGTGTTGTTTGTGATAGAAAACTTTTTAATTTTAAAGATTTCCCTAGACCTAAACATTCATGGAAAGAAACTATCATTTATGAGTTGCATATCAAAGCATTTACTCAATCCTCTAATGATGAAGAAAGTTGTTTTGAAAAATTCTTAAAAAAAATTCCATATCTAAAAGAACTTGGTATAACAAGTATTGAATTACTTCCAGTATTTTGTTTCGACCCAAATGATTCTCCTAATGGATTAGAAAATTTCTGGGGATATAGTCCTATTAACTGGTTTACTCCACATTTTCAATATCTTTCGAACATTTCTGCCAAACAAAATAGAGAAGAATTTAGAAAGTTTGTGGAAGAATGCCATAAAGCAGACATTGAAGTTATCTTAGATGTGGTTTATAACCATACCTCTGAAGGTGATCATCAAGGACCTGCTATATCTTGGAAAGGGATAGATGAAAATCTTTACTATTTCATCGATAAAGATAAAAATTATCAGGATGTCTCTGGATGTGGAAATACAATTGCTGCAAATAGAGGCTTAGTTAGAAAATTAATAATAGAGTCATTAAAATGCTGGGTAAATGAATTAGGCGTTGATGGTTTTAGATTTGATTTAGGTATTGCCTTGTCTAGAGGTGAAGATCTCATCCCTCTTGATAATCCACCAATTTTTGAAGATATTGAATGTGAGCCTGAACTTGCCGATATCAAATTTATTAGTGAGCCTTGGGATTGTGGAGGATTATACAAATTAAACGATTTCCCATCTAAGAAAACATTTACATGGAATGGACATTTCAGAGATGACTTGAGAAGATTTTGGAAAGGAGATAAAGATACGGCTTGGAACATGAGTGACAAAATCAAAGGGAGTCCATCACATTACAAAGAAAATAATTTCTTACCAAAGTCCATAAATTTCATAACTTCTCACGACGGATTTACGCTAAAAGATTTAGTTAGCTTTAACAAAAAACATAATTTCGCAAATAAAGAGCAAAATAGAGATGGAGATAACCATAATAATTCATGGAATCATGGAGTGGAAGGACCTACATCAGACTTATTAATTAAAAAATTAAGAAAGCGGCAACAAAAGAATTTACTTTTGAGTTTATTTATTTCAAAAGGAGTCCCTATGTTGCTAATGGGTGATGAAATCGGAAGATCTCAAGGTGGTAATAATAATTCTTGGTGCCAAAACAATTCTTTGGGTTGGATGAATTGGGATGAAAATCAACAAGACTTAGAACTATTAAGTTATCTAAAATATTTAATAAAAATAAGAAAAAAATTTATTAATTTTTTTAATCCTATTTCTTCAGGAAATAAAAAAGAAATTGACAATTTAGTAAATTATTATTGGCATGGTGCAAAGTTAGAAAGTCCAGATTGGAGTAGTTGGTCACATACAGTTGCATTAAGCATTAATAAAGGTGAAAATAATCCTTTGATTTGGGCTTGCTTAAATGCATATTCAAAAAGTATTGATTTTCACTTACCAAAATCTAAAAGTAAATGGTTAAAAGTTATTGATACTAATCAGTCTGGGACTACTAAGGCTGTTCCCCTTAAAGATACTTTTATAAAAGTAAATAACAGAAGCTCTGTGTTAATTATTTCAGAGGAAGTATTTGGAACAAAAAATAATATAATCTAAAAGCGGGCGGCGGGAATCGAACCCGCATCTTCAGCTTGGAAGGCTGAGGTTTTACCACTAAACCACGCCCGCAATAAGTAATAGAATTACCATTGCAATAATACATTATCAAACAATCAACAAAGTATAAAGATTGGAAAATTCACACTCAAAAAATATAATCAGATCAAGAACTAGATTAATGTTCTCTTATGGACTTGGAGATGCAGGCACAGGCTTAGCTGCCACACAATTTGGCTTCTTCCTCTTTAGATTCTTTATTTGTTCGGCAGGTTTACCAGTTTTAATTGCCGGTTCATTACTAATGTTGATAAAAATATGGGATGCAATAAACGACCCATTAATAGGATGGTTAAGTGATAGGACAAAATCAAGATGGGGGCCGAGGATCCCTTGGATGCTCTTTGCTGCAGTGCCTCTTGGGCTTTCTTTGGCGGCAATTTGGTGGATCCCCTCAGGTCCTGTAATAAACAAAACGATCTATTATACTTTGATTTCAATAATAGTAATGACTGCTTATACGAGTATTAATCTTCCTTTCGCAGCTTTATCCACAGAAATCTCAGAAAAAACTTCAATAAGAACAAGATTAAATGCCGCTAGATTTACAGGCTCAATAATAGCTGGTTTAACTGGTTTAGTAATAGCTGGAGTGGTTTTAAATTCAGAAGGATTAGCTAATAACGAATATTTTTTAATGGGCAAAATTAGCGGTTTTATAGCCGTAATAACAACCTTAATCTCTTGCTGGGGACTAGCCCCATATGCCAAAAAAGCTAGGCGACCATCTGGGAAAGCGGAACCAATTAAACTTCAATTTAAAAGAATATTTAATAATAAAAAATTTCTCAAAGTAATTTCTCTATACATTTTGCTTTGGTGTGCCTTGCAGTTAATGCAAACAGTCGCGTTAATTTATGTAGAGGATGTTCTTAATGTGCCTTCAGAAATTGCTAATTGGGTTCCAATACCCTTCCAAATAAGTGCACTTGTAGGATTACAAATATGGGCAAGAGTTTCAAATAAGTTGAACAGAATTACAGCTTTAAACTATGGTGCAATTATTTGGATTATTTCATGTACAGCAGCATTATTTTTACCTTCTTTATCAAAAGTTTCATCTTTAGAAGATGGCTTATTCCTTAATTTTAATAACCTTGTTTTATTTGTAATTTTAATATTCATAATCTGTTTAATTGGAATAGGAGCTTCAACCGCGTACTTAATCCCTTGGTCACTACTTCCTGATGCAATAGATGAAGATCCAGAAAAACCAGCCGGCCTTTATACTGCTTGGATGATTCTTATTCAGAAAATTGGCATTGGACTAAGTGTTCAAATATTAGGTTTATTACTATACGTATCTGGCTATCAATCATGCTTTGTAGACAATTCCAGTTTAAATATTATTGAACAATCTTCTTTAGCTCAATTAACCATTAGGCTATGTATTGGTTTTATACCTTCTTTATTAGTAATAATTGGAATATTTATAATGCGAAAGTGGGATCAAAAGTTATTAACCAACTAATATAAAAACATGTATTATCCGAAGTTTTTTAAAAGACTTGTAAGCAGCCTCATAATTGGAGGGCAAGCAATTAATTATATATTTAAAGGTAAAATTTCAAAAAACGATCTTTTTGAACAGCTGATGGAATCAGGTCCTGGAAGTTTACTAATTGTTTTAATAACAGGCATTGCGGCTGGCACTGTTTTTAATATTCAGGTAGCTTCCCAACTAACAAGCATGGGTGTTTCAAGTGAAATAGGGGGCTTACTAGCTGTTGGAATGGCAAGAGAAATGGCTCCTCTTCTAACTGCTACTTTAATGACTGGCAAAGTCGCTACTGCATATGCGGCTCAACTTGGAACAATGAAAGTTACTGAACAAATAGAAGCAATAACAATGTTAAGAACTGAACCAATTCAATATTTAGTAGTTCCAAGATTACTTTCCATGATAATCATGTCACCAATACAATGTCTTTTATTTTTATCAGTTTCCTTATGGAGTGGGCAAATCTGGAGCACAATTTTTTATAATGTTCCTCCCATTGTTTTTTGGACCTCTGTTCGTTCTGGTAATGTAAGCTTAACCAGTTCAGACTTATCATCCATGATAATTAAATCCGTAGTTTTCGGATTACTAATATCAATTATTGCCTGTGGATATGGCCTTACTACTAAGGGAGGTCCCAAAGAGGTGGGAACGAGTACAACAGGTGCAGTTGTAATGACTCTTGTTACAGTATCTTTAGTGGATGTAGTTCTAACACAAATATTATTTGGATAAATCGATGTTTAATACTAAATCAAAGATAAATGAGCCAGTAATCATCTCTCCATCTTTCCAATTACCCATAATCCTAATAGTTTTAAGTTTTATGCTCCTATTTTTAAATATTGGTTATTGGCCGACAATAGTATTTGCTTCTTTTAGCTTTTTTTTACTGCTTCAATCATTCACTTTAAGAATAAAAATCACAAATGAAGATTTTGTAGTTTTGCAACTTGGAAAAGAAATAAGAACATTTCCATTTAAAAACTGGATCTCTTGGAAATTCTTTTTTCCCATAATCCCAGGTATTTTTTACTTTAGAGAAAAGTCTAGCCCTCATTTATTACCTATACTGTTTAATCCAGAGCAACTAAAAAACGAACTTATAAAGAAAGTTGAATCTCTGGAAATTAAAAATCCTTAAAAATAAATTTTTGAATAATTACGAATTTAATTAAATGACTAATACTAAAGTTCCAAATAACAATCCTGAAAAGGAATCAATAATCAATAAATCAATTACAAAAGAAAAAGAAAAAGATAATGAAATTATCAAAAACAAGGCAATTCAAAATAAGAAGGTAACTTCGGTAAGTAAAAAAACTAATAAATCTGTAGATGATATTTCAAATGAAATCTTTAGCGAGCTCATATCAAAAAAAATCTCATTAGTTAGAGAGATAAAAGATTTAGAAACAAAAAAAATTGAATTAGATAAAGATATTGAATCAAATTTCAAGGGTCAATCAGATAATATCGCCAAAAGAGTGAAGGGATTCCAAGAATATTTAACGGGTTCTTTACAGAACCTTTCACAAAATGTGGAAAAACTGGAATTAGTTTCACAACCAATAGTTGTAAAGCCTTCTCCTCTTGATGAAAAGAATGAGGATTCAAACAAAAATGAATTGATTACAGTTCCTGCATTATCTGAGACATTTAAACCAGATGAAAAACTCATTAAAAGTTGTTTCTCAAGTTTTAAAGAACAACCTGATTTTTATTCAGAGCCGTGGAAATTAAGACGAAGCCTTGATTCATCAGATATTGAAGTAATGGATGATTGGTTCTTTAATATGGGTGGAAGGGGTTCCCTAGAGAGTAGGGGTTCGAGACAAAAAAATGCTTTGTTATCTGCTGGATTAATAGCTATTCTTGGTGAACTATATGGTGACCAGTTTCAAACTCTAATATTGGCTTCTCAACCTGAGAGATTAGGAGAGTGGAGGAGAATTTTACAAGATTCCTTGGGTCTCACAAGGGATGATTTTGGACCGAATAGTGGCATTGTTCTTTTTGAAAGACCAGAAGGTGTTATTGAAAGAGCTGATAGATTAGAGGCCAATGAAGAATTGCCATTTATTATTGTGGATGCAGCGGAAACATCTGTAGAAATACCAATTCTTCAATTTCCATTATGGCTTGCTTTCGCAGGTTCAAATGATGAAATTTATGATGATCTGGAACTAAATTAACTTCTATGAATATTCTAATCATATTGATAAGCTATTTTTTAGGATCACTGCCAACAGGATTCTTATTTGGTAAATTTCTAAAAAATATTGATTTAAGACTTATAGGATCTGGATCAACAGGAGCAACAAATGTTTTAAGAAACGTGGGCAAATGGCCTGCTTTTTTTGTTTTTATTATTGATGTAGGCAAAGGTCTTATTGCTGTTAAGATTGCTCAACATTATACAAATCAAAACTTATTTGAAGTTTTAGCAGGGATTGCTGCTATTTCAGGACATATATGGCCAATATGGTTAAAAGGGAAGGGAGGGAAGGCAGTAGCTACTGGTCTGGGAATGTTTATTGCTCTTTCTTGGAAAGTAGGATTTGCATCACTGGGAATTTTTTTAATAATTCTTGCAAAATCTAAGATAGTCTCTTTATCTAGTATCTCAGCTGCAATTTTTTTACCATTTTTGATGTTTTTGGATATTGGATCTACTAATCATCCTTACTTCTTGATTAGTTTAGTTGTATCAATATTAGTTATTTGGAAGCATAGAACAAATATTAGACGATTACTTAAAGGAGAAGAATCAAAGATAAATGATATTAACAAATAGACTCGCAGATATCCAAAAAAGCCTTGTTGGGATCTTTAGCTTTCGTGATAGCTCTTCCAATAACCAATTTAGAAGCTCCATTACTTATTGCTTCATAAGGAGTCATTATTCTATTTTGATCATCTTTTTTTTGAATATTTGTCCTAATACCAGGTGTAATTAATTCGAAATTATTTTTATACATTGATCTCAATATTTTTGCTTCCAAAGGGGAACAAACGCATCCATCTAATCCAGCATCAAAAGACAATTTTGCAAGCCTGATAACATTTTCCTCAATTGAGTTTTTTCTATCAAGATCAGTTTGGAATTCCTTACTAGATAAGCTAGTTAAAACAGTTATCCCTATAACATAAGGAGCATTTACATTAGCTGTTTTTGCTCCTTCTATAGATGCCTTTTTTGCTTCAGTAAGAGCTTTAGATCCCGATGAAGCATGAACAGAAATAATATCAACTCCTAGTTTGGACACCTCATAACAAGCAGCGCTCATAGTATTCGGAATATCGTGAAATTTAAGATCTAAGAAAATTCTTTTATTTAAATTTTTCAAAATTTTAATTACACTAGGTCCTTCCCTCGTGAAAAGTTCTAAGCCAACTTTTACCCATTTTATATTTGAACACCTCTTAAGAAAGACTTTTGCTTGATGTATGTCTAATCCGTCAATAGCTAAAATTATTTTTTCTTCTGGATTAATTTTATTCATTTAATTTAAATTCTCAAACCTTTTAATTATTTTTTTTCCAATTTGCAATATTTTCCCTTCCAAATCATTTTTTGAATCAAAAACTAAATCAGGATTTATTATTTTCTGACTATCAATTTTTACGCCCCCACCTTTAATAGATCTTTTGGATTCGCTGCTAGATTTGAAAAATTTTAAAGCACTTAGCAAGTAAAAGAACTTAACTGGAAAAACTATTTCTTTTAATGAAATCTCTGGAATTTCTCCAACTTTTTCTTTTTCTCCAAGGAATAATTTTTCGCAGTTTGATTGCGCCTTTAATGCTTCTTCAGCTCCATGGAATAAAGTAGTAACTTCTAAAGCCATTTTTCTCTGTAATTCTCGAGGATTTAAGTTTTCTTGAAAACTTAAATCTAATTCAGTAAGTAGTTCAAAATAGGTAGGTATTATAATATCGGGTACTTTTTCTAATTTTGAATACATTGAAAGAGGATCATCAGTCAACCCTACGGTGTTAAATTCAGATTTACTCATCTTCTTAATTCCATCTAAACCTGTCAAAATTGGCAACAGAACACCGAATTGAGGTTCTTGTTTAAAATGCTTTTGAAGATCTCTTCCTATTGCAATATTAAATTTCTGATCTGTACCGCCAAGCTCAATATCTGATTGAACGACTACCGAATCGTAACCTTGTAATAGTGGATATAAGAATTCATGCAAAGCAATTGGAACTTGTGAAGTGTACCTTTTATTAAACTCCTCCTTAGCTAGCATTTGACTAACTGTTGCACTCCCCATTAATTCAATTATCGAATTAAGATTTAATCCTTTTAACCATTCACTGTTATATCTAATTTCTATTCTATCTTTTGAATCAAAATCTAAAATAGATTCATTAGCTGGCTTACCCATACCTAGTTGGGTTAAATATGTTTTTGCATTATCTTTAACTTGTTTTTCCGATAACTGCACTCTTGTTTTACTTTTTCCGGTTGGGTCTCCAATTTGAGCAGTAAAATCCCCAATAATTAAAACTGCAATATGTCCATTATCTTGGAATGCCCTAAGTTTTTTAAACAATATGCTATGCCCAAGGTGAATATCTGTTCCAGTTGGATCGATTCCAAGTTTAACCCTTAATTTTTTATTATTTTTTTTCGCATGATCAATTATCTCCGAAAAAGTTTGATCTGTTCCTTTAATTGGGAAATATTCTTCTATTCCTCTTGATAGCCATGATGGCAATATTAAATTATCTGACATAAAGCTTTAACCGTTATTTTTAAGAAGTTTTATCAAGTTCATCCTTCATTCTTATTAAAGTTTTATTCATCTGTTCGAACATTTGATCAGGGGTAATCCCAAATTGACTTAACTGTGTCTTTAATTGTTCTACTGTCATTTTTGCTTGAAAATCTTCTGACAATTCAAATCTCTTCATAAAAACCTTATAACGATCCATAAGAGATTCCATTTTTTTAATAAACATTTTTTTCCCTTCTCTGTCAAATTTTCCATAATCAGAACCAAGTTTCATAAGTTCTTGGTAATCTGTAAAAAGCTTTTTAGCTTCTTCTTGAACGATGTCTGACTCAAAAAATCCCATTTCTATTTGTTTATTTCGCAAGAATAAAGGCTCAATTACACCATAACAAGAATCTTTTGAATTGATTAGTACATTAATAAATTTTAGTTTATAAATAATTCTTTGATTTATATTATTTCAGAATTAAATTTAGTAGACATGTTTCATAAATATTGAAAAAATTAAACGTAAATAATATTTCAAACCAAAATAGACAATTTGAATTATTTGGCTCAAATGTAAATACATCAATTAATTTTCAACACTCAAATAATCTAAAAATCAAAGGTGAAATCCTAACTAAATGGAGAAATAGAATCCATAATCACCAATTCAAAATTTCAAAAGATACTAACAATAAAACTTTTCGCCAAACTAGTCTTCCTATAAATAATATTTCCATTGAAAGAAAAATTGATCCGTTTTCCCTTCAACCATTATCATTGAACTTTTGGAGAACCAATCAATATATACACAATGGTCCAGCAATGTATTTTGTAATTGACTCAATGGAGAGTTCTAAAATAATTCTTTATATAGGAGAAACAAATTTTGCAAATAAAAGATGGAAGGGAGAACATGACTGTAAAAATTACCTCATGAACTATAAAGAAGCTCTAGCTCATAACAACCTCTCAAGTCATCAAGATATTCGTTTCTTCTTAGATGTTCCTAAAGAAGTAAAATTAAGACGTAAATTAGAACAGCAACTGATATATTTATGGTTACCACCTTTTAATAAAGAAACTCGAGATAGGTGGGCAACTACTTTCACAAACAGCTAAAAGTTAATTAAATCCGTTCTACAAATGCAATTTTCCACATTCCAAAAAAATCTAGATAACTGGCAAGGTGCTTCATTAATTTTTGGAGTTTTAGAGGAAGAAATTGCCAGCCAACTCCAAAACATAAAATTTGTTATTGACCCAAAATTATTATTAAAAAAAGTTACTCAAAAAAAATTCAAAGGAGAAAAAGGAAAAACTTTAAGCTTTGAATTTTTAGATCAAAAATTAGAAACTTTAATCATAGTTGGTCTTGGCAAATCGAAAGACCTACATAAAAGTGATATAGAAAACTCCATAGGAAATCTTATAAGGAAAACTGTTGATAAAAATGAAAAAATCAGCATCTTGCTACCTTGGGAATTAATAAATTCGCAACTAGAAATAAATCAATTAGCAGAGTCAGCAAGATTATCTGCTTATAAAGACAATAGATTCAATAAGAAAAAAGATGAAAAGAAAGTTCTTAAAGAAATAGAGTTTTTGAATTTAAAAAATCTTAAGAATATCAGCTTTGAAGATACAGAAAAAATATGTGAAGGTGTAGAACTAGCGAGAAGACTTGTAGCCGCCCCTCCAAATAGTCTTACGCCCCAAGAAATGTCTATGCAAGCTTCTAAAATAGCTAAAGATCATGGTTTGGAAGTAAAAATTTTAGAGGCAAAAGAATGTGAAGATTTAGGAATGGGTGCATATTTAGCTGTAGCAAAAGGTTCTGATCTAGATCCTAAATTTATACATCTTACTTTAAAGTCAGAGGGCCCTATAAAAGAAAAGATTGCACTTGTTGGGAAGGGTTTAACCTTTGATTCTGGAGGATATAACCTAAAAGTTGGAGCTTCCCAAATTGAAATGATGAAATATGATATGGGCGGAAGCGCTGCAGTTTTAGGAGCAGCAAAAGCACTTGGAGCACTAAAACCAAAGGGACTAGAAATACATTTTATTGTGGCAGCTTGCGAAAATATGATAAATGGATCTGCAGTACATCCAGGAGATGTAGTTAAGGCATCTAATGGTAAGACAATTGAAATAAATAACACTGATGCAGAGGGTAGACTCACATTAGCTGATGCTTTAACTTATGCATCCAATTTAAAACCGGATTCAATAATAGATCTCGCCACTTTAACAGGAGCTATTGTTGTTGCATTAGGGAATGATGTAGCTGGATTCTGGAGCAATAATGATGATCTAGCAAATGATCTAAAAGCTGCATCATCCCAAGCTGGAGAAGAATTATGGCAAATGCCTTTACAAAAATCTTATAAAGAAGGTTTAAAGTCTCATATAGCTGATATGAAAAATACAGGCCCTAGAGCAGGTGGGTCTATAACAGCTGCTTTGTTTTTAGAGGAATTCTTTGATAAAGAGATAAAATGGGCTCATATTGATATTGCTGGGACTTGCTGGACTGATAAGAATAAGGGGATTAATCCATCAGGTGCAACCGGTTTTGGAGTTAAAACTCTTGTTCAATGGATTAAAAATAAATAACTATATTTAAAATCATTCAGTCCAAAGATTTGTTGATCTAGCGTTATCCCCCCATAATTTATCCAACCTCTGATCTCTACCACATGAGAATCTATAGAACTTATATTTCAATTCATTTCTCTCAGCAAAATCCTGATGATATTCTTCGGCCAACCAAAATTGACCTTTTGATTTTAGTTCTACAGATATTTTTTCTAATGGCACTCGCAACTCATTAGAGGCCGAAACAATTGCATTATTTGCATCACTTTCCTCAGTTTCATCTTTGAAAAAAATCACTGGCCTATAAGAATCTCCACGATCACAAAATTGCCCCTTACCATCCATAGGATCAATATTTCTGAAATAGAGCCTAAGTATCTCTGGTAAACTTACCAGTTGGGAATCATAGTTAACCAAAACCACTTCCTGATGCCCTTCATGATTTTCGTATGAAGGATTTTGTAAATCCCCTCCTGAGTATCCACTTTCTACAGAATTAATTCCTTTTAAAGACTCTAAGTCATGTTCTAAACACCAAAAACAGCCTCCCGCAAGAATCAATTCTTCTGCAAGGGAATTTAAAGGGTTAATTAAAATTGAAAAAGCAATTATTAAAGGTAAAAAAAGTTTCATCATTACATTATAAAGTTCAAATAATAGAATTAATAATTTCTTTTGCCGCTCTATCAACTACTCCTTCCTCTCCTAATTCTTTTCTTAAAAGAGTATACCCTTTTTTAATTTTTACTTTTTCTGATGTCAGATCGAGAAGCCTGCAAGCTTTAAAAAAAATTTTCTTTTCATTAAAATTTTTCTGGACAAACTCAGGTATTATAATTTTTTTTACTAAAAGATTCACAGGAGAAATAAACCTTACTTTAAAATTGAGAATTCTTTTAGCAATAAAAGCAGTAACTCTACTTACTCTATATCCAATAATCTGTGGTATTCCATATAAAGCCAATTCCATATTAACTGTGCCTGATTTGCACAAAGCTAGTTTCGTTAATGAATAAATATAAGGCATAAATTTAGAATTATCTTGTTGAGAAATAACCTTCCCTTTAATTTCATATTTTTCTAAACCCTGTCTAAATTTTTCATCAAAAATACTCCTACAAGATGGAATATAAACTAAAAGACTTGGATATCTTAATTGTAATTTTTTGGCAGTTTTCAAAAAGGTGGGCAATATATATTTCAACTCTTGTGGTCTTGATGCAGGCATTAAAAGCAAGATATTTTGATTTGCTTTAAGTTTTAGAATTGTTCTAGAAAATTTCTTGGAAGGTAGTTTTTTCGTTAAATCAAGCATTGGATGTCCAACCCAAGAAACATTTCCACCCCTCCTTCTATAAAAAATTGCTTCTTGCTTAAAAATCGCAAAAATTTTATCAGAAAAATTAATTAAATTTGTAGTGCTATTGTTACCAACTCTCCAAGCCCATTCTTGGGGAGCTATGTAGTAGTAAATTGGAATATTATTTCTCGATCTTTTTAATTTAGCACCAATATTAATATTAGGGCCCATATAGTCAATCAAAATCAGACAATCTGGGGGATATTTTTTTAGTAATTTATAAAATCTTCTTTGAATTCTTATTGTTGGAATAATGAGGGGTAAAGCCTCCCAAATACCAATGGCACTTATAGAAGTAGTATCTTGCAGAATTTGTACACCCTCTTTTCGCATCCTTTCTCCACCCAATCCACATATTTCTAAATCAACCGAGCGTTTTTCGGCTTCATTAAATAATGCATTAGCTAATAAACTTCCATGTAAATCTCCTGAAACTTCCCCAGTGCTTATGAATATCTTTCTATTCATAAATTAATTGAAGGCATTGGTCCTCTTCTTTTGTTAGATATTGAATCTTTTAGAAAATTACATAGTTTGCTAGAAGAAAGGTCTAATTCTTCTTTCATCGCTATCTCCAATGATATAGAAATTACATCTTTCGACTTAAATAAAAAATTCCAGGTATTTTGCAATAATTTTAAATCAAATTCTTTATTTGCCATCAACCCACTTCTTTTAATTCCTACCCTATTTAAACCTCTCAATCTACCAGGATGTCCCTCTGCCAAGCAAAAAGGAGGTACATCTCGATCTACCCTAGTCATTCCACCTATCATTGCTAGATATCCAACATGTACAAATTGATGGATACCTAAACAACCTCCAATAATTGCATTATCTTCAACTTTTACATGACCAGCAACCTGGACGCTATTTGATAAAACAATTCCATTACCAATTTTACAATTATGACCAATATGTGTATAAGCCATTAATAAATTATTATTACCTATGATCGTTTTTTCACCTTCATCAGTAGCCTTATTGATAGTTACACATTCTCTAAAAGTATTATTGTCCCCAATAATCACCTCTGAAGATGCGCCCTTATATTTAAGGTCTTGTGGCTCAAGTCCAATGAAAACATTTGGGAAAATTTTATTATTTTTACCTATTCTGGTTTTCCCTTCAATAACAGCATTAGGACCTATCTGAGTACCTGAATCTATTACGACGTTTGGTCCAATAATAGCTCCACCAGAAATAGAAACTCCATCATATAATTCTGCACTTGGATCAACAAATGCATTTGGATGAACTATTGCACCTTTAAAATTTGTATTTTTAATCTCCATGTTTTTAATCAACTAATGAAAACATTAATTCGCCTGAGCAAACCAACTTCCCATCAACATGAGCTTCACCTTTTACCTTCCCAAATCTTTTTCTTTTTATACTTAATAGTTCGCAAGTAATTACTAATTGATCTCCTGGTATGACTGGTCTTCTAAATTTGACATTATTAATCCCTGCAAATACAAAAAGTCCTTTAGGAAGATCAGGCATTTGAGTTACGATTACTCCCCCTACTTGAGCCATTGATTCAACAATAAGCACCCCAGGCATTAAGGGTCTATCTGGGAAATGACCCTGAAATTGAGGCTCATTTATAGTCACATTTTTCAATGCAACTGCTTTTTTACCCGGGACATGTTCTATAACTCTATCTATAAGAGCGAAAGGAAATCTATGAGGCAAGAGACCTAATATTTCCTCAGAAGATAGTTGATTATTTTCACTCGATAATTGTTGTTCCAAAGCTTAAGAAAAAAAAGTTAAATTTTTAGTGATGAGGCTAATAAAGCATTCAAAGAATGTGATCCTTTATAGACTAAAATTTGAGCCTTAGGTAACCCTACCAAAGCCAAGTCCCCAATAAGATCTAAAATTTTATGTCTTATAGGTTCATTACTAAATCTTAATGGAGGATTAACCCATTTATCCCCATCACATACAAGGGCATTTTCTAAACTACCCCCTTTTATTAATCCCAATTCACTTAATTCTTGAAATTGGTCCTTAAAACCAAATGTACGAGCAGGTGCAATATTTTCCACAAAACATTTTGGATTTAAATCTATTACGTAAGTCTGATTTCCAATTGCTTTATAAGAAAAATTTATAGTTGAGATAATTGTAATTTTATTAGATGGAGTTAGCGCGATAACTGAACTATCTTTATTAAATATCATTGATTTATTAATCTCTCTTATAAATTTTTTTGGTTTAGGAACTCTTTTAATACCAACCTCTTCAAATGCCTTAACCCATTGAATTGCTGATCCATCGAGTAATGGAATTTCCTTCCCATCAACTTCAATATGAATATAACTCAATCCACAACCTGCCAATGAGGCTAATAAGTGTTCAATAGTATATAAATTTCTTCCTGCTAATTTGACTGCAGTACATAACATAGTGCTGCCAATTAAATCTTGATTTAATTTAAAAATCTCATCAGGCTTATCTGAGAAAGAAACATAATAACCCTCTTTTTCAAACGGTGAAATTTTTACTTTTGTTTTTTCACCACTATGAAGTCCTACCCCCTCTTTAGTGATAACACCAGAGAGTGTGTAACAGGAATCATAATTAGGAGGCCAAGCAAACACTTAAAATTTCCATCCAACTCCGAGAGTATATCTCCAATCACCACTTAAGTCTTTACTCGCAATATCTAATCTTAGAGGGCCAATTGGTGTCTTAACACCGACCCCTCCTCCAAGAGAATAACCAGAACCCGATTTTAGTAATAATTTACCTGGTTTACCTGGAACGTCATCCTGGGATCCTAAATCAGTTCCAAAATCAGCGAATAAAGCTCCTGATATCATTCTCCAAACGGGGAACCGATATTCAGCAGTTGCTTCCACAAAACTTTTACTTACAGAAAGATCACAGGAGCTCCAACCTCTCACAGAGGAAGAACCTCCCATACAAAATGCTTCATAAGGTGGTAAATCCCCAAAAATTGTTCCAGCTTTAAATTCGAATCCAATAGTTTGAGGGCAATCACTATTATCAACATCACTGGACTTACATCCTTTAGTAAGGTTAATCAATTTTGTTGGAATAAAAAAAGCATACGTAGCTCTTACTCTATTAAAAGTTGGAGAGTTATTTCCCATTGAAATAAACTGTTCACTGCCAAGACTTAATTTATTTCCTGAAGTTGGATTAATTGCATTATTTAAATTATTTCTAGAGGTAGAGCCAATAAAACTAACTAATGTATTTTCAGAAGGGCAGGATCCATCTTTAGGTGTATAACCAATACAAATAATTTCATTTATATTTTCAGTCGTAGGTGTTCTGTCCCCATAGGGTTTTTTATTACTATCACTATCAATCATTTTTACTTTTTTGAAATTCATCCCTGCAAGAACTCTCCATTTAGAATTTTTAAAAGGATCTCCACCATTTAGTGGTCTTGAAAATGAGAATCCACCACCTGTTTTTTCTAAAACTATCGAGGATAAAGAATCACTACTCTCTCTTGTTGTATTGTTAACAGCATAAATTCTTCCATTATTTTCACTTTTAAATTCTTGAGGATAATCTCGACTTAAAAAAACATTTGTCCTAAAGGAAGTCTTATACTTATCACCTTTTATCCAAGGGTCAGATAATGAAAAGTTATAAGTTGTTGAGTATTCGCCAAAATTAAGGTTAACATTTGTTGACCAAGCCCTTCCAAACGCATTAGTTTCTTGTAACCCAATTTGTGCGAAGATCCCGGAACTATTACTGTATCCTAGACCACCTGTTAGGGAACCAGTTCTTTGCTCACTTAAATCTAAGAAAATTAAAACTTGTCCAGGATTTTCATTATCCGGACCAAGAGAAACTTTGACATCATCAAACAGGGATGTGGCATAAAGTCTTTTTATATCGGCTTCTAATATTTTTCTATTAAATATAGATCCTGGGATTGTCTTCAATTCTCTCTTTATGACCCAATCTTTTGTTTTACCTTTCCTAGGTTTTCCATCAAGAATAGATTCACCATCTGATCCAACAAATCTTAATTCAATATCAGAAACTATTCCTTCCTCCACATTTAAAATGACAACTCCATCGCTAGAGATTCTTTCAGGACCATTTATTCTTGAAAGAGAATAACCCTTTTCTTCGTACCATTTTTTAATTAAATTTATTCTATTTTGAAGTTCATTTAAATTCAGAGTGGTCCCATAATACTTACTGAAAATATTCTCCACAAATTTATTAGGAATAATTATATTTTTCGGATTAAGTTTGACTTTTGTCAAGATTGGATTAGGCACAATGCTTACAATCAGCCTTACGCCTAATGGGCCATCTTGAGATTTGATTTTTACCCCTGAGAACCATCCACTTGCATAGATAGAATTTAAATCATTTTTTAAATTTTTATTATTAATAACGCTTCCAGGTTTGATTAGCATCGAGTCATATGCTGCCAACTCTAACTTTCTCCCTTCAGGATGTTTTTCCCATCCTTCAATAACTATTTCTGAAATGAGCACATTCTCCTCAGAATTGTCTTCGCCATTATCTGCAATTAACACATTATTACTTTTCACAAAATCAAAAGCCGATATCGGATCATTAGCATATTGATTTGAATTTTTAATATTGATTTTATTTTTTTTAAATTCTCCTTCTTTATCAAGCAAATACCTAGCTGCTAATTCTGAATTATTTGATATCAAAATTAAAGAGAAACAAGCCATGGTCGTAAAACCTTTTGCAAATTTTGAAAAATTATTTCGCATAATATTTTAAAAGCAAGTTAAAAGAATAGTCTTTTGAATTAGATTAAATGAAATTATTTATTCTTTTATTAATTTCACTGTATGCTTCAATAAAGCCACCTAAATCATTTCTAAACCTATCTTTATCAAGACTCACTATTGTACCACTTTTTTGATTAAGGTCCCACAATCGGCAATTATCAGGACTAATCTCATCGCTTAAAACGATTTGACCAGTAGCGTTATAACCAAATTCCAATTTAAAATCTACAAGATCTAGTTTGATATTGTAGAAAAATGTTTTGAGAAGTTTATTAATCATTAATGTCATATCAGTTATAAAGTCTAATTCATCATGATTAATTATCTTCAATAAATTAATTCTATCTTTTGTTAGAAGGGGATCATTAAGACTATCGTTTTTAAGATAAAAATCAATTAAGGGGCTTTCCAAAATTGTTCCTGGCTTAATCGTAGTCTGTTTACAAAGAGAACCATATGCAGTATTTCTTAGAACAACTTCAAGGGGTATGATTTTTATTTTTTGCGCAATCATTGAATTATTATTCTTGAGGCCAATGTAATGAGTTGGTACATTATTTTTATTAAGAAACTCAAATATCTTTGAACTTATAAGACAATTCAATTCACCTTTGCCCTCAAACTGAGCTTTCTTCAATGCATTAAAAGCTGTAGCATCATCTTTAAATTCAATAATTACTTTATCTGAATCTTCATAAGCAAATATTTTTTTTGCTTTGCCTTCGTAAATAAACTTTAATTTACTCTTCATTAAAAACCCCTTAGAGAACTAAAATTGAATATAATTTAATTATTATCTAGCAATAGAATTATTTAATCGATCAAATATCACAATTTTAACTTATTTCTCCTCAAAACCCCACTATATAAATAACTAATTCATGAGTATTAATTCAATTAATAAAAAAACTTCTAATAAATTAGAGAATATTTTAATAATTGGTAATGGTGGTCGAGAAAATTCATTAGCTTGGGCTATTCAAAAAAATGAATTAGTCAAAAATATTTATATACTTCCAGGTAATGCCGGATCAAAAAAAATTAATAAATGTGAGAGAATTAGTCTAGATTTAAATGATATTAAAGCATTAACCTCAAAACTCAAATTTCTCAATATTGACTTAATAGTAATAGGACCAGAGACTCCCTTGGCAGACGGTTTAGGGGAAGTTCTTCGGAAAAATAACTTTGATGTCTTTGGTCCTGGAGCAGATGGAGCCAAATTAGAATCAAGTAAGTCTTGGGCAAAGGAATTTATGAAAGAGGCAAATATTCCCACTGCAAATTTTTGGAAAGTCAAGTCATTAAAGCAAGCAAAAGAAATTATTTTTAGATCTCCAAATCCATTAGTTGTAAAAGCTGACGGATTAGCTTCAGGAAAAGGAGTTTTCATCCCTGAATCAAAAGAAGCATCTATAAATGCTACAGAAGAAATATTTAAGGGTAAATTTGGTGATGCTGGCGAAATAGTTGTTTTGGAAGAAAAAATTGAAGGTCCAGAAGTTTCAGTTTTTGCTCTTTGCGATGGGAAGAAATATGTTTTACTTCCTACAGCTCAAGATCATAAACGACTTAATGATAATGATGAAGGCCCTAATACGGGAGGAATGGGAGCTTATTCTCCTACTCCAATTATGACAAAAAGTTATCTTGAAAGTATTATTAAGCAAATAATTGAGCCTACAATTGATTCATTGTTGCGTAAGAATATCGACTACAAAGGGGTTTTATATTTTGGATTAATGATCACAAAGTTAGGTCCAAAAGTTATAGAATACAACTGTAGATTTGGTGATCCAGAATGCCAAACAATAATGCCTTTAATGGATAAAGATTTTGTAATTCTTTTACAAAAATGTGCCCAAGGTAATCTTACTGGAAATGAAAAAATTAAAATGTCTAATAAATTCAGCGGTTGTGTAATTGCGACTTCTAAAGGTTATCCTCATAGTTACGAAAAAGGTTTTCCGATAAATTACGGAAATATTGATTTTGAAGATTGTCAAATCTTCGATTCTGGAACATCTTTAAATTCTAATGGTGAATTCATTACAAATGGAGGGAGAGTTCTTAGTATTGTTTGTCAAGGCAAAGATTTTAATAAGGTTTTTGAGAAGGCTTATAAGAATTTAAAAGAAATAAATTTTGAAGGAATTTATTATAGAAAAGATATAGGCCATCAAGTCAGATTAAAAAAAATGGTTAAGAGGGCTAATTAAATGATAGAGAGTAATGAGTCTAATAAAATAAAACTTATGCCTTCAAAGGAAAAGATTGATGATGATAGTCCTAACTACTGGTCTAATAGAGTTTTAACTTGGTGGAGTGGTTTTAGTTTAAGAACAAAACTATTAGCTATAGCAACTCTTGTTGTAAGCCTTTTAATGACTGGCATAACTTTTTTTGCCCTTAACAGTATTCAAAGAGATGCTGGTATGAACGACACAAGGTACGCGCGAGATCTAGGACTTTTACTATCAGGTAATGTAACTGAACTGGTTGCTAACAATCAAAAGAAAGAGATATCAAATGTTGCAGAAAAGTTTTGGAGATCAAGTAGAAATTTACGTTACATTTTTTTCACTGATACTGAAGATATTGTTCAACTTGGAATTCCAATTAGTGCTACACCCACAAGCTCAGATAATCAATTTCAATTAACAAGAAGATTAAAGTTACCATCGGAATTAAAAAAGAGACCTCAATTTCCTTTAGTTAGACAACATGCCACTCCGCAAGGACAAGTTACAGATGTTTTTGTACCAATGTTATGGAAAGGTAAGTATCTAGGAACATTAGCTTTAGGAGTTACACCTAATAAAAAGGCTTTATCTAGTGCTGCATTAACTAGGGAAGTTACAATAGCAGTTTTTATTTCTATTTGGGTTTTAGTGATTCTTGGCGCAGTATTTAATGCTTTAACCATTACCAGACCTGTAAGAGAATTAGTAAAGGGCGTTAGAGAAATTTCAAAAGGCAATTTCAAATCTAGGATCTCTTTACCGATGACTGGTGATCTTGGTGAATTACTTACAGGTTTTAACAGAATGGCTTCTCAACTAGAGAATTATGATGAAGCAAATATTGAAGAACTTAAAGCTGCTCAGATCAAACAACAGTCACTCATAGCTACTATGGCAGATGGAGCAATACTGTTGGACTCCAAAGGCAAAATAGTTCTGACTAATCCCACAGCAAAAAGACTATTTCGTTGGGAGGGAAGATTCTTAGAAGGTAAATATCTTTTAAATGAAATTCCTGAAATTTTATCTAATGACTTACATACAAATATTGAATCGATTTTAAAAAGAGAAAAGGAAAATGACGATTTAAGATGCAGCTTGGGAGAACCTGCAAGGACTTTAAGAATTGTTTTACAGTCTGTTCTGGATACTAATAAGGTTGAATTAAAAGGAATTGCAGTAACAATTCAAGATTTAACAAGAGAAGTTGAACTTAATGCCGCACAAAATAGATTTATAAGTAATGTTTCTCATGAACTAAGAACACCACTTTTTAATATTAAAAGTTATGTAGAGACTTTATATGATTTAAAAGATCAACTATCTAATGAGGAGCAACTTGAATTTTTGGGTATCGCTAATTCTGAGACTGATCGATTAACAAGACTAGTTAATGATGTACTTGATTTATCAAGATTGGAATCAGGTAAAATAATCCAATTAGAGCCTATGGAAATCAAACCAGCTATTGAACAAACACTTAGAAATTATAGACTTAATGCTACTGAAAAGAATGTTTCCTTAGCACATGATATCGAGGAAAATATCCCATCAATTCTTGGAAATTTTGACTTACTTTTACAAGTTTTTGATAATTTACTGGGTAATGGTTTGAAATTCAGTCCCAAAAATAGCACTCTTAAAATTAGAGCTTATACTTGGCCTGATTCATGTCCAGCCTTCCCCCCTAACAACAATAAAGATGCTCCTCAATGTGAATTGGTTTCACCTTTACCCAAAGTAAGAATTGAGATCGCTGATAATGGTTCAGGAATATCACAACCTGACCAAGAGAAAATATTTGATCGTTTTTATAGAGTTGAAAATGCTGTTCATACTGAACAAGGTACAGGATTAGGTTTATCGATTGTTAGAGGAATAATTGATAAACATGGTGGTGAAATTCGAATGGCGAGTGAACTAGGTATTGGCACAACATTTTGGTTTGATTTACCCCTAGAACAATCTGACAAAGATGAATTGCTAGCTCAAACAATCAGTAATGTAGAAAATTTTTCTGATTCTCAAGTAAGTGAATTATTCTAATTTTTTTCAATCCCTTTAAAAACGTTTTGCATATTCTGATCAGAAATAACTCTATGAGGTGCACCGCTAAATATTTGTTCAAAATTAGAAAATGAATCTTTTATTTCAGGGCCTTGGCTAGTGATTATATATTCTCTTATCCTTTTATCATGCCATGAGCCTCTCATTTTAAAGACATTTATGGCTCTAGCCATCTCCCCTTTAATTTCAACGTATTGCAATAATAATATCGTATCTGTGATAGTCGAAATATGAGAGTCGGTAATAGAATGGCTTCCCATAAATTCTTCAGCTGTATTTGTAAAGAAACCTGCTATCTCTTCTTGTTTTGAATAGCCAGTAACTCCAATTACAAATTGTCTAAAAGCATTCAAACTTACCCCTCTAGCCAATGCAGAGAGTGAGTCAATTGCCAATCTCTTAGGTTTAAATTCATTTATTTGCGTTTTTATAATCTGTAAGTGATCTTCTAAACCAGTTGATTCAGGGTATGCACAAATTATTTTTAATAATCCATCATTTTCCATTTTTTCAAAATCTATTCCCCAACTCGTAGCATTTCTATTTAGTTGAGCCCTAGATTCTTCATAGGCAAAAAGTATTGCCCTTTCCTTATTATTGTAAGCATCTTCAATAAACTTTGATACAAGCATAGTTTTGCCTGTACCAGTTGCACCAGTTGCCAGAATTATTGAATCTTGAAAATAACCACCTCCACACATTTGATCAAGATCTTTAACTCCTGAACTTATTCGTATATTTGAGGATCTTTGCGTTAATCTCATTGCCCCTAAGGCAAAAACAATTATGCCATCATCTCCCATTGTGAAAGGAAATTCTCCTTTCATATGTACAGTACCTCTCAACTTTAAAACTTCTAAAGTTCTTCTTCTTTTTTCTGACTCAAGAACATTTCTTAGTAGAACGACATTATCAGATACAAATTCCTCAACGCCATAACGAGCTATTGGGCCATAATCGTCCACCCTTTCTGTCGTCATTACTGTGGTTACACCTATTTCTTTTAATCTCGCAATAAGTCTAAAAATCTCTCTTCTAACAACATAAATAGCATCGTATTGCTGAAATACAGCTGTTATTGAGTCTATCGCGACTCTCTTAGCTTTATATTTTCTAATCGCATAACTAATCCTTTCGATCAAACCTGAAAGATCAAAATTACCAGCGACATCTTGACCGTCAGGATCAGGCGAAGCGTCTAAAATAAAAAGTTTATTTTGATCAATTAATTTCTGTAAATCCCAACCAAAGCTAGCTGCATTTCTAATTATATCTAAAGGTGATTCTTCAAAGGTAATAAAAATTCCTGGCTCATCAAAATTACAAATCCCATGATGTAAATATTGTAGAGAAAAAACTGTTTTCCCAGTTCCAGAAGTACCACTGACAAGAGTACTTCTCGCGGCAGGTATGCCTCCTCTACAAACATCATCAAACCCCTCTATTCCAGTAGGTATTTTCTGAACTTGCATTTTAATTGATTTACTATTTTTTTTATCTTTCATGGGTTTTGGTAGGGAAATTATTCTTAGACTATTGATATATTTTTAATTATAAAAGTTTTTATTAATTTTTTGTACTTCCACTATATTCACTATCGGTTAATTCATCAAAAAGTAAATCTAATCCGATTAAAACCTTTTCTCTATCTGATAAATCACCAATTATTCTTCTTACAGGTGGAGGTAAAATCTTAGCCAGAGTTGGCGTTGCCAAAATCTTATCTTCTTCAGCAAGTTGCGGTTGTTTGAGAACATCTATTACTTTTAAAGCATAAACTCCTTTAAATTCATTTTCGAGAATTTCTTTAAGAGTATTCAAAGCTCTCATTGAATTAGGAGTATTTCCTGCTACGTAAAGTTTTAAAATATATGTTTTTCTTGCCGTCATTTGTTAACACCTCAAGTTTAATGAAAGATTTTAATAATAAACCTTGACTAATTACACTATAAAATAAGAAAATAAAAAAACATTCACGACTGCTGAACAGGCTAAATCAAATTAATATATTTGAGCCTATTGGCGTCCTCATTATATGACTTCTTCAAAAAAACCTTCTGACAGTTCTGCAACAAATAATAACTTGTATGCAATAGCTGAGACCTCAGGCCAACAATTCTGGTTTGAAGTTGATAAATACTATGATATTGATAGGTTAAATGCAAAAGAAAAAGACAAAATTACAATTGATAAAATTCTTTTAATAAAAGATAAAGATAATATCTCAATAGGTAATCCTTATATAAAAAATGCCAAAATTGAATTAGAAGTCGTCTCTCATAAAAGAGATAAAAAAATAATTGTATACAAAATGCGTCCTAAAAAGAAGACACGCAGAAAAATGGGTCACAGACAAGAACTTACAAGAGTTATGGTAAAATCAATAACAATTACAAGCAGTACTCCCAAAACATCTTCAAAAACTGAAGTAAAAAAAAAGAGCGCTAGCCTAAAGTCATCAAATCCCTAAAACTAACTTTTACTAATGGCACATAAAAAAGGTACCGGATCAACCAGAAATGGAAGAGATTCAAATTCTAAAAGACTCGGAGTTAAAGCTTATGGAGGAGAAAAAGTATCTGCAGGATCTATCATAATCCGTCAAAGGGGAACTTCTTTTATACCAGGAATTAACGTTGGTAAAGGAAAGGATGATACACTTTTCGCTCTTAAAGAAGGTACTGTAACCTTTGATAGTATCAAAAGAAATTTAAGAAACAGAAAAAGAGTAAATATAGTTCTTTAATTTTTTTTATAAGATCTTGTCGTAATCAGAATTGGATGAAAAACTTCTACAAATTTTGATTGTAGAGTCTTAAAAAATTGTTCAACAATTTCCTCATCATCAATGTGAAAGGGATATTCATTTTTTTCTCCTTTATAAAAGTACCAATTAAATAATCCAATTGAGTTAGGACCCATAATTTTATGAAAGGTATCAATCTGAAAAGCCGGATCAGCTAAATGTTCTAATACATCAAGGCATACGATCGTATCAAATCTAGATATTTTTGTTTCCTGAATTGTTTTGCAAAAAGTGAGTTTATTTCTCACTCCAAGTTTTTGTGCCCTATATTCAACAAAATCTCTATTTGTTTGATTAATATCAACGAAAAAAACATGTTCAACCTTTATAGACATAGCATTAGCTAAGGCATGAGTACCAATACCTCCACCAAAATCTAAGACCAAATTTCTCGAAAATCTCTGCTGAAGTTTTAACGTATCAGCAATATAATCCTTACTTGAAATATGCCAAGCGGCCAAATCTGCCAAATGTTTATCTCCAACAATTTCTT
>QCVS01000003.1 GCA_003210285.1 Prochlorococcus sp. AG-686-J21
GAATATTAAATTTTGCAAAACAGGAGCAATCTGAATCTTAGGAATATTTTCGCCCATTATTTCAACTAAAGATGATTCCCAATCTTCATCCCATAAAAAAGGATAAATCCCAAAATGTGATTTCTTATTTCGAAGACCTTCTTTAAACGAGTATTTGATAATTTGTTTCAGAGTAGGGATATTTAATTTTCCTGGTTTTAAAAAAGATGAAAATAATACAATTCTTGCCCAACCTTTTTTTCTAGATTCAGTATTATCAAGAAAAGGTTCATCGCCTCGATCTCTCGAATGAAATAATAAAGGGGTAGGATCGAAATCAAATATTTTTGGAGGCGTTGATTCGATGCCAACTATAGCGTCTGTGACATGAAGTGTCCTTGTTGAAGGATGAAAACAACTTACCTCCTGGTATGTACCAAGTCCTAAATTTAAAGGCCCTAGTGAAGACCATTTAAAACATTCTCCATAAGGAGTTCCATCTTTAAAAAGTATCTTTGTCCTTTTTGATGGGATCCCAAGAAAATCTGAAGGGAGATTAATAGGAAAACTCCATTGACCAGGACATAACCAAATCTCAGCATCCTTAAAAACTCTTACTAGCGCAGGTAATCCAATTTTATGTTCTAAACCAGAAGCACTAGGGAGTACAATTGTTTTTACATTTCCATAAATAGAAATTAATTTTTTTAATTCATTAACAAGTTCCTTAGTAGGGGGTAAAGGGTTAATTAGCATTAGTCCATTATTAACCTTAATTATTGTCATTCTGATTGGAACTGCAACATAATATAAGCCTTGAATCTGTTCCAAGGACCATATTTCGTTAGGAATTATTTCGGTAAGAATAGTTTTCTTTTTTCCATATGGATATAGGGGAAATAAAGGCCACCAATTCCAACTTTTATTATTTTGGTAATTATCCATTATTACTAATAATTAGAAAATAATTTTTTAAATTTAAATATCCCATATCTTGGAGCAAATAAAAATGCAAATAAAAATATAAACGTTTGGACTAATACAATTGAGCCGCCAGTTTCAAGATCAAACCAAAAGCTAAGATAGATACCAAACACACTTGAAATGATGGCACTAATTACTGCAATGATCGTCATATTATCAAACCTATCAGTTAATAAATAGGCTGTTGCACCAGGAGTAATAAGCATTGCGACAACAAGGACTATTCCAACAGTCTGTAATCCAACTACAGCAGCTAAAGACAAGCATGTGAGTAATAAATAATGAAGAAATAAGACATTAATTCCTACTGTTTTTGCGTGTCTTGGATCAAAACAATAAAGTATTAAGTCTTTCCTAAAAACTGACAATAGCATTACCACCAATAGAGAAATAAATACCGTCTGTTTTACATCTGAAAGGGAAATACCTAGAGGGCTACCAAAAAGAATAGAGTGAAGATCAATATTACTTTTAATCTTTGAAACTAAAACTATTCCTAGAGCAAAAAAACCTGTAAAAACCAAGCCAATTACAGTATCTTCTTTAACTCTGGATTTTTGTTTAACAAATCCAATTAAAGCGACAGAACCCACTCCAAAAATGAATGCCCCAAGTGAAAAAGGAAGTCCCAAAGCATAAGCCACAACAACACCAGGCATTACAGAGTGAGATACCGCATCTCCCATTAAAGCCCAACCTTTAAGTGTTAAATAACTAGATAAAAATCCACAAACAGCCGCTACTAATGAGCTCATTAATAGAGCTTTTCTCATAAATTCATGAGATAAAGGATCTGTTACAAAAGAAGTTATATTTGTAGATAAAAAGCATAGATTCATATAACTAGATTTTAAGATTCAGGTCCAAACGAAACATCTGGTGACATCCCTCCAAAAGTACTTGTAATATTTTCTGGAGTAAATACTTCCGAAGTCTCTCCATAAGCAACAACGGTCTTATTTATTAAAAGAACCAAATCGCAAAATTCACGAACATGGATCATATCGTGCGTAGATAGCAAAATTGTTTTTCCCTCATTTTTAAATTGAATAAATAATTCTGAGATAAGTTTCTCAGTTCTAATATCAACTCCTGCAAAGGGTTCATCAAGTAATAGTATTGATGCCCGTTGTGCAATAGCTCTTGCTAAAAAAGTTCTTTTCCTCTGCCCCCCGGATAAGTTGCCAATTGGTATAGATGAAAGTTCCATAAGATCAACCCTATCAATAGCATCCTTAACAGCCTGGATATCTGATTCTCTTGGAGATCTAAGAATATTCATTGACCCATATCGACCCATCATTACAACATCCCATACACTTACTGGAAATTGACAATCAATACCTTCACTTTGAGGAACATATGCAATTGCCTGATCTTGTTGAGCAATTTTTAAAGACTCACCATTTATTCTTATTTTGCCTTTTGAGATATTTACAAACCCAGTTAAGGCATTAAAGAAAGTTGTTTTCCCAGCACCATTCATTCCGACTAATCCACAAATTTGGCCGGCCTTTAATCTTAAATTTGCATCGTATAAAGCAACTTTACCGTGATAATCAACACAGATATTTTCTGCCTCAATTCTATAACTTTTATAATTAAGTTTATCCATATTTTTAATTGAGGCCTTCCTTAATAAGAGTCAAATTATGTTGAAGCATTTTTAAATAAGTATTAGCACTCCCAATATCATGAGAAAGCGAATCAACAAAAAGATCTCCTCCAAAATTTGCACCTGTTTCACTAGCAACAACCATTTGTGATTCATTACTTACAGTGCTCTCACAAAAGACCGATGGGATATTTTTATTTTTTACCAAAGAAATTGTTCTTACCATTCTTTTAGGTGTGATTTGACTCTCAGCATTAACTGGCCATAAATAAGCTTCTGTTAATCCGTAATCATTCGTGAGATAAGAGAATGCTCCTTCACAAGTTACTAGATACCTATTATTTTTCTCAAGATTATTAATAAAAAGTGAAAAATCTTTATCTATTTTAGCTATTTTATTCTTATAAATTTGTCCGTTATTTTTAAATGATTCTGCTTTAGATGGCTTTAATTCTGATAAAGAATCAACGATAATATCAACATAAATCATTCCTCTTTTAGGGGAAATCCACGCATGAGGATTAGGTTTACCTTTATAGAAATCTTCATTTATAAAAATCGGATCTAATCGATTTGAAATCGTTACTCTCTCAATTTTCAAGTTAGAAACAAATTTTTCAGCCCATAATTCAAATCCAAATCCATTATCAATAAAAACAAAGGCCTTAGAAGCTTTTATAAGATCACTCGGAGTTGGCTGATAACCATGAACTTCTACTCCAGGTTTAGTAATTGATTTAACAACAAACTCATCTTTAGCAATATTTTCTATCATATCTGCAAGGACTGTAAAACTTGCCAAAATTACTTCTTTGTTCGTTTCTTTCTCAAATGAAGTCCTTTTGCAAGAATTTGCACTAATACATATAAGAAAAGAAAGTACAAAGAGCAAAAACTTTTTTTTCATTTTTTAAAGGAAAGGGTCAAGATTTAAAATTAATAACTAAATCGAACTAGTGGATTTTTCAACTCTGGTATCAACGATTTCCAATTCATTTTTTCATATTCAAAGGCTCTTTCAACGATCTTTTCGGAGTTTTCTTTTATAAATTCCAAATCAGGTTCTGAGACTCCTTTTGTTATCGCCATGAAATCTGCCAAAGAACTTGATACTACTCTTGTTAAATATGCTGCACTTATTGCTTGGAATGCGCCAGTTACTAACCAATTAGGGCCATGCAATTTTGTTAAGCCTATTAAAGTCTGTCCACTCCATTCAATTACTCCCTGTGCAATTGCAGTCTTTATTATTTGTTTGGATACTTTATCCAATATTTCTGGAGACCAATTACATCCCCATATGGACTTAATTTCTTTAATCATTAAGGAATTTAAAACAGTCATTGATAAAACATCTATTGATGGAATCGGAGACAAGAAAACAGAAGTCGCAACTATAATTTGATTCCTCCTCTGTAAATCCTTTAATTGCATTCTTCTTATTCCCTCAATCTCAGATTGCCAATTCGTATGTAATCTCTTCAAAAGTCTTTTTTTAGTATTTTCAATATTATTAGTTGAACTTATAAAAAACTTGCGCAAAGAGAAAGGTATATTTGCCAAGTTATTTTTAGTTTTGTCAAATCTAATTATTCTGTTTACATATTCTCCTGAAATCTGAGACTTAAGTTCCTCTATTTCATTATTAGAGTCTAATCCTTTTATGTATGAGGCAACTAACCAAATGGGCATACTTTTAGGAAGTTTTTCTAACCACAAAAAATCATTAGCGGATAGAGGTAATTTTAAAAAATACAAAATAGCATCACTATTTAAAATTACTTCAGGAACAATTTCAGAGGAATTATATTTAGGAAGTTTTTCAATAAAATTTAATTCAAACTTATCTTCATTAAAATAATTTTTGAATAATGTTGAATTCGAATCAAATTCTTTCTGCCCAATACAATAAATCTCTTCTTTTTTTTCTCTATTTAATATTGATTCAAGAGCTTTTTGTCTTTTAATATTTTGTTTTTCCAAATTGTTATGCAATTCAATTTCCTCAAAGAAATCTAAATCTTCATTACAAAGTTTTATCCAGCCATCTAAGTCCCTAGGCTCATTAAACTTTGGCTTTTCACTCTTTAAATAAAAATATCCCCCAAAACATAAAATAAAAAATCCTATTGACCCTCCTGCAAAACTTGTTAAATCGCTCAAAAACCATTCTCCAAAACCTAATAAAAGTAAAATTATAAATAAATTTTTTTTGGGAAACTTTATTAAATTCTTTAAAAAGTTTTCTTTACTAATATCAAACACAATACTTTAATATCTTTATTTTTTACTTTAGTGCAAGTTGTGAATGAAAAAAAGTAAAATTACATAACTCTTTAATTATGGATAAGAATTTTTATAGTTCAACTTAAGACTTCTTGCATAACTAGGTGGTAAGTTAATAGACTGTTTGAATAAAAAAAGAATCCTTAAGATGTCAAATTCCAATTACGAAAATAATTATGGTCAAGATAACTACAGAAGCCGTGGTAATAATGATAGATCTAACTTTAAGAACAGGTCTGGAGGAAATAGAGATGGAGGAGGATTTCGAATAAGGTTAAGTGATAATGAAATGAAAGCTGTTAGATCAATTCAGGAGGCTTTTCAACTTAAATCTACAGTCGCTGTTTTAGGATTTTCAGTTAGAACACTTAGCGAAATGATTGAAAATAAAGATTTAATGGAATCAATAACAAAATTTGCAAACAATAACAAAAACACATCTTCTCCGCGTAAAGCAGTAGTTACTGAAAACAAAAGTAAAAACGTAGCACCTGATCCTTTTGCAAGGCCAGTTAAAAAAACTCCCAATGAAGAGATTCAACAAAATAAAGAAGAAAGCAAAGAAGAAGTAAAAGAAGAAATAAAAGAAGAAGTAAAAGAAGAAATCAAAGAAGAACTCACAGAAAAAGAAGAAGAAGGGGATGACAAATAAAAAAAGGATTCTTTCTGGAGTTCAACCTACAGGAGATTTACATATTGGTAACTGGCTTGGAGCAATAAGCAATTGGGTTGCTCTCCAAGAGAATCATGAAACATTCCTTTGTGTAGTTGATTTACATGCAATTACTACAGAATATGACCCCAAACAACTTTCTAAAAATACACTTTCCACTGCAGCTTTATATGTTGCTTGTGGTATAGATCCTAAAATTTGTTCTATTTTTGTTCAAAGCCAGATACCAGCACATTCAGAACTTTGTTGGATATTAAATTGCATGACTCCAATAAATTGGATGGAAAGAATGATCCAATTCAAGGAAAAATCTGTACAGCAAGGAAATAATGTTTCTATTGGATTATTTGATTATCCAATCTTAATGGCTGCGGATATTTTGTTATACGATGCTGATTATGTTCCTGTAGGAGAAGATCAAAAACAACACTTAGAACTTGCCAGAGATATTGCACAACAGAGAATTAATGCCAAATTTAGTAAGGTAGAAAACATATTAAAAATTCCTCAACCAATAATTATGAAAAAAGGTTCAAAGATAATGAGCTTAAATGATGGATCAAAAAAAATGAGCAAAAGTGACATTAACGAGGGGAGTAGAATTAATTTGTTAGATACTCCTGAAATAATTACAAAAAAAATAAAAAGAGCTAAAAGTGATAGTTATATGGGAATGGAATTTAATAATCCAGAGAGGCCTGAATCCAGAAATCTATTAATGATTTATTCATTATTAAGTGGTAAAGAAGTTTCTGAATTAGAGAACGATTTATCTCAAACAGGATGGGGGACATTTAAAAAAATATTTACAGATCAAATTATAGAATCTCTTAAACCTATTCAAGAAAGATATCAGATTCTGATTAACGATCCATATGAATTAAATAAGATACTTATCGAAGGTAAAGACAAAGCTGAAGCAGTGGCAAATAAAACCCTTAGTAGAGTTAAATCTGAATTAGGATTCTTCGAAATCGAGAAATAAATCATGCCAAAAATAACATTACCAGATGGATCTAAAAAAGTATTTGAAAAGCCTGTAACGATTAAAGAAATAGCTCAGAGTATTGGAACAGGCTTAGCCAAAGCAACAATTGCGGGCAAAGTAAATGGAGTTCTTTTTGATGCAACACTTCCTATAGATAATGATTCTAAAGTGGTAATAATTACATCACGAGATAAGGAAGGTATTGAGATAATTAGACATTCCTTTGCACATTTGATTGGTCATGCCGTTAAACAACTTTATCCAAATATAAAAATGGCAATTGGTCCAGTAATTGATAATGGCTTTTATTATGATATTTTTTCGGAATATAGATTTACGCCTGATGATTTAATAAAAATTGAAAACAGAATTAATAACTTAATAAAAACAAATTATGATGTTGAGATTTTACAAGTTACCAAAAAAGAAGCAATTAAAACTTTTCAAGATAGAGATGAAACTTTTAAATTAAGAATAATTGAAGAAATTCCTGATGAAGATCTCATCAATTTATATAAACACGAAGAATATATTGATATGTGCAGAGGTCCTCATGTTCCTAATACAAGCCATCTTAGACATTTTAAATTATTAAAGTTATCTGGTTCATATTGGAGAGGTAATAGTGAAAATGAATCATTACAGAGAATATATGGAACTGCTTGGGCTAAAGAGAAAGAACTCAATGATTACTTAATAAGAATCGAAGAGGCGGAAAAAAGAGATCATAGAAAACTTGGAAAAAAGCATTCACTCTTTCATATACAAGAAGAATCTCCAGGCATGATTTTTTGGCATCCAAATGGATGGACAATCTACCAAGTTCTTGAAAAATACATAAGAGAAATACTTAAAAAAAATGATTATCTAGAAATTAAAACCCCTCAAGCTGTTGATAAATCCCTTTGGGAAAAATCAGGTCATTGGGAAAAATTCAGAGAAGATATGTTCACTACTGCATCAGAAAATAGAACTTATGCAATTAAACCAATGAATTGTCCTTGCCATATTCAAGTATTTAATCAAGGTTTAAAAAGTTATAAAGATTTACCTATTCGGCTTGCTGAATTTGGTTCTTGTCATAGAAATGAACCATCTGGAGCCTTACACGGATTAATGAGAGTTAGAAATTTTACTCAGGATGACGCACATATTTTCTGTACAGAAGAACAAATACAAGCTGAGGTGTCTACTTTTATTGATCTTGTTTTCGAGGTTTATAAAACTTTTGGTTTTGATGAAATTATTATCAAATTATCAACCCGTCCTGAGAAAAGGGTGGGTAGTGAAAATATTTGGGATAAATCAGAAGAGGCACTTACCAAGGCTCTTGATAATAAAAAGCTAAAATGGGAACTACAACCTGGAGAAGGGGCTTTTTATGGTCCAAAAATAGAATTTTCTTTAAAAGATTGTCTTGATAGAGTCTGGCAATGTGGAACAATTCAAGTTGATTTCTCAATGCCTATAAGATTGGATGCAACTTATGTTGATTTGAATAACGAAAAAAGAAATCCAGTAATGCTTCACAGGGCAATTTTGGGTTCTTTTGAAAGATTTATTGGAATCTTAATTGAACAATATGAAGCTAAATTCCCAATATGGCTTGCACCTCATCAAATAATTTTGTTGAGCATTACCGATAGAAATATTGAGCAATGTTTGAAATTTAATCAATTAATAAATACTAACGGTTATCGTTCAAAAGTTGATATTAGAAATGAGAAAATAGGCTATAAGATAAGAGAAGCAACTATCGGAAGAATTCCATTAATTGCCGTTATTGGCGATAAAGAAGAACAAGTTGATTCAGTTTCTTTAAGAGCATTGGATGGAAAAAATTTAGGAATTTTCAAGTTAGATGATCTCTATAAATTAATGGATAATTTGATAGAAAAAAAAGGAAGGATAGAGTAATTTTGAATAGATGAATTTTCTTGCTTGTGATTTAGGAGGTACAAAAGTTCTATTAGGAATTTTCAAAAAGGATGTTAATACTGATTCTCCTAATTTAATTTTTAAAAAAAAATATGTATCTTCTGAATGGGATTCATTTGACTTAATTTTAGAAGATTTCTTAAAAAATGAATGCAAAAACATTAATCATCCCTCTTCCGCTTGTTTCGCCGTAGCAGGTCCTATTTCTAAAAACAATGCAGAAATTATTAATTTGTCATGGAATATTTCTGGCGATGAATTAAAAAAGAAATTTAAATTTAAAAGTTGCGAGCTGGTAAATGATTTTGCAGTTCAAATCTATGGAATACCTTTTTTAAAAAAAAGTCAATATTCTACTATTCAAAATGGAGACCACTCAGTAGGCTTAAACAAAGATTTGCATGCCGTTGTTGGAGCAGGAACTGGGCTAGGTATTGCAAAAGGCATAATATCCGGGAACAAAGTAAAAGTTTTAGCTAGCGAAGGTGGTCATGTTGAATACTCACCAAAGTCAGAATTAGAATGGGAATTAAAGAATTGGCTCAAATATTCCTTGAAATTAAAAAGGATATCTTGTGAAAGAATTATTAGTGGGACTGGTTTATCAAGAATAGCCGAATGGAGGCTTAGCAAACCTGATGCAAAAAATCATCCTCTACAAAAAGACTTAAAAGAATTGAAAATTTCTGATAATTTAAGAATAGAGCTTCCTCAAAAAATTTGTAATCTATCTAATCAGGGGGATAAAATAATGATTCAAGTGGAAAAGATATGGTTAGATGCTTACGCCTCTTTATTAGGAGACGTTGCTCTTCAAGAATTATGCTTTGGAGGCTTATGGATTTCTGGAGGGACCGCTCCAAAACATATTAGAAACTTTAAATCAGGTTTATTTATGAAACAATTTTCAGATAAAGGAAGATTAAAAGATATTGTTAAAAATATACCTGTGAATGTAATCTTAGATGAGGAGTTTGGACTATTTAGCGCAGCCTGCAGAGCAAAAATGCTTTCACAAATAGAATAATTTTCATATGTCTTCTCCAGAAGTAGGAAAAAAAATAAGAGTAACAGTTCCTTCTACAACTGCTAATCTAGGTCCTGGATTCGATTGTCTAGGCGCAGCATTAGATTTATATAACGAATTTATTTTTACAAGAATAGATGGTGGAGGAGATCGATTTGATTTAATAATGGAGAGTACTGATGGTAATCATTTAAGAGGAGGCCCAGAAAATTTAGTTTTTAGGGCTGCGCAGAAAGTATGGGAAAGTGCCAATATTAAACCTTTCGCCCTTGAAGCTAGAGTAAAATTAGCAGTGCCACCAGCTCGAGGGCTAGGGAGTAGTGCCACAGCAATTGTTGCAGGACTAATCGGAGCAAATGCGATTATGAACTCCCCTTTACCTAAAGAAAAACTTTTAGAACTTGCAATTGATATTGAAGGCCATCCTGATAATGTTGTTCCTTCTCTTTTGGGGGGTCTTTGTTTAACTGCTAGGTCATCTTCTCAGAGATGGAGAATTATTAGATGTGACTGGAACGATTCGATTAAAGCTGTAGTGGCGATACCTGCAATACGTCTTAGTACAAGTGAAGCAAGGAGAGTAATGCCGAAGAATGTACCTATCTCTGATGCAGTAACAAATATGGGGGCACTTACTTTATTACTAAACGGCTTAAAAACAGGTAATGATGAATTAATAAAAGAGGGAATGTTTGATAAATTACATGAACCATACCGATGGAAACTTATTAAAGGTGGATTGGAAGTTAAAGATGCCGCACTACAAGCTGGTGCTTTAGGCTGTGCAATTAGTGGTGCAGGGCCAAGTATCTTAGCTTTATGTAAAAAGGATAATGGCAGGGAAGTCAGTCAAGCTATGGTTAAAACATGGGAAAACTTAGGAGTGGCAAGTAGAGCGCCATATTTGAATGTCCAAACAACAGGAAGTCAATTTAGAGACATCTCTGGTGAGTAGTTTTACTTAGGCATTTTTAATGTTATAGTCCCAAGCTAGAACAACTTCAACTAGAATAAAAAAATTATTCATTATTCTATGAATTTAGAATCTTTTCCTTTGCTATCCCTCATTGTTTTATTACCCTTAATTGGCGCATTGATAATGCCTTTTTTAAGTTCTAAGGAAGGAGAAGATAATACACTCCCAAGAAATATCTCATTAAGTTTTTTATTTATAGATTTCTTACTCATAATTGGAGTCCTTTTCCAAAAATTCGATACAACAAATAGCTCACTACAACTTGTTGAAAGATTAACTTGGCTTCCCTCAATAGGTTTAGAATGGTCTCTAGGCGTAGATGGATTATCTGCACCATTAGTAGCTTTAAGTGGTTTAATTACATTTTTATCAGCTGCAGCTAGTTGGAAGATAAAGAAAAAATCAAATTTATATTTTGCTCTTTTATTAGTTCAAGCCTCAGCTCAAGCACTAGTTTTCCTTTCTCAAGATTTCTTATTATTTTTCTTAGCTTGGGAATTAGAGTTAGTTCCTGTTTATCTTCTTATTGCTATTTGGGGAGGCAAGAAAAAATTATATGCAGCTACAAAATTTATTCTTTATACAGCTTTAGCATCCTTACTAATACTTATAAGTGGACTTGCACTTGCCTTGAGCGGCGATACATTTACTCTAAATCTTACCGAATTAACAAGTAAACATGTCACAGGTAGTCTTGCACTATTATCTTATCTAGGATTTTTAATAGGTTTTGGAGTTAAACTTCCTATATTCCCATTGCATACTTGGTTGCCTGATGCTCATGGGGAAGCTAACGCTCCAGTATCAATGTTATTAGCGGGAATTCTTTTAAAGATGGGGGGATACGCTCTCTTAAGATTCAATGTTCAAATATTACCCGAAGTTCATCTGCAACTTGCGCCTGCTTTAATTATTCTTGGAATTATCAATATAATTTATGGAGCCTTAAATGCATTTGCACAAGATAACGTAAAAAGAAGAATTGCATGTAGTTCAGTAAGTCATATGGGTTTTGTTCTTCTGGGCATTGGAGCAGTTGATGCTTTAGGGATAAGCGGAGCAATGCTTCAAATGATAAGTCATGGACTTATAGCGGCAGCAATGTTCTTCGTCACTGGTTCTTTCTATGAGAGAACAAATACTCTGTCAATTCCAAACATGGGTGGTTTAGCAAAGGTCTTACCAATAACATTTGCTTTTTTCCTGGCGAGCTCACTAGCCTCTCTGGCCTTACCTGGAATGAGTGGTTTTATAAGCGAAATCACAGTATTTTTAGGGATCACAAGTCAAGAGGGGTTCAGCTCTCTTTTTAGATCAATCACAATTCTTATTGCTGCAATTGGTCTTGTCCTAACGCCCATATATCTTCTTTCGATGTGTAGAAGAGTATTTTTCGGGCCTAGAATTCCTGCGCTAGCTACTGTAAAAGAGATGAATGGTAGAGAATTGACAATTGGGTTCAGTTTATTATTACCCACTTTAGTCATTGGTTTTTGGCCAAAAATTGCAATAAATTTATATGAATCATCAACAAACGCTCTCAGTCAACAACTTACTTTAGCTAAGTTAGTAGGGTACATCTCAAACATTAGCCAATTTTAATCTTCGATAAAATGGAAACTTCAATTTTTAATTACGGAGAATTACCAGAATTTGATAAATTTACTTCAGATAGAATTAATCAAGAGTTTCCTAATGTATTAGAGAAGATAAATCTAGATTTCAAAAAAATTGAAAATTTTTTATCTAATTACGTGGAGCAAGAAAATTTAGAATGGGACAAAGTAATTAATCCTTTAAATGAAGTAAATGAAATATTAAGGTGGAGTTGGGGAGTTATAAGTCATCTTAATGGAGTAAAAAATTCCGAAAGCTTAAGAGAAATTTACTCAAAGTTTCTACCTGAAATTATTAATATAAGTAATAAGTTTGGACAAAGCAAAATTATTTATAATTCTCTGGTAAAGCTTAAAGAAACAAATAATTTTGATGGTATCAAAAATAGAATTCTAGATAAAGAAATTCTCGACATGGAACATAGAGGTATTTCATTAAATATAAATAACCAGAAAGATTTCAATGTTATTTCTGGAAAGCTTGGAAAACTATCTACAAATTTCAGCAATAATGTCTTAGATGCCACTAATTCTTGGTATTTAATCTTAAATGATAAATCTCAAATAGATGGAGTTCCAGAAAGGGTTCTAGAATTAATGTCAATATCAGCTCACGAATACTTAAAAAAAGAAGGAGAATCTGACGCAAAAAAAGGTCCCTGGAAATTAAGTTTAGATATTCCGACTTATACCGCGTTTATGACATATGCCAATGATCGTAATCTCAGGGAGAAATTATATAAAGCTTTTGTAAGTAGAGCCTCTCATGGAGAAAAAAATAACTCTCATATTATTGAAGAGATTTTATCTCTTAGGACTAAACAGGCTAAGCTTCTTGGTTATGAAAGCTGGGCAGAATTAAGTCTTTCAACAAAAATGGCTAAGGAAATTAAAAATGTTGAAAAACTTTTAGAGGAGTTAAGAAAGCCTGCCTTTAAAACAGCCAAAAATGAATTAGATAGTCTTAATAAGTTTTCAAAAGATAATGGATTTCCAAATTCTGAAAATCTTCAATCTTGGGATATTAGCTATTGGTCTGAACGTCTCAGAAAGGAGAAACTTAATTTAGATCAAGAATCACTTAGACCATGGTTTCCTCTTAATGATGTTTTAAAAGGTCTTTTTAAACTTAGTGAAAAGCTCTTCGAAATTAAAGTAATTGAAGCCTGTAATGAAGCTCCTATTTGGAATAATGACGTTTTGTTTTTTAACATTCTAAATAAAGATGATAAAAAAATAGCTTCATTTTATCTCGACCCCTACTCTCGTCCCGAGTCAAAGAGAGGAGGTGCATGGATGGATGAATGCCTTAATAAAAACAATATCGGTAGAAATACATTACCTGTTGCCTATCTAGTTTGTAATCAAACCCCACCATCCAAAGACAAACCAAGTTTGATGAGTTTTGATGAAGTTCAAACCCTTTTTCATGAATTTGGTCATGGTCTTCAACATATGCTTACCACTGTAAATCTTCCACAAGCAGCCGGTATTAATAATGTTGAATGGGATGCGGTTGAACTTCCAAGTCAATTTATGGAAAACTGGTGTTTTCACAAGAACACATTATTAAATATTGCGAAACATTATGAAACAGGGGAAAAATTATCTGATGAGAATTTTGAAAAATTAGTAAAGAATAGAACTTTTAATTGCGGGATGGCTACCCTAAGACAATTACATTTTGCAATTACAGATATAAGATTGCACAGCAATATTTATAGTCATCAGGGTAAAAATTCTGATGAGATCAGAAATGAAATTGCCAGAAATACAACGGTAATTGAACCTATACAAGAAGATAAATTCCTTTGTTGCTTTAGTCACATATTTGCAGGAGGTTATTCGGCTGGATATTATTCTTATAAATGGGCCGAGGTTTTAAGTGCAGATGCTTTTTCTATGTTTGAAGAGGCAGACTTAGAAAATAATCAAAATATAAAGGCAATAGGTAAAAAATTCAAAGATACAATTTTAAGTCTTGGAGGAAGTTTCTCTCCTTTAGAGGTATTTAAATTATTTAGAGGCAGAGAACCAAAAACAGACTCTTTGATAAGACACTTAGGTCTATCATCTGTTAATTAAGAAGTCTGTCGATAATTTTATTGACCGCTACTGGATTTCTTACTAAATTTTTATGTTTATATATTTTTAATGATATTTTCTCTCCCGAATTCAAACTAGCTCTCCATCCTGGGAAAACCATAAGATCCCAATAGGTAAAAAAACTAATACAATTAATTTTACCAAGAAGATAATCTGAGCTAGAAAGATCTCTTAATAAAAGACTATTTATTTTCATCTCAGATATTCCTCTAAAAGGATATTTAGGAATTAATTGAGATGCAAGAGTTCCTTTATGAGGCGACCCAATAGTTATAAATCTTTTAGTTCTTTTATAACCATTAAATTTTTTAATCCAATATCTACCAATTATTCCACCCATTGAGAATCCCAAAATATCAAGCTCTTTTTCATAACCATATTTCTCTAAAATTAAATCATTTAACAAATTAGTTAATTCAACAATAGATGTCATTCCATATGCGTGCTTTAATGTTGGTGCAAAATATTCAATACCAAATTCATCAAGTTTCGAAGTTATCGAAGAAAAAATATCTGCGGTATTCCAGAGACCATGAATTAATATTATAGGATTTCTTTTTGATAAAACCATTAATTATTTTCAAAAACTCTTACTATTGAGACCTCTCCATCAAAGCCAATAATTGGAGGTTGGCACTTCGTTAATATAATTTTAATTCGGTTAAGTTGAAACTCTTCATCAATAATTTTTAAAATTTCATTTGAATATTTCTCAATCGTAAAGCAACATATTTTCTTGGATTGATATTTTAATATTTCAACTAATTTCGAATAATCCACTGTACTCTTAATATCATCATTTTGAGTACAATTTTCGAAATCAGTCCATAAAAATACATCTAAATTAAAAAGTTGGCCTAGATCCCTTTCTTCATCTAGAACACCAACTCTTGCCCAAAGTTTAATATCCTTAATTTTTAAATATGTTTCCATTTCTAAAATTTAGACATCTTTATGGGAATAGATTAATGTTCCAGATAAAAAATCCTCAACAATATGGCCTTCGCCTCTTAAAAAATACTTATAAGTAACTAGTCCCTCCAGTCCTACTGGGCCTCTTGGGGGCAATGTCTGTGTAGATATCCCAACTTCTGCTCCAAAGCCATATCTAAAACCATCTGCGAATCTTGTTGAGCAATTATGAAAAACGCCTGAACTATCTATCTCGCTCATAAATTTATTAGCATTACTGATATTTTCAGTAATTATTCCATCTGTATGTTTTGAACTGAATTTTTGTATATGAGCAATTGCTTCTTGTAAATCATCAACAATTTTTATAGAAAGAATAAGATCTAAATATTCAGTTTTCCAGTCCTCATAATTAGCTTCAAAAGCAACACCCAGTTGAAAAGATTTTTTATCTCCAATCAATTTAACATCGTTAGAGTTAAACATTGGAATCGCCTTATCCAAAAATTCAGAGGCAGTATCTTTATGTATTAAAAGAGTCTCAACAGCATTACATGCAGCCGGATATTGGATCTTACTATCTAAAGCCACTTTTAAAGCTATATCGAGATTTATTTCATTATCTATATACAAATGACAAATTCCATCAGCGTGACCTAGAACAGGAATTTCTGTATTCTCCTGTATAAATTTAACAAGTTCATTGCTTCCTCTTGGAATAATTAAATTAATATATTTTTCTAAATTCAACATTGCCATACTATCTTTTCTACTTGTCAGAAGACAGATTGCATTTTCATCAAGATTTGAATCTTGTAAACCCTTCTTAAGTGCAGAAACTATTGCAAGATTTGTTAAATTTGCTTCACTTCCCCCTTTAAGCATTACTCCATTACCCGATCTAATGGCCAGAGAACTTATTTGCATTACAGCATCGGGTCTTGATTCAAAAATTACTCCTAATACTCCTATAGGTACAGTTTTTCTTTCAAGGATTAAACCTTTAGAAAGTTCCCTTTTTAATTCAATTTGACCTACTGGATCAATCAAATTACCAACTTGTCTTACCCCTTCAATTCCTAAATTAAGTTTTTCTTTTGATAGCTTTAATCTAGAGAGTAAGGACTTTGAGATGCCTTTAATTTCAGCTTTTTTATAATCTTCAATATTAGCCTCAATTATTTCTTTAGAGTTTTTTTCTAAAGAATCAGCCATTAAGTTCAAGGCTCTAATTCTGTCATTATTATTTGTTTGACTTGTTTTAATTGAAGCAAGACGCAGTTGCTTTGCTTTTTCTAAAAGTTTATTATCAGGAGTTGGCACTTCAAATATATCAGTCATAATTAAATTTAATTTAATTAATAGTAATTCAAAATAAGCATTCTTTAAACTTTTATTTTAGGAATTAATATCTGAAAAATAATTGAACTTGACTTTTCCACTCTCCCTCGGAATCCATAGAACCTAACAATTCCAAGTTTGGATTAGCTTGTAAAGTTAGTATCCCTAAAGGGGGTAAATCATCTCTATCTGGAGTGGCTTGAACAGCAAAGTTTACTCTATCAGTAATATCAAGACCTATTTCAGCAATCCAAGCCTGTGTAGACAAACCAGCATTTGAAGATGATTCGTCAGTATCTTCTATATCAAGGTTTTCATTAGAAAAAACATTATTAATTGGTTCATTATTTTCTATTAGGGCAGGATACAAAGACAATTGAAATTTCTCACTAAATGCATTTGCCGTATTTAGTTGAGAAATAAATGCTCTATTTATTAAATTTGCAGAGTTTCCTCCTATCAAACCAATAATCTGAGATCTGTTATAACTTGGAGTACTTCTTAATTGTATTTTTCTATTTTCATCTTCAAATGATAATTGATCTAGAAATCCTTCATATGATGCTTCGATTTTTATAAGTCTTGTATTACCGATCCCAACCGCTCCAAAACCACTTGAACTAACATTCGCATCTAGACCACTTGAAATATTGAGATCTTGATTATTTTCACTAATTGGTATTATTGAATCTGGAACTTTACTAGTGAGTGAAAAGTTAATAAAAGGAACAATACCGCTTCTAGAGGCAAATAAAATATAATTTTCTTTATTTTTATCTAATTTGAATGGTGTTGTGTATAAATTTGCTGTACCTTTACTTAAGGTAATAAGGCCTCTTGCATTTAAATCTTCTCCAACTTTTCCTTTAAAATTTATATCTAACTTGGTATCTAAATAAGCCTTTACTATCCCTGCATATTGAATTATAAAATCTGGGCCAAGTTTTAATTTTAGATTCTTAAAACTTAAATTTTCAAGATAATTTGGGAAATTTTCTCCCAAAAGTAAAGAGTTTAACATGTTCTCATTAGAAATTATTTCAATATTTTTATCTTTTTCCCAAAACAATTCTGGCCAATTTCTTTCATTATTTATTACTTTAAGATTATTTTTTTTATTAGCATTATTTAAATTAATAAACCCATTATTTAGCGCTAAGTTTCCACTAAATATAGGTTCTATTAATGATCCCCCGACATTAATTTTGGAGTCAGTTAGAAATTTTATATTATTAGATTTTATATTAAAATTATTGGTTGATAAGCTAATAGCTTTATCATTTAAACTTTCTTTATTATAAAAAGGTAAAACCCCCTTAATAAAAATATTTCCAGAAGCATCATCAGAAGCCTTAAAGCTTTTGATTTCAATTTGATCAAAATCAAAAATTATTGTGCTATTAATATTTTTAATGACATTACTATAAATATCAATTTCAGAATCCTTTATAAAAACAAAACCATTAGCAATAGGTTTATTAACAGTTCCTTTTATTATCATTCTTAGATTTACATCACCTTTATTAAAAGTGAAGTAATCATCAGCAAAGATATCGACTAATTCAATAAACTTTCCATTACCATTTAATTTCAAATCTAATTTATCCTTTTTATTAAGAGGAATAGAACCTGAAATATTTATTGGAGTGTTTGAATTATTCAATAAAAAAGATAAATCTAAATCAAAAATTGAATCACCATATTGGACGTCTCCAATATCTAATATGATCGGGCTATTATTAATAGATGTATTATTCGAAGAAATATTTGTCGCAAAGAGTTTTTTATCTAGATTATAAATTAAATTAATATCCAAATTTCCTTCGAAATCTCTAGGTTTATCTAAAAAGATATTTATAGTTTTTAAAGGTAATTTATTAATATTTAAAAAACCTTTTCCAGTAAAAATTCCTCCTTCTAAATCTAGAGAAAACTGTTCTTTAGAACTTTTTTTACTTTCGCTTTTAATATCAAGATATCCATTTAATTTAGTTTTTAATCTAAAATTAGATTTGTTATTACCTTCTATCGATACATTTGCATCATATCTACTTTTAAATTTGCCCAAATATCTTTTCAAATTAAATTTATCTTCTAAAGTAGTTTTATCATTTAAATAATTATCGATAAAAATAATTTTATCTTTAAATGAGCTATCAATTTTATTTATTTCTATATCGTCCAAGTTTCTAGACTTACCATTAGGAATAAATTTTTTATTATCAAGACTTAAAATATCTGCTGCTGTTTGTAATGACCAACTAGTACTAATATTGTTAAAACTTATATTAAAACTATTATCTTTACTAGAGTCATATTCAAGATCAATCATGCCACCATCAATTGGATATAATGATGAATTAATATAAAAAGATTTTTCATCAAATGAAAAATCAAATAATGAATTAGCGAACTTTATATTCCTATATTTGCCCAAACTCCAAGCTAAACGACCATCAGAATAAGCTTGATTTCTAGATACAAAGCCAGAACCATTAACAATTCCACTGACTCTATCAAATTCATTATTACTAATCGCTAATTCAAGCTCATCTAGAGGAAAATTATTTGCATTCCAACGATACTTATCCTCATCTTTAATTAGATTTAAACTACCTTTATTAGAATTAAATATTCTACTGAAGGTTATATTCTCTAACTTAATCTTTGAATCAAAATTAAAGGTAATGAAAGAAGGCACTGGTGAATATCTATTCTTCATATTCACGAAGTATTTATTATTTTCATTTTTGATCTCACCTTCCCATATTTCTCTTATTCTTATACCTTTGTAATGAGGATAATCAACATTGAAATTAATTTGAATATCAGGTTTATTAATCTCACCTTTTAATTCTCCTGTTGCAGTAATAAAACCTCTTATCTTATTTTTGCGGAAAATATTTAAATTTGACAATTGGGTTCTATTTAAAATAAGACTTGAATTTATATTTCCAAAATTTATACCCCTCTTATCAAACCAATAGGGTATATCTCCTGATAATTGTATTTCAGGATTCAAACTATCTAAATATCCAACATTTCCTGTAAAATTTATTTTATTTATATTTTGATTTAAAGGAACATCAAGATTAAACTCTGAGATTAAGGTACCGTAATTAAGATTTTTCGTATCAGCGATAATCTTATTACCTCCGCATAAAAGCCTAATAGAATCACTCTTTATATCCTCTACTAAACTATTAGTTTTCATCCTTAAGTTATTTAAAGAAAGCTTTCCATTACAAAAGGTTTTTTTAGAGGATTTATAAAATTTCAAATTAGATTTAATTTTTCCTGCTCTAAAAGAAAATTCCCTATCCCCAAAACTATAGTTAGATCCCTTCAAATTTATCCCTTTCGATAATATCTCGAGATTCAAAAATTCTTTATTTAATTTAGTATTTATTTTCAAATTTAAATTACCTTTACCTTTGGCATATAATTTAATATCTCCAAAAAAATGCTTAGATTTTGATTTGTATATTAATTTTCCTTTTACTTTAGTTTCTATTCCAATATCCTTTAATTTGAAATTTGTGGATTCTTTAAAATTGAAATTCAAGTCATATTTTACTTTGTTTTTAATAAAAATTTTTTCGTTATTATCAAGTTCTCCTCTTTTGAAAAAATCTTTGGTTATTTCAATTTTAGTTTTTGTAGGCGTTACATTAAAAATCCATCTTTGATTTAAAAATGATCTAATTGGCATAATACCTATATAAATATTCTTGGCTATGATTTGAGAATTTAAATTCTCATCATCAATAATTTTAAAATTATTTAAAGAAATCCCAAGAAGTCTCATACCAGAATAATCACCCAAATCAATATCTTTATTTAAAAATTTTTCTATCTTATTTTCTAATCCTATTTTTCTGGACTTATAGAAATATTCAAGATATTTATTTAATAACAAAGTTCCTACAAAACTTGCTGACAAAAACGTCCCTAAGAAAAAAAGTTTTTTATAAAAATTTAGAGATCTAATTTTTTTCAAGTTAGAAGCCCAAAATATAGTAGGCTTACAAAATATAAGAAATTAATGAGGTCAAAGCCACTAAATGTCTTTTTTTGAACTATTAGAAAATACACCTAAGATTTTTGGATTTTTAGGAATATTTCTTTTTCTTGGTACTTTGATTGCATTTATTTTTAATTTTGGTTTTAAATTTAGAATTACAGGTGCGACTATATTCTCATTATTACTATCTTTAAGCAGTTGGGCTTTTATACAAAGCTATACTGACAATATAAAAATAGATGGAGCAAAATATGTTCCAATCGTTTACGATAATGGATTTGATTTGATTGTTACAAAAGCTGATAATGAATTTCCAGATGAAGCTATAGAGCCCACTTTAAAGCAATTATCTGAAAATCTTAACAGAGGTAGTAGATCAGGGTCAAAAGTTAAAATTATAATTAGGAAACTTGAGAAGATCTCAAATGATGTTAGTAAACCTGTAATTATTGGAGAAATAGAAAAAGGCTTTGCAATGAATTAAGTGATTAAATGATAGAAGAAAATTTTTTAGAAGTTTTACCTGAAAATTTCAGACATGAAAAATCTTTTTTAATTAAAAATAAACTAAACAATTTTAAAAAATTAAGTCAGCTTACAGATTCTGAATTGAATAATATACAAAATTCATACTCATTATGTTCATTAAATAATTTAAGAAAAATCAGAGCTATTGCTAATTTTAAAAATGAGCTTTCAATAACTCCATATGAATCTTATTTGTTATTGCATTGCGGCATAGGGTCAATTAAATCTCTTTCAATTTTAAACCCATATGATCTCAAAGAGAGAATTGGAAGATTGGAGAGAAGTCTTAGAACTAAAACTCAAATAAGTATAACTTTACCTACTTTAAAAGATTGGATAAATAGAGCTAATGAAATCTGTAAATCTATTTAAAATCTTGGTTAAAAGATTTTTTTAATGTAGAATCTAGAAAAGATTTAAATAAATGTCTAACTTTTTTTTATTCTTATTTTTATCATTAGTCTCTATAAATCCTGTTTTAAGTCAGTCAAGTCTATTAGAGAGTGTCAAAAAGAATCCTGCTGATGCAATTAAAATGTGTAATAAATTTAAAGAATTAAACTCAAAAGGCATCTCAGCAAGTTCAGATAAAGCTATAGAGTTTGTCTCAAAAAAAAATAATTTAAATCCAATTAATGCTGAAATTCTATCTATTTATGTAATTGGTCTTCATTGTCCTCAGGTTATATAAACACTTAAATGAGGGAAGTAAAATGGGTTGATAAGTCTTTTAGATTAAATGATGATGTTGAACTAGTATCAAGAATTTGGACACCTAAAGATAAAGGTTCTTGGCCCGCGTTATTAATGAGACAACCATATGGAAGAGAAATAGCTTCAACAATTACTTATTCTCATCCTGAATGGTGGGCTTCAAAAGGTTATATAGTAGTTGTTCAAGATGTTAGAGGTCAGGGATCATCGGGTGGGGTATTTAAAGGGTTTTCTCAAGAACCTAGTGATACGTCAGAAACGCACCAATGGGTAAGATCTCTAAAAGAATGCAATGGAAAACTTGGCTTATATGGCTTTTCATATCAAGGATTAACTCAACTTACAGGAACAAAAGATTCAAAGCCTCCTGATTGCTTATCGCCCGCAATGACGGGGATAAATTTTAAAAATCATTGGAGTTCGGATGGGGGAGCTTTTTGGTGGAATAATAATATTGCGTGGGGATTACAAATAGCTGCGTTAAAGATGAGAAGGGAAAATAATTCTTTAGGATGGGAAGAAATAACATCAGCGCTGGAAAATAAAAGTTATTTAAGAAAAGGAATAGATCTTTTAAAAAGATATGATCCCAATAACTTCGTGCTTGAATGGCTCAATAATTTAAATCAAAATAAAGATTTTCTGGAGATAAAACTAATTTCATCATGGCTAAAAAAACCAATGTTAATTATTGGTGGTCTTTGGGATCCTCATCTAGGAGGAGCATTTGACCTCTATCAAAAATCAAAAGCAGCAGGTGGAAATCCTGACATAATTATTGGGAATTCTACGCATCTGAATTGGTGGGAGGGATCACAAAAAACTTTGTTAGATTTTTTTGATACCCACCTCAAAACAGATAAAGAAGTTAATAAAACAAGTTTATTTAAACATAAAAAAATTTGGAATCTTTCATTAAAAAAATGGGATTTAATTGAAGAAGACAAGATTCATTATTACAAGTTTGGTCTTGAAAGTGATGGAACAGCAAATGTCGAAATTATTGATGGAAGTCTTCTCCTGAATTCAAGTGGGTCGGGCTGCTTTTCAATTGTTCATGACCCATGGAGGCCATTCCCAGCAGACGGTGGACACTTAGGTCCAAATCCTGGGTTATTTGATAGATATATTTTTGACAAAAGATTAGATGTCGGTATTTTTCAAACTAATTCCTTCCAACAAGATCTTCAGCTTTCAGGAATACCTATACTTGAAACCACTGTAAAGAGTGATAGAAAAAGCTTTGATATATGTCTTGCTTTGTCTCTTGTTAATGAACAAGATAAAACTGTTTATCAATTTTCAACTGGATTTTTAAGAGTTAAAAACTCACAAATAGACGAGAAATGTGATTGCAAAATCGCAATGCATCCTACTAATATTACGATTTTAAAAGGTACAAAACTTAGGTTATCTATATCAGCTGCTGCATACCCAGCTATTGGTGTTAATTCAGGATTTGGTGACGATATGTTTGGTGCTCCAACTATTAATCACAATATAATAACTTTACATTTTGAACTTAATAAAACATTTATGAAAATGACTCCATTTTTCAATTAATTTTTTTTTGGTTGATAATTTGATAAACTAATTCCTTAACAGCTACCAGTCATGAAAGAAACTATTCAAGCAGACTGGATTAAATCAGAAGCTCTCAACCTCGAAAATTGTTGCAATGATAATCCATTAAATATTTTAGGTCCCCATTTTGTTAATGGACAGTGGATAACAAGAGTATGGATGCCTGAGGCCGATGAAGTAAATATTATTTTTAAAGATAAAACCTATGAAACAACTACGTTAAATCATAAATGGCTTTTTGAGGTAACTCTTCCTGAAGACCCCAAAAATAATTATCAAATAAATGTATCAAGAGGAGGAGTTTCTCATTCACAGCAAGATCCTTGGGCTTATAGGGAAGAATGGATGGGGGAATTAGACAGACACCTATTTGCGGAAGGTAACCACCATCATATTTGGGAAAAAATGGGGGCTCACATTTATGAAGATACAAATCAAAAAGGGGTAATGTTCTGTATTTGGGCACCAAATGCAAAATCAATCTCAATAATCGGAGAGATAAATTCTTGGGACGGTAGACACCATCCTATGCAAAAAAGGCAGGGTGGTATTTGGGAATTATTTATGCCCATAATGAAAGAAGGAGATGCTTATAAATATGAAATAAGAACTCAACAAGGACATATTTATGAAAAAGCAGATCCATATGGTTTCCTTCATGAAATCAGACCCCAAAATGGCTCAATAGTATCTAAATTAAATAATTTTTATTGGGAAGATAGTTCTTGGATAACTAAGAGAGATTCATCTAGTCAAATTAATAAACCTATTTCCGTTTATGAGATGCATTTGGGAAGTTGGATGCATGATTCAATTGATAATAAGTATATTGAAAAAAATGGACAGTCAAGATCTCCAGTTCCAGCAGCAGATTTAAAACCTGGGACAAGGTTTTTAACTTATCCAGAGTTAACAGAAAAGCTTATCCCATATGTGAAAGAAAGAGGATTTACTCATATCGAATTAATGCCTATTTCGGAACATCCTTTCGATGGTTCCTGGGGCTATCAAGTCACCGGTTGGTACGCCCCAACAAGTAGATATGGCACTCCTAATGAATTCAAAGAGTTTATAAATAGATGTCATGCAGAGGGTATAGGTGTAATTCTCGACTGGGTTCCTGGCCATTTTCCAAAGGATAAACATGGTTTAGCTTTCTTTGATGGTTGTCATCTTTATGAACACGGCGATCCTCGTATTGGAGAACATAAAGAATGGGGCACTTTAATATTTAACTACAGTAGAAATGAAGTAAGAAATTTTTTAGTAGCAAACCTTATTTATTGGTTTGAGGAATTCCATATTGATGGTATAAGAGTAGATGCTGTAGCTTCAATGTTATACAGAGACTATTTACGCCCAGAGGGTCAATGGATTCCTAATGAAAATGGTGGGAATGAAAATTTAGAAGCAGTTAAATTTCTTCAGCAAGCAAACCATGTCCTTTTTCAGCATTTTCCAGGTGCATTATCTATTGCGGAAGAATCAACTACTTGGCCAATGGTTACTGAGCCGACAAATGTAGGTGGACTAGGTTTCAATTTAAAATGGAATATGGGGTGGATGCACGATATGCTCGATTATTTTGAAATAGATCCTTGGTTTAGACAATTTCATCAAAATAGTGTGACCTTTTCAATAACTTATAATTACACCGAAAATTTTATGCTTGCCCTTAGCCATGATGAAGTTGTTCATGGGAAAAGTCATCTTTTACATAAAATGCCAGGTGATGATTGGAAAAAATTTGCCAACACTAGAGCTTTGTTAACTTATATGTGGACACATCCTGGTAAAAAGACAATTTTCATGGGAATGGAATTTGGACAAAGGCAAGAATGGAATGTTTGGGATGATCTTCAATGGGAACTCTTAGAATTTGAACCCCACAAAGGTATTAGAAACTTGGTTGATGACTTAAATAAACTTTATAAAAATGAGCCCTCTTTATGGAAAAATGACTTTGATCCTTATGGATTCCAATGGATAGATTGCGATGACAACTCTAATTCAGTTATCAGTTTTATGAGAAGGGAAAATGAAACTAATGAATGGCTTGTAGTTGTTGCAAACTTTACTCCTAATTTTCATGAATCCTATAAAATAGGTGTTCCTTTAGAAGGCTTTTATAAAGAAATTTTCAATTCAGACGGTTTCAAATATGGCGGCAGTAACAAAGGTAATATGGGAGGTAAGGAAACTTTAAAATATAATATTCATAATTATGAAAATGCTCTTGAAATTGTTTTGCCACCACTAAGTGTAAGTATCTTTAAGCATCAACTAAAGCGATAATAAAGATTTATAAATTAGACAATTTCATTTAATTCTTCACATAATGATTTTAATCTGCTCCACGTTGTAAAATTTTTAGATTAAAGATTTTTAATTTTTTTTAAAAACACATATTGAACTCAAAAAATGGGTGAGAATTTACCACTTTTACTATCTGCTGCCTTAGGAAAGAAAGTTAATAGGCCTCCAGTATGGATGATGAGACAAGCAGGTAGATATATGAAGATTTATAGAGATTTAAGAGAGCGATACCCAAGCTTTAGGGAAAGATCTGAGAACCCAGAACTCTCTTATGAAATTTCAATGCAACCTTTTAAAGCTTTCAAGCCAGATGGTGTAATTCTTTTTTCCGATATTCTCACCCCTCTTCCTGGAATGGGAATCAACTTTGAAATAATAGAAAGTAAGGGTCCAATAATAGAAGATCCCATAAGAAATATTCACCAAATAGAAAATTTAAAAGAATTAATTCCGAACGAAAGTTTAAGTTTTGTTGGAGAAGTTCTTTCATCATTAAAAAAAGATGTAAAAAATGAAGCAACGGTTCTTGGCTTTGTTGGAGCACCTTGGACTCTAGCTGCATATGTAGTTGAAGGTAAAAGCAGTAAAAATTATTCTTTAATAAAGTCAATGGCTTTTAAAGAACCTGATTTACTTCACAAACTTCTAGATCACTTTGCAAAATCGATTGGTGAATATTTAAAGTATCAAATAAAATCTGGGGCTCAAGTTGTACAAATTTTTGACTCTTGGGCAGGACAATTAAGTCCTCAAGACTACGATATATTTGCTGGTCCTTATCAAAAGAAAGTTGTTGACATCGTTAAAAAGGATTTCCCAGATACCCCAATAATTTTGTATATATCGGGAAGTGCTGGGGTATTAGAAAGAATGGCTAAAACTGGTGTAGATATGATTTCACTAGACTGGACTGTAGATATTGAAGAGGCTTGCGAGAGAATCCCCACAGGAATTGGAATACAGGGAAATGTTGATCCAGGTATATTATTTGGAAATAAAGATTCAATAAAAGAGAGAATCGATAATACTTTCAATAAAGTAAAAGAGAGAAAATATATTCTTAATTTAGGTCATGGGATTTTACCAGGCACACCAGAAGAAAATGCTCAAACATTTTTTGAACACGGAAAAAAACTAACTTATTAATTTATATTTTGGCAATTAAAAACTTATTAATAACAGGCTCTAATGGATGTGTTGGTCAATATTTGATTGATTGGTTTTTAAAAAACACTCGCTTTAAGCTTTATCTCATGGTAAGAGATAAAAATAAGCTTCCCATTTCTATACAAAAGAACACACGGATTAAATTGCTTATATGTGATATCAGAGAATGTAATAGATTTAGTAAAGAAATTAGTCAAATAAATTTTCTTATCCACACTGCGACAGCTTGGGGTGATCCCAAAAGAGCATATGAGGTAAACATAAAAGCGTTCGAAGAGTTGTTAGGAATGCTTGAAAAAAATAAATTAGAGAAAATAATTTACTTTTCAACAGCCAGCATACTTAATAAACAATGTGAATTAATGCGGGAATCCTTAACTTATGGAACAGAATATATTCAAACAAAATACAAGTGTTTTGAGAGACTTAAAGAGAGCTCATTTGCAGAAAAAACATTCGCAGTTTTTCCTACATTGGTTTTTGGAGGGACTCTTAATAAAAAAAGTAAGTATCCTGTAAGCTATTTGACAAGTGGATTGAAAGAAATAAATAAATGGCTTTGGTTGGCAAGATTTCTAAAACTTAATTCAAAATTTCACTTTATACATGCCAAAGATATTGCACAGATTTGTGGATTTCTAATTAAAAATTATAAAGACGAGAATTACAAAGGGTTCAAAAAATTTGTATTAGGTCAAAACTTTATTTCAATTGATGATGCAATAAATATCCTTTTAAAGAGAAAAGGAATGAATAGATATTTTTTCATCCCCTTAACAAAAAAAATAATGAAAATATTATTAAGAGTGCTTCCTATTCAAACGACACCTTGGGATAGCTTCAGCATAAAAAAATATAACTTTAACCATTTGCCCATAACGAATCCTGAGACATTAAATTTAAAAAGTCATGCTAAATCACTCCAAGATGTTTTAAGGCTAGCAAAGTTACCAGGTTGTAATATCAATTAAACTTCTCGCGAATTAGTTCCAAAAACCTTGTAATATATATATATAGTAAATTTAAATTATGTTACGTTCAATCTTTGCTGGTTTTTTTGCAATAGTCTTAACTCTCGGCCTAGGCATCTCTTCTGTTTCAGCTAAAACTGTTGAAGTTAAACTTGGTACTGACGCTGGAATGTTAGCTTTCGAACCAAGTTCTGTAACTATCAGTGCAGGAGATACTGTCAAATTCATTAATAATAAATTGGCTCCTCACAATGCTGTTTTTGATGGCCATGAAGAGTTGAGTCATGCTGATCTAGCCTTCGCTCCAGGTGAGTCTTGGGAAGAAACATTCGACACTGCAGGAACTTTTGACTACTACTGTGAGCCTCACAGAGGTGCAGGGATGGTAGGAAAAGTAATTGTTGAATAAAATTCCTAATTAATTTAAAAAATATTTACCAAATATTGAGATTATTTTAATCATTCAAATTAATTACACTGGCTTAAATGAAATTTGTCTCAAGTGAATTCTCACATTCTGCTTGGGACATTTTTATTTTATCAAAGAAAAATGCGCAAAATAATTTTCAGCAAAATGTAGATTCTGAAAATATCCTGCTTTCACTAATAAAAAAAGATATTTTTACCACTCAAATACTTAAAAAAAATTCTGTAAATATAAAACGTTTACAAACAAAATTAACTGCTTTATTAAATGCGAAAGCAAAAATGAAGAATAAGCAAAAAACTTTGTTTATAGGAGAAACCACACAAAAAATTTTCTTAAAAGCAAATGATTTTAGAGTTTCGCTTAATGATGTAGTGATATCAACAGATCACATACTTTACGGTTTATCTTATGATCAAAGCTGTGGTGAATTAGTTTTAAATACAAAAAAAATCCCAGAATTTTTAGAACTTTTAAATAAGATGAAATCTGAGTCCAAAATAAATGATAATTTTGAAAGTTCAAACGAAACTTTAGATAAATTTGGCATTGATCTAACAAAATCAGCCAGGGATGGCATCCTTGATCCTGTTATTGGCAGGGATGAAGAAATCAGAAGAACGATACAAATATTAAGCAGAAGAACAAAAAATAATCCTGTTCTAATAGGAGAACCTGGAGTAGGGAAAACTGCAATAGTAGAAGGTTTAGCCCAGCGAATCGTTAATGGAGATGTCCCATCTTCTTTAAATAATAGGCAATTAATCTCAATTGATATGGGTTCATTAATAGCTGGAGCAAAATACCGTGGTGAATTTGAAGAAAGAATTAAAAATGTTTTAAAAAAAGTAAAAAGTTCTGAAGGTAAGATTATTCTTTTCATAGATGAAATCCATACAGTTGTTGGAGCAGGAGCAAGTGGAGGATCTTTAGATGCCAGTAATCTTTTAAAACCAATGCTTGCTAGAGGGGAATTAAGATGTATAGGTGCTACGACAATTAATGAGCATAAACAAAATATTGAAAAAGATCCTGCGCTTGAAAGGAGATTTCAGAAAATAAAAATTAACGCTCCTTCAGTCGATGATACGATTTCAATACTTAGAGGGCTAAGAGAAAAATATGAGGTTCATCATAGTGTAAGAATTTCTGATAATGCTCTTGTTGCAGCTGCAAGCTTAAGTGAGAGATATATAAATGATAGATTTCTACCAGACAAAGCAATCGATTTAATTGATGAAGCCGCTTCAAGATTAAATATGGTAATAACATCTAAACCAGAAGAAATTGATGAGATTGATAGAAAAGTTTTACAACTAGAAATGGAGAATTTATCCTTAAAAAGGGAATCAGATGATTTTTCTTTAGAAAGGCTAAAAAGAATTAATAATGAGCTTCAAGATCTTAAAATTAGGCAATCTGAATTAAATAATCAATGGAGAAAAGAGAAAGAGGAAATTGATGAGATTAGTAATTTAAAAGAAGAAATTGAATCTACTCAATTAAAAATAGAACAAGCCAAAAGAAGTTTTGATCTCAATAAAGCAGCAGAATTAGAGTTTGGAACCTTAATTACTTTACAAAAAAAATTAAATACAAAAAGTGAAAATTTAGTAGATTCTTTTAAAAATGGTAAAAAGAATCTTTTAAGGCAAGAAGTTAATTTTGATGATATTGCGGAAGTTGTCTCGAAGTGGACTTCTATTCCAGTAACTAATTTAAACCAATCTGAAAAAGAAAAACTTTTAAAACTAGAATTAACTCTTAAAGAAAAAATTATTGGTCAAAATAATGCCATATGTGCTGTTTCAGATTCAATTAAGAGATCAAGGACAGGACTAAATGATCCAAATAGACCAATAGCTAGTTTCTTATTTTTAGGGCCAACAGGAGTAGGAAAGACTGAACTAAGCAAAGTAATAGCTAAAACAATATTTGACTCAAATTCATCAATCATAAGACTAGACATGTCTGAATATATGGAAAAGCATTCTGTAAGTAAAATTATTGGTGCTCCTCCAGGGTATCTAGGTTTTGAATCAGGAGGTCAATTAACCGAAGCCGTGAGGAAAAACCCCTACTCTCTTATACTCCTAGATGAAATAGAAAAAGCCCACAAAGATGTTTTAGATATCTTATTACAAGTTCTTGATGATGGAATTATTACCGATGGGCAAGGAAGAACAATTAGTTTTAAAAATTCAATTATTGTTCTTACAAGTAATTTAGGAGGTCAATCTATAAATGATTTATCTATTAGGAACGAAGATACAAATGAAATTAAAAATGTTGTGAATGTTGAATTGAAAAAATTTTTTAAACCAGAATTCTTAAACCGCCTAGATGAAATAATAATATTTCAAAATTTGGAATTAAATGAATTAAAAGACATAGCTAAAATTCAACTAAAGAACCTAGAAAAAAGGCTCATCAAAAAAGACTTAAACTTTCAAATTACAGAAGAGGCTATAGACCATCTGGTCAAAGATAGTTTTGAGAATAATTATGGAGCCAGGCCATTAAAAAGGATTATTCAAAAAAACATTGAAACAAAAATTGCAAATAACATTCTTAATAACAATTATTTAAATAAAAAAGAGGTTTATATTTCTATTAAGGATGGATACATATTTGTAGATTAATATTTTTTATAATGCATTATTTTAAAATTTAAATAAAACTTAAAACCACTCTGGGAATTTTTCATAACTAGCAGAATTTGATTTATTTTCTTTTGATTCAGCTTTCCAGCAGCATGTTCTTCCTTTATCATTATCCTTTAAGTATTCATTAGCCCATTGCCAAATCATTTCAGAAGAAAATTCCATTCCAACATTATCCATAATCTTCAAATTCAAAGCCTCTAAATCATGTAATTTCCTCCAGTAATTTAATAAAGGATCATCACTATTTACAAGAAATGTATGATCAAACTGTTCTTTAAGCCTCTTCTCAAGAGGTTTCAAACCAGAAAAATCAACGATAAAACCATTTTTATCAAATTCTTTCGCAGCGAACCAAAAGGTAAATGTCCTTGAATAACCATGAACAAATCTACAATGTCCATCATGGCGCCATTGCCTATGAGAGCAGGGAAAATCCTCATAACTTTTGCTGCAAGAAAATTGGGATGAATGAATATCCATTAATAAACTGATAAGATAAATCTTAGTAAAACAAAGAGTAAGAGATCTAACACATTAAATATAATGGCTTATTCAACAAATTTTTCCATAGAAGAACTTCGTTTTGATAATAATGGATTAATCCCTGCAATAGCGCAAGATTGGCTAGACGGATCCATTCTTATGTTGGCTTGGATGAATAAAGAATCTTTAAATAAAACACTCGAAACAAGAAATGTACATTACTGGAGTCGATCTAGATCCGAGATATGGAGAAAAGGAGCAACCAGCGGTAGTACCCAATTTCTTAAAGAAATTAGATTTGATTGCGATAATGATGCACTTGTTCTTTCAATAGAACAGAATGGCTCAGGGGCATGCCATACAGGTGAAAAAAGTTGTTTTTTCAATGAAATCGATAGTAATTCAGTTAATAAAACATCAAAGAAAACAAATCCTTTTTCTAATATTTGCTCAGAATTATTTGATACTATTAATGAAAGATCAAATAATCCTTTAGAGAAAAGTTATACCAATCATTTGTTAACAAAAGGAAGTAATACTATCTTAAAAAAAATGGGAGAAGAAACTGCTGAATTTATAATGGCCTGCAAAGATAATGACAAAAATGAAATCGCAAATGAAGCTTCCGATATAATTTATCATCTTCAAGTAGCATTGCTGCATAAGGGAGTTCAGTGGAGAGATGTACTAACCATTCTTGAATCAAGAAGAAAAAAAAATAATTAAATATATATATTTGGAAACTATAAATTAAATAAAATTAATCAATAATAATTATTAATTAAATATTAATTAAATATTAATTAATTATTACATGTATAGCTTATTAAGAAATTAACTATAAGTTAAATGTACTAAGCAAAAGGTGTAAATCGTGAGTTCATTGAGCGATTTTCTTGGAGAAATAGGTCGTCATCAACTTTTGACACCAGAGAAGGAACTCACCATGGGAAGAAAAGTCCAAGAAATGGTAGTACTTATCAATAGATGTCAAACAGCCGGTGGTAAAGGTCCTGATTGTGAATATTCCGAAGAGGAAAAAAAGAAAATAAAAATTGGGGAAAAAGCTAAGAATGAAATGATTACAGCAAATCTAAGATTAGTTGTAAATCTTTCAAAAAGATATCAGGGGAAAGGTTTAGAATTGTTAGATTTAATTCAAGAAGGCACTCTTGGTCTTACGCGAGCTGTAGAGAAATACGACCCCTCAAGAGGGCATAGATTCTCTACTTATGCCTATTGGTGGATAAGACAGGGATTAAATAGAGCACTCTCAACGCAAAGTAGAACAATAAGAATACCAGTTAACATTAATGAAAAGCTTACTAAATTAAGAGCAGCAAAATCAAAGCTAATGCAACTTAAAGGTTTTGCTCCAACTAGCATTGAGTTAGCAAATGAGCTGAAAATTACTAAAGAGGAGATAGATGAACTTCTTTCTTGCGAGTTAAGAAGTATAACAGTTAGTCTTCAAGGTACTGTAAAATCTAAGTCCGATCCATCTGAACTTGTTGATATTCTCCCAAGTGATCAAACTCCTCCTATGGAATTAGCAGAACTAGCCGAGAGGACAGCCTCTGCCTGGACATTATTAGATAAGGCAAATCTAACTGAAAAAGAAAGAAAGATCGTAAGCCTTAGGTTCGGTTTAGATGGTTCAAATGAATGGAGAACTTTAGCTGAAGTTGCAAGACATATGAGTTGTAGTAGGGAATATTGTAGACAAGTTGTACAAAGAGCCTTGAGAAAGCTTAGGAAAGCAGGAATCCAAAATGGACTAGTTGATAGTGTTAGCTAAAAATCATTAATTAATTAAATTAAAAATTATGAATGATAGTTATTACAAAAAAAAAGAAAAGATCTATGATGCAGAGGTTTTAGAAAGTTCATCAATAGATGAAAATATCGTTATAAAAATCTTAATAAGAGCTGGTAGAACTATTGCAAAACCAGCTTTAGAAGTTCTAGAAATGGCCCTCGATCCTTTTACTCCAACACAAGTAAGAGTTTCCTTAATGGCCGCGCTTGCTTATTTAATAATGCCATTTGATCTATTCCCTGACTTTATGCCTTTAGTAGGTTACAGTGATGACTTTGTTGCTCTCACTGCAGTTTTAAGTATATGGAGTAGATATATGACTCCTGCGATAAGAGAAAGAGCAGAAAGGAAACTCAATAAATTGTTCCCTTTTGTTAAATGAGTAAACTATCACCGGGAGAAGAAAAAGAACTTATATCTTTTATTAAAGATTGGTTAAAATCCCATGGATATACACAAAAAGATCTAGCTAATGAATTAAATCTCAAATCAAGCCGAACCTCCGAAATTACCCAAAAAGTTAAAGAATTTTATAAAAAAGGTGGAATTTTCAATATCGTTAAAAATCTCATAAAGATAGAACAAAATTGGCTAAATAATATTAAAGCAAATTCTCAAGAAATAAACGTAGCCCATCCGTACAATCAATTAGATATCGACTCCTTAGTAAACCAAATAAAAAAAGACAGTCGTAAATAAAATATTTAAATCAAGCTATTTATTTTATTAAAAACTTACTTACTTACTTACCTATATTTAAAAATATATTAGATTCATATTTATTGAAAATTCAATTATTTCTATATAATTTTTTCCAATAAATAAAACACTTTTTTTTACAATTTAAAAATTAATTACCTTCCTAATAAATAAAATTAGCTAAAAGATTATCGCTTTTAAAATAATACTAACTTTATTAAAATGCCTGGATCCATGGATAAATATCAAACTCAATCCATATACCTTCTTGCCAATAAATATCTTTCTCAATTAATTCTTTTAATTCATTTTCATTTTTAGCATTAAAAATAGCAAATAAATATTTTGTACATTTAGTAGGTCCTAAAGTAATTAAAATATTTTTATCTTTTAAATCTCCAAGTCTATCAAGATGATTTTTACGAAATGGTTCCCTTTTGTTAACTGCATCGTCACAATACTTCCCAAATACTATAAATTTTTCCATCATTAAAAAATAACTTATTGAATTAATATATAATTAATAATTGCACAAATTACACACTAATTGCTATGTTAATTAAGAATAACTTTTTATTAATTTATTATGCTAAGTGGTAGCGATCTCCTTGCTAAAGTTAAAGAACTTGGTGATGTTAGCAAGTCAGATCTTGTACGTGCATGTGGATATGTTTCCACAAAAAAAAATGGAAGCGAACGTTTAAATTTCACTGCTTTCTATGAAGCACTTCTTGAAGCAAAGGGCGTTAACCTCGGAGATACTGGAGTTGCGGGTATTGGTAAGGGTGGCAGAAAATTAAGTTACGTAGCGACAGTCCAAGGCAATGGTAATCTTTTGATTGGGAAAGCATATACAGCACTTTTAGACTTAAAAGCAGGCGATGAGTTTGAAATAAAACTAGGGAGAAAACAAATAAGATTATTACCCACGGAAGAATCAGCATAAAACATTATTTTTAAATATTAAGAACTAAACCCCTTTTCATCTAGGGGTTTTTTAATGAAATTGACTTACAAAATTAGTTTTTAAAATTACATCTATTGATCAGCAGCTTTACGCATTTCTTCACAAAATTTACCAATTTGATTTATAACTTCCTTTTCATTACTATTAGATATTCTTTTAACAAATGCACTTCCAATAATTACTCCATCTGCCCCCCATTTACGCATTTTATTAACATGTCCAGGGGAAGATATTCCGAAACCAACCGCGACAGGATTTATGCTTATTTCCTTTAATTTAGTAATAAGATTTTCTACTCTATTTTCCATTGTGTTTCTCTCCCCTGTTACTCCTGTCACGCTTACTAAATATGTAAAACCTTTTGTATTGTTAGATATCAATTTCATTCTTTCATAGGGAGTAGTAGGAGCAACTAATAATATCAAGTCTATAGAATAAGAGCTAATTATTTCTGAAAATTTATTTGCTTCTTCCAAGGGAAGATCGGGAATTATTAATCCCGAGACTCCAACTTTAGATACCAATTCACAAAAATTCTCAAGTCCAAAATTTAATATAGGATTAAAATAAGTGAAAAGTATTATTGGAATATGCAACTTATCTTTGAGAGACTCTAATAATTGAACAACCTTTTTCAATGTAGTTCCTGACTTTAATGCTCTAGATGCTGATAATTGAATGATTGGGCCATCAGCAAGAGGGTCGCTATAAGGGATTCCCAATTCAATAAAATCAGCACCCTTTTCTTGCAACTTTAATAAAATCTCGGATGTAGTTTCAATATTAGGATCTCCTGCCATAATGAAAGGCATCAATGCTAGTTTATTGACTTTCTTTAGTTCCAAAAACTTCTTATTAATTTTTGATAAAGTTTCATTTTTAGGAATTTGCGTTTTCTTGTTTTCTTTCATGAATTTTCGAGATTTTTATTTGATAATTCTTAAGGAGTTTATGGATTCTTTTCTAAATCTTCCATTAGTTTTTCCTGTTCTTCTTTTGATAATAAGTTAAATTTAGTTTCTAGTTTATCATTCACAATTTTTTCATACTCTTTTCTATAACGCTTCCTTTGTTCCATAAAAGTCATTTTTCCATTTAAAACTCTAAGAACATAAGATGAAACCCAAGTTATGACAATCACAATCAAGATAAAGTTTGAGATAGTACTAGCTGTAAAGTTATCTATACCTAATTGTGGCACTAATTTATAACTTAATAGTCCTAATAATGAGATTAATAAACCTATTTGTACAACCTTACCTTTAGTCAATTATTTAACCTTTGCTATCTCCTCTTAATCTGAGATTTAAAAATGGAGAAAATAAAATTAAACCCGGGAAAAAGAGAAATACTAAGCCATAAACTATTAATCTTTCAAATTTACCCATAACATTCCATCTATTATTCATCCAGTAAAAAAGTATTAACGGAATAATAAATAAATAAATAGAAATAATTCCAACGTAAGCAACTAAGGTAGCAAATGAATTATTAAAAATGCTTTCCATTTAAATTTATGGTTTATTTAGTTAAAACATAACAACTATTAAAAGTTATCGTAAGAACTAAAAATAAATAGTTTAAGAATGGGAGTGGGGGGACTTGAACCCCCACGAGCTAAAGCGCTCGACGGATTTTAAGTCCGGCGCGTCTACCAATTCCGCCACACTCCCAAAAGGAATTTGCGCTATCCAATCGTAGCCGAAAGTATCTCAATTAAACAAGAAAAATGCGAATATTTACATTTTCTCTGAATCTTGAGATGAGATTTTATCTTTCAATCATTAAATTAATCATTATATGGAAAGATATCACACTCATATTTTTCTGTTGTTAATACAATTTCTTTATTTTTTATTTAACTACTCCCTCTACTCGCCAAGTTAAAGTTTCACCTCCATGAAATGGTTTTATTTGTCCAACTACCTTATTTTTCTCAATTAATTCAATAAATTCTGGAATTTCATTTGAACTGGATACCAATCTTATTTTTTCGTTATTAATAGGTAAATTATAAAAACTAGGCCCATTTAAGCTGGCAAATTTTTCGAATTGATTTAGCGCATTTTCCTCCTCAAAAACTTTTAAATAGCTTTCTATTGCTACTGGAGAATTAAAAATGCCAGCACATCCACAAAAAGCTTTCCACTGTCTTAGGTGAGGTGCAGAATCTGTACCTAAGAAAAAACATTCTTTTCCACTAGTAGCAGCTTTCCTTAAAGCAATTCTATTATTTTCTCTCTTTGCAACTGGTAAACAGTAAAAGTCACTATTTAAACCTCCAAAGAACATTGCATTCCTATTTATGTGTAAATGATGTGGAGTGATAGTAGCTCCTAAGTTATTCCTCTGAACAAAATCAACGGCATGAGATGTAGTTATATGCTCTAAAACAATCTTTAATTTTGGAAATTTTTGTATTAAAGGTGAAAGTTCTTTATCTATAAAAACTTCTTCCCTATCAAAAATATCTACTTCAGGGTCAGTTACTTCTCCATGAATTAAAAGTGGCATTCCAAGTTCTTGCATAACTTCAAATATTTCATAAAGATTTTCTATTTTTTTAACTCCATGTCTGGAGTTTGTTGTTGCATTAGCAGGGTACAATTTAGCAGCAAAGAAAACTTTATTATTAAAGCCTTTTACTAATTCATGTTTTATTGTCTCGTCCGTTAGATATATCGTCATTAATGGCTCAAACTTAGAATTATCAGACAATGCTTCAGATATAGCATTCTTATAAGAAATACATTTTTCTATGGATGTTATTGGATCTTTGGTGTTTGGCATCACAATGGCCCTACCAAAATATTCAGATGTAAACCTAATAATATTTTTTAAAACAATGCCTTCCCTTAAATGTAAATGCCAATCATCCGGTTTTGATATAGTTAATTCTTTCAAAATTTTAATTATTTAATTTATCTTAACAGCAAATAAAAATTGACAATAGTTTTAAGATAGTTATTGAATAAATTAAAGATATAATCATCTAAATAAGTCTTTTAAATATGAGTGAATTTATATTGCCAATAATAGAGATCATAATTGGAACAATATTACTTTTTGCAGGTGGAGAATTATTCATTCAAGGGGCAATTTATTTATCGTTAATTTTAGGGATACCTCAAATAGTAATAGGATTGACTATTGTTTCCTTAGGTACAAGTTCTCCTGAATTATTAGTAAGTTTAAATTCAATCTTTAAGGGGAGTGACTCTCTCGCAGCAAGCAATGTAATAGGAAGCAATATTTTTAATGTTCTTGTTGTCTTAGGAATAAGCTCATTAATAACCCCTTTAAAAGTAAAAAGTAGAATTGTCCGAAGAGATGTACCTCTTTTAATAGCTATTTCATGTGCCGTCTGGGCAATGTCTTCAACTGGTCTTTTAACTTGGCAAGCAGGAATTTTTCTAATATTTTGTTTAACTTTAAATACAATTTGGGAAATAAATACTATCAAGGAAAATGAGGAGGATACTAAAAAAGCTGAGCCAGAGATAGAAGAATCTCCTAGCATTGAGCGAGGTAAATTTAATATGATATTGAAATTAATATCTGGAATTTTTCTTCTAAGCTTCGGTTCAAATATTTTAGTAAATGGTTCTCAATCCTTAGCGACTCTATTAGGCGTAAATGAAATTATTATTGGTTTAACTATAGTTGCCACAGGAACGTCTCTGCCCGAACTTATTACTTCAATAATTGCAGCATTGAAAGGTAAAACAGATCTTGCGATTGGTAATGTTATTGGAAGCAATTTGCTTAATCAGCTTCTTATTCTTGGAAGTTGCAGTATTTTTTCTGGATTAAAAGGTTTTACAATTGATCAAAGCCTAATAAAAGTAGACTTGCCATTTATGGTTTTAACTACTTTTGCCTGCCTCCCAATCTTTTGGACCAAGGGTAAAATTACTAGAACAGAAGGCTTCTTACTTTTAAATATGTATATTTTCTACATCATTGATAAGATATTGTTCTTAAACGGATTTAGTAATCTTTATGAATTGAGAGTATGTATTTTTGTTTATTTTGCATTTTTCACAGTATTTCTTTTTGCCCAAGAAAGGCTCAAAATATCTAGATGATAATTTATCCATACATAGTTACAAATTCCTCTGAAATAGTTGGATGCAAAGCCATGGTAGTATCAAAATCCTTTTTAGTAATCCCTGCATTTAAAGATATTGAAACCATTTGTATAATTTCAGAAGCTGTTTCTCCAAACATATGGCAGCCTAGGATCTTATCATTTTTTTTGTTGACCACAAGTTTTAACATACACTTAGATTTATTTTTTTTAAAGGTATTAGACATAGGAGTAAAATCACATTTGAAAACTTGTACATTTGCTTCCGAATAAATTTCTTTAGCCTTTTCCTCACTAAGTCCAACTGTTGAAATTTCTGGGATAGTAAATACTGCCTTAGGAATATTCTCATAATTAACTTTTCTTTTAAGATCACCGAAATAATTATCTGCAAAAACTCTCCCTTGTTCAATAGCAACTGGCGTTAAATTTGGTTTTTTAATTATATCTCCAATAGCAAATATATTGGAATTACTTGTCTGATTAAGTTCATTAACTTCTAAATATATTCCATCCATTTTTAGATTTAAAGTATCTAAATGTAATCTTCTGAGAGCAGGCTCTCTTCCTGTTGCAACAAGTATATTATTGGTTAATAATTTACTTCCTGATTCTAAAGTCGACTCTAGGTCATCATTTATTTTTTTTATGGACTTCAACTGACTTTTGAATTTTAAATTTATACCTAATGAAGTCATTGATTTTTCTAAACATTCTGACAAGTCTTTGTCAAAGCCATTTAATAAGTTATTACCTCTAATTAATTGAGTGACTTCAGTGCCTAAGTTTTTAAAAATTGAAGCAAATTCACAGGCAATATAACCTCCACCAACTATTAACAATTTCTTAGGAAAAATTTTTAATTCAAAAATATCATCGCTACTCCATGTTAAATCTGTTCCCGGAATATTTAATTTTTTTGGTTTACCACCAACTGAAATAAGAATATTTTTAGCACTTAATTTTCTTAAAATATTTTTTGTATTAGGACAAACTACTTCTATTGTATTTTGATTTAAAAATCTTCCTAGGCCCTCAAAAACTTTAACGTTTAATTTTTTTAAAGAATTTGAATGTAAGATACTTAATCTAGAAACTTCTTCTCTAACATTATTTAGCAATATATTAGATTTAAAAGTTATTTCTTTGCTTGTTAATCCATACCCTTCTGAAGAAACCATATTTCTTCTATTATTGGCAGCATAAACCATCAGTTTTTTTGGCACACAACCTCGAATAACGCAAGTCCCACCTATTTTGTTTACTTCTATTATTGCAACTTTGGCGCCATAACTCGCAGCTCGTTTTGCAGCAGCCAATCCTCCCGAACCAGCACCGACAACAATTAAGTCAAATTCAAATTCCAAAACCTTTTAAATCATTTATTATATCGTAAAAATCTTAATTTCAATAAATGAATAACATCTTGAGTTGGGCCGATTTAAGTAAATTCAAAATTGATGATATTGATAGAGTTAATGGAATAAATAATTCTTATTCAAACTTAAGATTATTTGGTCATAGTGAAAAAGAAGTCGAGCTGATTTTATATAGAGATCGACATTCTTGGTGCCCTTACTGTCAAAAGATATGGTTATGGCTTGAATTCAAAAGAATTCCTTACAAAGTGAAGAAAATAAATATGTTTTGTTATGGGCAAAAAGAAAAGTGGTATCTCAACAAAGTGAGCTCGGGTAAATTACCTGCAATAGAATTAAATGGGAAGATCATAACTGAAAGTGATAAAATAATAACTTTTTTAGAAAATGAATTTGGGACACTTGGTTCTTCTCTCTTATCAAATGATATTCAAGAAGCTAGACAGTTAGAAAGAGAAATTTTCAGATCATGGTGTAATTGGCTTTGCAGAAAAAGTTTTAGTTATCTAGATGAATCCTTTCGAAAAAATAAATTTAGAGAATCTATTTACAAATTAGAAAAAATATTAAGCATATCCAAAACAGGATTTATTGATTCGCCAATATATGATTCAGAAAAATTAGAGCCAGGCACTGGAGACATAATTTTCATTCCTTATATTGAAAGAATGAACGCTTCCTTAATTTATTATAAGGGGTTCAATTTAAGAAATAATTATCCTTTTATTGATAGATGGCTAACCCTTTTTGAAAATTTGAGTACATATAGAGGCACTCAAGGTGATTTCCATACACATTCCCATGATCTCCCTCCTCAAATGGGTGGTTGCTTTAAGGAGGTTAACGATCAACAAATTTCCTTTTCTAATCTAATAGATGTTGGTGAAGGACTAGGGAACTTGGAATTTAATCAAAATCTAGACTTGGATTACTACACTAAATTCGCACTTAAAAGAGTCCTAAAACATAAAGACAATATTATTAATGCTAATCCTTATGAAAAAGACTTATTTGAGGAATCATTAAGGTTTGCTCTTACCTTTATGATTACATCTGAAATTAATGAATTTCAAAGCAAGGCAGTTGTATCTATCAACTACTTAAAAAATAGAATTTCTGTGCCAAGAGATATGCCTTTAATTTCTGCAAGAATATTAAGACAATCTTTAAATAAAATTGAGTCTAATAGTGTTAATTCCAAAATTGATAAGATACCAGAAAAAGATAGATATGATCAAGATCCTGCCAAATTTATTTTGAATTAAAAATTATAAATTTTTTCTTGAATCAATTTGAAGTAAATCTTTTATTTTTTGAACTTGACTGGCAACATTTGGATCACTTGACAATTTTTTTTCCACTTGATCGATAGCATACATAACCGTTGTATGGTCTTTACCTCCAAATTCATCTCCAATTTTAGGTAAGCTTAGATTAGTTCCTTGTCTCATGAGATACATGCCTATTTGCCTTGCCTGGCTAACTGGCTTTCTTCTACTTGAACTAACTAATTCTTCAGCTGAAACTTCAAAGAATTCTGAGACTTTTTTAATTACCTGTTTAGGAGTCACTACTACACCGACACTGTTTGGATCAAGCATTGGAGCAATTGATTGAACTGTCATAGGTAATCCAGTAATTGAAGCAAAAGCCACTGCCCTAGTAAAGGCTCCCTCTAATTCTCGAATATTTGAGGAAAATCTTCCTGCAATAAATTGAATCAAATCTCTAGGAAGATTCATTCGTTCTTGTTCAGCTTTTTTCTGCAGAATCGCCATTCTTGTTTCTATATCAGGAGGTTGAATATCTGCTATTAACCCCATTGAAAATCTAGAGATTAGCCTTTCTTGTAGTTTAGGTATTTGACTAGGAGGCCTATCACTTGCAATAACGATTTGTTTGCCCGCTTCATATAAAGCATTGAAAGTATTAAAAAATTCTTCTTGTGTATATTCCTTGCCCTCTAAGAATTGAATATCGTCAATTAATAAAAGATCTACCGATCTATATTTATTTTTAAAAGCATGCATTCCATCTTTTCTAATAGATTGAATTAAATCACTGCTGAAAGTTTCAGTTGAGACATATAAAACTTTCGCTTCTGGATCAATTTCTACTCGATAATGACCAACAGCTTGCATCAAGTGAGTCTTTCCGAGGCCAACACCACCACAAATAAATAAGGGATTAAATTCTCTTCCTGGAGATTCTGCTACTGCTAAAGCTGCGGCATGGGCCATTCGACTATTAGGACCTACAACAAATCTTTTAAAAACATAACGTGTATTTAAAGAATGAGATTTTTTTGATCTATTAATTAAATTATTACCCTGACTTGTCGAAAATGATTTTGACTGAGAATTAATATTTTGAAGGTTAAAAGAATCAGGAGTATTTGAATTGTTATTAATATTAGTTTCAGACTTAAAAACTACTTTTACATTATGTCCACAAATTTCTTCTGCAGCTTTTTCAATAGATTCACTATAATTTTTTCTTAGCCAATCACTTGTAAAGTTATTTGGAGTAATTAAAGTTAACAAGCCATTTTCAAAACAATTAAATTTAGCCGGCCTTATCCAAGTTTCGAAAGAAGGCTTGCTTAAATTCTTTTGAAGTAATAGTTGAACTTCTGCCCAAATAGGATTGGCTGCTTGCACTAAATTTATTCAATAGATATCTAATCTAGTGGGAATTTATTAATTGGTCATTCTCAAATCACAAGATCATGATAAATTTAAAATTTATTAACAATGCAGATTATAAATTTTAAAAAGTGAAATCTATTAATTGTCCAAACCTTATAATAATTACAACCTGTTTATGTTTTATTGGATAAAGCACTACTCATAGTGATGGCTAAGTGGCATGCTTATGGTCGTTGTAAAAATAGATTATCAAAAGATATAGGGAAAATTAGTTCTGCAAAAGTGCAGAGAGAAATGACAGAGCATACTGTTTCGGTTGCTAAATTTCTGGAGAAAAAAGGTTTGATTGATATTTCCTTAGCCATATCTGGACTAGGATTCAAAAATAGTAAAAGGTGGAGTAATGAATTAGGAGTTAAAAACTTTAATTTACAAGGGAGAGGATGTTTAGGAGAAAAGATGAAAAGGCAAATTCTCATAAATAAAAAAATTAGTTTAAAAAAACCAAAAAATATTATTTTTATAGGAACTGATCTTCCAGATTTTTGTCATATTGATTTATTAAATACTCTTTCAAAACTAAAAAAAAATGATCTGATTTTGGGCCCCTCAAATGACGGAGGATATTGGCTTATTGCTTTTTCTGAAAGATTATTATCTGCTGATTTATATTTACCCTTTATAAAAGTAAAATGGGGTAGAGAAGATGTCCTTGAACAAACTATTAAAAACTTTTCTTCAATGGACTTAAAATATGACTTCCTTCATAGAAAAATAGATATTGATACAATAATAGATATCGAAAAAAGGGAATAATTAAATTGCCTAAAATCTCAATTATTATTCCAACGTATAACGAATCTCAACACTTACCATTGCTTCTCTCGGATTTATCAATTTCTAATGATGAAGCTGAAATTATAATCGTAGATTGCAATAGTGATGATAAAACTAAAGAAATAGGAAAGTTATATGGATCAAAGATATATAAATCAAAAAAAAAGAACAGAGGGTTGCAATTAAATATTGGAGCAAAAAAGGCTAGAGGAAAATGGTTAATTTTCATACATGCCGATTCTAGGATTAGACAAGGTTGGTTTAAAAAATTGAATTCAGTTACTAGATACGATGAAAATTCTGTTTGTTTTTTTAAATTCAAGATTAACAATAAAAAAATTATTTATAGATTTCTTGAAATACTTGTAAATCTTAGAAGCTACATCTTCAAAGACCCGTATGGAGATCAAGGACTCTTAATTAAAAGGGAAACATATTTTAAAAATAATGGTTATCGAAAAATACCTTTGATGGAGGATTTAGATTTTATAAAAAGATTAAAGAATAAGGTAACTTTAAAAATGTTAACTATTCCAATTTATACAAGTAGTAGAAAGTGGGAAAAAACTAATATTATTTTTCAAGCATTCAAGAATTGGAGTTATAGGAAAAGATGGTTAAGAGGGGAGTCAATAAAATCTTTACATAATGATTATTATAAAAAATAAATTAATTTGCATACCAAAAAGCACATTTTGAACCTTTTGGTTCTAATACCCAACCCTGCCTTTTATAAAATGAAACAACCTCGGCATCAGCGAATAAAGTAACCTTTGATATTCCGATTTTTTTTAATTCTTGCAATATATATTTCATTAATTCTTTGCCTAAACCAAGTCCTTGATAAACAGGATTTACAGCAACATCCCATATAGTTGCCTCAATAATTCCGTCCCCAGTACATCTAGCGAAACCTACAAGCCTAGGGAATTTTTCATCATGTCGCCATAACCCAACTACTAAAATACTAAATTCCAAAGCTCTTTTAACTCTCCTTATTGGCCTCCTACTCCATCCTACAGTCTGCAAAAGTTGATCTAACTCAATAAGATCAAACTGCTTTACCTTACTACAAACAAAAATCTCTTTTTTCTCTTGATGGCTGAATTCATAAGAATCTAAACCATAATATTTAATCAGCTCATCTTGAGAAAGAGTATTTGTTTTCTTAATTGATGCCCCTTTGTTTCTAAAAATCATTTAAAAGCTAGCAAATCCTTTTTCTTGAAGCTCGGAAAGTTGGAAATATAATCCTTTTTTGAGTCTTAGCTCTCTATGATTTCCTTCTTCAATTAAAGCTCCCCCTTTTAAGACTAATATCTTATCAGATTTCTCAATAGTAGCTAATCTATGCGCAATCACTAATGCCGTTCTTTTATTCAATATCCTTTCAAGATCATTTTGCAAGGTCGCTTCTGTAGATGGATCCATAAATGCAGTAGCTTCATCCATTATCAAGATAATTGGATTTCTTATAGCTACCCTAGCTACTGAAAGAAGTTGTCTTTCTCCGGAGGAAAGATTACCTCCTCTCTCTCTAAGATAAGTATTCAAACCATCAGGTAACTTTTTCAATAAAGTATTTAAGCCAAGCTCTCTACAAATATTTTCTAAGTCTTGTTTACTAATATCGGTGCTTAATTTTAAGTTTTCTGCAACATCACCACTAAAAATAAAAGTATCTTGTAGCACGACACCAAGCATATTTCTAAGTCTTGCTATTGGTATATCCTTAATATCTACATCATCTATCAAAATCTGGCCTTCTTGAGGCTCATATAGTCTACATAACAACCTTATTATGGTTGTTTTACCAGAACCAGTTGGGCCAACAAAAGCTACATGTTCCCCTGGATTAACTAAAAATGATAGATCTTTTATTACATGTTCGCCCTCGTTATAGAAAAAGTTGACATTCCGAAATTCAATTTTCCCTTTAAATTTATAATCCTTAGTTAAAATTCCTCCTGAAAGTTGTTGAGAAGAAATAGAGTCTTTAATCTCAATTTCTTCATCTAACAATTCATTAATTCTTTCTACAGCCGTAAGTCCTCCTTGAATCTGTGTAAATCTTTCTGCTAGCTGTCTTAAAGGCTCAAATAGTCTTTGGGAGTAAAGAATAAAAGTTGTTAATGTTCCTAAACCAATATTACCCGAAGTTACTAAATACCCTCCCACAGCCAATACTAGTGATACTGCTGCTAAGGATATCCATTCTATAAAAGCAGATATACTACTATCGTAAAAAATGGTCCCATTAACTGCTTTCTGGTACGCAATACCGGTACTAGAAAATTTCCTACTATTGAATAACTCTCTCCTAAACATTTGAACTACCTCTAAACCTTGAAGATTCTCTTGAAAGTCAGAGTTAAGTTGAGACAATTCTTCTCTTACTTGATAATTTGCTTTTCTATAGCGTTTTTGAAGCCAAATAATAAAATATGAAACCGGAATTTGAGTTAAAAGAAGCAAAGTTGCCAGCCCTTTATCGATAGAAAGCATTGTTAATGAAATGACTATAAGACTAACAAAATCAGCAATGACTCCAACTGCTCCACTGCCAAAAACCTCAGCCAAGGCATCCACATCATTGGTAAGTCTTGTAAGCAATTTACCGACAGGCATCTTATCGTGATACCTAAGAGAAAGAGAAATAGAATGTTCGAAAAGTTCTCTTCTAATCCTTGCTGTTAATCTTTGTCCAACCGATTGAATATTATAAGATTGATATCCTTGCAAAACTAATCGAAAAAGAACAGTTATAAACAAAGTGATAATAATTATATTTATTGATTGCCCAAAGAAGGTTTTACTTAACCATACATCTGTGCTCTCATTTTTTAAGATTGTTATCGCTTGACCAACCAATAATGGTTGGATAGCCCCTGCAAAAGAAACAGGTAATAAGACTATTAAAATAAGATAAATAGTTTTTTTATCTTTAGTTAAATATCTACCTAATTTTTTGATTCTATCAAAATCATTCAAAAACATTATTTTAAATATTTAATATGCCTTTAGAAGATTCTATTGATAAAATTACATCTCGGAGAGGATTGCTATCTAATCTTAGAGAGAGAGGATTAGCTATTAACCTTGCAGTTGAATAAAAAAGATCGTCAATTTTACATAAACCGTTTTCTTTAAGAGTTTTACCTGTTGCTACCAAATCTACTATGGCTTCTGCCATTCCAGTAATAGGGCCAAGCTCTACTGAGCCAGTTAAATGAACAATCTCAACTGGTATATTTAAATCATCAAAATAGGCTCTTGCAGTTTTTGTGAATTTACTTGCCACTTTACAATTAGCGGGGAGATCCGTAGGTTTTGAATAATTACTATTATTTTTTACCGCAAGTGACATGTGACATCCACCAAACTCTAAATCAAGCAACTTTGCAACTTTCAATTCTGATTCCTGTAATACGTCATAGCCTACAATTCCTAAATCTGCTTGCCCATAACTAACATAAACTGGAACATCTCCATTTCTTACCAGTAAGACTTTGGCTCGTTTACATTTCGATTCAATAGTTAACGATCTATTATTCTCTCGCAGTGCATCAGAGAAGTTCAATCCTGCTTTTTTAAAAATTGAAATTGAATCTTCTAACAGAGCTCCTTTAGGTAAAGCTATAGTAATCATAGATCAATTTATTTTTCAAATAATTTCTTAATTCTAAGGTAATAATGGAATTTAATAAAGAGAAAAAAATAATTGGGATTAGAGTCCTAAATGATAATGTAATTTGGCTCTGGAAAAAAAATAATTCAGCAGTAGTTATTGATCCTGCTCTTTCTAAACCTGTAATAGAATACCTAAAAACTAATAATCTCAATTTAGTAGCTATATTACAAACTCATCATCACTCAGATCATATTGGAGGGACAAGAGAGCTTATAAAAAAATGGCCAAATGTTAAAGTTATAGCCTCCTTTAAAGAAAAAGATCGTATACCATTTCAGAATTCATCCGTTAAGGATGGAGACACATTAGACTTATTAGAAGAAGAAGTTAAAGTAATCGAAGTAATAGGACACACAAGATCTCATATCGCTTTCTACTTAAATAATAACGATCCTATTCTTTTTGTTGGTGATACTTTATTTTCAGCGGGATGTGGAAGAATCTTTGAAGGTACTTATAAGCAAATGTATAATTCTCTTAAAATAATTAAGACATTACCCAAAAACACTCTTATTTACTGTGCTCATGAATATACGAAGTCAAATCTTTTGTGGGCATTAGATCTTGAACCAGAGAATCAAAATATTAAAACTAAACTCATTGAAGTCGAAAAAAAAATTGCTTTAAAAGAACTTACAATTCCATGCCTACTTGAAGAAGAGATGAAAATCAATCTGTTTTTGAGAGCAGATAATTTAAAAGGATTTTCTTTTTTAAGAGCAAATAAAGATTCATGGGTTTAAATTAATATAAGTATCCCAAATCAAATGTCTTCAACAAAAGTAATTAAGACTTCTAATGCCCCAGAACCTGTTGGTCCTTATAACCAAGCAATCAAAGCAGGAAATTTTATTTATTGTTCGGGTCAAATTGCCATTGATCCAGTTTCAAATCAAATAAATTGCCTTGGTAATATTGAGAAAGAAACTACTCAAGTTTTAAAAAATCTTTTAGCTGTTCTTAATGCCGGAGGAGCAAGAGCAGAAGATGTAATTAAGACAACTATTTATTTAACTGATTTAAAAAATTTTAAAACTGTTAACAATATATACAGTGATTTTTTTAAAGTAGAGAATCCACCGGCTAGAGCATGTGTAGAAGTTTCTTCTTTGCCAAAAGGCGTTTTAATAGAAATAGATTGTGTCGCTTTTCTAAATTAATTTATTATTATTTAGAAATTTTAAATAAGAGCCAATTGTGCGCCATATTTGTATAGATTATTATTTAACAAAACTTCTTTGATCTATGACAGCAGCAAAGCTAAATATAGACGAACTAGAAGCAGGTTATCCTTTATTTTGTAAAGCGCTAAGGATATTAATTTTAAAAGGAAATTCACTAAAAGATATTGAAAGGACAGTTTGTTGGGGTCATCTTGAAACATTAAATAGATGCCTTCCTGGAAGATATAAAGCCCCTACTTATTTAATGGCTCTAATCAAGAGAGATATAGATAAACCTAATCATTATTAGGCAAATTATTTTTCTGAAAAGTAATTATCTAATCTTGTAGAAAATTCTTTTTCATTACTTGGTATTTTCTCAGAATCTAAAAAGATAGATACACTAACAAAATTCATACCAAAACTAATATTGGGATAGATATTTTTTTCTTTACATAATTCATCTATTTTTTTCAAAAATATACTAATTTTTTGATACTCTTCAAACTCAAATCTTTTTTCAATTCTTGAAGGCGACTCCCTTTGTTTCCACATAAAGACATAATTTATAACAGCAATTATTACTATACATTTATTTGATATTTTTACTAATTATTTTGACAAATAAATCAGGACAAGCAAAAACTATAAAAGTCTAATTGGATTCCCAGTAATCAATAATTCCGCCAATGGTTAAATCAGTTTGAACTTCTGGATTAGGGCAAGCAAACCTAGCGGCTGAACCACTAGCTGTAAAAACCCAATTACCTTCTCTAGCTCCAACAGGATCAACTGCAACGACTTTTTTACCTTTATTATTTTCTAAAATTCTCAAATTCATGTGTCCAAGGCCAGCTACTCTCTGGGTGCAGACCATTCTTCCACATACCTTCATTATTTCCAAAATTTCTACACCTCAATTTGTTTTGGACTATCGGGATCCCAATGATCAATAATTCCAACAATCGTTAAATCACTTGGATATGATTTACTACCTGCAGCTTCTCTAGCCGCCGAACTACCAACACAAATAACCCAGTCACCGGGCTTACATCCAACAGCATCAACGGCAACCTTATTAGAAGAGCCATCTAAAACTACTTGAAGATGCTTATGCTCGAATCCAGGTATTCTATTTGTGGAAACAAGTGGTTTTAATACCTTACAAATAAGCATGATTTAATGGGCCTCCTTTGTTTTTTGATCTAAAGACATTCCAATAATTTGGGCGGAATGAATGTTGTCCCTATCTCTAATAGTAAGACAAGTGTGCAACAACCCTTTATCAACTAAACTTTTATATCTAATTGATATCGCATTATTAACTCTATTACAATCTTTTGCAGCTCTTTCTTTTGCTCCAGGAACTTTTCCAGAATAGTCAAATCTTATTACTACGGGAATAGGTAGATCTTGAGAAACATTTAATCCTGTAAAAATCTTTACACCTACATCCAAATCAGGAGCACCTTCTTCGACTGTATCAAGATGAGCAAAATACGTTAAATTTCTTAGATGAACCTCTTTGAAACCAATCCCAACCCCAATAAACCTTTCAGCATGACCAATATCTTCATAAGAACCTTTATGAAATTTCTTAACGTAATCAATCTGAGAAATATTATTGACTATTAATTTGAAGACAAACTTATCCAATCCCTTAAGTTGGTCCTTACTAATACTTCCTGAAATAATCTGACAAATTTCTTTTTCGGCTTCATCTTTTGAAAAATTTATTGTGGAATTATAGATTTCTAAACTAGAAATAGTATTTTCTAAATCAATCTTTCCGTCACTTGAAGATAAATGAATCTTTAACGAATCAGTATCAGTATCAAGACCAATTAACATAAGATCAACTGAAGCCCCGCAGCAAAAGCTATTTTCTACAGCCTCCTTAAAAGCTAGTAATTTTTCACGACCTTCTTTAGCTGCTAATTTATCATCACTACCATGAGCAGCACATCCCTGATGCAAAGGGTCAACAGAACTAAAATGATATGTGACGATTTTTAAGTACCTTGTGTCTTTATGGGCTTCATTTGGCTTATTTTCTCTATATCTTTTATGTTCAGTTTTCACCCATCTATTCACAGTATTTTCAATATCAAAGAGTGCCCCTGCATGTGATCTTCTTCTAACTGCACTAAATGGAATTCGCATTACATAGGCTACGGAATGAGCTAATCTCCCATCAGAGCAAGGTGTTATATCTAACAAGTGAATTCCGCAATCTAGCAATGTTGTCTCAAAATCATTTGCGTTACTACTTCCAGATGAACCCTCTAAAGGATCATTTTCGAAAAAATTATCGCTTAATTTCTCATGCTGCTTAAAAGCGCACCACGCATATAAGGCCCTCATATCTAATGGTTTAACCCAAGATTTATCTAAAATATGTATTGGCAAATCTATTTTTAAATTTTGCTTAGATATAGATTGAGATCTATTTATAAAATCCTCATGATGTTGTATACGAGCAATTTCTTTCAAAGTCGGAACAATTTTGTCAAAACTACTTTTTATTTGACTTTCATATTCATAAAGTTTTTCATTCTGGGAATTATTAGTTAATTTATGAGTCTTAGCAGTATTTCTTAAATTATCTACCGCATTATTCTGTGAGTGAATATTTTCAGTGAAGGTTTTCATTGGAGCGGTTGGCCCCAATGTGAAGTTCTTGGCTTTAGCCAGTCCTCTCAAAGGCATTATTCAACTATCCTCTTGCACCACCTGAAAAGGTAACGAGTTGTCCATCACGAGTGTTGCCACTAGATCCAGTTATAAGAAAATCAGGTTTTTCTGTCTCATTATTTCTCTTAATATCAACTGGTGGCATGGCTCCCATAAATCCCGCTCTTGAAGGATTCCTCTTCCTAGCAGAAACTCCTTCTGTCCCCGTTACTTTATCTCCTCTATCCCAGTCATCACCTGTTATATTCCCTGCAGACTGACCCTCGCCTGTTATTCTAGAAGGTTCTTTTTTATCTGTAGGAATATCAATATTTTGACTTTCTTCAAGTTTCATTTTTTGTTTATAAGTCATATTTTTATTAGGTTCAAATCTAAATTGCTCAGTCCCTGTAACTTTATCTTCTGCCATATCAAAAGGTCCTGTAATCTTTGAACTATCTTCATACTTATTACCCGTTACTCCTTCTGTATTTTTAGCTGAGTACTTCTCTCTTGATGGCGAGTTAACAGAAAATCCTTCCCAAGAATTTGAGGCTGATTTCTCTTGGTTTGCATAGGAAGCATCGTTTGGAGGTGTTTCACAATTTGATAAAAACTGATCTCCTCCAATATAGGGAGTTCCCGTTAAATTTTTACAAGCACCTTTTTTAGCACCTGTCATAACACCACCTATCCCAGGCTGTTGTCCAGTAAGTCTTGCATTTGAATTGTTACCAGAATTTATAGTGGCTCTAGATTTCACATCTTCAACAATTTGCGAGTTGCAGTTTTCATTTATTTGATCTAGACCTGCATAAGGAGTTCCAGTAAGAACCTTGCAAGCTCCAGGCTCATCACCAGTAACTAATTTTGATCTACCTGTCATAGTTCCACTTATCAAATTAGATTTTGAAGAAAGACTAACGCCAACTTTTTTAGCTTCAGCGTTTGGTTTAGATCCACAAAATTTTTCATATTGCTTAGAACCTATATATTCATCTCCAGTAACGTTTTTACAACTTCCATGTTCATTCCCAGTAACAAATTCAGATCTCCCTACTCCAGTTCCTGTAACTTGATTGCCATTTAAGGTGTCGTATTTTCCAACTTTTTCAAAAGATTTACCTTTAGGCATTGGTTCTGAACCAAGATATTGATCACCAGTTAATTGATGCCCTGAACCAGATTCATCTCCAGTAACTAAAGATGATCTTCCAGGCAAGGATCCAGATACTTTTAAACCATCAGAGGTAATACTTTGTTTAACTTTAGATGGATTTTTATATACTTCTCCACAAAATTTTTGAGATTGATTAGCAGATATATATTCTGTTCCAGTTAATTTTTTACAAGTTCCAGGCTCATCCCCAGTCACCTTTTCGGATCTACCTACTTCGTTTCCTGTAACGATATTTCCAGAGGAAGTTGAAGTAACAGAAGATCTTAATGGCTGTTTATATTTTGGTTTTGTTTGGCAAAATTCATTTATTACCTCTGCTCCCATGTATTGAGTACCTGTAACTGTTCTACATGTGCTTGCCTCATTACCTGTTGTTTTGAGAGATCTATTGGCTTGTGTTCCTGTTACTGTTTGACCTGAATCAGTTTCACTTACACCAACTTTCAAGTTTAAATCGGAGATATTTAGCTTAGATCCATTCTTATTAGGCCCACAAGGTCTACATTTTCCATTACCATTTTTAGTTGTTGCTCCAGTTTTACTTCTTAGTTCTCTTACTCTTTGTGAAATTTCTCTACTTGATAAATCTGGATCTCCCCTTCTGGCTAAAGACGCAGCACTAGTATTTTGTTTAGATGCTGATTTTCCATGTTTTGATTGTGCTTCTCTTCTGGCTAATACAATATCTCTACTAGTATTTGTAATAGGCTTTCTTTTTTGAGAAACTCTCCTTTTAATATTCTTATTAATAACATTAATATTCTGATTCTCTGAATTGTCTGTTTCTTTTGTGGGGGTAGTTGAAATTACTTGGGGTGCTTTTTTAACTTCATTACGAGTTCTATCAGAAGTATTTAAGGCTGATTTACCATGAGTAGACATTGCTTTTCTTCTTTCTATACCAAAGTCTTTACTTGATAATTTTGATGAAGTAGATTTTCTATTAACTTTACTCGCTGGAATATGGGTTTTACTTGGTGCTGAAAAAACTTTTTTATTAGAAGACGTCGATCCAGCTGTATGTATATCTTGAGATGATCTAACTCTATCTTTAGTTGAAGAAGAATTTGAAGCGGCTTTTTTCCCACCATCACTCATAGCCTTTCTTCTTTCAAGCGCAATCTCTCTACTGGTTTTTGTTGACATAATCTTCAAATGTGTAACTCTTTAAAAAAAACTTTCTCCAATAAAAAATATTTTTAAAAGGAGAAAGATATTGACTACTAAAATAAGATTTAGCGTCCTTGGAAAACGGCAAAAGCTGTTCCTTGGCTTTGTGTGTAAGCGTCGTAACCGATTATTCTTACGTGATGATCAGGATATGCCCTGTGGCATGCCTCTAACTCACTTACAACCAAGTTCAAATCTTTTTCCCCAAAGAAAGGGAGTTTCCAATAAGACCAATAAGTTTGCATACTTCCACTAGGGTGGACATGCTCTATAACAGGACTCCATCCTTGAGCAATAATGTATGCAATTTGGTCATATATTTCTTCCTGGGTCATCGGTGGTAAAAAACCGAATGTTTCCAGGGTAGCAACTGTTTGATAGTCACCAACTGTGCTCTGGAAAGGCATAATTAAATAATTTGTGAATGAAATTCTCGTAAAAACGAGTTTTATAAATTGAGGAGAAAGATTTTTCTCCTCTTATTTGAATTTTGAACTAGCCTTGAACGTCAAGCTTATCAACGGTATCAAACTCAAACTTGATTTCTTTCCAAGTTTCGAGTGCAATAGCTAATTCAGGACTATGCTTAGCCGCTTCCATTAGAATGTCTCTACTCTCTTTTTCGATTTCGCGACCTGCATTACGTGCTTTCACACAAGCTTCTAATGCAACACGGTTTGCAGCAGCTCCGGCAGCTGAACCCCATGGATGACCATGAGTTCCTCCTCCGAATTGAAGACAAGAATCATCTCCAAATATTGCAAGCAGTGCTGGCATATGCCAAACATGGATACCACCAGATGCGACAGCAAACACTCCAGGCATTGATCCCCAATCCTGATCAAAGAAGTTACCTCTTGATCTATCTTCAGGAACAAATGATTCTCTTAAGTTATCAATGTAACCAAGAGTGGTTTGGCGATCACCTTCTAGTTTTCCAACAACGGTTCCAGTGTGTAATTGATCTCCTCCAGAGAGTCTCAAACATTTAGCTAGAACTCTGAAGTGGATACCATGCTTTGGATGTCTATCAATAACAGCATGCATAGCTCTGTGTATGTGCAGAAGCATGCCATTTTTACGACACCAGTTAGCTAGTCCAGTATTTGCTGTAAATCCACCAGTTATGTAATCATGCATGATGATTGGCATATCAAGTTCTTTAGCAAATTCTGCACGTTCGTACAGTTCTTCAGGAGTATTCGCAGTACAATTTAAATAATGACCTTTGACTTCTCCAGTTTCTTGCTGAGCAAGTTTCACTGCCTCAGCAACGAACTCAAATCTTTCTCTCCAACGTTGGAATGGTTGAGAATTGATATTCTCATCATCTTTAGTTAGATCAAGACCACCTCTTAGGCACTCATATACAACCCGACCGTAGTTCTTACCAGATAATCCTAATTTAGGTTTAATGGTACAGCCGAGGAGAGGTCTTCCATACTTATTTAGTCGATCTCTTTCAACAACTATTCCATTAGGTGGTCCACCACAAGTCTTAATAAATGCGATTGGGAATCTAATGTCTTCAAGACGTAAATGTCTTAAAGCTTTAAATCCAAAAACGTTACCAACTAAAGAGGTTAATACGTTTGTTATTGAACCTTCTTCGAAAAGATCAAGAGGATATGCAATAAATGCATAAAAAGCTTCTGGATCTCCAGGGACGTCTTCTATGCGATAACAACGACCCTTGTAAAATTCAAGGTCGGTAAGTAACTCGGACCAAACAGTTGACCAAGTACCGGTAGAAGACTCAGCCGCTACTGCCGCTGCTACTTCTTCTCTTGGGACACCTTCTTGTCCTGTGCATTTAAAACAGGCTAACAAGTCAGTGTCAAGGGGGACATATTCAGGAGTCCAGTAGGTATCTCTGTACTCCTTTACCCCAGCGTCATACTTCTTACTCATAAGGATAAATTTAGGTCTATTAAGGGAAATTATTTTTATGCAAAATTAGATTTTGCTTTTTTTTAATTAGTCCTTTTGACCAAGGAAATCTCCATTACCAAGTGCTGGCTCAACTTCTCTATGAGGACGAGCAATGATATGAGCTGCAACAAGACCGTCGCCAACTCTCTCACAAGCATCAGCTCCAGCTCTTACTGCTGCGTTAACAGCACCTGTTTCTCCTCTAACTAAAACCGTGACATAACCGCCACCTACGAATTCACGACCAATAAGACGAACTTCTGCTGCCTTGGTCATTGCGTCTGCTGCTTCTATTGCAGGTACAAGTCCGCGTGTCTCGATCATGCCGAGTGCGATACCCATTGTTTCTGTAGCCATTGCCTAACTAATTACTAAATGTGGAATGTTCAATTGGAAGAATGGTCCATAACGTACTTATAAGTCAAGCGTTTTTCACTAAAAACTCTATTAATGTTTTTTCTATCATTGATAAGTTAAACTTATCACCCTTGCTACTATTGATATGTCAATACTTATGAAAATTAGTTAGAGCATCAAAACATACGGTTGTGTTAAGAAAAAATTTACATTAAGTTATCTGCGTACGAGACAGGCCCTGTCTACACAGGTGTGGAATGTTCAACCTCTTCTGTCTCAGTATCAAGTTTTAAAGTAAGATGATATCCCAGATAATTTTTATATAATTTTGAACTTACCTGTTCTTACAATTGCCAGTGGAAATCCAAAGAAGGTATCTGAAATATTAGAAATGTTAGATGTTCTATCTTTAAAAGTAAAAAAACAACCCGAACATTTAAATGTAGAAGAGACAGGTAAAACCTATTTTGACAATGCTTTTTTAAAAGCCAAAGCAGCTTCTTTAGAAACTAAGACCTGGGCCTTAGCCGATGACTCAGGGCTTGAGGTTGATTATTTAGATGGGAGACCTGGTATATATTCTGCAAGATATGCCAACAATAATAATGAAAAGATTGCAAAATTACTTAAAGAGCTAAGTGATATCCCTTACAGAAGCGCAAAATTCATTAGTTGCATGGTCTTATGTGATCCAGAAGGAAATTTAGTAAAAGATGCAACTGGTATTTGCTGGGGCGAAATCCTTAAAGAGGCAAGATATCCTAACGGAGAATTTGAATCTATTTTTTGGGTTAAAGAGGCTAATTGTGTATATGGAGAATTAAGTCATTCTCAATTGAGTAAATTAGGTAGTAGAGGTAAAGCGGCAAAAAATATAGCTCCTTTTTTAAAAAAAGAATTTGGAATAGATTAAAAGTCTATTTAATAGTTTGATATTTGCTCAATTGCTCTTATTGCAGCTGCTGCAGCCTCTTCAACATCTCCCTCTTTTCCTGCAAGAGTAAGTCTCCCAAATGCTCCGACAGCCTTTACATCAATTATGGTTATATTAGCGGATTTTTCAGCTTCATTAGCTGCCTTTAGTACATATCCAGCTGGTTCAGTCTCTAAAATAAACATGCTCATTCCTGATTGAATCATAGATCCACTTCTATTTTGCCTATTTATTAAAACTGCATGATCTGGAGTAATTGCACGTATAACTTCTGTCCAACTTGTTGATGGCTTAGTTCTTTTCCTCACTTCACTCCCAATAGCATCTAAAACTACATCTCCTGAATGCAAAACTGTACTTTGGTCCTTATGGTAAAGAGCTAAAGAACCAAAAGCTCTTTCCACAATCATTTGACCTAGCCTTACATTACTTGCTTTTAAGGCAATATCAGTAACCCTATGAACTGCCATCCCTGGGGATACTTCCATCCATAAGCAAGAATCACCAGGTATTGGTAAGAAACCTCTACTAACAGTTCCCATATAGGCCGCTAACTGAGGTTGTAAAGAGTCTAAAAAAACATATGTCCTTAATTCTATTTGCTCAACTTGACTCGCTTGTCTTGAAACTAATGACTTTTCAGAGTCAGTTGTTATAAAACAGCTGGCTCCATTGGACTGAGATTGAACTTCAGATCCAGTAACAAGAGCGCTTCTTTTTCTTCGATCTCCTCTATTTAAGCTAGAAGTTGGTTCCATTCAGGAGACTATAACGGATTAGGGTTCTTTTTTTTCTATTAAATTAACTTGCATGCTTCGTACGAACCGATAACTTCAAATTAAAGATATGAAATTTTATGGTAACTTCTCAAAAAAAAGCACCAGATTCTTCTGCCTCTGAAAATGAATTAAGTCCTGATCAAACCCTTGGTTTAGTGAGCTTAAGTTTAATGCAAAAGTTATCTCGGAAAGATCCTTCATTTAGTTGGTTGGGAGAGATGAAACCAGATCAATTAAATCTTAAAAATCTTCGAGATAGACTAGAGTTAACTGAATTAGCTATTAACACAGGAGCACCTCTAACAACTTCCGAAGTCTCAATTTTAATGGGAGCAAAGCCTGGCAAATCAAAGATAGAGAGAGGTGGATTATTAGCCATAAAAGTTGCTAGGAATGTCTGGAAATTATCTAAACTTGGCCAAGGAAGTTCCTATTACAGAAATTAAATTTCAGAGTAAATAAATTAATTTAATTATTCTTATTAAAGTTTTTAAACTTTCATATAAGTTTTTTAAATGTATACATTTTGTAAGAGAACTTATCAATTAGTGCTTAAATCCAAAAGTTTATGCAAGCTTGAAGAATAAGCTCTAAGTATTTTAATGAGTAAAGTAGATCTTAATAAAGAGACTGGTCCTAGAGAAGTCTTTTGTGGCCTTACTTCAATAGTTTGGTTACACCGACGGATGCCAGATGCATTTTTTCTGGTTGTGGGGTCGAGAACATGCGCACATTTAATTCAAAGTGCCGCAGGGGTTATGATTTTTGCTGAGCCAAGATTTGGGACAGCTATTCTTGAAGAGAAAGATCTAGCAGGTCTTGCCGATGCTCATGAAGAACTCGACAGAGTAGTCAATGATCTTATTTCTAGAAGGCCTGAAATAAAGACCCTCTTTCTTGTTGGTTCTTGTCCTAGCGAAGTGATTAAACTTGATCTCGCCACTGTTGCAGAAAAATTAAACTCCCGATTTTTAGGTCAAGTAAGGTTCGTTAACTATTCGGGCAGCGGGATCGAAACCACCTTTACCCAAGGCGAAGATGGAGCCTTGAAAGCTCTTGTTCCCTTAATGGAATCTACAGATGATGAGAAATTATTATTAGTTGGGACATTAGCTAATAATGTGGAAGATAGATTTAAGAAGATATTCAATAATATTGGGATAACAAATGTTGAAAGCTTTCCTCCTAGGCAATCAACTGAATTACCAAAGATTGGAAAGAATACAAAGGTCCTGTTAGCTCAACCATATTTGAGTGATACGGTCAGAGACCTAAAGCATCATGGTTGTGAAATAATTCAGGCTCCATTTCCACTAGGTGTAGAGGGAAGCACAAAATGGGTTTTAGCTGCAGCTGCTGCTTTTAAGATTAATGAACTAAAAGTTCATGAAGTAATTGCTCCTTTAGCTAATAGAGCTAGGCAGGCAATAGAAAAACACAAAGAAATCTTAAGAGGGAAAAAATTATTTCTTTTACCTGAATCACAGCTTGAAATTTCATTGGCAAGATTTTTACATAATGAATGTGAAATGGAACTCATTGAAGTGGGAACACCTTACTTAAATAGAGATTTAATGGAAGAGGAGCTTAATTTATTACCGGATGATACAAAAATTGTTGAAGGTCAGCATGTAGAAAAACAGCTTGATCGTGTAAGAGCTTCCAACCCTGACTTAGTAGTTTGCGGAATGGGTTTAGCAAATCCATTAGAGGCAGAGGGGATTAGTACTAAATGGTCTATAGAAATGGTTTTTAGTCCTATACATGGAATTGATCAGGCGGCAGACTTGGCTGGGCTCTTTTCAAGGCCTTTAAAAAGGAATCAAATACTTACCTCTAAATCATTAGCAACACATTAAATTATGGAATTAACTCTTTGGACATATGAAGGGCCTCCTCATGTAGGTGCAATGAGAGTTGCATCATCAATGAAAGATATTCATTATGTTCTCCACGCTCCTCAAGGAGATACTTATGCAGATCTTCTTTTCACAATGATTGAGAGAAGAGGTAAAAGACCACCTGTAACTTACACAACATTTCAGGCTAGAGACTTAGGAGGAGACACAGCAGAACTAGTTAAAAGGAATATTACTGAAGCAGTTGAAAGATTTAAACCAAAAACTCTTTTAGTAGGTGAAAGTTGTACTGCTGAACTAATACAAGATCAGCCAGGTGCTCTTGCTAAGGGGATGGGTTTTGATATTCCAATAGTGAACCTTGAACTTCCTGCTTATAGCAAAAAAGAAAACTGGGGGGCATCAGAAACCTTGTATCAAATAATTAGAACTCTTTTAAAAGATAAGGTGAATGAAATTGAAAAGGTTAATCCTCAAAGATGGAAGTCTTTAGGTCGAAGACCTAAAGTAAATATATTAGGTCCTACGTTATTAGGATTTAGATGCAGAGATGATGTTATCGAGATTCAGCGTATACTTTCAGAGCAAGGTATTGATACTAATGTTGTCGCACCACTCGGTTCAAATCCAGATGATATTGCAAGATTAACTGATGCTGATATTAATATTTGCCTTTATCACGAGATTGCTGAGACTTCTTGTGATTGGCTTAAACGTAATTGCGGAATGGAATATACCACTACCATTCCAATTGGTATAAAAAATACAATTAATTTTATTAACGAAGTTCATGAAAAACTCGACCTTCCATTAACGAATCAAGAAGAACTAGAGCACAAGTCAAAACTTCCATGGTATTCAAAGTCCGTTGACTCAAATTACTTGACGGGGAAAAGGGTTTTTATATTTGGTGATGGTACCCATGCTATTGCAGCTGCCAAAATTGCCAAAGATGAATTAGGTTTTGAGGTCGTGGGATTGGGAACTTACAGCAGAGAAATGGCAAGACAAGTAAGAGCTGCAGCTAAGGATTTAAATATAGAAGCACTAATTACTAACAGTTACCTAGAAGTCGAAGATGCCATGAAAAAGGCATCCCCCGAATTAGTTTTAGGGACCCAAATGGAAAGACACAGCGCAAAAAGACTTGGTATCCCATGTTCAGTAATTAGTACTCCAATGCATGTTCAAGATGTTCCGGCAAGATATAGCCCTCAAATGGGATGGGAAGGAGCAAATGTAATTTTTGACGACTGGGTTCATCCTCTAATGATGGGTCTTGAAGAACATCTTATTGATATGTTCAAACATGACTTTGAATTCGTTGATGGCCATCAAAGTCATCTTGGTCATACTGCTACAAAAGGCCCTGAAAATAAAGAAGATCAGAAAACTAGAAGTAATATAAGTATTCAAAAGAAGGGAAATGTTATTTGGACAGACTCTGGAAGAGCAGAACTTACAAAAGTTCCATTTTTTGTAAGAGGTAAAGTTAAATCAAATACTGAGAAATATGCTCTCTCAAAAGGTCTTCCTGAAATTAGTGACGAGACCCTATACGACGCAAAAGCATATTTCGGCTAGTCCTTACAAGAAAGTTATTATTTAAGCATGAGTATTTTGACTCATGATGAAAATAATAAAGTCAAAATATCTAGTTATAAACATATTTCTTGTATCTTTCATCTTGATAAATAACTATTTGTTGAGAAATACATTTTTAAAAGCATATACCTGCAAGAATGTAGGTATTAATTGAGTTAATTAGTTTTAAATGACAAGTACAATAAATAAACCTCTTGATGGTGAAGGCAGTGTTCAAGTCAAGCAAGATCCAAAAGTTAATATTGAAGAAGGCGCTTTAGTAATCGCTGTTTATGGCAAAGGGGGTATAGGTAAATCAACAACCTCTTCAAACCTTTCAGCAGCATTTTCAAAATTAGGTAAAAGGGTTTTACAAATAGGGTGTGATCCAAAGCATGACAGTACTTTTACTCTTACTCACAAAATGGTTCCGACAGTCATTGATATCCTGGAAGAAGTCGATTTTCATAGTGAGGAATTAAGACCAACTGACTTTGTGTTTGAAGGATTTAATGGAGTAATGTGCGTCGAAAGTGGAGGCCCTCCCGCCGGTACAGGTTGTGGTGGCTATGTAACAGGTCAAACAGTAAAGCTCTTAAAAGAGCATCATTTACTAGAAGATACAGATGTAGTTATTTTTGATGTCTTAGGGGATGTTGTTTGCGGAGGTTTTGCAGCCCCGCTACAGCACGCCAATTACTGTCTTATTGTTACGGCTAATGACTTTGATTCAATATTTGCAATGAATAGAATTGTGTCTGCAATTGCGGCCAAAGCAAAAAACTATAAAGTCAGATTAGGTGGAGTAGTAGCGAATAGATCCAAAGATACAGATCAAATTGATAAGTTTAATAAAAGAACTGGTTTAAAAACCATGGCTCACTTTAAAGATGTAGATGCCATTAGAAGATCAAGACTTAAAAAGTGTACTATATTCGAAATGGAACCAACCGAAGATGTAATTGAGTGCCAAAATGAATATTTATCTCTCGCTAAAAATATGTTAGATAAAGTGGAACCACTTGAGGGTACTCCTTTAAAAGATAGAGAAATTTTTGATTTATTAGGATTTGATTAACTCCCTAAGATAATCCAACCAATTTTCTAGTTAATTCATAAGTTTGTCTTGAAATCTTTGAATCAATGATTCTCTTAGACAATTTTTGAGAAAAAGCTTTTCTCCCTAACTTTTGGCGATTTCCCCAACTCCAATGAACTGCGGGTTTAGCATATTCTTTAAGAGTAGATACTTGAGCGACTCTTTCTCCAGCTAATCTTTGAGTTACATATCCTTTTGTGATGAATTTTTGAAAGATTGGGAATAAAAATCTAAACAGCCAAGGGGTATCTCTAAATAGTTTTGTATCGGCCACACATCCAGGGTATAGAGAATTAACAATTATTCTTTCTTTAGAATATTTTTTTGATAATTCTTGTACTGTTACCATATTGCAAAGTTTGCTATCTTTATAGGCTTTCCCTGGTTTAAATTTTTTTCCATTTGCCATACTAATCGGAGATAAAAATCCATTTTTAAATCCAGATAAATTACCGAGATCAGCTGGGGCAGGTATCGGAATTCTTCCGCCTAGTTCTGAATAATTTGCCGTAACAGTTCCTAATACTGTTATTCTTGGCTTGAATTTGGTAGTTCTACCATTTAAAACAATTTCTTTCTCAGACGACAAAATATTATCTAGAAGAAGATTAATCAAAAGAAAATGGCCAAAATGATTAACTGCCATAGAATTTTCAAATCCTTGAGGAGACCTTTCAGGCTTTCGTAATCTTGGTTTATAAACTGCAGCATTACAAATAATAGAATTTATGGGTTTTTCAAATTTTTTCAATATCTCACTACAACCATCCCTTACATCATCTAAATCAGATAAGTCAACTTCTATAAAATGAATATTTTTTATTTCGGAATCTGTTAAGGAATCCTGAGCTATTTCTACCGCCCTTTTATTTGAACGATTTACTGCTATAACTTCCCATCCAAAACTCAACAAAGGTTTTAAGGTATTTAATCCTACTCCTGATGTTGTTCCTGTTATTAGGACTAAACCTTTAGTAATCTTACCCACTAGCTATAAAAATTAATTAAAAAATTCGATAATTAAATGACCTTATAATCATACTTATCTACGCCATATTACTCTGATTATGTCTCTAGAAATCATTTGATCTTGATCCTTCATAAATCTTTGCTCGCCTTCAAAAGAGATTAAATCATCAAATCTACGACTTAAACCATCAAACCTTGATTTTTCATATATGTAAGAATCTTTAATCTCGCTCAATCTAGTTAATCTAACTTTTGAGCTATATCCAATTTTTACTAAACTCACTATTGCTAAAAGAGAAAAACAAACTTTTAACCCTAGAAAAACAGAACTTACAAAATCTTCTTGTTCTTTATAGTTTATCTCTATAGCAGATGCTAAAGATCTTTTGTCCGTAGAAGTACTTTTACGGTAATGTTTAGGCAAATTATTTTTCAGTATTATACAAAAGACTCAAGAATAAAAATATTCTTTAATTAATAACATAAAGTTTTTTATAGTCAATATTAGTTTTTTATGTTCTAGCTAAACTTATACCAAGCCTTAAAGCCAATACACCTGCATGCATTACAACAATAAGACCAAGTATTATTAAATTGATTGATTGAGTTGGCTCCATAATAAATGCATACTTATTTTCTATATTCTCTACCCAAAAGTGAAAAATTGATAGACTATTACAAAATGATGTTACGTAACTAAATCAAAAAATAGTTTTGAGAATAGATAATCGAGCTTTAATTATTTCAACAATGAAATTAACTGGAGTTGAACAAATGGCTCTAGATTTACATTTTTTAGAAAAAACTATTTCCAAAGTTGAAATTCTTTTTACATTAAGGTTCTATCATTGGGAGGGAGATTGGATTTCTCTTGGTTATCATCAAAAAGTAATTCCACCTCATTGGGAAAAGCTATTAGAGGATGGCATTATTAAAGTCGTAAGAAGACCCTCAGGAGGCGGAGCAGTGCTTCATTCTGGAGGGATAACATACGCTTTAACATTTAAAAAACCTTCTTATAAGATCTTCAGTTATGAGCTTGTAAATAATTGGTTAATTAAAAGTTTTAATGAATTAGGTTTAGATTTAAAAAGAGGAACTTTAAGAAAATCAATAATAAAAGAAAACTGTTTTGGATCATCCTATGTATCTGATTTAGTTGATCAATATGGATTTAAACGTATTGGGAGCGCCCAATACAGAAAGAAAGGGGCATTTCTTCAGCATGGGGAAATTCAACTTAATCCCCCAAGAGACTTATGGTTCAGATTATTTGGAGAAGAGCCTCCCAAAAAGATTAATTTAAATCTTACTAATGAGGAAATAATTAAATATTTGATTAATTCATTTTTAGAATCCAAATCAAATATAAAAATTGAAAACATCTGCTTTAAAAAAGATGAGGTTAAAGAATTATTGTGACTTGAAGTTATTCAATTTCTCCTTTTTTTCTCATTAATTTTATAATTTTGGGTAATTCAATTCCCAGTGGATACTGATCTTTATTATTGAATTTACTGATTAGATTGGAAGGTAAATTTAAACCTAATTTATTAAACACAAAATAACCAACTTTATTTCTATCAATAATTCCTAGTGGTATATCAGCAGAATTGAGTACAAGGACTACACCTTCATTAGATTTCTCTATCTTTTCTATAGCTCTCCATAATTCAGTATTAGAATTTACACTCTCAAATTTCTTAATTGGCTTTTTAAAGTCCCCAACAAAAGTACGGTCCCATTTTTTTACTGAAACTGATTTTAAAATTTTCTCTTCTATAAAGCCGTCCCACCTTCCATTATTAGTTAAAAACAAATATTTACCTTGTTTATCTTTTTTACTTTTAACCACATTATTTAACTCCACCAAATTTGAATCGAATTCTATTTTTCTTAATGGCCTTAATTTAAGGTCAGAAACTTTACTTAATTTTAAAATATTTTCAATTTTAAAAAATTGATTTTCAGACTTTGATGAATTAATACCAAATAATCCCAAAAAAGTAAGTAATAAACCATAGTAAAAATTGAAACTAAATAAACAAATAATTCCTAAAAGGAAAACTAAAATTGATAATATTAAATTTAATTTATTTAAAAAATTTCTTCCTTTATTTTTACTTCCTGAAAAATACCAAATAGTACTCTTTAATAAATTACCTCCATCTAAAGAACCAATAGGAATTAAGTTTAAAAAGCCTAGAAAAAGATTTAATATTGCTACTCTGTTCAATATATTTGTATATATTTGTTCGTTGGATTCACTAGGATTAATAACGAGAAGAAGAATTAATGCTGTCGAGAAACATAATAAAGGCCTAACAATCGAAATTTTTATATTACCCAAAGCTGTTTGACAATCCTTTTCTATTTGTAAAACTGCTCCTAGGAAGTAAAAGGTAATGTTTTTTATTTTTACTCCTTGATTTAACGAAACAAAAGTATGGAAAACCTCATGGAATATAATCGTGCTCAATAAAAAAAAAGAAGTTAAGAAGCCAATTAACCAAGCTTCCTTGATATTGTAAATTTCGCCAGAAGTTAAATTAACTTGATTAGAGATACTCCATGAAAATAAAAAAAGGATTGCAAACCAGTAAGGATGAACTTTAAAGGGAATTCCCCATATTTTAAAAATCTGCAAACTCTTCAAAAATAATCTCCTTTATATTTACAAATAATACCAAGTCTACCTATAAGATAAAGATATGCTTGAGACTAAAACTTTAGTAAAAATTTGCGGAATAACATCTATTGAACAAGCTGTTCAAGTAGCCGAATTAGGAGCCAATGCGATAGGTATCATTTCTGTGGATGAATCTCCAAGATATATTTCCTCAGAAAAGAAAAAAGAAATCTTCAAAAGTTTAAAAGATTTATATCCAAATATTGAAAGGGTTTCAGTTGTAAAAGATATTCCTATTGATTTAATTATTAAAAGTTTTTTAGGAGAACCAAACGAAACCATAATTCAACTTCATGGAGATGAGGATATTGATTATTGTCAAAAATTAAAACAACTGATTCCAAATGTAGGCTTATGGAAAGCTTTCAGAATAAAAAATAAAAAAGATCTTGATAAGATTAAACCTTATGAAAACTATATAGATGCAATACTTTTGGATTCATGGAATAAAGAAACATATGGTGGCTCTGGGAAAAGAATAAAACAAAAATATTTAGAAGATTTAAGTTTCAGAAAACCTTGGTGGATCGCTGGAGGCGTTTCTAAAGAATGGATTGGCGAGATATTAAAAAATATAAAACCAAATGGTATTGATATTTCAAGTAGTATTGAAATCTCTCCAGGAATAAAAGATCTAGAGAAAACAAAACAGATTATAAAGAAAATCAAGAAATAATATATTTCCGCTTAATGAATTTGAAAGATATTAATAATCACATCTTCAGATATTTTAATAACAAGATAACCCATTAGGTTGTTGTTTTACTAGCTCAAAAAATTCCTGTTTTAGGCTTAAATCATGTCTAAAGTCTCCCCTGACAATGGAATTTATCATACTGGTATTAGGTTCCTTTACTCCCCTCCAACACATGCAATAATGTTTAGCTTTAACAAGAATTGCTAAACCTTTTGGTTCGCATAATCGTTCAATTTCATCAGCAAGGATCATGACTGCTTCTTCTTGAATATGTGGTCTAGAAAAGACCCAATCAGCTACTCTAGAAAACTTTGAAATTCCAATAACTTTATCTCCAGGCTTAATACCAATCCAGCAATCTCCAATAATAGGAACCATATGATGAGAACAAGCAGAACGAACACTTATTGGCCCTAGAGTATATATTTCATCTAATTTCTTAGCATTAGGGAAGTCTGTAACATTAGGTCTTTCTTGGTACCTTCCTTTAAAAACTTCTCTCAAATACATTTTTGCAACTCTTTCGGCAGTCTCTTGAGAGTTATGATCATTCTCAATATCAATGACTAAAGACTTTAATAAATCTCTAACTTTAGAAGCTACCTCCTTTTGTAGAATATCTAGCTCTCCAGGATTTATGAATTCAGAAATATTATCATTAGCATGGAATCTTTTTTTTTGAAGTTTAATTCGATCCCTAATTATTTCAGAAACTAATTTATTACTAATTTGGTCACCAAGATTTTTCTTAAGATTATCGTTAGGTATTGTAGAGGTCATAGAATTGTTATCAGAAAATAGTCTGCAAACTTAATTACTGTATCTACTCAAAATTATATTGCTTATATATTATATCACATTTGAATGTTATTAAGAGGTTTAAATCATAGAAAGATTTCCTTACAAACGGTTAAAATCTAAAATATTAAGTTTAAAAAGTACCCCCTGAAGGCATAAGAGTTAAGTCTTCAATTAATTGTGATTCTGGTTGTTCAGCAATATATAAAATAGTATTTGAGACCTTGGTTGAAGAAAGCATAGAGGTTCTATCGAAGTCTGATTTTATTGATTCCGAGTCCCAAAGAGGAGTATTAACGGAACCTAAAGTAATTGTACAAGCTCTAATCGAGTTAGATCTCTCTTCTTCTCTGAGACACTTTGTAAACATGGCCAGAGCAGATTTTGATACACAATAAGCGCCCCATTGAGGAAAAGCATTGTAAGAGGCATGACTGCTAACATTTATAATCAAGCCCCCGTTTTTTCTCATTTGGGGGACAATTAAACTACATATTTGAAAAACACTTGTGAGGTTAATTTGAATTATTTCTTGCCATTTTGTCAAAGGCATTTCAACTAGATTTCCATTAAAAGCACATCCAGCATTATTTATTAACACTGAAGGACAACCATATTTTTTTATTGATTCAGTAATAGAATTATTTATCTCATTTGCACTAGATAAATCGCACTTTACAAGATTAATTGTTGACCCGGTATTTGATAGCTCATCTCTTAATATTTTCAACATCTCTAAATCTCTTGAGAGTAAAATCAAATCCCAACCAGCATTTGCGAAAGTAACTGCTGTAGCTTTCCCAATACCTTTTGTAGCTCCTGTAATGTATGCTAATTTCAATTTATTCTGTTAGTTGAGGTAATTCTTCATCAATTTCTTCAATATTATTTGATTCAAGAAATTTCCCCAAAACCCTGAATTTTGTATATCTTTGTTCTAAAAGTTCCTCTTTACTCAACTCCAACAATTCATTAAGATGCTTTTCGATAGCTCCTTTTAGAGTATTCCCAGCATCTATTGGAGCCCAATTATTACCACCTGCAGGTTCTGATAAAACTTCATCTATTACACCTAATTCAAGAAGATCTTTCCCAGTTATTTTTAACGCTGTTGCGGCTTCAGAAGCTTTTGCAGCATCTCTCCAAAGAATTGAGGCGCAAGCTTCGGGACTGGCAACAGTATAAACACTATGTTCAAACATCAAAAGTCTGTCAGCCACTCCAATTCCAAGAGCCCCTCCAGACCCTCCTTCTCCTATAATAGTAGCAATTATTGGGACTCGAAAACCAAACATTTCTCTTAAGTTTCTAGCTATGGCTTCTCCTTGTCCTTGTTCTTCTGCAGAGAGACCAGCATATGCACCAGGAGTATCAATAAAAGTAATAATAGGTAATGAGAATCTGTCAGCATGCTGCATTAACCTTAAAGCTTTTCTATATCCTCCCGGTTTTGCCATTCCAAAGTTTCTAACTACATTTTCCTTAGTATCTCTTCCTTTCTGATGACCCAATAAAAGCACAGATTGGTTATTTATAGAACCTAAACCTCCAATTAAAGCCATATCATCTCCTCCATTTCTGTCTCCATGTAATTCAGTCCAATCATCACAAAACATTTGAATAAAATCCAAAGTACTTGGTCTTTGTGGATGTCTAGCTACTTGTATTTTCTGAGCAGGAGTTAGAGATCTAAAAATTTCCTCTCTTCTTCTTGTAGCAAGCGTTTCTAGTTGTAATAACTGTTGACTAACATCTACTTCTGAATCTCTTGCTAATTCTCTAATTTGCTCTATTTGCTTCTCAAGCTCTACAAGAGGTTTTTCAAAATCAAGAAGATAACGTCTTGGCATAATTCAAACTGCTAGTACTTTGGGATGCTTATCTAGGCCAATTGCAGAGAAGCCATGCTTTACAGAAGCAGCTCCAATAAACTCCATTTTCTCGAGAGAAATATTATTTCTTCCCCAGCTAAAGTTTGTATGACATTTTTCAAATTCTAAAATCATAGCTTCTGCAAAACATGCAAACATTTCTCTCTGGGGATTTTGCATTTCCGCTAATTCCATCATATTCCAACCTATATCATTGAAGAATCTTACTATACCTCCTTTCACGACATGAATATTATTACCTTGAAATTTTTCATCTAGATTCTTTGGATACCCTCCATCAATCATTAGACATGGCTGTTTAAGATTATTAGCATCGATTTCCATGGTCTTTGGCATACTTGCTACCCATACAACAATATCTGCTTCAGGTAATGCTTCCTCTAGAGTTTTGATAGTTCCACCATCTAATTCCTTTTGCAAAGAATCCAAAGGTTCCTTTTGCCTAGCTACCATAAGAAGTTCCCCAATACCTGTTTTATTAATTAACCATCTACAAACAGCACTGCCTATATCACCTGTAGCACCAACTACAGCAACTGTTGCATTTCTAAGATCAATACCTATTTTTGGAGCATTCATTTCTAATTGCCTGCAAATAACCCACGCAGTATGAGTATTCCCTGTTGTAAATCTTTCCCACTCTAGTGAAGTGTTCCTAATCTGCTTATGTTGAAGGAGATTAAAATTTTCAAAGATGATAGAAGTGAACCCTCCCAAAGCTGTAATATTAATACCTTTTTTTTGAGCTAATTCCATTGCATTTAATACTTTTCTTCTTGCCGTTTTAAATCTTGAAAGCATTTCAGGAACGAAACATGAATCAATATAAGAACCTTCAATTGATATCCCTGTAGCACTTTTAACCTCTACATTTTCAACTAGTTGAGGCGGAGCTGTACACCAAACATCTAAATCACCATCGGCAATATGATCAAAGCCCAATAATGAAGCCTTTCTTTTTGCATCTTCAAAACTAGTTGAATGACCTATTAGCCCAAACATTAATTACCTTATTAATGGAATCTATATATTGATATGAACAATAGCACAGAGCTATTAACTAAAAAGATAAAAATTATTTTTGAGTCAACTAATTAAATTTATGAACAAATTAAACGATAGCTGCCATTGCCATTCTTGCAATTTCTCTATTATCTAAACCTATTTCAAGAAGTGTATCCTGATAGGCAATCATGAATTCTTCCATTAATTCTTCCCTATCCATAGCTAGTACAGAAGCGTCTTCAGCAACTTGATCTAACATTTTCTTAATTAGGGGAAGATTAACCTTATTCGCATCCATTAGCTCTTTTTTACAAGTCGCTAAATTTTCTTTTAGCCATTCTTGTCCATAATTTAAATGCAGGTATTCATCTTTAACAACACCTTGGGTAATTTTTTTTGCAAAAGGATCAGCAACTCTTATGTAAACATGATACGCAGAGATGGCAAAAGCTTCAATTAAAATTGCCTGTATTAATAGGCATGTAGTTGTCTTTCCATTCGATAAAGCAACTTGAAAATTACCATGTAATTTAGAAAAGAATTCTTTAGCAAAAATCATGTCGGCTTGAACACCAAGATTTCTTCCACATGCTGTAAAGCCTCTTTTGTGCTTAAGCTCCATTTTCGCTAATTTAGTTAATTCTTCTAATTCGTTAGGAATTAATGTTGCTAAGGAAATGTAATTATCATGAGCCTCTTGTTCACCTTCAATAACTATTGCATTTATTCTGCTGTACGCATCTTTGTAAGAATCAGTAGTAAAGTCAGGTAAATCAATAGAATTTTCATCGATTGAATTTTCTATACTAGTTTTTTTATCAGATTCGAGTGTTTGCATGTCAGTAATCTTTAGCTCAGTATGCCTAAGTTTTACACAATTATAGTGAGTTTATTTAAATATGATGAAAATAGTTTCAATTGTTAAATGATATTATCAAATAATAGTGATAATTTACCTTGAGATAGGCCAATCTGATTTCATAAGATTCATGATTAATTTAAACCAGTGATTGACTAATAAGCTCCTTAAACTATTTCCTAGCTCTTTATTTGAACCTTTACTATCCCCTATAACTCCAGATTTACTTAAGTCTTCTGTAAACCAAGCAGTTGGAGCATTCCCCTCCAAACTCCAACCCTCTGGAATTTGCGTTTCAACACCCTCACAAGGTCTTTCATCTCCCACAAGTTCAGATTTTAAAGCCATCATTAAACTAGTTTCGGCTAAGGATGCATGTAATCCATTCTCAATTTCATTATTTGTTAACAGTTCACTTAACCCATCAACTCCTCTCCATAAAAAACAAGGGAAGATTGAAAGTTTGGGAGCAACACTTCTTAATTCTCTTGCTGCGGTATTAAGTAAAGAAATTTGACCTCCGTGTGCATTTATTAATATCAATCTTTTAAACCCCATATCCGCCAATTGGACTCCCACTTCTTTTATCAATAAGGTTATTAAATTCGATGAAAGAGATATAGTTCCATCAAATCCCTTATGTTCTGGAGAAAAACCTATATATTGAGTTGGAAGTTTTTTTATGGGTATGTTAGATGGAATTAATTTTAAAACTTCGCAAATGATCTCATCAACAAAAATACTATCTGTCGCCAAAGGTAAATGAGGGCCATGTTGTTCTACCGCTCCAAAGGGCCAGATAATTGTTGATCTTATATCTTTTGAAATATTTTTTACTTCAGGCCATGATAAATACTCAAATTCGCTAGGTATTGATTTAAAGTTCATTATTTTTAATTGTAAGTAATAACATTTAGAGTAAGTTAATATTAAATTACTCTTATTTTACCTATGAAGGGAGTTAGTGATAAAGATGCCCAAAATAATAAGAAAATTATGGGCGACAAAAAAAATGTTAAGAAGCCTCTTCAGGTTCTTCACATAAGCAAAAAAGATAATAACAGTGAGAAGGAAGAAGTAGTTGATAACAATCAAAGTCCTTCAAAAGAAATCAAAACAGACATTAAAGCCATAAAGCCTAAAATTATTGAATCCCCAATAAATGAGGTTAAAGAAAGTCATTCCAATAATATTAACTTTGAAAATGTAAATTATAAGAAGTTAGCAAAACCTTTAAATTCGCAAGATGAAGATGAAGATTTCATCATAGAAAGAAAAGTTGATGAGTTTGATTTTGACGAAAGTGCCTTTTTAGAAGCGTTAAACGAAAATGAGCCGATAGGTGCAACAGGAGAGACAATTAAGGGAAAAGTAATAGCATTAGAAAGTGATGGTTTGTATATAGACATTGGTGGTAAAGCACCTGGTTTCATGCCAAAAAAAGAATGTGGATTAGGAGTGATTACAAATTTTAAAGAAAAATTTACCATTGGATTAGAAATGGAAGTTTTAGTAATAAAAGAACAGAATGCTGATGGTATGGTCACAGTAAGTGCTCGAGCATTAATTCTTAGACAAATTTGGGAGAAAGTTGAAAGTTCTGCGAAAAATGGAGAATTAATACAAGTTAATATTAATGGATTTAATAGAGGAGGACTTACTTGTGATGTTGATGGCTTAAGAGGTTTTATTCCACGTTCACAACTTGAAGATGGTCAAGATTATCAATCTTTAGTTAGTAAAACTTTAAAAGTTGCATTTTTAGAAGTAAATCCAGAGACACGTAAACTTGTTTTATCAGAAAAAAAGGCACTATTAGTTTCTAAATTTGCAGATCTAAAATTAGGACAATTAATTGAGGGTGAAGTTTTAGCCATAAAACCATATGGCTTCTTTGTTGATTTAGGAGGGGCTAGCGGGCTCCTTCATCAATCCTCCATAACAAATGGATCCATCAGAAATTTAAGGGAAATTTTCGTTGAGGGTGAGGTTATAAAGGCTCTAATAACAGAAATTGACTTAGAGAGAGGCAGAATTGGTTTAAATACAGCCTTATTGGAAAATACTCCCGGAGAATTAATCATTGATAAAGAAAAAGTTATGATTGAAGCCTCGGAGAGGTCTCTAAAAACTAAGTCACTTTTTGATAAAAAAGATTCAGAAAAATGATCATCAATGAAAAAATAATTTCGAATAAAGAACTTAAAATATCAGATTGGGAGTTGGACTTTTATTCGAGGCCAATTATCGAAAAAAATGGTAAAAAAAGATGGGAATTAATTATTTCATCTTCAAAAAGCTTTAAAACAGATGATTTATTTTTATGGAATAAAATATGTCCAGCAAATGAGGTTAATTCAATATGGCTTACAAAAGCGTTAAATGAAGCTTTGCATGATGCAGAAAGAAAAGGTTGGTCAAAGCCATCAAAAATAAGATTTTGGAGAGCATCAATGAAATCAATTATTAAGAAATCTATTGAGAATATAGGGATTGAAGCTCTTGTAAGCAGAAGGACGTACGAATTATTTGACAGAATTTCATTTCTTGAACAAGAGGTTTACCCTTCAGAGAATGGATATGTTAGAGGAGTATTAGCTCCAACTTTTACATCTAGTATTGATAATGATCCTAAACCATTGCCTGAGGCGGTAAGAGGTGATGCCTTAACAATCTCGGAAATATCTGTAGAGGAATTAAAGTTAGCTCAAAATTGGCCTATTGAATTTGGAGATATTTTTCCAATCCAGAATTCAATAAAAAATGAGAATTTAGTTCCTGGCCTTAGACTATTTAGTAAAGACAGATCACTTGCTCTTGCAGCTTGGTTTAGCGGTTTAGAGCCAGTCAAGCTGCTAATAAAACAGAACCAACTCATACTTGAAGCCTCAGAAGATGACAAATGGTTAGTAACAGATTTACAAGAAAAAGATGCCAAGGAATTAAGTGATAAATTTACTCAAACTAAAAAAGATTCTTGTGGTTATCAGTTTATATCCATACAATCAACTCCATTTGTTGAAAAATTTGCAGGTTTTTGGATTTTAAAAGATATTGAATTAATTTCATAAAGCCAATATCTTGTCTTTTAGCCAAAAATATTTTCAAGAAAATGAGTTTGCGATAAAAGACAAAAAATTAAAATATTATTTATCTCCTACTCTTCTTGAAAATAAATTTAAACATGGTTTTTTTACCAAAACGAGTTCTGAAATCAATTTATCACTTTTATCAAATCGTCTTAAGTTAAACAATAAGAATTGCGTTTTAAGTCAAATACACAGCAATCAAATTGTTTTCGGATCACAGACTCAAGATAGGGAAATAATAGAAGCTGATGGATTAGTTTGTGATAAGCAAAATCAAAATTTATGGATATACACCGCAGATTGTATGCCTATTTTATTTGCTGACAAGAAGAAAAGAATGGTTGCTGCAATACATTGCGGAAGAAAGGGGTTAGAAAACAAAATAATAAAAAAACTTATCAAAATCTTTTACGATAAAGGATGTTCAAAAGAAGATATTCTTGTCGCAATAGGCCCATCAATATCAAAAAAATATTATCAAATAGATAATAAAACCTTTCAAGATTTTCATAAAAAAGCTGCTTCTAAAGAATCAACTACATTTTCAGATTCTATGAAGATATCATTAAATTCAAAAGAATCTGTCAAATTACAAAAAAACTATTCAATTCCTTTAAATCTAAAAAAGTACGCTCATATTCAACTTTTAAAAGAAAATATATCCAATACAAATATTGATATATCTAACTTATGCACATATGAATTAAATCATAACTTTTATTCTTGGAGGAGATCTAAAACATATTTACGGCAATGGAATTTTATAAGTTCTTAGCAAATTTTAATTTTGACAGGTCTCTTTTGATAAATTTTTTGCAATTAACAAATCTGACATTTCTTTAGTTTCGTTAATATCAAAAACCTTAGCTATTAATATATTTTCTTTGAAACCAATAGGTTTTATTTTAACTTTGCTTCCTCTCGGAAATTCTTTCTTAAGTAGATTTAAAGCGATTTGCTCATCATCTTCGTTATTAATTTCTACACAAAATAATTTGATTGGAAGATCTCTATTTTGATCTCCTACTAAAATACTACTTGAATTATTTATCTGAAGAATTTCAGCAGAATAAGTTCTAATAGGATACAAAACAATTAGAAAAACAATAATTAAAAACAAAGTGATTTTTTTCAATTTAAGTATCTAATTTAATTTGGTTAATAATCTTAAGTTTGTATATTTGTACAAAAATCAGCTTTTACTGTTAACGTAACCTACCATTTGAGCATTACTTTTACCTGGAGGAACCATTGGATAACAATTTTCACCTCTTCTCACTCGTACATTAATTAAGGCTGGTCCATCAAAATCTAAAGCAGATTTAAACTCATTTAATAATTGTTTCCTCTCTGAAATTAAGACCCCTTTTACTCCAAAGGATTCTGCGAGTTTAACAAAGTCGGGTTCTCCACAACTCATATCAGAGGAAGAGTACCTTTCATCATAAAAGCTTTCTTGCCACTGTCTTACCATCCCCTGCCAGCGATTATTTATGATTACTAATTTTATATTTAAACCATATTGAGATAAAGTACCCAATTCTTGTATATTCATCAAAACACTTGCATCTCCAGCTATACAGATAACTTCCTCATTAGGCATAGCAGCCTTTACTCCCATAGCTGCAGGCAATCCAAAGCCCATAGTTCCTAAACCAGCACTACTAATCCATCTTCTCGGAGCATTTCTTAGATATTGAGCAGCCCACATTTGATGTTGACCTACATCAGTTGTGATAAAGGCTGCGGGAGAAAAGTCCCTTACTTTCAAAAGAACTTCTTGAGGATAAATTTCCCCTTCTTGTGGGGGAACAAATAAAGGATGCTTATTTTTCCAAAAATTAATTTTTTCTAGCCAATTTTTTGTATTGCAGGAGGTTTTATTTACAAAAGATTTTTCATTAATTTTTGAAAGGGCTTTAGCTACATCCGAAACAATAGCAACATCAACACGTCTATTTTTATTAACTTCTGCAGGATCTATATCAATATGAATAACCTTTGCCGATGGAGCAAATGTATCTAATTTACCTGTAACTCTATCATCAAATCTTGCTCCTACAGCAATCAAAAGATCGCACTCCGTGACTGCAAAGTTTGCATATGCGGTTCCATGCATTCCCAACATTCCTACCGACAAGTCATCCCTTTCGTCAAAGGCCCCTTTGCCCATTAACGTAGTCGTTACTGGAATCTGATAATTATTAGCTAGTGTTTCTACTTCTTCATGAGCACCTGAAGATATTGCTCCACCACCTACATATAACAAAGGTCTTGAAGATTCTTGAATCAATTCAATAGCATGGTTGATATCAGAGTCATTAATTTCTCCATTCCTTTTAAAACCCTTAGGAATAATCTCGCCAGGTAAGATTCTTTCGTAATTAAAGAATTCTTGACCCACATCTTTTGGTATGTCAATTAGAACTGGGCCAGGTCTTCCAGAAGAAGCAATAAAAAACGCCTCTGAAACTACTTTTGCTATATCAGAAGGATCTCTTACTACCCATGAATGTTTAACAATAGGGAGTGTAATTCCAAAAATGTCAGTCTCTTGAAAAGCATCTGTTCCTATGGCAGGTCTTGGAACTTGGCCAGTAACTACTACCAATGGAACTGAATCCATTTGAGCTGTTGCAATACCAGTTACTAAATTCGTAGCGCCTGGACCTGAAGTCCCAAAACAAACCCCTACTTCACCTGTTGATCTGGCATATCCATCTGCAGCATGAGATCCTCCCTGCTCATGTCTAACCATATAGTGTTTTAACCATCCATCATTTTCTGCTTTATGTACCGCATCATAAATAGGGAGTATGGCGCCGCCTGGATATCCAAATATGACTTTTACACCATGTACTTTTAGTGAATCCATTAGCGCTTCAGCACCTGTGATCCATATAGGGTAATTTTTTTCTGAATCACCTTTTGATAAAGGTGTCGAAGTAAGGGTCACTAAAGAAAATAAATCTATTTAAATATTAAACTTAATTAAATAATTTTGCCCATTTTATAAACGTAATGTCAGAAATTACTTGAAAATCAATAGCCCTTGATGTAGTTTTAATTTTTTTTAAATCTTTATTTATAAAATACCTAATTTATGAAGAGGTCCAGAACCTGAGATAAGTTCAATGAAAAGTACAAGGAAAACTATCATTGCAACCCTTCCGTTCCAAACTTCTGAGCTATTATTCCAACCCCATTGCCATTTTTCTTGAGGATAAAGTTTAACTTTCTCAGGCAACTCAGAAGCTTTCTCTATATTAACAATTGGTCCTTCTAGGCTAGAAATAACTAGATCACTTAGACCCTCAATAAAAGTAGGGTGTGTATTTAAGGCTTTTACCCTTCTGAAATTAACAATGCCTGCTTTCTCTGCAATTTCTTTATATTCAATATCAATTTCCTGTAAAGTTTCAATATGTTCTCCTACGAAACTTATTGGGACTACGATTAAATCATTTACCTTAGCCTTACCAAGGTCGGTCAAAACTTCTTCTGTATATGGTTTTAACCATTCAACAGGGCCAACTCTGCTTTGATAAGAAAGGGTGTAAGAGTTAGTATGACCTAAATATTTTTCAAGTTCATCAATAATTAGTAATGAACAGTCTTCAATTTGTTCTTTATATGGATCTCCTGCTTCCTCTACATAACTTTTCGGAACTCCATGAGCTGTAAAAAAGATATGTGCATTATCAGGCGATTCACAAAGTGCAATTTGTTCCGAAATTAGTTCAACCATAGATTTTAAGTAACCTGATTGACTAAACCAACTTCTTATACATCTCATTGGTATTTTTTGGAACTCAGAATCAGAGTCTCGTAATTTTTTTAATTCTCTAAAGCTCGAACCACTTGTACTTATAGAAAAGTGTGGATACAAAGGCAATACGACAATTTGATCTACCCCATCAGATTTCATATCAGCTATTGCTGATTCTGTGAAAGGATGCCAATATCTCATCGCAATATAAGTAGTTACATTTAAACCTTTATCTCTTAATTTACTTTGCAATTCTCTAGCTTGTTGTTCCGTAATCCTTCTTATGGGAGATCCACCACCTATTGATAGATAAGCCTGTTGTGAGGTAGTACTTCTAAGTGTACTTATTAACCATGCTAAAGGTTTCTGAAATAAAGGTACTGGAAGTCTAATTATTTCAGGATCAGAAAACAAATTATATAGAAATGGCCCCACATCTGAGATCCTTTCAGGGCCCCCAAGATTCATTAATAAGACGCCTACTTTTTCCATTTAAATTGTATGGAGATTGAAAATAAACATTAGAAACGTCATTATAAAAACAATTATATAAGTTAATGAACGTAATTCAGGAAATTAATAATATCAATGATAAATTTGCTACTGAAGGAGGCAAGCTAAGAATTGAAAAAAGAGGGGAGAAATTAAACATTAGAGGTTCACTACCTTCAAAAAATAATAAAAATAACTTTACGGTTCAAAGAATATCTCTTGGACTCAAAGCGGATTTAAATGGCTTAGAAGAAGCTAAGAAAAAATTACAATTGATAACTTTACAATTAGAGTTAAATCAATTTGATTGGATCAATTGGGTAAAGACTTCGGATAAAAAGATAATAAAAGAAGAATTTGAATTTTTAACCAGACTTAATGATTTTGAGAAATATTTTTTTAGGGAGAATAAAAACGAATATTTAACAAGCACTAGAAAAACAACTTGGAGAAGCTCTTATAAGCCCTACCTTAAGAGAATGATATCCATCCAAAATAATTCGAATACTGAAAATTTAGATAATATTTTTATAACCACATTAAAAACTTATAAAGAAGGGAGTAGAAGCAGAAAACAATGTGCAACTTCTCTAAGTGTTTTGGCAAAATTTTTAGAACATAAACTTCCTGAAGATTGGAAATCAATGGCTAAAGGATATGGTCTAAATAAAGCAAGCTTTAGGGATCTTCCTACTGATGAGTATATAGAAAATCTATGGGTCCAGATCCCAAACAAATCATGGAAATATGTTTTCGGTCTTATGGCTACATATGGGTTAAGAAATCATGAAGTATTTTTTTGTGACTTAAGCTCCTTAACCAATTATGGAGACAAAATTATTAGAGTTTTGCCTACTACTAAAACAGGGGAACATCAGGTTTGGCCATTTCATCCTAAATGGATAGAAAAATTTGAACTTTGCGAATTAGGCAAAGATCCAGAATTACTTCCAAAAATTAATAGAGATCTTAGAGTTACAACTTTGCAAAATATTGGAAAAAAAATAACTGATCAATTTAAACGTTATTCGCTTAAAATAAAACCTTATGACCTAAGACATGCATGGGCAGTTAGGACGATTTTCTATGATCTGCCTGATACAGTTGCAGCAAGAATGATGGGACATTCCGTTAGCCTACATACTCAAACCTACCATCACTGGATTACAAAACGGGATCAACAACAAGCTGTTAATAATGCACTTTCAAAATATAAGAAACGTGAAGTATTTAAGTCACTATAATTTTAGATAAAAGTTATTTTATGGATGATGAGTCACAACCCTCTTCAAGAAAGATAACCAGTCTTGATATTCAGGCTAAAGAACTTGGGATAGGAGGTAATTCTTCTCCTGAAACTGATGAGAGTCTTTATAAAAAAAGAATGCAAAAAAGGAAAGAAGTTCAATCAAAGAGATTAAAAGTAAGGAAAACAAAAAAAGGTTTATTAATTGTTTTTACTGGGAATGGGAAAGGTAAAACAACTGCCTCATTAGGAATGGCGTTAAGAACTATTGGACATGGTCATAAAGTGGCAATTATTCAATTTATTAAAGGTGGTTGGACTACTGGTGAAGAAAAAGCTCTTAAAAATTTATCATCAAATATTTCATGGCATGCATTAGGAGAGGGATTTACTTGGGAAACACAAGATAGAGTGAGGGATGAAGAATTAGTTAAAGAAGCTTGGCAAATGGCTAAAAGATTCATCACAGATGAATCATATAAACTTGTAATCCTTGATGAAATTAATATTGCAACTAAACTTGGATATCTTTCTCCAGAAGAAATAATTAAGTTTATAAAAAGTCTAAATAATAGAAAAAATCATATAGTTTTAACGGGAAGAGGAGCTTCCGAATCAATCATTAATCAAGCTGATCTAGTGACCGAGATGAAATTAATTAAGCATCCTTTTAAAGAACAAGGTATCAAAGCTCAGGAGTGTGTTGAGTTTTAGAATCTTATAGGAATATTATTTGTTTTTCTGTTTTTCGATTGAGAATTGTTTAAAGACGCAAGCATTATCATCCTAAAAAAGAAATTCTGTATATTTACTTGCTAAGGTCTTAAAAGTATGATTATTGAATGACTTACAAAAGAGTACTTTTAAAGCTTAGTGGTGAAGCACTAATGGGAGATAAACCGTACGGTATAGATCCCGCTATAGTTCAATCAATAGCTGAAGATGTTGAGAGGGTAATCGCAAATAAAGTTCAACTCGCAATAGTTGTTGGAGGTGGCAATATATTTAGAGGACTAAAAGGTTCTGCTGATGGAATGGACAGAGCTACAGCTGATTATGTCGGAATGTTAGCCACAGTAATGAATGCTATTTCACTTCAAGATGGATTAGAGAGAGTTGGGGTTGAAACCAGAGTACAGACAGCGATAGAAATGCAAGAAATTGCTGAACCTTATATTAGAAGAAGAGCCATGAGACATTTAGAGAAAGGAAGAGTTGTAGTATTTGGAGGTGGTTGTGGAAATCCATTTTTCACTACAGATACTACTGCTGCTTTGAGAGCCGCAGAAATAAATGCTGAAGTTGTCATGAAGGCTACAAAAGTTGACGGAGTTTATGATCGTGATCCCAATAAATTTAAAGAAGCAAAAAAGTACTCTTCTCTCACTTACCAACAAGTTCTAAGTGATGAAATCGCGGTAATGGACAGTACTGCTATTGCTCTATGCAAAGATAATAATATTCCAATTATGGTTTTTGATATTTTCAAAAAAGGAAATATCTCCAGAGCTGTTGCCGGAGAGTCTATAGGCTCTTTAATAAGTTAAAACTTTTTAAAGTTAATTATTTTAATTATGAACGAACAAGAAATTCAATCGAGCATGAACAAAAGTGTTGAAGCCACTCAAAGAAACTTTAATACTATTAGGACTGGGAGGGCTAATGCATCATTATTAGACAGAATAAGTGTTGAGTATTATGGAGCAGAAACCCCCATTAAATCACTTGCCTCAATAGCAACTGTAGATTCACAAACAATTTCAATACAACCATTTGATATTTCTTCATTACAAACTATAGAAAAAGCAATCTCAGTAAGTGATTTAGGTATCACCCCCAACAATGATGGGAAGGTGATAAGAATAAATGTCCCACCATTAACTGAGGAAAGAAGAAAAGAGTTTTGCAAGTTAGCTTCTAAATATGCTGAAGAAGGTAAAGTAGCGCTAAGAAATATTAGAAGGGATGCAGTTGACAAAGAGAAAAAGGATGAGAAGGAAGGTTTAATATCAAAAGATTTATCAAGAGATAATCAATTAGAAATACAAAAATTTACTGACAAATATATTTCTTTAATAGAAACTAAATTATCTGAAAAGGAGAAAGAAATTCTAAAAGTTTGAAGGAATTCGACATCATAATTATTGGAGGAGGTCTCTCAGGATCTTCTACAGCACTTAACTTATCAAGAAAAGGCTATTCAGTTTTAATTATAGAGAAGGAGGAATCAGGAAATATGAAGCCATGTGCAGGAGGCATGGCATCCTCAATGAAAAAATATCTCCCATTAGATATAGATCAATCAATAGAATCTAAAATTAGCAATGTTGAATTCAGATGGAAGTCATCTGATAATGTTGTTGCCGACCTTAGTGGTGAATCACCTTTTTGGATTATTAGAAGAGAAAAATTAGATAAATTATTACTTGATGAAGCTATAAAATATGGTAGTGAGATATTAAGACCAGCACATGTCGAAAAAATAACGCAACAAAATAAGACTTGGATAATAAAATGCAGTAATAAAGTTACATATAAATCTAAATTTCTTGTTATTGCCGACGGTTCACAATCTAAATGGGCTGGATATTTCAACTTAGGTCCAAGAAAGCCAAAATTTGCCAATACTATCGCCTTGAGGTTAAAAGGATTAGGGAATATTCCTAAAGATTCAGTTAGATTTGAGTTTGGATTTGTTAAGTATGGATTTGCTTGGGCATTTCCATTAAAAGACAGTGTCAATATTGGCTTAGGCACTTTTATAAATAATAAACTTCTAGAAAATAAAGACCTCAATAATAAAGTAATAAAAAGTTTCGGATTTGAAGATTTATCTTTTAAGGTGGTTCATAAAAAACTAAGAATTTGGAATGGTCAAAACAAGCTCAATGGAGATAGGGTAATTGCGGTGGGGGATGCAGCCTCACTTTGCGATCCGTTTTTGGCCGAAGGTATTAGACCTTCACTAATTAGTAGTTATTTTGCTGCAGAAAGTATTGACCAGTGTTTGTCCAGAAATAATAATGATTTAAATAATTATTCAACAAACATTAATAATGAATGGGGGAAATCCATGGCATGGGGGAAGAGAATTGCCCAAATCTTTTATAGATTCCCAAGAACTGGGTATCAATTAGGTGTCAAAAGGAAAACAGCTCCTAAACGTATTGCTCAAATATTATCTGGTCAAATGAATTATGAAGACATTGCGATGAGAGTTATAAAGAGACTTCTAACCAAAAGCAAAGATTAATTTTATGTTTTAATAGAAATTAAATCTAAGTTGTCGAAATTAATTTTTGATTATTAATTTCTGAAAGTCTTTTTAATAACAACTCTTCTAATTCTTCTATTGCTTTGCTGAAGCCTGTTATTCCTTCACTAAGCTTTTCACTTGCCATTTGATCCTCTAACATACTTAATCTAAAGTCTTTCTCATCAAATTTATAGTCAATAGAACTATTAGATTGAGTATCTTCATCTAATTTTTTAATTAATTCCCCTTCCTCTCTACTAAGTTCGTCTAAAAATTTTGGAGCAATAGTTAAAAGGTCACATCCTGCTAATTCTTTTATTTCATCTATATTTCTAAAGCTTGCACCCATTACTTCAGTTTTAAATCCTTTTTCTTTAAAATAATTGTAGATTTTGGTTACTGATATAACACCTGGATCTTCATACCCTGCAAAGTTTTCTTTGCCAGTTTTTGCTTTATGCCAATCCAATATTCGACCTACGAAAGGCGAGATTAAGGTTATTTTTGCATTAGCACAGGCTACAGCTTGGCAGAAGTTAAAAAGTAAAGTTAAATTGCATTTAATACCTTCTTTTTCTAAAATTTCAGCTGCCTTAATTCCTTCCCAAGTTGAAGCGATCTTAATCAATATTCTTTCTTTATCTATCCCAAAACTTTTATAGTGATTTATTAACTTTCTGGCTTTTGTAACTGTTGCTTCAGTATCAAAACTTAGTCTTGCATCAACTTCTGTAGATACTCTTCCCGAAATAAGATTCAGAATCTCTTTACCAAAGAATACCGAAACCTGATCTATAGTCTCTTTAATTAATTCACTTTCAGTAAAGCCATCAGGTAGGGATTTTCTTGAGCTTTCCAAAGCTTGATCTATTAATTTTATGTAATCAGGATTCTTAGCCGCAGCCAATATTAGTGATGGATTAGTAGTGGCATCTCTAGGTTGAAACTTTTTAATCGCATCTAAATCTCCAGTATCAGCAACAACAACAGTAATAGAAGATAATTGTTCTAAAATTGATTTCATTTCTAGATGACCATATATTTTTATAAGATAGCTTCAATTTCAAATGAAATCATTAAATAATGAACTAATTAACTAAAAACCAGAATAATTTCAGGGTTTTTTAACAATTTTCGTGTTTTCTTCAATTTGGGGTGGTATTTTTTCAATAACAATTAAACTTTCGATAATTTCTTTTGCAATTGGCACTGCAACCGTTGAACCGTAAGCGTATGCTTTCGAAGGTTCGTCAATAACAACAAGGACAACGTACTTTGGATTATTTACAGGAAAAGAAGCTACAAAACTACAAACTTTTTTACTAGTATACTGTCCATTAACTGCCTTTTGAGAAGTTCCAGTTTTCCCTCCAATTCTGTACCCATCAATTTTCGCTCCTTTTCCACTGCCATTATCAACAACACTTTCCATCCATTTAAGAACGGTTTTTGATACCTCGTTAGAAAAGATTTCTTTTGGAGAATTGTTTTTAAGGTGAGCTTTAAAATTTAAAGTAACATGGGGAATTATTTCACTTCCCCCATTAGCTAGAACAGCATGAAGTTGAGCTAATTTTAAAGGAGAAATAGAAAAACCTTTTCCAAAAGATGCTACTGCGGGTTCAATTGACTGAGTAATAAATATATCTTTTGACTTTAATTGACCAGCTGTAGATTCAAATAAATCCGTCTCCAAACGTTTATTAATCCCTAATTTGTTCAGCCAATTCCAATAAGTTTTAGGCGGCAGATTTTGCATTATTTTTACCATCCCTACATTACTTGAAACTTGTAAAACTTTTGGATAATCAATATACCCATTACCTTTTTTATCCCAATTTGAAAGGCTCCATCCTCCAACATTAACCTTCCCATTATCTTCAACTAAACCATCTTTTTGGATTACTTTTTCTTCTAATGCTAAGGCTAGATTTATTGGTTTAAAAGTCGAACCGGGCTCGAATAAATCTTGAGAATACCAACCTCTGAAGACTTCGGGATCATAATCCCAATATTTATTTGGATCATAAGATGGAATTGATGCTAGTGATAAGATCTCTCCATTTTTTACATTCATTACTATCGCGAAGCCTTTCTTTGCGTTCCACTTCAGTACATGTTTACTTAAAGCTTTAAAAGTAGCTTTTTGTAATCTTGAATCTATAGTCAAACCTAAACTCTTGTAGTCACTAATAAAATCTCTTGGCCCCGAATTATCTGGGAGAGGTGTTCCGTCTCCTCCTTTCTTAATCAAATTAATTTTGTTAGGTACTTTGATTTGATTATCTAAATGCAGTTCTAAACCAGCTGAACCTTTATTCTCATAATTAACAAAACCAATAAGATTTGAATACAAATTACTTTGAGGATAATATCTTTGAGAATATTTAACGAGATCCAAACCACTAATATGAAGGTTTTTAATCTTTTTTGCTTGATTCTCTGTTATTTCATCCAGCAATTCAATTCCTAACATTTTATTTTTAAACTTTGATAGAAGAAATTCATCTTTTACATTTAAAATTGGCGTTAATTTATTAATCACTTCATCAATAGTTCTTACTCTGCTAGTTGAATCTCCTGGGAAGTTAAAGTATTTGGGATGAGCCCATAATCTGTAGAGAGGTTTATCATAAGCAATCAATCTATTGTTTCTATCTACTATTGATCTTCTTTTATTTAAAGAACTAATCTTGGTGAATTGTATTAATCTCGCTTTTTTTTGTAAGTCAGAGGCGCTAAAAACTTGTAAATTTACAAGCCTTCCAAATAGTCCAAAAATCAATAATAGGCAAAATATATAAGTGGCCTTAAACCTTCGAGGTTTGAGGGGTACTAAATTAACTATTTTCTTATTTCTTTTCATTAATATCCTTTTTGATATTTACTATCTTTTAATCCATCTTTAATAGATTTTATTTTTGTATTTAAATCATTTCCCTTATTCTTAGTAATTTGTTTATCAAGGTAAATTAAATCTTTTGGAGTAGTTTTTTTAAAAGTATTGAGGGACTCAATTTCATTAATATAAAATTCTTCAGTTTTGGAAATATAGTCAATAAGATTATTATTATTTGCTTTTGTTTTTGTTAAGTTTTCATATATGCTTGTCCATTTTCTTTGACTATTAAAAGAAAGAAAAGATAAGATAAAAATCAAAATTAATAAAGATATATTTACGCTGTCAAATATTTTATGAATAAATTTTAAATTAAATAATTTTATTTTTTTTGAAGTTATTTTATTGGCGTCGTAAAGATTATTTTTTAAAGAATTTTCATTCTTATTTATATTCATCTCTTAAGTATTATTAAAAATATAAAAAGTGTTATAAATCAAATAAACATTTTTTTAATTTATTCGCAAGTAATATAGTCAAATCTTTATGTTCTCAAAAGAAACAAATTCAAAAAGGTCATCCCATTCCATAAAGAATGCATAATCACAGAAGATGATAATCTTCCTGATATAAGTCTTGTAGTTCCCAGTCCTATTCCTAAGGTAAACAATGGGATCATTTCACCTATACTTAAATGAGCCAAGGCAAAAATAAAAGCAGAAATTGTAATACCTAATATAATTCCGAATTCTCTGGATAAAATCGGGAGTAAGACGCCCCTGAAAATAACCTCTTCAAAAATTGGGGCTAAAAATGTAGTTGTTAAAAATAAAAGTACAAATGAAACATAATTATTACTATTTAAAACGATCTCAAGTAAAGGATTACTCCCATTTTGATTATCAACTAAAAGATTCATAATTAATGACACCAGTAACACAAAAGGAATTATCATTAAGAAACCCTTGAATCCCTGAAAAAAAGATTCTTTTATCGGTAAAAAATTAAATTGAAAGTAATCTCTTTTGAAAATAAATTTATTTTCATAAGATTTTATTTGATAATAAATAATCAAGAGAGGAGGAATTGCCATAAATAGATAGCCAAAAAATATTTTTAATGATTGTGTTAATTCAATTGATAGATTAGAGGCCACTAATTCAACCAAAGTGATTGAAAATAAGGGCGAAATAACTTCTCCTAGAACGACAAATCCTCCTGATATCAACAACACCATATCTAACAAATCTAAATCTAAGGGTATAAATTCTTTCCATTCAATTTTTCTTGAAGCTAATATAATCCATAATGTTCTTAGAACAAGTAAAGAGCCAAAGACTACTGACAAAAGAGGTATTAATCTAATAGCTATTATTTTCAGAACCATTTTTTTTGATAAAGCATTTGTTATTAATCGACTGTCATCTAAAGAAAATCTTTTGCTTAACAAGTGGTATAGAAATCTATCCTCTTTAAATAAATCTAGAAAATTATCATTAGGCTTATATGAATTATCTAGATTACTTTTACTCAAATTTTCTACGACTAATTTATAGTTTTTGTTATCAAATCTATTAGAGTACTTTTGCTTAATATTTATCTCATTGCTTTTGGAAGAAATTATCCAAATCAATTTATTCCTTTCTGTTAATTCATCAAAAGAAATCTCAGAAAGGGATTTTTTAATATCTTCAATTGGATCATTATTGATAATTATGTTTCTTAAGTTAATTGGTATTGCAGGCAAAGCTAATTCTGCAATTTCTTTTTCTTTTTGACTAATATCAAAGCTAACCGATGGTCGGTTAAGACTATCTCGAAGCCCTTGTTGCCACACAAAAAAAGTTATGATTAGAGAAATAAAAGCTATAAATAGTTTTGTCTTAGAAATATTCTTGTTCATGTAATTAATAATAAAATATAAAACTTAATTTAGTTTTCATTGAAATTCCTAATAATCATATACCTATTTTTATCACGCCATGAGATGATAAAAATACTATAATTTAAAATTATATAATGAGCATTAGATTAGTTTTAGTAAGACATGGGCTTAGCAGTTTTAATGAAAAAGGCTTAGTTCAAGGTAGGACAGATGATTCATATTTAACCGATAAAGGGTACGAACAGGCACTTAAATCTGGAGACGCCTTATCAGGGATTAATTTCGACAAAGTATATTCATCTCCACTTGTAAGAGCAGCAGAGACGGCAAAGACAATTCAGAAAAAATTAAAAGGAGAAGATAATATTATTTACGATAAAAATTTATTAGAGGTTGATCTTGGTTCATGGTCTGGTTTAACTATTAATGAAATAAAAAATAAGTATCCAGAAGACTATCTTCTTTGGAAAAATGATCCTGAAAATTTGAATTTAGAGAGTACTCATAATTCAACATATGAACCAATTAAAGAATTATATGAGCAGGCAAATGAATTTATTAAAAGTATCTTAAAAATCTATTTAGAAAAAGAAGAGGCAAACATTTTAATAATTGGTCATAATGCAATTCTAAGATGTTTAATTCTATTATTAATTGGCAGACCTAAAAAAGGTTTTAGAAAAATAAAGCTAGATAATGCCTCTTTTTCAATCCTTAATATTGAGAAGCAAATAAATTCATATAAAACACAAATTGAATGTTTAAATCAAACTTCTCATCTAGATAAAAGAATTCCTGATCAGATTGGAGACTCAAGAATATTTTTAGTAAGGCATGGTGAAACCAACTGGAATAAAGAGGGTCGATTCCAAGGGCAAATAAATATTCCTTTAAATAATAATGGGAAAGATCAGGCGGGAAAGGCATCTAAATATTTAGAACAAATTAACTTCAACAAAGCTTTTTCAAGTTCAATGGATCGACCATATGAAACAGCACAAATAATTCTTCAAAACAAATCAGATTTAGAAATAACAAAGATTGATAAATTAGTAGAAATAAGCCATGGATTATGGGAAGGCAAATTAGAACATGAAATTAAGAAACAATGGCCAGAATTACTTAAAAATTGGCATGAAAAACCTGAAGAGGTATTAATGCCCGAGGGTGAGAGTATTAAAGAAGTATCTGAAAGATCGGTTAAGGCTTGGGAAGAAATATGTTTAGATCAAAAGAATAAAGATTTAACCTTGTTAGTAGCACATGATGCAGTCAATAAAACCCTAATTTGTAACTTGTTAGGAATTAGTTTTTCCAATATCTGGATGATAAAGCAAGGCAATGGAGGTATAACTATTATTGATATCTTTAATGATCCTCAAAAAGATAATGTAATTAGTGCTCTGAATATTACGACACATCTTGGAGGGATATTGGACTCAACGGCATCTGGGGCTCTTTAAAATGGATAAAAGCTTTTTTTTTGAAAATATAAACATTTTGATGGGCTCCAGTGCGACAGTAATTAAAGATAATTTATTAATTATCGATGGCAAAATAGAAGCATTTGGTAATAAGGCTAAAGAGGAGGCGTTAAAGAAGAATATTAAAATTTCTAGATCTGGTAATAAAATTTTAGCTCCATTGCTTATCGATAGTCACTCATTTTTAAAAGATCCCTTAACAGGGTTTGATGATAACCTTGAAAATTTAAAGTTTAGAGCAAAGAGATCAGGTTTTGGTACGATTGCCTTTCTTCCAAATAGTAATAACTGGAGAGATAATCCTGAAAAAATACCCTTTCAGAAAAATAATGCTTTTGATTTAAATATTTATTTTTGGGGAAGCTTTTCTTTGGAAGATGAAGGCAAAAATCTATCTCATCATGATGCACTTTTAAAATCAGGTTCAATAGGTCTTTCTACTAGCAACTTTTTTGATACGTCAATCATTTTTAAAGGTCTTTCTTTAGATGCAGTCAAGTCATCACCAATATTATTTTCGTTAACAAAAAAATCACTACAGAAAGGAATTATAAATAAGGACATCAAATCACTACAATCGGGATTTTACGTTATTGACAATAATAATGAGGTTTCAGAAGTTAAAAATATCTTAGGAATCAAGAATATTTTCCCAGATAAAAATATAGTGATTAAAAATATCTCAGATTCAAATTCTCTTAAAGAAATAGAAAAGCAGACCATTCCAATTTCAACAACAGTAAGTTGGTGGAGCTTAATAGCAGATACAAATAATCTCGAGTTAGATGATCTTGGGTGGAAAGTAGATCCTCCTTTGGGCTCTCAGGAAAATAGAGAATTTTTAATAAAAGGTTTAGAAAATGATTTAATTCAAGCAATTGCGGTGAATTCAAAAGCACTAAACGATGAAGATACATTTAGTCCTATAAATGATAGACCAGTAGGGATAAGCTCTTTTGAATTAGTTTTACCATTATTGTGGGAAGAATTTGTTCACAAAAGGGATTGGCCAATCCCAAAGCTTTGGAAATATTTAAGTTTTAATCCATCTAATCTATTAGGAATAATGCAAGAGAAAATATCTATCGGTAGTAAAAGATGGCTTATATTTGACCCTGATACAAAATGGCTAAATAATCAAATCAATTTAGGTTATGATTCCCCTTCAAATTTCCCTAAGAAAAATGAATTAATTAAAGGGAAAGTGATTCATGTAGGGCTTGATTTTTAAAAAGGCCAAAATTATTTAAAGGCCAAAACCTAAAATAAGCTTTACCAATTATTTCTTTTTTATGAAGAAATTTACCTCCAGGCCAATATCTTCCATCCCAGCTATTTGATCTATTGTCCCCTAAAACCAAAAAATGATCCTTCGGTACTTTCAAACTTTTAAATTCTCCGCAATTATTAAATAAGGATTCGGAACAGAAATTAATAACATATGGTTCAAAAATCTTTTTATCATTAACTATTACTTCGCCTTTAATATTGACACTAACTAATTCTCCAGGCAACGCTACTACTCTTTTTATATACGCATCACAAGCCTGATCTCTTAATCCAGGGATGAATGACATTGGTGGAAACCCCATAAAAAAACAATAACTTTTATTTGGCAATGGATTAGATCTTGATGCAACAAGTTTTTCATCAAAAGAGAAAGGGGATTTAAAGACAATAATATCTCCTCTTACGGGTAATGAGTTTTTTAAGGAAATTTTTTCAATAATTAATCTATCGTTTATTTGTAATTCAGGAAGCATTGAACCAGAAGGAATGTAACGAGGTTCTGCTAAAAAAGATCTGCAAGAAGAAACAAAAAAAGCCAAGAAAAGTAATGGTCCCCACTCATGAAGTATATTTTTAAAAGAGGAATTCATGAAATTTACAAAATTAAATATTTATTTGAGGTTAGTGATATATTCAGACTCATTGAATCCAAGTATTAATTTACTTTCGTTAATTATTAAAAAAGGTCTTTTGATTAATTTCCCATCATTTAATAATAGTTCAATAATTCTCTTTTTTTCTAAGTTTAGAATATCAAAATCGATTGACTTATAACTCTTACCTCTTGTATTAAATATCTTTTTTATATCTAATGAAAATTGTATTAAAGCTAGTTCCAAAAATTTTGTAGAAGGTGGTTCTTTAACAATATCTATTAATTGATAATTTATGTTATTTAGATCAAGCCAATTCGACGCTTTTCTACATGTAGAGCATTTTGGATAGCTATAAAAAATTACACTTTTCAATTTATTTAACTATTGATGATTTTTTTAAAACCTTAAAGGATTTCTTTTTTTTTGGTGTACATTTTCTTAAAAGTTCTTCAACCACTTCAAAATCTCTCCAACCATCTATTTGAACCGACCTTCCATCAAGACCTTTACTTGTTCTAAAAAATTCTGCAACATCTTCTAATTGATTAGGAGCAATTTGATTAATACTAATTATATTCTCTTGCCTAGGATTAGATATAGGAACACATAAAAGTTTTCCATCATATTGCCCACAGTCATTCATATCTAAGACCCCTATAGGTCTTGCTTTAATTAGACAACCTGCGAATGTTGGTTCATCCATGATTACCATCGCATCTAGTGGAGCTCCATCATCAGCGAGGGTATTTGGGATAAAGCCATAGTCGAATGGGTAGCGTACTGAAGAATGCAAAATCCTATCAAGTGCCATAATTCCAGCTTGAGAACAATATTCATATTTGTTCCTGCTACCCGCTGGTATCTCAACAACTAAATTAACTACACCCTTCATTGGAGATGGAGGTATCAAACTAAGATCCATCTTTTTTAATTAAGTGAAAAGAATTAATCTCATTTCCTTGAGATAAAGGTCTACCAAGCAAAATACTAATGGAAGGCAATAGAATTGTCAGGAAAGCAATTATGATTCCAAGAAATGATATTGATAAACTCCTCATACTTAAGGGGCCATCATCATCTCTTTCCAATTCACTTGAAATAGTAATAAGAGAAGACTTTTCGCTTAATTTACTTTCGACAAACTGCTTTGAATTTGTGTATCTCAAGAGATTTACTTGATTAAAGTTGAGTAATAAACTTAACAATTATATTTTACAATCAAAAAGTACATAAATCAAAACATGGTTTAAAATTAAATCTTAAACTAATGTTTTTCTAGTAATGATCTAATACTTTTTAATTCTTCAAGGATTTGAGTAAGAGTATTTTGAGCGGCTGAAGATGGAGAATTAAAAACTTCGACAGTAACTTCTTTAATTCTTAAAATATCCTTAGCAAATCTTGCAATTTCATTAGGGTGAAAACGTAATTGTTCTTTTTGATCCGTTCTATATTCAGGATTTAATTTTCTCGGGTTAAAACTAGGATTTAAATTTCTTAGATCAGTATTTGTGTACCTATAAACAGAGGCTCTTGATCGATTAAGGAATTTCTGAACTTCTTCAATACCAACTAATTCTTCTGAGCTAGAAATATTAGAATCTATATTTTCCATAACTTTATTAAAAATGTCATTCAGGTTAATGAATTTACTTAAAAATCTTAAGTTTAATTATTGCAGAAACTAGCAGAAAGGCTAAATCTAAACTACCTGGCTTCAGGGACTCAAGACACTTTAAATTTTTTTTACATCTTAATTGATAAAGTTGATTAAATATATAAGTTTTTTTTATGCGCGTCACCACCTCATTTCCTCTGGGGACGCTTCGTGACACTCCTTCTGAAGCAGAAATTATTTCTCATCAATTACTTTTGAAAGCGGGTTATATCCGCAGAGTTAATAGTGGCATTTATGCTTACATGCCAATAATGCTTAGAGTTATTGAAAAAATATCTAACATAATTGAAAAAGAACTTAATGATAATCATTGTTCGAAATTACTTTTACCCCAACTCCACCCAGCAGAGTTATGGAAAAAAAGTGAGAGATGGGAAGGTTACACCGCCGGGGAAGGCATAATGTTTAATTTTAAGGATAGGCAAGGAAAAGAATTTGGCTTAGCACCTACACATGAAGAAGTCATAACAAGTATTGCATCAGAAATGATTAATTCATATAAACAGCTGCCTTTATGTTTCTACCAAATACAAACAAAATTTAGAGATGAGATAAGACCAAGATTTGGATTAATGAGAAGTAGGGAATTTATAATGAAGGATGCTTATTCTTTTCACTCTTCAAAAGAAGATTTATCTTCTTTTTATGAAAAAATGGAAAAAGCTTATGAAAATATTTTTAAAAATTGCGGATTAGATACAGTCGGAGTGGATGCAGATAGTGGTGCCATCGGAGGAGCAGCATCTAAAGAATTTATGGTAACAGCCGATGCTGGGGAAGATTCTATTTTATTTACTGAGAGTGGTTCATATGCAGCTAATATTGAAAAAGCTGTATCTTTACCATCCAAAGAGATTCCTTTAATAAAGTCCCATGATGAATATATAGAAACCCCAAATCAAAAATCAATTGTTGATATTTGTAAAAAAAATAATTTAGATGCTAGTCAAATAATTAAGGTCGTTATTTTCCTTGCAAAATTTGAAGATAAATCCGAAGTTCCAATCCTAACCTGTATTAGAGGAGATCAGAATATTAATGAAGTCAAGCTTTTTAATTTGATCAACAAAAAATATAATTCAAACTTGATTCATCTAAAATTAGTAGAAGACAATGCAATTATTAATAAAAATCTAACTAATTTTCCATTAGGTTTTATTGGTCCAGACATAAATGATGAAATAATAAAAATTAATTCCAGTTGGGATAAAAGTTGGATAAGAATCGTTGACAAATCTGCAAGTAGTCTTTCAAGTTTTGTTAGTGGAGGTAACAAAGTTGATTTCCACAAAGTATTCCGAACGTTTTCATTTATTGAGAAAAAGTTCTTAATATCAGATATAAGGAATGCAAAAAAAGGGGATCGCATCAGCCTGGAGAGTAATGAAGAGTTAAAAGAAAAAAGAGGTATTGAAATTGGACATATTTTTCAATTAGGCCAGAAATATAGTGAGAAATTAAATGCAAAGTTTTCTGATAAGGATGGTCAATTGAAAAATTTATGGATGGGTTGTTATGGAATAGGCGTAACAAGAATAGCCCAAGCAGCAATTGAACAGAATCATGATGAGAATGGCATTTCTTGGCCAATTCAAATTTCTCCATTTGAGATTTTAATTATTCCAACTAATTTAAAAGACCCCATTCAAAAAGCACTTACTGAAGAGATTTATGAAGAGTTTAGAAGCAACCAAATCGATGTTCTTCTTGACGACCGAGATGACAGAGCAGGAGTGAAATTTAAAGATGCAGATTTAATTGGAATTCCTTTTCAAATAATTATTGGCAGAGACTCAATTAATAAAGAAGTTGAACTCTTCTCCCGATCAAGAAAAAGTAAAATTAAGATTGCATCTAAAAATTTATTAGAGAAATTTATTTCCGAATCGAAAGTAATGTACAATAAAAATTCTTAAAGCTAAAATTTATTCGGAGTTAAGTTATGTTATTTAAAGAGATGACTGAATTATTTTCTAAATTTTTTGTCAAAGCAATATCTTTTACCATTTGTTTATCTGTTTTTTTTACACTATTTAGTTCTCCATCATATGCAGCAAAGACTTCTATGACCGGTGATTACGCAAAAGACACAATATCAGTTGTTAAAACCTTACAAATTGCAGTTGAAACTCCAAAAGATTCTCCTGATAAGGATGAGGTAAGAGATGAATCACTTGCTCTGATAACTGACTATATTTCCAGATATAGAAACAGAGGCATGGTTAATAAAACTCAATCATTTACAACAATGCAGACAGCATTAAATGCCATGGCAGGTCATTACAAAAACTTTGCAACTAGGCCTTTACCAGATAAACTTAAAGAACGTTTAACAAAAGAATTCACTCTTGCCGAAAAAATGGTTCTCAGAGAAAGTTAATACAAATGATTTACTTTTTTAAAGTTATTCAATAATTTTGAATATATTATATATTCGTACAAAAATAATGCTCTTCTAAAATTGGCTAATGTTGTTGTAATCGGAGCCCAATGGGGTGACGAAGGAAAAGGTAAAATAACCGATTTATTAAGTCGTTCGGCAGATGTTGTTGTTCGTTATCAAGGTGGTGTAAATGCAGGACATACTATAGTTGTAGATGATAAGGTTTTAAAATTACATTTAATTCCATCTGGAATACTTTATGGAGAAACAATCTGTTTAATTGGATCGGGAACAGTTGTAGATCCAAAAATATTGCTCAAAGAAATAGATATGTTGATTGAGAATGGAATAGACATTTCAGGATTAAAAATCTCATCAACCTCACATGTCACAATGCCTTACCATCGTTTATTAGATGAAGCAATGGAAGCTGATAGAGGTTCAAATAAAATCGGAACAACAGGGCGAGGGATTGGTCCAACATATGCTGATAAATCACAAAGAAATGGGATAAGGATAAGAGATTTGCTTAATGAAGATAGATTAAGAGATGTTATTGAGATCCCTCTGAAAGAAAAAAATGGACTTCTAGAAAAAATATATGACATTGATCCTCTTAATAAAGATGAAATCATTAAAGAATATCTTGATTATGGACAGAGACTATCAAAGCATGTAGTTGACTGTACAAGAACTATTCATGCAGCTGCAAAAAATAAAAAAAATATTCTTTTTGAAGGGGCACAGGGTACATTACTTGACTTGGACCATGGAACATATCCTTATGTGACCTCATCAAATCCAATATCAGGAGGAGCTTGTATTGGTGCTGGAGTTGGACCAACTTTAATAGACAGGGTGATAGGAGTGGCGAAGGCATACACTACTAGAGTTGGAGAGGGGCCATTCCCAACAGAATTACAAGGAAGTATTAATGATCAACTTTGTGATAGAGGGAGTGAGTTTGGAACCACAACTGGAAGAAGAAGAAGATGTGGTTGGTTTGATGGAATTATTGGCAAATATGCTGTTTATGTAAATGGTCTTGACTGTTTGGCAGTAACAAAATTAGATGTCCTAGATGAGTTAGATGAAATTCAAGTCTGTATAGCATATGAATTAGATGGGAAAGAAATCGATTATTTCCCCACAAATTCTGATGACCTAAAAAAATGTAAGCCAATTTTTAAAAAATTAAAAGGATGGCAATGCTCGACTGCTAATTGCAGAAAACTATCTGATCTGCCTGAAAATGCTATGAATTACCTTAGATTTCTTGCTGAATTAATGGAAGTGCCAATTGCTATTGTTTCATTAGGAGCAAACAGAGATCAAACTATAGTGATTGAAGACCCAATCCATGGTCCTAAAAGAGCTCTTCTAAGATAATCAAGAAATTTAATCTTAATGATAGAAAAAAATAACCATTTTGATCTAAAAAAAGATATTGATCTTATTGGATTAGGAAATGCCATAGTCGATATTATTGTTAATGTGGATGATAATTTTTTAGAGATAAATACCCTTAAAAAGGGATCTATGAATCTTATCAACTCTAATGAATCTGAAGCTTTATTAAAAAATTGCACAGTAATAAAAAAAATATCAGGGGGTTCGTCTGCTAATACTGTCGTATGCTTGGCTGAATTAGATAATAATGTTCAATTTATTGGAAGAGTAAAGAATGACAATTTTGGAAATTTCTTCTCTACCGATATTAAAAGAAGTAATACTATTTTTAACACCCCGCCAATAGATAAAGGGCCCTCAAGTGCACATTCAATAATTTTTATAACTCCAGATGCTCAAAGAACAATGTGCACATATTTGGGGGCCTCTATTGAATTTGAACCTAAAGATGTTAATTATAATTTAATAGCAAATAGCAAATATTTATATTTAGAGGGATACTTATGGGATAGTGATTTAGCTAAAAATGCCTTTCTTCAAGCTGCAAAGCTTGCCAAAGAATCAGATACAAAAATAATACTTTCATTATCGGACTCTTTTTGTGTAGATAGGCATCGAGAAAGTTTCTTAGAATTAATTGAAAACTATATTGATATAGTTTTTTGTAATGAATCAGAAGTCTTGAGTCTATTTCAAGAAAATGATTTGCAAAGAAGCCAAAAATCTATTTCTTCAATATGTGAATTAGTAATAATTACTTTAGGAGGTAAAGGTTCTTTAGTTATCAATAAAGGCAAGTCTGAAGAAATAAAACCAACACTATTAGGAAAAATTATTGATACAACCGGCGCTGGAGATCTTTATGCTGGTGGATTTATTCATGGACTAATTAATAACTATTCGATTAAAAAGTGCGGAGAAATAGGATCAATATGCGCTGGTCATATAATCACTCAGCTAGGTTCTAGATCTAATATTAATCTTCAAAAGTTATTACTAGAACACTTAGTTTAAGCAAGATTTATTTACCCAATTAAAATATTTTTTTTCAGAATTAAACTTTTTATAAATAATTTGAGGAACATCATAAGATATCTGCTTTTGTAAGAAAACTACTAAAGCATTTTTCAATTCTGGTTTACTTTTTATTATGATTTCCACCTCATTAACCTCCTCAATTTTTCCTTTCCACTCATAAATGGAATTAATATCTTTTAATGAGACACACGCTGCAAGTTTTTTTTTGAGTAATAATTTAGCTATTTTTTTAGCTGACTTTTTATTATATTCAGTTGCTACCAAAACTAGAACTTTCTTCATCCTAAAGTGTTAATTTTACCAGTTAATTGATTTATCAACTTATCATAATCAAAAAATATCAGCGAATTTTTAAATTTTAGTTTTGGCTTTTTTACTAAAAATAACTTCATATCACTTTTATAAACAATTTCCTCCCAATTCATTTGTGCATAACTTCCAGACTCTCTGCAAAGTATATAATCTATCTTCCAATGATCACATATTTTTTTTTCTAAAATATTTCCTTTGTTTTTACTAGGTTCAAGTATTGCTATGTTTGAATTTTTTATACATGAGGCAAAAGCTTTGGATATGCTTTCATATGTTGGAATTACTCTTGTAAATACATTTGCACCGTATCTTAAATAATAACTTGCCGTCTCATTTAGTAATCTAGATCCTATTGCTAAAAGAATATTTTTATTTACTAAAACTTCCTTATTTATATTTTTTAAATCATTTATATAATAAAAATTTTTAAATGGTTTTATTTCCGATTTCCTTTCAAAAGCCAAAAGAGGCTTTTTGATTTTTTTACATGCTTCATTTAGATTTTGAGAAATAATTAAAGCAAATGGATGAGTTGCATCTATTACGTAATTAATTTTATTTTTTTCAATAAAATTGATAATTTCACTTGAATCATTTAATTTTCCTGTAATGATGTGTAACTTTGAATTTTCGGAGTAAGACCTACTAGCTTTATGCGTGACAACACTTACGAACACTACATAATTTAATTTTAATAGTTTGTTAACTATTACTGGTCCATCTGAAGTCCCTGAAAGGATCCAAACATTTTCGTGGCAATTTTCTGAATTTTGCATCAATATGTCTTTAATTAAGTAGAAAGTTAATGAATCATTGTTTAATTCAAGCTGTAATAAATAGGGCTCCTCAGATGAGATATACCAAAGAGAATAAAACGCCCATTGCTGAAATGACCGTTAATTTCAAAGGATTACGCGATGAAGATCCATTTAGAGAATTAAAAGTTTTAGGTTGGGGTACTATTGCGCAAGAAATGGTGGGAGAATTAAAAGAAGGTCAAAACATAGTTATTGAGGGACGTCTAAGAATGAACTCAGTAACCAGAAAAGATGGCACTAAAGAAAAGCAGCCTGAACTGACCGCTTCTAGAATTCATAATATAAGTCCAGGAGTACAAATAACCTCAGAGAAAAAAGAAACTAACATTTCTCAAAACAACAATAGCAATTCTTCTGAAGAAAAATCGGAAAATACCGAAAATTCACAATGGAACACCTCTCCTTTAGTACCTGAAGTTGACGAAATACCCTTTTAAAATCAAGTCTCAATATTTGATTCTTGAACACGTATAATAAATTTGCTTATTTTTCTTTCAAGATCAGCCAGTTCACTCCTAATCTCTGACCATTTACCTTTATCAAGATTCTCTAACAACCATGCTCTATCTTGATCAAGTTTTAAAATTAAATCTTCTTGATTTGTAGAATTATGATCTTGCATAATATTCAATAACTATTCTAATAAACAAAATGAAGAAATACCTATCTCCTGCAAACATAATAACAGTCGCAGGAGGTGTTTTGGCTTTTATTGGGATGACAGCTTATTTTACTGAGTCAGTAAATCTAAGCGTGCCTACGTTCTTTTATGGAGTCCCTATTTTACTAATTGGACTTGGTTTGAAAACTTCTGAAATACCTCCAGTTAAATTAGTAAATAGAAATGATTTTAAGACAAATAAGTTTAATAGACCCAAAGAATTAACCGAATTAGTTAGAGATGTAACCAGATGGAGGTATGGAATAAAAGCGCATCTTGAATCTTCATTAGAGGCCTTAAATTTATGGAATGAAGATAATCCTCCCCAACTTAAAGAGATTGAAGAAATTACAAAAGAAGAAAAGAATGGTTTTAAGATGCATTTTGAAATCAATGATGTCCCCTTTGAACAGTGGATTGAGAAACAAGAGAGATTAAATAGGTTTTTTGTCAAAGGTCTTGAATCAGAATTTATTATCAACGATAATAAAAAGGAATTCGATTTGATTTTCTTTTATTAAATATTCTTTTCATGATGGATGATTCATTAAGAGTATCAATATTAAGCGAGGCACTTCCATACATACAAAGTTTTTCAGGTAGAAAAATTGTTGTTAAGTATGGCGGTTCGATTATGGAAGATAAAAAATTAAAAAAAGCTTTCTTCAGAGATATTGCTCTTTTATCAAGTGTTGGTGTATGCCCAGTAGTTGTACATGGCGGTGGTCCAGAAATTAATCGATGGCTAAACAAATTAGAAATATCGCCAAAATTTGAGAATGGCTTAAGAGTTACCGATGAGAAAACAATGGAAATAGTAGAGATGGTGCTTATGGGAAGAGTAAATAAACAGATTGTTAGGGGGATTAATAAAACAGGCTCATTAGCTGTAGGAATTTCAGGACTCGATGGCAACTTAATTCAGTCAAGAGAATTAGGAGATGGAAGTCATGGATTAGTTGGAGAGGTCACACAAATCAACCCTGAATTACTAGACCCTCTTATTGCTAAAGGATATATTCCTATTATATCAAGTATTGGTTCTACAGTAGATGGCATTTCTCATAACATCAATGCTGATTTCGTAGCGGGCGAAGTCGCTGCTGCAATAAATGCAGAAAAACTTATTCTTTTAACTGATACTCCAGGAATACTTAAAGAAAGAGATAATCCAAATAGTCTCACAAAACAAATCAATCTAAAAGAGGCCAGAAAATTTATTGAAGAAAATATTGTTTCTAATGGTATGCTCCCAAAAACGGAATGTTGTATTAGAGCCCTCGCTCAGGGAGTAAAAGCTGCCCATATAATTGATGGAAGGATTGAACATTCATTACTTCTAGAAATTTTCACAAATTCAGGTATCGGAACAATGATTAATGCTTGAGAATGGATTCATACAGGCAAGTTGTTGAAAAGGCAGAGTTAGCTCTTATTAAAGGTGAATATAATTTCTGTATTGAATATTTATACCCAATAATCGAATCTTACCCTCCCTCTAGTAAAGAAGGAGTTAATTTACGAACCATCATAATTACAGCCCTATCGGGCATTAATAAAAAGGAAGAAGCAAAAATATTTTGCAAAGAACTTTTAAAGTCTCGTGATTATAAAGTGCGAGAAAATGCAAAGTATTTAATGGAAATTATCGATTCTCCTGAAATTAAAAAACCTGAGAATTGGAATATTACTATTGAAAGTAATCCCGCCTTAAACAAAAAATCTCTTTCCTCTCTAAAACCTAATAATCAGAAGAAGAAGGAAAAAAAGTTTATAGATACATCAAATATTCCAACTGGTCAAACAAAGCCATTTCAGAAAGGGTTTATATTCATCATTACTCTATTATTATTATTACTAATTCCACTGTTAAGCGGGTGCGTTAAAGTTGAAGACACTCTCGATATTAGTGACATTGACTCAATAAATAATAATTTCGAAATTGAAAGCAAATATATTAAAAAATTTCCTTGGCAAATAAATTTCGAACAAAAAATTGAAGAAATTTTTCCTGATGGAGAAATATCAAAAGGAGAATTGGATTTTTCCTTTCAAAACAAAAATCTAAGTATGGAAACTGCTCAAGAAACTCTTTATAAAATACAAAAAATAGCTGGTGAAGTGTTAGGAAAGTCAACTGATCTAAAAATTGACAATATTGAAAATAATTTTTTCTTTTTAAAAAAATATAACTTCAGGATAGATTTTGATCTTCAAAATCTTTTATATGTAGATGATTTAGAATTAACTCTCAATATTATTAACCCCAATAAAGTTAGAGTAAGAGACCTCGAAAATTCTAATGTAGAAGTATCTAAGAATTTTATAAAATGGCAATTAATCCCTGGAGAATTAAATAGCCTGGAGTTCTCATTTTGGAATTGGAACAAATTATTATTAGGATTTTTACTTATTTTATTTTTAATATCTTTTTCGTATTTTTTAAGGTTTTATAGATACAAAATAGGATCTAACTTTCCAGAACTTCCATCTAATTAGCTATAACTCTACGGGATTGAGATCTATTGATAAAAACACATTTTTAGGAATTTTTTGCCAAAGATTAGACCTGTCAGGCAAAGGAAATTCCGAATTTTCTGGGCCATGTATTAATATTTGCCACCTAAATTTATTACCAACCTTTGAAATTAAACTTGGAGCAGGACCAATTACCGTCCACTTATTATCTTTACAAAAACTTATCAAATATTTCGCTAGCTTAGCCGCAGTTATTTCAGTAAGTTCAAAGTTTTCCCCAGAAACTTTTAAAAGGCATACCTTACAAAAAGGAAATAGTTTTGCATCTTTTCTTAATTTAGAGGTTTCAGATAAAAATCCCTCGTAATTTCTATCTTTGAGATATGAAAGCACAGGATGACTTGGTTTATACGTTTGAAAGATAACCTTTCCTGATTTTGTAGCTCTACCTGCTCTGCCAGCTAATTGTAGAAATAATTGTAATGATTTTTCTTCTGCTGAAATATCTGGGCGGTGAAGAAGTCCATCTGCGGCAATAACCACTGAAAGTGTAACATTAGGGATATCTATACCTTTTGCTAACATTTGAGTCCCTACAAGAATATCTGCATTTCCATTAGAAAACTTTGAAAGAATATTTCTATGACCATCTTTCCCTGAGGTAGTGTCTCTATCAAAACGAAGTACCCTCAGTTCAGGAAATTCATTATTCAAGAACTCTATAACCCTTTGAGTCCCAATACCAAAAGGCTTAAAGGCATTTGATTCACAATCTGGACAAGTGTTGATGAGTTTTGCTTTATGATCGCACCAGTGACAGCTAAGCCACTTTTTACCTTTTGAGCCTACATGAACAGATAAAGGTACCTCACAATTAGGACAATTTATTATAAATCCACAATTTCTACAACTTAGAAAACCGTTATAACCTCTTCTAGGAATCAAAACTATTGCTTGTTCCTGATTCTCTTTAAGCTGAGAAATCAATTCTAATAATTCGTCACAAAAGATTTTTGTATTTCCCTTTTTAAATTCACAACGCATATCAATAACTTTAATTTCTGGGATTTCAGTACGAGATATTCTTTCTTTCATTCTTAGCATCTTTAACTTTTTTTCAAAAACAACTCTTTTCCAAGTCCTCATTGAAGGAGTTGCACTTCCGAAAATTAGCTTTGCTGGATTTCTTTTTACTCTTTCAAGAGCGACATCTCTCGCATCGTAACAAGGCATTGGGCTATCTTGCTTATATGAAACGTCATGTTCTTCATCCATAATTATTAAGCCTAAATTCTGAATAGGAAGGAATACTGCTGACCTTGTCCCAATAACTATAAAAGGTTCAGCTCCATCTATTATCTTTTTCCAAACTAAAGTTCTATGTCTCGAAGAACAATTACTGTGATACTCAAAAACCTCACTTTGAAATCTTTTACTGAATCTATCAATAAGTTGAGGAATCAAGCCAATTTCTGGAGCCAGTATTAAACAGCTCTTTTTATGTAGTAGTTGATCTTCAGCCATTCTCATATAAACTTCTGTTTTTCCTGAACCTGTTTCTCCCCAGAGCAAACATACATCTCCAGGTTTCATCTCTTGCATTTCCTTATATACTTTTTTTTGTTCCTGAGTAAGATTTGGTCTTTTTAATTCAATACAATCATTTTTAAAAGAACTTAATTTGGTATTAACTATTTTTTTTCTTTTAGTTTTTATTAGTAGTTTTTTAATACACATGGAATTTATAAGTGTTGAATTAAAACCAAACTTTAATAATTCGCTTTGCCACTTCCCTTTAAGACTCAAAAAATTTATTAATGAAAGTTCTCTCTTAGTTAGGTCATCTTTACTAAATTCCAAAGCTATTTGAGATTCAATCCATATTTGATATTTAAAGTTTTGAGATAATTTTTTATGTTTACCAATCCATCCGGGTGGGAAAGCTGTTTTAAACATTTTCAAATTACTTACCCGATAAAATAAAGCTAGAGCTTCCAACCATTCTCTCCACCAATCCTGGATCACTTTTTTTTGGACAATACTTTGTATGGAAAAATATTCAAAATTAGATTCTTCATCAGAATCTTTTTTATTTTTATCTGTTTTTAAAAAAGGACTTTTAGAAATCGTTAGTCCATTCAAGAGTCTTCCTTTAAGTCTTACTGAAACAATATCTCCAATTTCTACTCCGAGATTATTGCCATCTAAATAAGAAAAAGCATTAGTATGACTACCTATATCAAGCAAGACCTCAAACTTAAAGAAGGTATTTGATAAATTATTACTTGCCGGCATCAAAACTTTTTCTTAGTATTGGATTGTTGAACATTACACAAAGTGCTTTTGCACCTTGTAAGTATCCTGTTTTTAAGGGAGACATGAAGCTCTGATCATTGAATGAAAATTCAAAAATTGATCTGCCAGTCTGAGAAATCCTAAGACTTTTTACTTTAGGTAATCTATAACATTATTTAAATATTTCAACAATTAAAAAAAAACTTTATCTAATCACAATTTTTGTGAGTTAGTTCTTTTAATCTTTAAGGCAACCTTTTACTACTAAATGTATAAAAACGTCTTAAACAAAATTTTACCTAGTTAAATTCACCGTAGAAAGGAGTCCACCATGAGTCCAGCTGTAACAGAATCAAAAAATTCTAATCCTAGTTCCAAGAAAAAAATTAATAAAAAAATTGATTCAAATTCTAATAACAGTCGAGAAGAAGAAAGTATCAAGAGTCAAGATTCTATTCAAAACTCTCAACAAAAGCCTGTTATTGATAAGGGAAGTATTGAAAATAATGATGAATTCATTAGCTCTGATGAAGAGGCTAAAGCTGTTGGGAACGTAAAGCTTGGACCAAAAGGAATTTATACAGAAGATTCTATAAGAGTTTATCTTCAGGAAATTGGAAGAATTAGATTATTAAGACCTGATGAAGAAATTGAACTTGCTAGAAAAATAGCTGATCTACTCCAACTTGAAGAGTTAGCGACACAATTCGAATCTGAGAAGGGGAATTTCCCTTCAGTTAGAGAATGGGCTGAATTAACAGATATGCCTCTTTCTAAATTCAGAAGAAGACTTCTCTTAGGGAGAAGAGCTAAAGAGAAGATGGTTCAATCTAATTTAAGATTAGTTGTCTCTATTGCTAAGAAATATATGAATAGAGGGCTATCTTTTCAAGATTTAATACAAGAAGGAAGCTTAGGTTTAATAAGGGCTGCAGAAAAATTTGACCATGAAAAAGGTTATAAATTTTCTACTTACGCCACTTGGTGGATTCGTCAAGCGATAACACGCGCGATAGCAGATCAAAGTAGAACTATCAGATTACCCGTTCACTTATATGAAACAATTTCTAGAATAAAAAAAACAACGAAAGTTCTTAGTCAAGAATTTGGGAGAAAGCCTAGCGAAGAAGAAATAGCTGAGAGTATGGAAATGACAATTGAAAAATTAAGATTTATAGCTAAAAGTGCTCAACTTCCAATTTCGCTAGAGACGCCGATAGGGAAAGAAGAGGATTCAAGGCTTGGAGACTTTATAGAGGCTGATATTGAGAATCCAGAACAAGATGTATCTAAAACTTTATTGAGAGAAGATTTAGAAGGAGTTTTGGCGACTCTAAGTCCAAGAGAAAGGGATGTTCTCAGACTGCGATATGGAATAGATGATGGAAGGATGAAAACTCTTGAAGAGATAGGACAAATTTTTGATGTTACAAGAGAAAGAATTAGACAAATAGAAGCAAAAGCTCTTAGAAAGCTAAGACATCCAAACAGAAATGGGGTTTTAAAGGAATATATTAAATAAAAAAGTTAAATATAATTTTTCGGCTTTGAAAAGTTAGCAAATATTAGTTTAAAATAAATGCGGCTTTATCTTAAACTAATCAAACCAATATTTAATGACTAAATTTAAATTAAAGATAGCTAGTAGAAGAAGTAAATTAGCTATGGTTCAAACACTATGGGTTAAAGAGCAATTAGAAAAAAATATTCCTGACTTGGAAGTATCGATAGAGGCCATGGCAACTCAAGGTGACAAAATTCTGGATGTCGCCTTAGCCAAAATAGGAGATAAAGGACTTTTCACAAAAGAATTAGAAGCTCAAATGCTTGTGGGACATGCAGATATTGCAGTACATTCACTGAAAGATTTACCTACTAATTTACCTGATGGACTCACATTAGGATGTATCACAAAAAGAGAAGACCCTTCAGATGCTTTAGTAGTTAACAAAAAAAATAAAATTTATCAATTAGAAAGTTTACCTCCTGGTTCAATCGTTGGAACAAGTTCCTTAAGGAGACTTGCTCAATTAAGATATAAATTTCCGCATCTTGATTTCAAAGATATTAGGGGTAACGTTATTACGAGAATAGAAAAGCTTGATTCAGGAGATTTTGACTGTATTATTCTGGCTGCAGCGGGTTTAAAAAGATTAGGATTTGAATCAAGAATTCACCAAATTATTCCTAATGAGATTTCCCTCCATGCCGTTGGCCAAGGTGCTTTAGGAATTGAATGTAAATCTGATGATAAAGAAGTTCTCAAAATTATAAGTGTCCTAGAAGATAAGGTCTCGAGCCAAAGATGTTTAGCCGAAAGATCTTTTTTAAGAGAACTTGAAGGGGGATGTCAAGTTCCTATAGGAGTTAATAGTAGTATTCAAAATGATGAAATAGCCCTAATAGGAATGGTCGCTTCTATTGATGGGAAAAGACTTATTAAAGATGAATCGATAGGAAATATTAAATATCCAGAGGAAGTTGGTAAGAAATTAGCTGAAAAGCTAAAACTACAGGGGGCTGATAAAATTCTTTCGGAAATATTTGAACAATTTAGAGAGAAATAATATTTTTTTAATCAACTAATTTTGGTTCAATTTCTTTTTGGTATCTAGATTCACAATCTTGAATTACTTTTACAGCTTCTTCAATTCCGTAAAAGCCATTAACAGTACATGTCCCTAGTTTTTTTAGATCTTTATAATGTTCCCAATAATACTTGGTCTCGTTAAGCCAATGTTCCCCAAGATCCTCAAAAGTATGAATATGATCCATTCTCTTATCATCTGATAGGACAGCAATTACTTTGTCATCAACTTCTCCTCCATCATCAAATTTCATCACTCCAATTATCCTTGACTCAACGATTGAACCTGGCACTAGTGGTTCTGTCACACCAACTATTTCAATATCAAGAGGATCACCATCCTCATCCCAAGTTCTTGGAATACATCCATAAGCGAAAGGATATGCGAGTGATGAATAACCAACTCTATCAAGTTTCAAATGTCCAGTTTCAGTAATTAACTCATACTTATTTATAGTATTAGAGTTTAACTCGACAATTGTATTAACGACTGATTTTGTATTGTCTGTAAAAGCATCTAAAATATGCAATAAATTCGGAGTAACTCTACTTGGAGGTTGATTAAGGTTTGCCATCAAAAATTATTTTTTATTTATCTTACATCTTTACACTCAATCAAATTCTAAATCGTAAATTTTTAACAGAAATCTTTTATTTTCGATCTCAAATGATTAACAAAGTATTTTGAAGTTAGTTCTTCTCCAGTGACATTTCTCACAAGTTTCATAGAGTTAACAGATCTTCCATAGCTGTGAATATTATTTTTTAACCATAAAATTATTTTTTCATATTCTCCATCTTCAACTAAATTATCAATTAATCCTATTTCCTTTTCCATTTGTGAAGTGATTTGTGCACTTATAAGATGACCTAACAAGTATGAAGGGAAATATCCAAAGGCTCCTTCACTCCAATGAACATCTTGCAAACAACCTTCAGCATCATTCGATGGTCTAACTCCTAACAGTTCCTCATATCTTTTATTCCATTCTGATGGAACATCTTTCGCTTCTAGATCTCCTTCAATTAAATCTATTTCAAGTTCAGTTCTAATTAAAATATGCAACCCATAGCTTAATTCATCTGCTTCAACTCTATTTAAGCCTGCTTTCAAATGGTTAATAGATTTCCAAAGTTCTAAATGGTTATTTAAAGAACAACCCTCAGAAACAAAATGTTTGAAAAACCTTTTAGAAAAAGATTTTGATTTAACTATCCTATTTTCCCAAAATAAAGATTGGCTTTCATGAACACCCATTGATGTTGCTTGACCCAAAGGCCAAGCAAACCATTGATGACTCTGCGATGGCAACCCCTGCTCATAAATCGAATGTCCCCACTCATGCGCAGTAGCTAGAAAACTCGATAAGGGTTCCCCTTCTACAACTCTAGTAGTAATCCTATAATCTTCGGGGCCTAAAGTAATAGAAAAAGGATGGGGAGATTTTGCAACAACCACTAAATCTTCATCTCTACCAAACTCATCAAGTAATTTAGAACATAAATTTTGCTGAGATTTAGGACTTAAATCCCAGTGATATTTTTCTGATTTTTTGAGATCACTTATTAAAGATGGAATAGTTTCTTTAAGTGGCTGAAAAATTTTATTTAACCACTCCATAGTTAAATCAGGCTCAAAAGGCTGAGCTAAAGTTTCCCAAGGTGTGTTTTTCTCTGATATTTGTTTTGCCTCTTCAATACGTAATTTGATCAACTTTTTAAAAATTGGTAAGAAAATCTCAAAATCTGATTTTCTTTTAGCTTCTTGCCAACTTTCATAACCTTTTGATTTAGCTTTAGCAAGTGCTTCAACTAATTTAGGATCTAAATTTTTTTGCCTATTAAATTCCTTGATTAATAATTCAATGTTTCTTTTTTTACTTTGAATAATTTCTTGACTTAATGATTTTTCTAAGCCACCTCGAAACTCATCCTGAGCGGCTTTAATTAAATCTGAAAACTCTTCAGAGGAATTTCTTTTATGCAGTATTTTCGCGATATACGTAAGTTGTTCAGATCTCCAAGACGCTCCTTTCTTGGGCATACCCGTATTTTGATCCCAATAAAGAGTGCTCTGTATTGAACCTAATATTTGAGTTTCTTTTAAATAAGCTCCAAGCTTATTCCATTCTTTTTCAGCCAAAAATATTTAACTTAATTATTTATTATTTTAAGACAAAAATATTGTACTAAGTATAAAATTATCAAACTATATTCATAATAGGATATTGATTATTAGGACTTTAAATATTTATGGAACAAATTTTCTCAAAATTAAACTTTATAACCAAAGGAGAAGGTTTTACTGATATTACTGATGATTTAAATTTATTCATACAAAAAAATAATTTTGATTCAGGAATTTTTTGCTTAACCTCACTACACACAAGTTGTAGTTTGACTATTAATGAAAATGCAGATCCAAATGTTCTTAAAGACCTAGAAAAGTACATTAAATCTATAGTTCCTTACAACTGCTATACCTCTTTATCAAAAGCAAGAGAGGAGATTTATTATGAACATTTTCAAGAAGGAGAGGACGATATGCCAGCTCATATTAAAACTGCATTAACAAATACTAATTTGTCTTTAAGCTTTCAAAAAGGGAGGCTCATACTTGGCACTTGGCAAGCAATTTATTTATGGGAACATCGATTTAGTACAAAAAAAAGAAGTATAAGTGTTCATATTATTGGGGAAAAAAGTTCAAGTATCTATAATGGTAATCAACCACAATAAATATTTATGAAACCATACCTTTTACAAAATGAGGAATTAAAAGAACTATCTGTAAAAATAAGAGGATGGGGAATTATGAAAAATCATATTGAAAGAGAATTTAATTTTAGTAATTTTATAGAAGCCTTCTCATTTATGACAAAGATTGCCTTAATTTGCGAAAAATATGATCATCATCCCAACTGGGAAAATGTCTATTCAAAAGTAATAATTAGACTAAGTACTCATGATCTTGGAGGTATTACTAATTTAGATCAAACAATAGCATCAGAAATTAATGATATTTTCGAAAAATAATTTACAATTCAATAAACTAAAAAACGTTTAAAAAATAATCATCAAAATGTCAGAAAATTTACTCCCTATTACTATTATTAGTGGATTCTTAGGTTCAGGTAAAACTACACTTTTAAATCACATTTTAAAAAATCAAGTTGGTATTAAAACTGCTGTTTTAGTTAATGAATTTGGAGAGATAGGAATTGATAATGAATTAATTATAAAAACTGCTGAAGATATGATCGAATTAAATAATGGATGCATTTGTTGCACAATAAACGGAGAGTTATTGAACACTGTTTCTAAAATATTAGATAGACCTGAAAAAATAGATTATTTAATTGTTGAGACTACTGGACTTGCAGATCCACTCCCTGTAGCAATGACTTTTGCCGGGGGTGATCTTAGAGAAAAAGTAAGATTAGATTCGATTATTACTCTTATTGATGCAGATAACTTTGATTTTGATCTAAAGAACTCTAGTGTTGCATACTCACAAATTTTATATGGCGATATTTTACTACTCAATAAATGTGATTTAGTAACTGATAAACATTTAAAAAAAATAGAAAGCCACATTAATAGTATAAAAAAAGAATCAAGAATTTTGAGATCGATTAATAGTGAAGTTGGTTTGCAAACAATAATGAGTGTGGGACTTTTCGAAACAGATACTTTTCAATTTAAAGAGAAGATGAATAAGAATCAAGATTCACATGATCACTCCTCCCATTCACATGATCACTCTTCCCATTCACATGATCATTCTTCCCATTCACATGATCACTCTTCCCATTCACATGATCACTCTTCCCATTCACATGATTTAATTAATAATATTGAAGGATTTACATCTATTTCTTTTGAGACAAATGAACCATTTTCTTTAAGAAAGTTTCAAAATTTTCTAGATAATCAAATCTCACAAAATGTATTTAGAGCTAAAGGAATTTTATGGTTTATGGAAAGCGAAAGAAAACATGTCTTTCATTTGTCTGGCAAACGTTTTTCTCTTGATGATTATGAATGGGAAAATGAAAAATCAAACAAAATTGTTTTAATAGGAAAAGAGCTAGATCATCAAACTATTAAGAATCAACTTGATTGTTGTAGATATAATTCTAAAGACGAAGCATAATAAAGTTTTATTTAATATTTGAAAATTTTTAATAAACAACCAAAGATATTTTTATCCGATTTAAAGCCTTTAAATATTGCTTCTTTAATAGTTGCATTTATAGTGATAATTCCAATTTTTAATTTCTTAATTGAAGGAATAGATTTTATTTTAGGTGGGAATTTTTCTTTAGGAATTGCAGGAAGAAAAGAAATCTTTGGTACATTAAAACTTTTAATACTTACTAGTTTTTTGGGAGGTGGTTTAGGGACTTTAAACGGCTGGTTACTATCAAATTGCGAATTTAAATTAAGGAAAACTCTTCGTATTTTTCAACTAATTCCACTAGCAACTCCTGCATATTTGTTAACTGCAGTTTTACAGGATTTAGGAAGCATTTTGGGATATCAAATAACTGGTTTATGGTGGGGAGTTCTTATACTTTCAATTACTACTTACCCTTATGTTTTCTTACTTGCTAATGAAAGTTTTAATAAATTTGGAGTTAATCAAATTAATGCTAGTAGAGGATTAGGAGTTGGACCATGGGGCAGCTTTTTTAAAATTGCACTTCCAATGGCTCTCCCAGCATTAATAACTGGAATTAGCCTTATGTGTATGGAAGTTATGAATGAATTAGGAACTGTGGAGTTGTTAAATATTCCAAGTATTTCTAAAGGAATAACTGAGAATTGGATAATTGAAGGTAATCCTAATAGCGCGATTGGATTATCTTTAGTTGCCTTGATAATAGTTTTTACTTTAATATTATTTGAAAAATTTTCGAGAAGAAAGACGAAACGTTGGAGTGAAAATCCTGCATCATTAAGTTCTCTGGGATTTGAGTTAAAAGGGAATAGATCTTACTTAGCAGTTTTAGTTACTTTATTACCTCCATTATTTTCTATTGGAATTCCGTTTTTTTGGTTTCTGTTAAATATTGATCAGTTAAGAAAAGGATTCACAATAGAAATTCTATCTCTTACTTTTAGAACTATTAGCCTTGGAATAATTGCTGCAATAGTAACATTAATTTTCTCTTTAATATTAACGCTAGCTAATCGTCAGAATAATAACTTACTTATTCGATTTATAACATTCCCTGCTGGTATTGGATATGCAATACCAGGCACGGTAATAGCTATATCATTAATAACTATTTCCAGTTCAAAGTTCCAATTTATGGCTGTATTCCTTCTGCTCTGGGGTTATGTAGTTCGTTTTTTAACTATTTCAAAAGGTACTCTTGATTCTGGGTTTGAAAGAATATCTCCCAGCCTTGATGAGGCTGCAAGTGGACTAGGCTCTAATTGGCTTAGCGTTATCAAAAAGATTCATATGCCACTGTTAAAAGGACCTATATTTGTTGGATCACTTTTAGTATTTGTAGACACCATTAAGGAATTACCAATTACATTTATTCTCAGACCTTTTGACTTTGATACCTTATCAGTAAGGATATATCAATATGCTGGAGATGAACGAATGGCAGAAGCAATATTACCTGCACTCTTCATAACAGTCTTAGGACTAATTGCATCAAGTACATTAATTCCAAGCCTAGATAAAAAGAACTAAATTCTTTTTAAAAGTTTTCTTAATAAGAAAGGTAGACCTAAAAACAAATCTGCCAACGTAGATATCAATCTAAAATAAATTAAACTTACAAAAATTATATTTTGCGGAATATTTTTTCCAATAAAAAAAATGAAACAAGCCTCAAATACACCAACGCCTCCAGGAGCTGTTGGAACTATTAATCCAATCGCCCAAGACAAACAAAAGATTACCAATAAATAAGAGATATTATATTGATTTTCTAAATTTACTATATAAAAGCAAATAATAAATCCAATAAATTTTGATAATACAAAAAGAATTTCTATCAGAAAAGCTCTCGCAGGGAAGAAAGAAATTATTTTTATTCTTTCCTCGAATCGATACTTTACATTATTAATTTTTAAAGCACTAATAGTTTTAATTTTTAAGGTTTCTAACCTTATCAAAATGAGGTGAATTAATTTCCTATTCAGAAATACCAAAGGTATGAGTAGTAAAAAATAAAATGGGGAAAAAATTATACCAACTGAAGCCAATAAGAATGCTGAACACAACATAAAATAAGGTTCAATTAATGTCGAATAAAAAGCCAATTGAGGATTACTTATATCCTTTAGAAAATTGTATCTTTCAAAAAAATGCCAAATACCTCCAGGAACGTACTTAAGAACATTCGTAAGTACATAAAAGGAAATTAAATTATTTTTATTTTTAGTTTTAGTTTTACCAAACCAAAAAACTATATTTTCCCAAGCTATCGCATTAAAAAAAATACTTAGAATACAAAATAAAAATGATAAAAATATATATTTTCCATTTCTAGCAAAATCTATTTGGAATGAAATTTGATCAAAATTTTTAAAAAAATAAAAACAGAAATAAGATAAGCTTAAAAGAAAAAAAAGTTTCTTCAAGATTGAAAAGTTAATATTATTTAAAAGCTTTATAAAAGATATTTTTTGCATATTAAACCTTATTCCCAATCTTCTAAAGCTTTAAATTCTTTGCAAGATTCTTTAATGATATTTCTTACTTCTTGGGCTGATTTATTATTCTCAATTTGCAATCTTAAAATTTCATCATTCTCTGGTTTCATATTAATAGTTCCATCAGGTTTTATTGATTGTTTAAATCTAATTTTCCCAAAAGTTGTTAAGCACTCGCCCTTTCTTCTTAGTAAAACCCACCTCGATTGTTTTCTTTCTCTCAATCCTATAGTAGTAGAGATTTGAAACCACAATTTCCTGAAATACTCTTTCTTTTCTATAGGTAAGATAACTTGGAGAGAAAAACCTATTCGGTTTTTTTTCATATTAATTGTCTGAGAGGAAACATCATATGCTCCTTCTTTTCTAAATAGCTCCAGCAAATTAGCTATTTCTTCAGATGTTTGATCATCAATCCATGCCTCTTGAACACAAATCTCCTCATGCCTTGGACTAATTTTTTGATCTATCAAATTCTCATCATCAGAATTAATTTTTAAAACCCTGACCAAATTTGGGCATGGAAGTTTTAAATTCCCAAGACCTACTCCATAGGAATGAATAGAATATTTATAAGGAATTTGGAAAGATTCAACTAAATTACAAAGTAAGGCGATTCCCGTTGGAGTTGATAATTCTCCCTCTATAGAATCAAAACTTGAGATCACCTTAATATTTTTTTTTCTTAATAACTCTATTACAGCAGGAGATGGTATTGATAGTTTGCCATGATCAGCCTGAATAAAACCTCTCCCTAAAGTTGGTTCATTACAAAAAACCTTCTTTGGCTTTAAATATTCTATTGAAGTACAGACTCCAATAATATCTACTAAGGAATCGATTGCACCGATCTCATGAAAATGAACTTCTTCTGGGTTAATACCATGAACTTTTCCTTCTGCTATGGCTAAAGACTCGAAAACTTCATAAATTCTTTTTTTTAATTGTTTTTTTAATTGAGCCTTAAGAATTAAATCTTTAATACTTTTCCAATCTCTTTTAGTACTTTGATCAACCTTCTCAACGTCAACCTTTATTCCTCGAATTGAACAATTTTGAGATTCTTTGAAGTTCAAATAATATAAATTTTCTAATCCAAAACATGCGAGTGTTTTTTCAATTTCATATTTTGGTACCCCCAAATCATAAAAAGCACCTAGTAACATATCCCCAGAGACCCCAGGAGAACACTCGATTAAAATTTCTTCCATAACTCTTTATAGATTTTTGAATAGTAAGAATTCAAGAGATAAAAAATTGACAATAATAATCAATACTATCCTTTCTCAGATTTTATTTTTTCAATAATTTCATACTTAACCATTCGTAGTGTAGTTCCGTCCCTAATTACATCTAGGCTTACAAAGTTATTTAGAAATTGAAGAGAGATCTCTCCTTCAATAATAATTTTAAAAGTTGTATATTTTGATCTCTTTGAAAGTGGAGAAGAACAGATTTTTATAACAATCTCTTTCTTTTGTGTATTTACATAAACCAATTCTCCCCTTATAGAAAAATAATTATTGTTTAAATTTAATTCTTCTAATAATTCATTAGGATCCTTTTCAGAATTATTATTATCAATCTCATTCAGATTATAAGGGTCCCATATACCTGCCACCTGTAAATGTAGATTGTTAATGTTTTTATTTCTTGGATAAACAATCCAAAAATGATTTTTCTCTAAATTGATATATTTTTTTATCAGTCCTATAGCTTTACCAAGGATAACTGTTTCAAGTATTTTTCCTTCTTTATCAATTAATGTTCCTCGATTTAATTGGTCAATATTATTTGGCTTATAAATACCTTTAACAATACCTATTGCTCTGTACTGTAATTTATTTGTAACTTCTTGTATGGGATTTTTAATCATATGTAGTTGTTTTTGAGAAATGTTTTTAATAAGATATTTATTGAATTAAAGACTTTCTTTTTCTTCAATCTTATTAAATAATTTTAATGCATCATCTATAGCCTCAGATGGCTTAGTCGCATCATTCATACTATTAGCCCTTCTAATCATCTCAACTATCTCAAAAGGGTTAGTAGGTAAAGCTGAGTTATTTGTGTCAATTTTTGTAGAGCTATCAATTTCAATTTCATTCAAGTATGACTCTTCTGCACTTAAAAGAGTTGTTTTGATATTGATGAATGAAATAAATATAATAAAAACTTTTCCTAATCTTGATATCTTTTTGTTTAAGTTGAATTTCATTTTGTTTAATTTCAAAATAATTTAAGATTTAAAATTATTTGCTATTTTAATTTTACATAATTTGGTAATAAATTGTTAATAGCAACTTGGAATGTAAATTCTGTAAGAACAAGGCTTTCTCAAATTACTAATTGGATTAATGAGGTAAATCCAGATATCTTATGTCTACAAGAAACTAAAGTTATAGATGATGCTTTTCCTTTATCCCATTTTAAAGAATTAGGTTATGAAGTTCTAATTCATGGGCAAAAATCTTACAATGGCGTTGCAATAATAAGTAAGTTCAAAATTGAAAATATAAAGAAAGGATTTACTAACGAGAATGAGGGAGAGGAAATTTCTATAGAATTAAATAAACAAAAAAGGCTAATTTCTGCAGATATCAATGGTTTAAAAATAATAAATGTTTATGTGCCAAACGGTTCTTCAATAGATTCTGACAAATTCGACTATAAGATTAAATGGTTAAATCATTTATCAGCATTCTTAGATGAGCAATTGAAAGATGATGATTTAGTCTGTTTCGTAGGAGACTTTAATATAGCTCCAAGCGAAATAGATATTCATGCTCCTCAAAAATACGAAGGGGGGATAATGGCTTCAAAAATGGAAAGAGAAGCACTCAATAATGTTCTTAAAGGAAGATTTATCGATTCTTTTCGGATTTTCGAGAAGAATACTGGGCATTGGAGTTGGTGGGATTACCGTAATAATGCATATGAACTAAATAAAGGCTGGAGAATAGACCATATTTATATCAGTAAAAACCTTTCATCAAAACTTAAAAGCTGTGTAATAGAGAGGAATCAAAGAGAAAATTTACAACCTAGTGATCATGCTCCAGTATTAATTAATCTAGAGATCGATAATCAAAATGAGGATTACTTTGATGATGATGATGATCTTTTCGAAATATAATTCCAAAAGATCTTAATTTTTCATGATCCTCAAAACGCTTTATAACAAAGAATAATTCAGAAATAAACTAACTTCATATCAAATTTTACTCAAAATTAATTATTTACATTCCAAAGTATCGCAATAAAAATATCATAATGTAGAATTTCAATCTGATTGACAAAATTTTTACTTATTTCTAAGTTAGAACATGATGAAATCTTCTCAAAACCACATTTATTTAAATTTTGACTGACATATTAAATACTACTCATTCTGAAGAATTTTTTTCTTCAGCTTTAGAATTAATGCCAGGTGGGGTTAGTTCCCCAGTTAGAGCATTTAAGTCTGTTGGTGGTCAGCCAATTGTTTTTGATAGAGTAAAAGGCCCTTTTGCCTGGGATGTCGATGGGAATAGGTATATTGATTACATAGGAAGTTGGGGACCCGCCATTTGTGGACATGCCCATCCTGAAGTAATTACAGCATTGCAAGAAGCAATTGAAAAAGGAACTAGTTTTGGAGCCCCTTGTGTCTTAGAGAATAAACTTGCCAAAATGGTAATAGACGCTGTTCCATCGGTAGAAATGGTTAGATTTGTAAACAGTGGTACGGAAGCCTGTATGGCAGTTTTAAGGCTAATGAGAGCATTTACCGGAAGAGATAAAGTAATAAAATTTGATGGATGCTATCACGGTCATGCTGATATGTTTTTGGTAAAAGCCGGATCTGGAGTAGCTACTTTAGGCTTACCAGATTCCCCAGGGGTTCCAAGAACTACAACAGCAAACACTCTAACTGCGCCTTACAACGATCTGGAAGCTGTAAAAAAATTATTTTCTGAGAATCCTGATGCAATATCAGGGGTAATTCTTGAACCTATAGTTGGCAATGCAGGTTTTATTACTCCTGAACCTGGTTTCCTTGAAGGATTAAGAGAACTCACAACTGAAAATGGATCTTTACTAGTTTTTGATGAAGTTATGACTGGCTTCAGAATTAGCTATGGAGGCGTTCAAGAAAAATTTGGAGTTACGCCTGATTTGACAACCCTCGGCAAAGTAATTGGAGGAGGTTTACCTGTAGGAGCATATGGAGGAAGAAAAGAAATAATGTCAATGATTGCACCATCTGGGCCCGTATATCAAGCCGGAACTTTAAGTGGAAATCCATTAGCAATGACAGCAGGCATTAAAACTCTTGAATTACTTAAACAAGAAGGGACATACGAAAAGCTTGAGTCAACAACTTCTAGGTTAATTGAAGGTATAATTCAATCTGCTGAAAACAATGGTATTGCAATAAATGGTGGGAGCGTAAGTGCAATGTTTGGATTTTTCTTATGTGAAGGACCAGTAAGAAATTTTGAAGAAGCTAAAACAAATAATTCAGAACTCTTTGGCAAACTACATAGGGAGATGCTCAAACGAGGGATATACTTGGCTCCAAGTCCATTTGAAGCTGGATTTACTTCATTAGCCCATAGTGACGAAGAGATTGATCGAACGATAGAAGCATTCGATCAATCTTTTAGTGTTATAAAAAATTAATTTTATCTATTATTTCCTCCAACAATTACAGGTGGCATTGATCCACTAGTTCCTGGGAGGCTTGGGACTACTTGTGTACTGCCATCCCATTTATCCAAGAATAGTTTAAAAAGAACCTGATCATTTAAGCCTTTATTAAGGGTCTCATACCTTAGAGCTTCCTGTGCTGCAATTTCTACTTCTGTTTTAGCTCTCAATAGTAGCTGTCCAGCTATTTGTTTCTGTTCAATAGCCGCTCTGTATTCCTCAGCTATTTCTAAACCAGTAAGATCTAAACTTTTAACATCTACGTAATCAAAAGAGTTCAATTCCTCAGCCACAGTGTCAGCTACTTTTTCAGAAATAACATTAAATTCAGTTGCTATTGTTTCTAATTCGTACTGTGAGAAGACAGATTTCAGAGCTTTAAGTAAAGAAGGCTGGACTATCTTTGCATAAACATCACTATTTCTGCTAGCAATTGTTGCAAAAATCCTACCTGCTTCATCTGGCTTAACCGAATATTTAACAGTAGCTGTTGCTCTAATAACTTGAAGATCTTTTGTTAATGTTTCAAATTTCTCAGGTTGAACTTGAGTTTTTATATCAAAGGGAAAGACCGACTGAACGAAGGGGACTTTAAAATTTAATCCTGCTCTTCTAGAACCACCACTTACTTTTCCTAAAGTAGTTACCACAGCAACTTGGCCAGAAGGCACCACAAATAAAGATTGTGTGAGCAAAAGAAATCCAGTAAAAGATAATACAATTAGTAGAGTTGCTGTTCCTCCAGGCCCCGTTGGAGTGACATTTTTGAAAGATGTTGACATTTAAATTTGATTTTAATTAATCATATTTAAAGAAATTAATTAATGCATTAATTAGTTATTTAATTAAAATATTTTTTTAATAATTGTTTTACGAAATTAACGAATGACAATTATGAATTATCTCGCTTTAAATTTCTGCAATAATTGCAAATAAAGATCCTCATCTATTTCTCTTATATCGTATTCAGAAGGCAAGACTCCATGCTTATGCTCATGGGCAGCCATCCAGCAAAATTTCTCAATTTCTGTTAACGAAAAACGTGGGTAGTCTTTTATTTTTAGGCATAATAAATCAATAAGAGATTTTGGATAATCTGTCATTATAAGATCTTAATTATTTACATATTATCGATAATTATTAGCTTGGAGAGGGATTTTATAAGTCTCCTCCAAATTATCAAGTAACTTAATCGCTAATTGAAGATCATTCTTGCTTTTGCTCATTACTCTCAATGTTTCTCCATTAATACTTACATTGATCTTTTTAATTTCATCTCTCATATCTTTACTGATTTTTTTCGCAATTTCCTGATTAAGTCCTTTCTTTAAAGTGATAGTTTGCTTTACTTTATTTCCACTTACTACTTCAATAAGGTTGAAATCGAAAATTTTTAAAGAGAGTTTTCTTTTTATTGTTTTTTGTCTAATAATATCAATTACAGAATTTAGAGTTAATTCACTATTTGTAATTATGAAAATGTTGTCTTTTTCTAAGTCCAAGGAGGTTTCTGTTCCTTTAAGATCATATCTTTGAGAAATCTCTCTCTTAACTTGATCCAGAGCATTAACTAATTCTTGCCTATCAAAATCAGAAACTACATCAAATGAAAAATTTTCCGGCATTACTGATATTTAAAATTAATTTAATTATTACTCAAATAAACTTAAAAAAAAATAAAAAGAAATAATTTAATCAAAAAATAACAAACTAACTACCTTACCCATTTCTTCAGCACATCTACAACTATTTAATAAAGTTTCACTATCGTGAAAAGCAAAACAAATTAATTGATCACATCTATTAATAATCTCCTGATTACAAAGACTACTTGCCATCGGTAAAGGTAACTCATCATTCTCGTTTTTCTCAACCAAATGCATAACATTCTCTAGTTGGTTTTTAATTTCAGGTAATTGCTTATTTAAACTCTGTGGTAAAAGAACAGTCAGCAAGGACGGATTAATATCTAAAACAGCTCTTATTACGGCGGCATTAACTCCCTGAGATCCTGAGGTAAGAATATTATGCCCCTCTTCCGCTAATGATCTTGCGATTAATTCGATCAAGTGAATGTCAACCACAGGTACATGTCTACTACCCAAAAAAGCAATCCTTCTTTTTCCATTATCCTGAAGTTTTGCAAGTTCCTGAGCTAAGGTATCAACACCTTCTTTTGAAGGTAGGTCTAAAGAACGACTCAAAATAAAAAAGTTACTACATTTGAAATTAGCATTTATCTGAAAAATTGCAGGGAAAATCTATAGTTTCAAGAATATTATTTAGATTTACATGCTCTTGAACTAATTGAACCGCATATGATGCCTTTATGGATTCATGTATCCTGACATGACCAAAAGCTTGTTCAATAATTTCCACTGTAGCAAGAGTATCTAAGTCTACTTTTAAAATTGGAACTTCTAACTCTTCTGCTCTATGAATCAGTTGTAAAAGAGGTTCACCTAAACCAGTAAGAATTAAACATTGAGTAGAAGCTTCAAGAGCTGCAAGTTGAATATCAGTTCTTTCAGCTCCTGTTACAACAGCCATATTTCTCCTTCTTCTAAAAAATTCCATTGCAGAATTGACTCCCATAGCACCAATACTTAATGTTTCAACGAGTAATTGTTCTTTTTCAGGACAACAAATCACTTTTGCATCTAACCTTCTTATAAGTTCCCCTACAGTGACACTCCTGAGTAAAGGAGATTTGGGCATCACCCCAAATACTTTTATGTTCATTTCTTGGAGAGAGGGTATTATTTTATTTTTTATTTTTTCAACTTGATCAGGAACAACAGCATTAAATACTGTTCCTGCGAAATGATCTCCTAATTGTTTTTTTGCGTCTAGTAAAGCGTCTACACTTTTACTATCCTCCCATAGATTAACAATAAGGACTTTTGCATTTAAATGTTTTGCTAGTTGCGGAAGACTCAAACCATAAATCATTCCTTCATTGAGGCTACCTGCAGCCTCAAGAATATTTAACCCATCAAAATCGTCATTTACTAATGCCTCTATTTGTTCAAACCCTTTACCTGGAATTAAGTCTTTATTTATGATTCTTTTCTCAGCAGATATATTATCTAATAATCCTACAGAAGGAATTAAGTTTTCTTCTGCAAGATTTAATGTAGAGCCAATAAATTTAACGTCATCATCTATTAACCCTTCATAAGCCATTGAAGCAGGATTAGTAAGTTCAATACAAGTTGCTAATGGTTTTCCAACACGTATTTTTTTTCCTTGTTCTAAAAGTTTTTTTGATATGCCCAGTACTAATGCTGACTTACCACTAAATGGCTCGCAGGAACCAATTAAAAGTATCTGACTCATAATGAACGAATTAATTTATCCATAGATTTAAGATAATATTTTTTTAAGAACTATACAATTATTTATTTAATACTTTTAATCAAATAAATTAAAAAACATAGTGCAAAGTAAAATAATCTATAGTATTTGGATCTATGAACAGAGTCATATAAATTTAGTAATGTGATGAATGAATTAAAAACTATTGGTATTACGGGCGCTTCAGGAGCTTTAGGAAAAGAATTAACAAAAATATTTCGTAAAAAAGGATATAAAGTTATGGGATTTACTCATAGTAAGAATAATTCCGAAATAAACAACGACTCTCCCAATGAATGGATTGAATGGCAATGCGGGAAAGAATTCTTATTAAAAGAGCACCTAAAAAAAATTGATATCTTAATTTTGAACCATGGAATTTACGATTTAAGTAAAGAAAATTCAAATTATGAAAATTCAATAGAAATAAATGCTTTAAGTAAATTTAAATTTCTAAATTTATTTGAAGAAATTGCTTTCAAAAACAACTCACCAATTGCGAAGGAAATTTGGATAAATACCTCTGAAGCAGAAATATTGCCTGCTTTAAATCCCTCCTATGAAATAAGTAAATCGCTTATAGGTCAACTAGTTTCCTTTAAAAAAAACCTTCTAAACAATCATGAAAAGAAAAAATTAAAAATTAAAAAAATCATCCTAGGACCTTTCAAGTCAGAATTAAACCCTATCGGAGTTATGAGTGCAGAATTTGTTTCTAATAACATTTACAATTTCGCGAATTTAAATATTTTTTTAATTATTATTAGCCCTAACCCTCTTTCTTACATTCTATTTCCTATTAAAGAATTATATTTTTTTTTATATTGTAAATTTTTGAATATAGCTAAGATTAATAACTAAAAGTCTCTATCTGTCAAAATTTCTATACCGTCTTTCATTACAACGATTGTATGTTCCCATTGTGCCGATAAATTTCCATCTCTTGTTATTACGGTCCATTTGTCATTTAAAGTTTTACAAAACTTGGTGCCTTGATTAACAATAGGTTCTACAGCTAATGTCATACCTTCCCGAAGAACAACATTCGGTAATTCGTTAGTTCGAAAATTAAAAACAGAGGGTTCTTCATGAAGGTTTCGTCCTACGCCGTGACCTGTATAGTCCTCAACAACACTGAATCCATTGGATCTAACAATATCTTCAATTGCACCAGCAATATCAAGCAGAGTATTCCCTGATTTAATTTTAGAAAGTCCAGCAAACAAGGCTTGAAGCGCCACATCACTAAGTTTTTGAGCTTGCTCACTAACTTCACCTACACAAATAGAAATACAACTATCTCCATGAAAGCCATCTAGATAAGCTCCAGTATCAATTTTCACAAGATCTCCATCCTTAATTATTTTATTTTTGTTTGGTATACCATGAACAACTTCATTATTAATACTTGAACAAATACTTGATGGAAATCCGTGATAACCCTTAAAACTTGGCACAGCACCCATCTGTCTTATCCTCTTTTCTGCAAAATCATCCAAATCTTTTGTACTCATTCCTGGTTTTATGAGGTCATTTATTTCTCTCAAAACTGTCCCAACAATTCTGCTCGATTTCTTCATCAAATTTATTTCCCTTGAAGACTTTATTTCGATTCCCCTTCTTCTTTGGATAAAAGGAACTTGATCATTGGATTTAGAATTATTTTTATTTAATAAAAGATCTGCAAAATGTTTCATTGGAATAAATAATAGTATTAGGTAAATATCATCAAAATAGCCATAGTCTGCATGGCCACCTTAAATCTAACAGTAAGAAAAACAGAAAATGAAATTTATTACCAATTCTAGGCAATTTCATAAATCATTGGCACCTTGGGTTTTCCTCCCATTATTCATTTCGGCTTTAACAGGCACATTCTATAGGGTATCGAAAGATTTATTAGGCTACTCAAGAGATGAAGTTCACTGGTTAATGTCTCTACATGAAGGGGAGTGGCTTGGAGATAATGGAGAATTAATATACGTGATATTGAATTCTTTAGGACTTATTTGGATGCTAATAACTGGGTTGCAAATGTTTTCAAAAAAAATTTCATTTCCTAAAAAGGTTACTAAAGGCGAGTCAAAAGGTTAAAATAATAATTTGGTAGAATTATTGAGCATAAAATGGCACAAGAGAAACAACAAACTGAGTCAGAAATCATTAATGAAACTGGCAATACCACAGAATTAACTATTGAAGATCAAGGTAAAGACCTAATTTCCCAGACAAAAAATAAGAATTTAAGTTCATCAAATTTAATAAAGGAGTTTGAAAGAGAACAATTAAAAAAACAATTGCCCGAAATATATGTTGGAGATACGGTTAAAGTTGGAGTAAAAATTACAGAAGGTAACAAAGAAAGGGTTCAACCTTACGAAGGAGTTGTAATTGCCAAAAGACATGGTGGCCTCCATCAGACCATTACAGTAAGAAGGATTTTTCAAGGTATTGGAGTTGAAAGAGTATTTATGCTACATAGTCCTCAAGTAGCCTCTCTAAAAGTAGAACGTAGAGGTAAAGTAAGAAGAGCTAAGCTATTCTATTTAAGAGATAGAGTAGGAAAAGCTACTCGCGTAAAACAACGCTTTGATCGATAAGGTTGTAAAGTTATTTCAACCTAATGGTCATAAAGGCGCTTATAATCTTTTTATTGCGCCGTTAGTTCAGTTGGTAGAACGCAGGTCTCCAAAACCTGATGTCGGGGGTTCAAGTCCTCCACGGCGCGTTTGGATCAACATTCTGTAAATTATTTTTTTCATTTAGATGGAGTTAGATCTTCAACCGGGGGACGTAGTTAAAGTCCTCGAATCAGCGGCTTTAGGATGGGTTCGTGCAAGAGTCATCAGAGTAAAATCTGGAGGTAGAGTTGTTGTTCAAAGCGATCAAGGCAGAGAATTTACAGCTCGAGGTAATCAAGTTCGATTAATTGAACCAGCAGGCTTTAGGCCTTAAAGAAAATTAATAGGTTTACTTCTTAAAAAAAGAAGTTAAATTATTTCTTTAAATCCTCAAAATTTATGAATTTTTTTTTATTACAACAACATCAATAAAGTATTATGGTTTGATAATTCTAAACTCAGTTATCTAATTAAATTAGAACAAAAATTCTGGGACCGTAGTTCAACTGGTTAGAGCACCGCCCTGTCACGGCGGAAGTTGCGGGTTCGAATCCCGTCGGTCCCGTTCTTTTCTAAAGGAAATTGGAAACACGTTTAAGGTTAGCACCAAGTCCAACTGGTTTATTACACATAGGTACAGCAAGAACAGCTTTATTTAATTGGTTATATGCCAGAAAAACAAAGGGTAAATTTCTGATTCGAATTGAAGATACTGATATTTTACGATCAAAATCTGAATATACAACAAATATATTAAATGGATTAAATTGGCTAGGGCTTAATTGGGATGAAGAGCCCATTAAGCAAAGTAAACGAGTTTCAATTCACAAAAATTATATTAAAAGACTTTTAGAAAGTGGAGCTGCATATAGATGTTTCACTTCAGAAAGTGAGATTCTTGACCTTAGAGAAAAACAAAAATTAAATAACTTACCACCCAAGCACGATAATAGACATAGAAATCTTACAAATAAAGAGATTAAAGAATTTATATCTCAAGGAAAATCATCTGTAATAAGGTTTAAAATTGATGAGGAAACAGAGATAAAATGGGAAGATCAGATTAGAGGCCAAATAAAATGGCAAGGCAAGGATCTTGGTGGAGATTTAGTTTTATCAAGAAGAGCTTTAGGTGATGATATAGGTGATCCTCTATATAATCTTGCTGTTGTTGTAGATGACAATTTTATGAATATTACTCATGTTGTAAGAGGTGAAGATCATATCTCGAATACTGCAAAACAAATATTAATTTATAGAGCTTTAGATTTTAAATTACCAATTTTTTCTCATACTCCTCTTATTTTGAATAGCGAAGGTAAAAAGCTTTCTAAACGTGATTCAGTAACTTCCATCGATGAATTTAAAGAAATGGGATACTTGCCTGAGGCTTTAGCCAATTACATGGCATTTTTAGGATGGTCTATAAAATCCCCTGAGAATGAAATTCTTTCCTTATCGGAGATATCTAAAGTTTTTAATTTATCAGATGTAAATAAAGCTGGTGCCAAATTTAATTGGGAAAAACTTAATTGGATTAATTCCCAATACATCAAGAAAATGGAATTAACACATTTAAGTAAATTTATTAAGAAGTATTGGAATGAAATGGGTTGGGAATCTCCTTCTACTGAATGGGATTTGAAATTGACAAATTTAATCAAAGACTCAATGATTCTATTAAAGGATGCAATTGATCAATCAAAACCGTTTTTTATCTTGTCCCAAATGAAAAAAGAGGGGGAAGAATTCCTAAAAAATAAGAAAGAGGCAAAAGAATCGTTAAAATACATCCTTTTTTATTTAAAAGAAGGAAAGATAACTAAGGTTAATAAGGATAAAGCTCGAGAAATAATCAACAAAATTACAGTTACTCACTCCATCAAAAAAGGTGTTTTAATGAAATCATTAAGAGTAGCTTTTTTTGGGTGTCTAAGTGGACCAGATTTAATTGAAAGTTGGGAATTATTCTCTGAGAACAAAATTGATATCCCTCTAATTGAAAGATGTTTTATTTAACTATATTTCCTTGTCAGTTAAATTCAGAAAACTCGCTAAAGGTCTTGCCGTAAGTCCTTGAATACCAACTGTCATCAATATCGTTAGAAATACCAAGCCTTGAAGACGACCTGCTCCAAGTACTCCTGCCTGCTCAAGTCTTATTGAAAAAAGAGAGGCGACAGCGGCAGTAACTATCCCCCTTGGCGCTAGCCAAGATAAAAACAATCTTTGTTTTAAATCTAATTCTCCTCCCATAGTTGCCAGTGATATGGAAATCGGACGTACAATTAGCATCAACATTAATACGCAGATAATACCTCCCCAACCCAGTGGACTTAATTCTCCCCAAGAGACATCTGATGCCAGAAGAGGGAAAAGAACTGTTATGGCTAATTGAGCTAATTCTCCAATCAAATTATCTAATCTTTCTTTATCAATAATTTCTCTTTTGCCTACAATAAATCCTGCCGCAACAGATGCGGGCAAACCTGATTCAGGCAGAATATATTCACAAATTCCATACACAAGAAAAATAACTCCTAATGTGACCTGAAGCTCAATTCCAAATGATGTCTCATTTTTTATTTTCTTTAAAATTTCAGACAGCAACCATCCAGAACTTATACCTATCAAGACCCCTCCACCTAATCTCTGCATTAAAGCAATAAACACTTCCTTAATTCCATGTAAATCTCCCAAGATTAGTTCTAATAGCAATAAAGCGAGAACTGCTCCGATGGGTTCAAGAACCAATCCTTCAGCTTTTAGGACCTCGGATAGTGGAGAAACTAATTTTATTTGGTCTACTAATGGTGAAACTACTGTCGGTCCAGTAGCAAGAACTATCGCACTATATACTCCAGCTACTGGCCATGATAGTCCTGCTAGCCAATGAGCTATAAATATTCCTGCTGATAATGAAATAAATAATCTTATTAATGAAATTCTTAAGACAGTATTTCTGATATTTCCTTCAGGTAATTTTAAATTTAACCCGCCTTCAAATAAAACCAAACAAACTAAAAGTCCAACTATAGTTTCAAGTCCCTGTCCAAGATCAAGTGGCTCAACAAGCCCTAAACCAGAGCGTCCAATGAATAATCCGGAAATTAATAAAATCACTACGCTTGGAAATCCAGAGACAGAGGAAATCAGACGTGCACATGCTCCTGCAAAAACAGTTATACCCCAAAGTAAGCCAAGCCTTTCAGGCGTCATAAACGTTTCTTTTAATAAAAATATTAATTAACTTGATTAAATCAATAATCCTATTTTAAGTCCACTATATACAATATTTATTAATTAAATCCCTTTATGTAGAATAAGAAAAAAGTTTTTACAATTTTATATCATTAAGATGAAAAATTACTAAACAAAGCGATAACAACCAATATTATTCCGATTCCTATCGTTGCCATTCTTCCGTTCCAAATTTCTGCTTGAGGAGTAAATCCTCTTTTCCATAAATTAAGCTCTTGTTTATCAACAAACTTTTTTGTTTCTTTCAGCTCTAATTTGGATTCTTTTTTCATTAGTACTAAAAAGGAGGGTTTTTTTCATAAAGAGAGTTTGCTTGGTCAATAGGAAGTCTTCCTAAAATACCCAATTTAAGAGAACTTTCTTGTGCCATAATTTTGAGTCTAAATAATGCAGCGGCTCCAATCATCGCCGCATTATCTGTGCAAAGATTTATTGGAGCTAAATGAACTTTAATAGATTTTTTACATGCTTCACTAATCATCATTTTTCTTAACGTATCATTAGCCGCAACTCCACCAACAACGACGATATTATCTAAACCATGATCATTTGCACATTTTATTGTCCTCTCTACTAGGACCTCTGCAACAACCCTCTCAAAACTTGCAGCAATATCTGGAATTGGTATTTCATCCCCATTACAATTTATCTTTTCAACTAATCTTAATACAGCCGTTTTTAAACCACTAAAAGAGAAATCATATTTCAAAAAACCCCCTTTCTTATCAGAGATCTTGCATTTAGGTAAATTAAATTTTGAGGGATTACCCTTCTTGGCAATTTTCGCAATTGCAGGACCTCCAGGGTAACTAAGTCCTAATAATCTTCCGACTTTATCGAACGCTTCACCAGCAGCGTCATCATAACTTCTTCCAAGTCTTTGCATTTCTCTTCTCTCGCCAACTTTAATTAATTCAGTATGTCCACCACTAACAAGTAAGGTTAAAAAGGGAGGCTTGGGATAATTCTTTGAAAATAATATTGAAGACAGATGTCCCTCTAAGTGATGTATCCCCAAAAAAGGTTTTGAGTATAACGTACAGAGTGATCTTGCAGTTATAGAACCTACTCTTAAGCAGCCAACTAATCCTGGTGTAACAGTTGAGGCTATAACATCAATTTCCTCAATCCTAATTTTTGATTCTTCTAAAGCTTGTTCAAGAACAAAAGGAAGTAACTCTAAGTGTTTTCTCGCCGCGAGTTCTGGCACCACGCCTCCCCATTTAGAATGATCTTCAATTTGTGATGCAACAATATTTGAATGTATTTTATAAGTATCACCACTATTAGAAACAATGGAGACAGACGTCTCATCACAACTTGTTTCAATAGCTAGAACTTTGTGCATATTTGATTCGATACTGTTTTATTTTAGTAATGATTTCTTAATTAAAACATCAATAAGGAATTAAAGATTGCAACTTATGAAATTCTTTTTTTCAATTATAACTTCGGTTTTTCTGTTTCTCGGAATAACCCCAATTGCTTTAGCGGCTAATGGGCCGGCATTAAATGCAGATAGAGCAAGTACAGAATTTACAGCCTCAGCTCTAACAACATGTTCAGAGAATCCTAAATTTATTGAAAGAGCAAGTACGGCTAAAACTCAAAAAGATATCACAAGATTTGAAAGATATGGCAAAGCAGCTTGTGGTGATGATGGATTGCCTCATTTAATAATAGGTCCACCACTTGAACCATGGGGAGCACTCTTAAATAGAGGGCATGAAGGTGACTTACTTATTCCTGGTGTAATGTTTATATATATTGCAGGAATTATAGGATGGTCTGGAAGAGAGTATTTAATTGAATCCAAAAAGACTAAGAACCCAGCAGACCTTGAAATTATTATTGATTTAGGCTTAGCGAGAAAATGCCTCATCAAAGGTGCTCAATGGCCCTTCTTAGCTAATAAGCAAGGCAGAAACGGTGATTTAAGAGAGAAAGATAAAAATATTACACTTAATGGCCCTAGATAAAACATTATTCCACACAATTCTAAAAATCAAATGCTTAAAATCTTTAATACAAAATTTATCAGGTCAGCACCAGTAGTTGCAGCAGTTTGGCTGAGCCTAACTGCTGGAATAATTATTGAATTTAATAGATTTTTTCCTGATTTATTATTTCATCCAATGAGCTGAGATTTCAAAAAGAACTTTCAAGACTCAATTATTTTGAAGACACCTTTTACTGTCTCCTCAACATCATGATTTGTTAATACAAAGTCAAATTCATTTGAGGATGCGATCTCGTAGTTAGCTCTGCTGAGTCTTCTATCTATTGCCTCCTGTTTTTCAGTACCTCTATTTCTAATTCTTTTTTCTAATTCTGCTTTGCTAGGAGGGAGGAGAAATATTGATAAAGCTTCTGGGAACTTTTCTTTAATTTGTTTTGCACCTTCAACTTCGATTTCGAGTAACACAATAAATCCCTTTTCAATCTTTTCATTAACAGTAGATAAGGGGGTTCCATAATAGTTCCCTGCGAATTGGGCCCATTCAAGAAAATCTTTTTTATCGATCATATCTTTAAACCTTTCATCACTTATAAAGTAATAATTCTCACCGTCTTTCTCTCCAATTCTGGGATTTCTTGTTGTTGCAGAGATAGAAAGCCAAATATCTTTATTTCTATCTAAAAGTTCTTTAACAACAGTACCTTTTCCAACTCCACTAGGACCCGTGATAATTATTAGTTTTTTGAAATTTTTCATATTAAATTTTTTACAGTAAGATAAATACTGGTGAATAATTACAAGAGATAATGCAAAAGGGTGTACCGCAGATAATGGATGTTACATCTATAAAATCTGTATTGCATGATTTATCAGAAGAAATTTTACCGTCAAGGTTTGAAACTGCTCAACAACCCGAACCTAATATAATTCAATTCTGTTTAAGAGGAATAAATAGCCAAACTTGGATAGAAGTATCTTGGAATAGTGATTCTGCAAGAATAATTAAAATAAATAGGCCTGAAAAAACAGGTGCAGAAAGTACCCTCTCCAAGCAATTAAGATATGGATTAAAATATATGGCTCTTGTTACATTAGAACAAGATAAATTTGAGAGAGTTATTAAATTTGGATTTGCAAAAAAGCCTGGAGATGAAATAAATAAATACTTAATTTTTGAATTAATGGGCAAACACAGTAATATTTTTTACTTAGATAATAATCAAAAAATAATTGCAGTTGGCAAACAAATAAACTCTAATCAATCTAGTTTTCGTACAGTTTCTACAGGTTCTATCTATTCAGAACCTCCCAAAAATATGAAAAAGGAGCCCAACCCAAACGAATCTTATGAAATTTGGAAGGAATCTATTTCTTCAGTTCCCGAATCACTTAAATACTGCCTAATAAATTCTTATCAAGGTGTAAGTCCAATTTTAACAAAGCAACTTGAGACTTTTAGTAATCTGAGCACTGCAGAAATAATGAATAAAAATATTGATTTCATAAGTGAAACTAACTTAAAAAAGATATACCAAAGTTGGAAAATATGGATTGAAAGGTTTAATAATAACAACTTTAATTTCTCAATTTTTGACAATTTCTTTTATTCAGTTTGGTTTTTAAAGAATGAAGTAAATAATAAAGATAATATTGATCAAATTAATGGATTAGAAAACTATTATGATTTTTATTTAAAACAAAAGAAAATTGACACATTAATAAAAAAAATTGATGGAATAATTTTTAAACAAACAATTCTTGAGAAAAAGAATTTAAATTTGCAATCTGATCTTTTAATCAATTCCGAAAATTATCAAATATATAAAGAAAAGGCTGATAAAATATACATGACTCATGAGATACAAAAACAAGATATTATCAAAGGCCAAAAGCTTTATAAAAAGTCAAAAAAACTTAAAAGGGCACAAAATTTAATTAAAGAAAGGATTGATATTTATAAAAACAAACTTGATAGATTAGAAGAATTTAGTGCTCTATTGGATAACTTAAATTCTCTAAAAAATGAAAGTCAGACAATTAGAATCAATTTACTGGAAGAAATTAAAGCTGAAATTTGTCGAGAGTTTAATGTGAGAATCAAAAATATAAGAGAACAAAAAAGAGACACATCTGGTTTAGAATCATCCCCAATAGAAATAAATACTCCAAAAGGATTAACAGTTCAAATAGGAAGGAACATGAGGCAAAATGATCTAATAAGTTTTAAGTTTTCAAAAAAAGGGGATCTTTGGTTCCATGCACAAGAATCACCCGGAAGTCATGTTGTTTTAAAGTCTTCATCTCAAAACCCATCGGATGAAGACATTCAAATATCAGCCGACTTAGCAGCTTTATTTAGTAAAGCAAAAATGAATATTAAAGTCCCTATAAGTCTTGTAAATATAAAAGACCTCCAAAAAATCACAAAAGGAGGTCCTGGTTGCGTTTCGTTTAATAATGTGGAAGTTCTGTGGGGTAATCCTACAAGAGGAAACGATTACATTAAAAAAAATCTTAAAAGAGTAATTTAGCTTATAATAAAAAAAAATAATTTTGTTAGATGTTAGATTTTCTACTTGGAACTCACGAATATTTGGGTAATCATAGTTTCCCAGAATTTATTGTAGGGTACTTATTCGGAGCAGCATTAATTATTGGGGCCCCAACTGTTTTTCTATTACTTGCTTTCGTAAGTGCTTTGATGAAAACAAATGGGAAAATGGGTGGTTATAGAGAATATGAAACATATGGAGAATCTTCTTTAAATGACGCTCCTCCATTTTTATTACCTGATCCGACAAATCCAAAATTAACTAAATAGTTCTTAGATACTAATAATAAAAAAAAACGGTTTTATACATAAAATAAATGATTATCTATTTCAAACTATAAAATAAGATAAAGAATGAAGAGGAAAGAAGATAGTGAGAATAATAATTATGATTCGATGGTTTTTACTGATCATTTAGAGGAGCTAAGGCAAAGAGTACTTAATTCTATTTTTTCGATATTAATTTGTATTTTTTTTAGTTTTTTAATAATTAAGCCTTTAATTTCTTTTTTAGAGATTCCTGCAAGTGATATACATTTATTACAACTTGCTCCTGGAGAATTTTTATTTGTTGCCATTAAAGTAGCTGGATATAGCGGAATAATTGTCTCTATTCCATACATTTTTTATCAATTAATATTATTTATTTCTCCAGGTTTAACTAAAAAAGAAAAAAACTTAATTTTACCGGCTGTTTTTGGATCAGGTTTATTATTTTTTCTTGGCTTGCTTTTTTCCTGGTGGATATTAGTTCCCGCGGCAATAAATTTCTTTATAAATTTTGGAGCTGATATAGTTGAACCAACATGGTCCATAGAGAGATACTTTGATTTCGTTTTATTGTTAATGTCAAGTACTGCCATAGCATTTCAACTACCAGTTTTGCAATTTATTCTTGGTTCACTTGGAATTATTACTACAGAAAAAATGCTATCAAATTGGAAAATAGTGGTAATTTCCTCTGCGATCTTATCCGCAGTAATTACACCTTCAACAGATCCTTTAACTATGTCATTGCTCTCAATTTCGATAATACTTCTATTTTTTGTAGGAGCTGGGCTAACTTACATATCTGAAAGCCTTAAATCAAAAACTCTTTCATCCTCTCATTAATGTTTAGTTGAAGACTTACAGCTCTTCCTAATCTTGGTCTTGAATTTACTTTTTTGAGCCATTCCCTTACTTCATCTGAATAGCCGCATCTATTTAATATTTCAATTTTATCTGCTATTGATTTTTTATATTCCATTTCATTTAAGGGAAAAGATTCTTGCCCTAAAAAACCCCACATCATTTGAAAATATAAATATTTTCCCCTTTTGAAAAGTCTAAAGTCATATTTTTTACCCCAACGATGAATTAAGTAATGGATAATCTCATCAACTACCAAAGGTTTCATAATTTAATAATAAACAATCTCATAAAAACTTATACTTTAAATTATTAAAAGTCCTATCTATTTGCAACAGAAATCATGCAATCTGATTCATAATAACTAATAAATAACAGTCTAAAGTATCGAATGACTCAATTAAGTTCCAATGACGTCCCCTCCATGGGTCGAAGGCAATTTATGAATCTTCTTACATTTGGTACAGCCACTGGTGTCGCATTAGGAGCTTTATATCCCGTAGCAAATTATTTTATGCCACTAAGAGCTGGTGGTGGTGGTGGTGGAACTTCTGCAAAAGATGAATTAGGTAATCCAGTCACAAAGACCGGTTGGCTAGCAAGTCATCAAGCAGGAGATAGAAGTTTAGTGCAGGGACTCAAAGGAGATCCAACTTACTTAATTGTTAATAGTGAAGGAGACATAGGAGAATTCGGACTAAATGCTATTTGTACCCATTTAGGATGCGTTGTTCCATGGGATAGCGGTGCTAATAAATTCATATGTCCTTGTCACGGTAGTCAATATGACACAAATGGGAAAGTAGTAAGAGGACCTGCGCCATTATCATTGGCTCTGGCGCATGTTGATGTAGATGATGATGCTGTACTTGTAAAACAGTGGTCAGAGACAGATTTTAGAACTAATGAAAATCCCTGGTGGGCCTAAGAGAATGATTAATTTTAAACAACAAATAATGAAAAAAACAACCTTCTTTCTATGCACACTGCTTTTGATTTCCAGCATTGTTATTTTTCCAAGATCCTCTTTTGCTTATCCATTTTGGGCGCAGCAAAATTACGAATCTCCCAGAGAAGCTACAGGAAAAATAGTCTGCGCAAATTGCCATCTAGCACAAATGCCAACTATTGCAGAGGTCCCTCAAGCTGTTGGGGCTGATAGTGTTTTCAAAGCTGTCGTAAAAATTCCTTATAAAGATGACATAAAGGAAATAGGTGCTGACGGTTCAGAGGTTCCTTTACAAGTTGGGGCTGTAGTTATGCTTCCTGATGGCTTTAAATTAGCTCCTCAGGAAAGATGGACTGATGAAATAAAAGAAGAAACCGAAGGAGTTTACTTTACTAATTACAGCGAAGAAAGAGACAATATAATTCTTGTCGGGCCATTACCAGGAGATACTAATAAAGAGATTGTTTTTCCAGTCCTTTCCCCTAATCCAGCTACAAATAAAGAGTATCACTATGGAAAGTACTCGTTGCATATAGGAGGAAATAGAGGCAGAGGGCAAGTTTATCCAACTGGTGACAAGAGTAACAATGTAATATTCACTTCTTCTTCTTCAGGCACTATCAATTCAATAGAAACTATTGAAGATGGTAGTTATCAAATTAATATTGAGAATGAGAAAGGGGAAATAGTTACCGAGGCTGTTCCCGTTGGTCCTGAACTGATTGTGAAAGAACAAGACCAAATAAGTGCAGGAGACCCTCTCACTAATGACCCTAATGTAGGAGGCTTTGGACAACTAGATGCTGAAGTAGTACTACAAAGCCCTTATAGAATAATAGGCTTAATTGCATTTTTTATTGGTGTAGGCCTAACTCAAATACTGTTAGTGCTCAAGAAGAAGCAGGTTGAAAAAGTACAAGCTGCTGAGGGTGTTTAATTAGCCTTTAAATGCTTACATATCAAGCTTTTATTCAATCCCCCGGAGACACATTTTTAAATTTAGGTTTTCTAACTATTAGATGGTATGGTCTTCTAATTTCCATATCGGTAGTAATAGGACTTTCTATTTCTAAAAAGCTTGCAAAATCAAGAAATATTGATCCTCAATATATAAGTGATATTTTACCCTCTTTAATAATATCTTCAATCATTGGAGCTAGAGCGTACTATGTAATTTTCGAATGGAGACAATATAGTGGTAATAACTTTTTTACTTCTTTTGACCTTTTTAATAATATAATTCAAATTCCCTCTTTTCTTGCAATTTGGCAAGGGGGAATAGCAATCCATGGAGGCTTAATTGGAGGATTTTTATATATTTTATTTTTTTGTAAATCTAAAAATATTCATTTAAAGACTTTTATAGATATATTAATTCCATCTATTGTTCTTGGCCAATCCATTGGTAGATGGGGGAATTTCTTCAATAACGAAGCTTTTGGAATACCTACCGATTTACCTTGGAAGTTATTTATACCCATACAAAATAGACCAATAGAGTTTATAAATTACGAGTTTTTCCATCCAACATTTATCTATGAATCATTATGGAATTTTTTAATTTTTATATTATTGATTACTATATTTTATAAACAGAACAACAAAAACTCAGTGAGGCCTGGCTTTATTAGTTGTCTTTATTTAATTGGCTATAGTTTTGGAAGATTCTGGATTGAAGGTTTAAGAATTGATCCTTTATGTATTGGGGGGCTTCCACCCTTTTGTCATGGAGGATTACGCATGGCCCAGTTTATAAGTATTTTTTTATTTTCCTCTGGATTAATTGGAATATTTTTTTTAAGATTAAAATCATATAAAAACAAAAAAAGAAATAATGGATAGAAAGATCTCATTTATTGGAGTTGGTCCAGGCGATCCTGATTTATTAACCATCAAAGCGTTAAAAAAAATACAATCTGCAGATGTTATATTTTGGGCTGATTCTTTAATTCCTGAAAAAATTATAAATTTTTCACTTGAAGGTTCTGAAAAAATAAAAACCAGCATGCTTACTCTAGAAAAAATCACCTCAATAATGATAGAAAGATTCAATAAAGGTAAAACTGTAATTAGATTGCATGATGGAGATCCATGCCTTTATGGCGCGGTTAAAGAACAACTAGAAATATTAAAACAAAAAGATATCGAGACTGAAGTAATCCCTGGGGTAAGTGCTTTTCAGGTCGCTGCAGCCTATCATCAGGCCGAGCTTACAATTCCAGACATAACCCAAACTATTATTTTGACTAGAGCAGGAGGCCGAACTGGCATGCCTGAAAAAGAATCACTTAAAGATCTTGCCAAGCACAAATCCTCTTTATGTCTTTATTTGAGTGCTAGACACATAAAAAGTTCGCAAAAAACTTTATTAGAATTTTACCCTCCAGAAACTAAAGTAATTGTTGGTTACAGAGTATCTTGGGATGATGGTTGGACATCTTTAATTGAATTGAAGGATATGGAAAAATTTACTCTTGAGAAAGAACTTATTAGAACTACTATCTACATTGTTAGTCCTGCAATTAATACTATTGCAAATAGGTCTAATCTTTATAATCCATCATACAAGCATCTCTTTAGGGGCAAATAATCGAATAAAGTTGATAGATAGATATATTTCACTATAATTGGGGAAAAGTTATTTACTTTGGACGAAATAAAATCTAATACTTCAGACAACAGTTCCAAAAATAATTCTTCTTTAAAAAGGATTGGCAATTTTATTAAAGAAGCAAGAGTAAGCAGAAATAAATCAATTGAAGAATTAGCCTCTGATTTAAAAATTGGATCTCACCAACTTCAGGCTATAGAGGAAGGCAATGAAGATCATTTGCCGGAAAAAGTATTTATAAAAGCAATGGTTCGTAGGATATCTGAAAAGTTAAAAGTTGATACAGAGTTTATAATGAGCGAATTCAAAACTAAACGCAAGGAAGTAAACATAGAAGAAATTGTTCAAGAAGTCTCTATAAAAGCCAAAAAAAACAGAAACGTTAAGAATAATAATTCTATGGAGGTTATTATCTTTATTTTAATTTCAGGAATATTAGGACTCTTAGCTTCATCTTTAATTTTTAATATTTTTTCAGAATCATTCCAAAATCAACTTCCAAAAGAAGAACTTATAAATAAAAATTAGACAACTTTTAACTCTAAGTTTTTTAATTCTTTAACTACGTTCCTACATAACTCTAAGCTCCATTTTTCTAGAAGAAGATCTTGACTTGTTTTTAAAGGTATCAGTTCAATTGCAAGAATATTATTTAATAGTTTAATATTAATCGACGATAATATATTTTCAGGTCTTTGATCCAGAGAGACCGCTAATCTTAAAATCAAGGACATTTCAAGTACTAATGTTTTATCTTCTTTTGAGATTAAACTTTGCCAAGATTCATGTCTTTTTCTTGGTAAAGTCTTCCTATGATATCTGACAATTGAAGCTATGATGTTAGTCTCAGATTGAGAATATCCCAATAATTCGCAGTTTTTAATTAAATACCAAGAATGTTTATGATAAGAACTTATATTTACATATTTTCCACAATCATAAAGATTACAAGCTGCCCAAAGTAGTTCTTTTGCTTTTGAATAGGTATCGCCATGAAAAATGTTTTTAGTTTGATCGTAGATTTGAAATGCGATATTAGTAACTTTCTCAGATCTTTCATTATCAACACCAAACTTTTTAGCCTGATGAACTATGGTAGTTTTCCTAATATTACTTTGAATATTAAATTCGTT